>CAVIJT010000003.1:0-294717 GCA_963643465.1 Lachnospiraceae bacterium | reverse complement strand
CGTCCTCTTTTTTTCGTTGTTATTCTAAAAAATTACTACCTCTAACTTAGCATTTACTGCTCCCAAAAAAAGCCTATCACTACTCATTTTTTCTTAGTGATAGGCTTTCCTTATTTCCAAGTTGAACTAAAAAATTTTTTTTGGTACACTTTTTACAGAACAAATGAAATGGAGTTGATTTTTTGCTTACTTATAATATGAACCGCCATGGAAAAGAGCCTCTTTATGAAGCACTTTACAATGCAATCAAAAATGACATTCAACTTGGAAAACTGCTGCCAGACGAAAAACTTCCGTCAAAACGGGCTTTTTCCAAGCACCTTGGCATTAGCACCATCACAGTGGAAAATGCTTATAATCAGTTGCTTGCAGAGGGATACATTTATTCCATTCCAAAAAGCGGCTACTATGTAAGCGATATTGAACCTATCGTGGGTGAACGAGCAAGGGAACATTCCAATTTCCCTGCCACATTTTCAAAAGAGAACCATTACATTTCTCCCAAAGAAAATCAAAAACAAGGCTCTGCTATTTTTGCAGATTTTTCCAACAACTCCATCTGCACAAAAAACTTTCCATTTTCCATTTGGACAAAACTCTTCCGTGAAACGATGTCCGAAAACCAAGAAAAATTACTTTCCCGTTCACCATCCTGTGGCATCTACGAGTTGCGTCTGGCAATTGCCAATTATTTATATGGTTTTCGCGGCATGGATGTCTCCCCTGAGCAAATTGTAATTGGAGCTGGAACGGAATATTTGTATAGTCTGCTCATTCAATTGTTAGGAAGGACACATATTTTTGCCATAGAAGACCCTGGATATCATAAAATTGCTCGAATTTATGAAGCAAATCAAGTAAATATGCAGTACATTCCCTCTGGAAAAGATGGTATTGATCTTACTGCGCTGTTTCAGTCTCAGGCAAGCGTAGTGCATTTGTCTCCTTCTCACCATTTCCCCACTGGAGTAGTGACACCAATTCAAACCAGACTGCAACTTTTACGCTGGGCAAACGAACAGCCAATGCGCTATATTATTGAGGACGATTATGACAGTGAGTTTCGTATGCTTGGGCGGCCTGTACCAACCATGCAAAGTATTGATGAATCGGATAAAGTCATTTATATGAATACATTTACCAAAACATTGTCACCAACCATTCGTATCAGTTACATGGTACTTCCAAAATCTTTAATCTCCTCTTTTCAACAGAAACTTGGATTTTATTCCTG
Source organism: Lachnospiraceae bacterium (assembly GCA_963643465.1). Classification (GTDB taxonomy): domain Bacteria; phylum Bacillota; class Clostridia; order Lachnospirales; family Lachnospiraceae; genus CAG-411. The sequence goes on along the minus strand of CAVIJT010000003.1, from coordinate 293,483 downwards.
TACGGTATCAAACTTTGAGCAATATACTCTTGCTAAATTTATGGAACAGGGGTATTTTGAAAAACATATTAACCGTATGCGAACCTACTATAAAAATGTGCGAAACACCTTTTTGGAATGTATTAAGAAACAAAACAATCCAAAGGTTCACATTTTAGAAGAACATGCAGGCCTTCATTTCCTTTTAAAAATTGATACGGATATTTCAGATGAAGCTCTTCAAAAACGAGCATTCGAACAGGGCTTGCAAATCTCCTTTTTAAGTCAATTTTACCAAGACCAGACACAGGCCCCGGAACATATTTTACTAATCAACTATTCCGCCATGGAAACTTCGAAAATTAAAGAGACCATAGACCGCCTATGGAAAGCACTTGATTTCACCAGTTTCTAATGCTATCATGGAATATAGAAAACAGTTATTAATATAGAAAGAAAGGAATATACTCATGACTACAAACGAAAAAGCTTTACAATTACATGAAGAATGGAATGGTAAAATTGAAACCACTTCCAAGTGTCAAGTAAAATCAAGAGAAGATTTAGCAATCGCATACACACCAGGTGTTGCAGAACCTTGTAAGGAGATTGCTAAAGATGTAGAACTTGCATACAAATATACAATCAAATCAAATACCGTTGCAGTAGTATCTGACGGTAGTGCTGTATTAGGTCTTGGAAATATTGGTGCCCATGCTGCTATGCCAGTTATGGAAGGAAAAGCCGTATTATTCAAAGAATTTGGCGGTGTAAACGCATTCCCAATTTGTTTGGATACACAAGATACAGAAGAAATCATCAAAACAGTTGCTGCTATCGCTCCTGCTTTTGGCGGTATTAATTTGGAAGATATTTCTGCTCCAAGATGTTTTGAGATTGAGACTCGTTTAAAGGAAATGTTAGATATTCCTGTATTCCACGATGACCAACATGGAACTGCTATTGTGGTATTGGCTGGTATTATAAATGCTTTAAAAGTAGTAAACAAAAAGAAAGAAGATTGTCAAATCGTAGTAAACGGTGCCGGTTCTGCTGGTGTGGCAATCACGAAACTTTTGCTTACCTACGGTTTCCCTAATGTAACAATGTGCGATATTTCGGGTATTCTTTCTAAGAAATCTGAGAATTTAAACTGGATGCAAAAGGAAATGATGGAAGTAACAAATCTTTCTCAAAAAACAGGAACTTTAGCAGATGCTTTGAAGGGTGCAGACATTTTCATTGGTGTATCTGCTCCTAATATTGTGACAGAAGAAATGGTTTCTTCTATGAATAAGGATGCAATTTTGTTTGCTATGGCAAATCCTGTTCCTGAAATCATGCCAGAAGCAGCCAAAAGAGCTGGTGCTAAGGTGGTTGGAACTGGTCGTTCTGACTTCCCGAACCAAGTAAATAACGTAGTGGCTTTCCCTGGAATTTTCAAGGGTGCATTAGAAGGTCGTGCTACACAGATTACAGAAGAAATGAAACTTGCTGCCGCAAATGCCATTGCAAGTCTTGTAGATGAAAAGGATTTGAATGCCGACAATATTTTGCCACAGCCATTTGATCCTCGCGTGGCTGATGTAGTAAGTAACGCTGTAAAATCTTTAATAAAATAAATAATGCTTATAACAAAACACCGCTACTGCATATTCCCCTTATTTTGTGGGAATACACAGTAACGGTGTTTTTATTCTGCCAAAAGATGTTGAATCAAATAGGCGTAAATCTCCTGACTTTTTTCTTTCCAATTGGCACAGATGGTACTTGCCTCATCCTCCGACGCTACATTCAAATTAATCTCTACCGCATTGGAAGTTCCATCTTTCACAATACATCTTGCTGTATATTCATGCTCTGCTACTTCATAATAATCTGACAGCACCAGAGTTTCCTCCATAATCTCCGCTCGGTTCTTTTCTAAATATGCTTTTACATCCCCTTTGATTGCATCGGAAATGTCCTGCACACAATACCCAAGCACCGCTTTTCCCTCTTCGGTCAAATGCACATGGGTACTGTTTCTTATAGTTTCCAAAGAAATAAACTCATTTTCTTCCAAAGCTGTTATGGCAGACTGTATATTGAAATAATTGGTATATCCCATCTCCAAAATAAAATCGGATATCTGCGCATTGGTCAGGGAAATCCCTGCCTGATCCAGCATATATAATATAATTAACTTGTATAATGTGAATGCATCCTGTGCCACATAACCGCCTCCTGACATCTCCCAAAAAAGCACATATCTGTTTCAAAATCCCCAATAGATAAACACTCTATCCTCTTATCGTTACGTTTCTATTCACATTCTACCACAAAAATAAAAAATCTGTACATATTTTTTTTAGTAACTATTCAGAACACTCTATAATGGAACAATTAGATACGTTATGCTAGCATATAAGTAGCTGATTGTTCCATTATAGAGGCACTCGAATAGAGTTGCCTCCCCATATATGAGCAGTCTTAGTGCGTAGCACGGAAATGGCGTCCGTAAGGACGACGAGTGCGAATATATGGGGAGGGTTCTGAATAATTACATTTCATATTTGTTTTCCCTGCCAAGCATCTCTCTGTTTCATCTCTCGGTGAATGGTATTCATTACTGTCTTTTTACTGGCACTCCACAAAGGCGCAAGCAACAATGACTTTGGTCCATCTCCAGTAATTCGATGCACCACAATGTCTTGCGGAAGCTGCTCGATACATGTAATCACTAAATCCACATACTCCTCCAAAGACAAGGTTTTAAAATAAGGCTGATATTTTTCCAAATCCGTTCCACGAAGAACATGAAGCAACTGTAATTTAATTCCCTGTATCACTGGTTTTTCCTCTACCTCTTTGTTGGCAGATACGGCAGTTTGTTCTAATGTTTGTTCTAATCGTTCCTTTTCCTGCCACTGTTTGGAATATTGACTCAAATACTGTATGGTATCCATCAAATCCTGCCTGCTCTCAAAAGGCAATCCCACAATCACATGCACAATAACCTGCACACCAATTCGGTTTAAGTCTGCTACTGCTTTTTCAAATACAGGCAATTCATATCCCCTACGAATAAAACGTGCTGTCCGCTCATGAATGGTTTGCAGTCCAAGTTCCACCCAAACAGGTTTTATCTGATTGAGACTGACAAGCAGCGAAAGCACTTCCTCACCCAGACAATCCGGTCTGGTTCCAATCGAGAGGGCTACAATATCCGGGTGCATAATGGCCTCTGTAAAAATCTTTTTCAAATAGGAAACCTCTGCATACGTATTCGTGTACGATTGAAAATATGCAATAAACTTATTTCCCACTGTTTTTGCCTTTCGTATTCCGGCAATGGCTGAATCAATCTGTTTTGTTACACTGTCACAAACGGGTGCCGCAAAATCTCCCGATCCTCCTGCACTACAAAAAATACATCCTCTCGTATCCAATGCTCCATCCCTGTTTGGACAAGTCATTCCACCATTTAGAGAAACTTTGTATACCTTCTCTCCAAAAGTTTCTTTCAAATAGGCATCCAACGAAAAATATCGTTTTTCCTTCCACATTTGTTTTTCCACTTTACAGACCTCCCACTTCCATTTTGGAAATTTGGAATTCTACTCTTCTTCTGCGCTTCCCTCTAAAACTACAGAACCACCATTTTTCTCTGCTTCATAAAACTCCAGCATATCCTCAATATATTCCCAAACATCTTCCACTCCTGTTTTCTTTAAGGAAGAAAATGGAATAATCGGCGTTCCTTCTACGCATCGCAATGCCTTTCGAATAATTCCCACATGCTTTTGTACCGCACCACGACTGATTTTATCCGCTTTTGTGGCAATTACAATGGGATTAAATCCATAACGAAGTACCCACTGATACATATCAATATCATTCTTGGAAGGTTCATGACGAATATCCACAAGAAGGAAAATAATGCGAAGTTCTTTTGAATGAATCAAATAATTCTCAATCATTTTTCCCCATTTTTTCTTAATCTCCTGAGATACTCTGGCATATCCATAACCAGGAAGATCCACAAAATAAAGTAAATCATTAATGTTATAAAAATTAATGGTCTGGGTTTTTCCCGGTTTTTGAGAAGTTCTTGCATAGGCTTTTCGATTCATCAAACAGTTAATCAAAGAGGACTTTCCCACATTTGATTTTCCTGCAAATGCAATTTCCAACTTATCATTCTCTGGAATCTTACTGGTAATACCACAGACCGTCTCTAAATTTACACTCTTTACATGCATATCTATTGTCCTTTCTACTATGATTATAGGCATTTCAAAACACACAATTACAAGCTTGCAATTGCCTATTTTTTCTCATGTTCCAAAAGCAAAGCTGTTTCAAACACTTGCTCTACATGTTCCACAAAAACGATTTCCATTCCTTTTGTAATTTCTTCATCTAACTCTTCTACATCTTTTCGATTCTGTTCCGGCACACAAACAACTTTTACTTCTGCCTGATTTGCCGCAAGCAATTTTTCTTTCACGCCTCCAATTGGCAAAACCCTTCCTCGAAGGCTTATCTCTCCTGTCATGGCAACGTCCCCTCGCACTTTTCGGTTGGTTACTGCGGATAACAGAGCAGTTGCCATGGTAATACCAGCAGATGGTCCATCCTTTGGAGTAGCTCCCTCTGGTACATGAATATGAAAATCATGTTTATAGAAATATTCCTGTTCAATTCCACACTCTTTTGCAATGGAGCGAACATAAGTAAGGGCAATCTGTGCAGATTCTTTCATCACATCTCCCAGTTTACCAGTAAGCTGTAATTTTCCCTTTCCCGGTGTCACATTCACTTCCACCAAAAGAGTAGTGCCACCTACACTTGTCCATGCAAGTCCTGTTACTAAGCCAACTTCTGGCTTTTTCTTCACAGACTCTTTTCGATATTTTTGCTTTCCAAGGTAATGTTCCAAATCAGAAATAGTCACTCGAATCTTGGTATCCGCAATCACCTCTTTTGGTGTTCCCTTTTTCCCTTGCGCTTTTGCCTGTTCCAAGGTTTCTTTGGCTGCCCTTCGACAAATACTTCCAATGGTCCGTTCTAACTTTCGAACGCCCGCCTCTCTGGTATAGGCAGTAATAATAGTTTCCATAGCTTTCTTATCAATAGAAATCTGTTTTGGTCCCCATCCATTTTTCTTTAACTGCTTTTTCAATAAATACTTTTTGGCAATCTGTAGTTTTTCATTATCGGTATAGCTGGACACCTCAATAATCTCCATACGATCTAAAAGTGGTCGTGGAATGGTATTCACAGAATTTGCCGTAGCCACAAAAAATACTTCTGACAAATCCATTGGAATCTCCACATAATGGTCTACAAATCTGCTATTTTGTTCTCCATCCAGCACTTCTAACATTGCAGATGCTGGATCTCCTTTAAAATCGCTGCTCATCTTATCAATCTCATCAAAAAGCATCAATGGATTCTTTACCCCTACTTGCTTCATGGCAGTTGCAATTCTACCCGGCATAGCACCTACATAAGTTTTACGATGTCCACGTATTTCCGCTTCATCCCTTACACCACCAAGACAAATGCGCACATATTTCTTTCCTAATGCGTCTGCAATAGAACGAGCAATGGATGTCTTTCCTGTTCCAGGAGGTCCTACCAAACAAATAATAGGACTATCCCCCTTTTCATTGAGCAGACGAACTGCCAACGATTCTAAAATTCGTTCCTTTACTTTTGTAAGTCCATAATGATCTTTCTCTAAAACGCGCTGTGTGCGAGAAAAATCTTTGCAATCTTCACTTTTCTCTTCCCATGGAAGGGATAATACCGTCTCAATATAGTTGCGAAGTACCGCTGTCTCAGAAGAACTGCTCCCTTGGCTGCGAAAACGCTCAATTTCCTTATAAATAGCTTCCTTTGTCTCTTCGGTAGCATGCAATTCGTCTAATCGCATCAAATATTCCTCTGCATCACTAAGAGAATCTTCCCCCAGTTCTTCCCGAATCACCTTCATTTGTTCCCTGAGTAAATATTCTTTTTGATTCTTATCCACATGCTCCTTTACTTTCATCTGAAAGTCCTGACGCACTCTTCCAAGTTCAATGTCCTCCATCAAAAAAGCATCTAATAATAAATATCTCTCTTTTACATCAAACTCACTTAACAATTCCTGCTTTTGAATAAATGTAAAAGGAAGAATTTTTGCAATCTCATCCATCAATTTGGAAGGATTCTTAATATCCTTTAGGCGACTAACTGCTTTTTCTCCTACATTTTTATTTTCTGTAACATAGATTTTTACGCTTTCTTTTAGATTGTCACAAATTGCTTTTTTCTCAACTTCAGACATTTGAACGAGAGATTCTTCATCCTCGGTTTCCACCATACCAACCATAAATTTGTCATTCTTTTCTATGTCAAGCAAACGTCCTCTGTCGATTCCAATTACCATTACTCGAATCACATCTCCGGGCATACGAATCATTTGTTTAATCATTGCCACCGTTCCGACTTCATATAAATCTTCTTTGGAAGGATTTTCTGTCTCCTCTGTCTGTGCCACTACAAATAACATCTGCTCGTCCATCATTGCCTGCTCAACCGCAGCAATTCCCATCTTTCTGCCCACATCAAAGTGCATCAACATTCCTGGCATCACAAGCATATTTCTAAGTGCCACTACGGGCATCGTTTTCTTTGTCTTATCCACTGGTCTTACCTCTTCCTATCCGTATCTATGAAAATACCCACTTGAATATAATACTTCTCTATTCAAGTGGGAATTTATTATCTTTATATGATTGAGTTGCTACTCACAGCACATTCAAAAACATTATGCAATCTCATCATCGTCTTTTAAACGAACCGTCTTAGCTGCATTTACTTTTCTGATTTCTTCTTCATCGGCAAATTCCAAGATTGGTTTTCCCTTTCCTTCTACGGAATCTTTTGTAATGATACATTTGCGAACCAAATTTTCAGAAGGAATCTCGAACATGGTATCCATCATGGTATCTTCCATAATTGCACGAAGTCCTCTGGCTCCTGTCTTACGCTCTACAGACTTTTTAGCAATGGCACGTACTGCATCCTCTTCAAATTCCAGTTCCACATGATCCATCTCAAACAATTTCTTGTACTGCTTAGTAATTGCATTCTTTGGCTCTGTTAAAATACGAACTAACGCATCCTCGTCTAACAAATCTAGTCCCACACTTACTGGCACACGACCTACAAACTCTGGAATTAAACCAAATTTAACAAAATCCTGTGGAAGTACCTGCTTAAACATCTCTCCCACATTCTTCTCATCAAAATCAGGAATTTCTGCATTGAAACCGATAGACTTCTTACCAATTCTAGCCTCAATAATCTTCTCCAATCCATCAAAAGCACCTCCACAAATAAATAAAATATTTGTGGTATCAATTTGAAGAAACTCTTGATGTGGATGCTTTCTTCCACCCTGTGGAGGTACGCTTGCTACAGTACCTTCCAAAATCTTCAACAATGCCTGCTGTACACCTTCACCAGAAACATCACGGGTAATGGAAGTGTTCTCTGATTTTCTCGTTACTTTATCGATCTCATCAATGTAGATAATTCCATACTCTGCACGCTCAATGTCATAATCTGCTGCCTGAATAATCTTAAGCAGAATATTTTCCACATCTTCACCTACATAACCAGCTTCTGTCAAAGCTGTAGCATCTGCAATGGCAAATGGTACATTTAATAATTTTGCCAAAGTCTGTGCAAGATATGTCTTACCAGAACCAGTAGGACCTACCATGATAATGTTGCTCTTTTGTAATTCTACATCAAGACTCTTCTCCATCATCACTCGTTTATAATGGTTATATACTGCTACAGAAAGCGCTCTCTTTGCATCATCCTGTCCAATGACATACTGATCAAGAAAATCCTTGATTTCTTTTGGTTTTAATAAATTGATGTCGCTATCAGTCTCAAAATCCTGAAATTCTTCTTCCATGATTTCTGCACAAATGTCCACACATTCATCACATATATATACATCCGGTCCAGCAATAATCTTTCTTACCTGTTCCTGACTTTTATTACAAAAAGAACATCTTACATTTTTTCTATCGTCCTTACCAGCCATACTTTACCACCTTTCTTCTCCTTTTCGTATCGCCTACTGACGACTTGTAACAATACTGTCTACAAGACCATACTCCACTGCTTCCTGAGCAGTCATATAATTATCACGCTCTGTATCAAGTGCAATCTGCTCAACTGGTTTTCCTGTATTTGCAGCAAGAATCTCGTTTAACTTTTGCTTTGTTCTTAAAATATTCTCTGCAACAATCTGAATCTCTGTTGCCTGTCCTCTGGCACCACCAGATGGCTGATGAATCATAACTTCTGCATTTGGTAAAATCAATCGTTTTCCTTTTGCTCCACTAGAAAGCAAGAATGCTCCCATGCTGGCTGCCATACCAATACAAATAGTAGATACATCACACTTAATAAAGTTCATAGTATCATAAATTGCCATACCTGCGGTTACAGAACCTCCTGGGCTGTTAATATATAAATTGATATCCTTTCCTGGATCTTCTGCCTCCAAGAACAATAACTGTGCTACTACAATACTTGCAGACGCATCGTTGACTTCCTCACCAAGAAAAATAATTCTATCCTTCAACAATCTGGAATAAATGTCGTAAGAACGTTCTCCTCTACTTGTCTGCTCAACTACATAAGGTACTAAACTCATAATTTTCCTCCTCCTATTTTACCTATTATTTGTCACACATAACCGTTGGAATCTCTCCATCCCATCGTGTATATCTCGCATATTCTGCGCTATTATGTCTATTAAATTTTTCATCCATTCTATGTGTTCTGACGCCTGTCACTTACCAAATATTGTAAGTGCAATCTGTCCTAAATACACTCCCATTTATTGTATAACAAAACTTAGGCTTTTTCAATGAGAAAAGCTGATTTTTTGCGAAATCGTCAATCGGAGTTAGATGAAAAAATGGAAGACTAACAGTTAAATAAGAAACTTTTGAGAGTGTAATTCCTATTGAGTTATCAAAGGGAGTTACACTTTTTTATTTTTTTCAAAAAGTGTAGCTTTTTACAAATCAAAAGAGTATTCCTTATGAAACACAAAAAATTCTAAAGGAGAGACGATAATGAAAAAATGGAAAAAGATAACAGCTGGAGCATTAAGTATATGTATGATGGCTACTTACGCACCTTGTTTTGCAGAGATAGGAGGACTTCTACCAACCTCCGTTACTGCACATGCAGAAACTAGCGACATTGTAATAACAGGCTCTTTTTCATATCGAGGCAATTGGAGTTACAATCGAACAACAAAAGTAATGACGATTACTGGTACCGGAAAAGTATCAGACAATAATTGGGAGAGCAGCATCACGAAATATAGAAACGAAATGAAAAAACTTGTGGTTTCTGATGGAATTACAACTATTGGTTATGATATTTTTGAAAATTGTACAGCTTTGGAAGAAATTGACTTTGGAAAAGTAAAAGAAATAGACTATCAGGCATTTTCAGGATGTACTTCCTTAAAAACTCTAAATTTCCCCGATACCTTAGAAGAATTGGACTTCGGAGCATTTTGCAATTGTACGAATTTATCTTCTGTAACTATCGGTTCAAAATTAAAAACCGTGTATCCAAATACTTTTGAAGGCTGTGATAACCTTACCTCAATTACAGTAAGTAAAAATAATAAATATCTATATGCAAAAGGAACTCAATTATCCTACTACAAGATTTCAGGAGCATGCGGTGAGAACGCGACCTTTTCTTATAACAAAAAAACAAAAACCCTGACTCTTAGCGGAAGCGGTGCTATGTATGATGGTCGGTATACTCCTAATGAGGAAACAACTTGTTACCGTTCTCTGGAGCGTTGGAAAGACTATCGCAACTTTTTAGGAGACAGCCCTCATAAAGATCTTCTTAAACAGGAAGTGGAAACTATTGTTATTGGAGATAAGATTACGCATATTGGCACCTATGCTTTTGCAGACTTCAAATCTCTAAAAAAAGTGAAGTTAGGAAAAAAAGTAACTTCCATCGGAAACTGTGCTTTTTCCCAATGTTCAAAGCTCAATACAATTAGCTCCTCAGCTAGTTTAAAAACCATTGGAAAGTATTGTTTTTATGCCTGTAAAAATTTAAAAAGTTTTTCCATTGGTAAATCCGTAAAAACAATCGGTAACGGAGCTTTCCTCAACTGCGCAAAACTTAAATCATTCAGTGTACATAGTAGCAATCCATATTTTTCAAAACGAGGTAACATGTTATTAGACAAGAAGCAATCCACCTTAGTGTCTGCCTGCTTTGCTTCTAACAAAGTCTGCAATATATATGGTAGTGTGAAAAGTATAAACGAAGCTATATTAGAAGACACTTCCATAAAAAGTTTCTCTGTAAGTAAGAAGAATACTAAGTATACTTCCAAAAACGGACTGCTTTATTCTAAAAATGGTAAAACTTTAAAGAAATGTCCTGCAAAAATGTCCGGCACTGTAGCTACAGGTGACACTGTAACAACCATAGACATAAACGCCTTTAAAAATTGTAACAACATAACACAAATAAACATTGGAAAAAAAGTATCATCTATGGATTCTGCACTTTGCCATATTTCTTACAAAAAATTAGATAACATACAAATTTCGGCTGAAAATGCCTATTATTATGAAACAAATGGTTCTATTGTTTCAAAAGCAGATGAAACATTAGTCGCCTGCTATAAAATAGATGGGGATACCTATACATTTCCCGAATCCGTTCAATCCGTTGACGGGCATGTTTTTTGTAATCAAGGAAACCTAAAAAAAGTAATCATTCCTAACAAGGTAGATTTGGGCAATTGCTTCAATGTAGCTGGCGAAATTGGCTTAGATACGATTGAGAGTATTCACTTAGGCGCACAGTATGATAATCCCAAAAAAGACTTTGAAACATTTCATGGACTGAGCGCATTGAAAGAAATTACAGTTTCAAGCGAAAATCCTTATTTTACATCTGTAGATGGCGTTTTATATAATAAAGAGATAACGCAACTGCTATTTTTACCACGCACCATAGAAACCTATTCCATTCCTAATGGTGTGACCAGTGTTGGATACGTGACTTGGTATGGCTCTCCTACTGCTACTTTTTTATACAAATTAAAAAATTTGACCTTACCTGATACACTTACAGATATAAACTGGTTACTTGATTGCGACAATTTAGAAACGGTACATCTTGGAAAAAATGTAAGCACTTCTAGCGCAATTTATGCTTCAAGCTCAAAATTAAAGTCTATTTCCGTAGATGAAGAAAATAATAATTTAAAAGTAGTCAACAATATGCTTTACACAAAAGACGGAAGCCAACTTCTTTTGTGCCCTGCAAAAACAGAAGGAAAAGTGGTATTGGAACCTGGAGTTACGACAATATCCGGCAGTGCATTTTACTATTGTGAAAAAATCACAGATATTGTAATTCCAGATACACTTTCCGAAGTAGACAAGAATGCTTTTTACGATTTAAATAATATTATTATCTGGGTTCCAAAAGGAAAGAAGAATTTTTATACATCCTTATTTACGAAAGAAACTGGCTTTAAAAGCAATATGCTTATCATGGAATTAGAAAATTAGGTAGCGGTTCTGCTTCTGACCAGTTACTCAATTAGAATAAGAGCAACTAATACAAAAAATATAAACAATCGGGGTAAGTCTTTGAAAGACTTACCCCGATTTGCTTTAAACATCCCAATCTATTCTAATCAGGTGCATATTTATTGTTTCTAAACCATACACCACTTCAATGTCTTTTTTATAGGTCTTCTTTCATTTCCGCATGGTTGGGATGCCAAAAACATAACCAAAATTGCACTTGACCATTTCAAAGTTTCAATTGTATATATAGTGAAGGAGGTCGATAAGAACATGAAATCAAAGTTGGGTACTCAAGAATTTGATGAGGTCTATGAGCGATATAAAAACTTGCTATATCGCATTGGATTTACATATTTGAAAAATCCAGAAGATGTATCGGATTTGTTGCAGGAGGTTTTTATTAAGAGATTATATCATGCGCCAGATTTTGAAACCAGTGAACATGAAAAAAGATGGATGATACGCGTAACCATAAATCTTGCCAAAAATCAATTAAAAAGTTTTTGGAAACGAAATATAACAAGTTCAGAGGAAATGCTTGAAACACCGGAATGCAACAACTGGCAATGGAATGAACGTGAAAAAGCCGTATACCACGAAGTCAAAAGTCTGCCAGAAAAACAGCGAATTACCATCTATCTGCATTATTTCGAGGGCTATACCTGCAAAGAAATTGCAGAAATACTAAACTGTAAGGAATCTGCTGTAAAAATGCGACTAAAAAAAGGAAGAGAGTTGCTGAAAACCAGCATTCAGGAAGGGTGATGTATATGAATAAAAAGGATTATCAGACAATGTATGAGAAAATGGAAATATCCAACGAAATGGATCAACAAATCAAAGATGCGATAAAAAATACACAAATGTCAAAAAGAACAAGCAGAAAATCCGGAGTTCGAGCAGCTTTGGGAGCTGTTGCAGCTATCGCACTGTTTGTAGGTGTCAGCCGAACAGACGTAGTAAGGGCGGCTGTAGATAAAATTGTCCATTATTTTACTTATAGCTTCTCCGTAGAACAGAAAGACGGAACCACCGAAAAAGTGCAGATGAAAGAAGAATATTTAACGCTGTCAAAAGATGCACCAAAAGAAGATTTGAACATGAATAGCATAAGCGAAGTCGGTGATGCCATCGGAATACATCTTTTAGATACCAAAGAGGCATATCAATATGATGGTTGTATAGAATATGCCCCCAAAGTATCCAAAGATGGTAAGTTGTACGGAATTGTAATTTCAGATAAATTGTATGCAACTGGTGACTTGAAAGATGTAAAACTTTATCCAAAAGAAGAAGAGGATGGCAGAGATTTTCTCTTCTATTCCACCGGCGAGAATTATCAAACACCTATTTTGGTGCAAATATCTCTTCGCACAGATGAAAATATAACAAAAGAGTACAAAGATAACGAGTTGGGATTTGTTAGCACTCGTATGAATATTGATTTATCCAACGATACTTCTGATATGTATGATGCGGAAGTATATGAACTAAAAAATCTTGGTGTAGAAGCAGTGCTTTATACAGTGGACACAGATGGACCAATCAATTGGGGAATCGAATCAGGAAACATCTCTTGTACCAACGCAGTTTTCGTATATGAAGGCGTGGAATATGTATACATGGGTGGTGTTTCACATGATACAATGAAACAATTCTTAAATACGTTGGAATAGCAAAATCGAAGGAGCTATGCACGTTTCGTGTATAGCCCCTTTTTTACGCCAGTAGCGAGGAATATACTCTCTATTCCTTTGGCAAATACCTTTGCAGCGCAAATAATGCAATCAAATTTGGTATGGCCATAAAAGCATTTAATAAATCTGCCGTTTCCCAGACAAAATCCAGAGAAGCTATGCCACCCACAAAAATCATGACCAGATATACAAGAATATACCCCATGCCATTGCCTTTTGGATATAAATATTCCATGGCACTTTTGCCAAAATAAGACCAACCAACAAGTGTGGCAAAAGCAAATAAAATAAGCGAGATTCCAAGTAGCAATTCTCCACCGGGCAGTACAGAAAAAGCATCGGCGGTAAGACTGTTTACAGAGGTAATTTGACTTGGAGACCGAAGCAAATGGGTAATAATCACCAGTCCTGTAATCAGGCACATTACAACTGTATCCCAGAATACGGCAGTCATAGATACCAAAGCCTGACGGTGAGGGGAAGTTGTATGGGCAGATGCAGCGGCAATGGCGGCGGAACCAAGTCCTGCCTCATTGGTAAAAAGCCCTCTGGCAATGCCATAACGGGCGGCAAGCATAAATCCACCACCAGCAATGCCAGATACGAATGCGTTTGGAGAGAACGCATTTTCAAAAATAAGAAAAAATGCGTTTGAAAGATAGGCATGGTTATACCATAACAAAAGCAGACAGCTTCCAATATAAAAAACAGCCATGGCAGGTACCAGTTTTTCGCAGACTTTGTAAATGGCAGTTGCCCCACCCATTAACACCATGCCAATTAAAATGGCAATTGCTACGCTGACCCAGTAGGGATGTAGTTGCCAAAGGGAAAAGGCGGTTTCTGTAATAGCACTTGACTGCGTAATACAACCTACCCCAAAGGAAGCAAGAACAGTACAAAAGGCATAAAAACAAGCCATTTTTTTAGACTTCATCCCCTGCTCCAACACATACATAGGCCCACCATAGTAGGAACCATCTTTTCTTTTTTTACGAAACAGCATACTAAGATAACACTCTGCATAAGAAGTTGCCATACCAAAAATTCCTGTAACCCAGCACCAAAATACGGCACCAGGACCACCCATGACAACTGCGGAGGATACACCTACAATATTTCCTGTACCCAGTGTTGCAGCAAGAGTGGTACTAAGGGCAGAAAATGAAGAAAATCTCTTTTTTTGCCCCGGTTCTGGTGTCATAGACCATTTGATCCCCGTTCCTACCTTTCTCTGTACGAAATGCAAACGGTAAGTGAAATATATATGTGTCATTCCAAGAAGCAAAAGCATAGGACCATTCCATATAAAACGGTTCAATAATTGAATCAAAGAAAGCATAGACATTTTCCATTGACTTTTTTATAAAATATGCAAAAGAAATGAAAAAAAGAAGGTCATTTTTAATTGTTTTTGACCCCTTTTTTCTTCTCTCTTCCAAAAACATGGAACAATTCATGAAAAAGGAGCTACACACCAACGGTGTGTAGCTCCTCTTCCTATTATATATCTTATTTCTCTACTGCATTCTCTACAACAAAATCTGCTGCCTTCTGTACTGCAATATCGTCAGCAAGCTGTTTCTTCTGCTCGTCGCCTAATAATTCTTTTACTTTATCTAATTCCATCTGATAAGCCTCTGCCATCTTCTTCAATTCTTCCTCGATGTCCTCATCAGATGCTGTAATATTCTCGGCTACAACAACAGCCTCTAATACTAATCTGCTCTGGATTCTCTTTAATGCCTGTGGCTTCATCTGCTCTAAGAATGCCTGTGGCTCCATTCCAGTAAACTGGAAGTATTGCTCAATAGACAATCCCTGTGCCTGAATTCTACGTGCAAAGTCATCTACCATCTGGCGAACCTGTGTATCGATCATTGGATCTGGAATATCCATAGTAGCATCCTCAATAATCTTTGTTACAACTTCTTCTTCCTTAGCAGCCTTTGCAGCATCTTCCTTATTCTTAGTAAGGCTATCCTTTACCTGCTCTTTGTATGCAGCTACATTTTCACAATCTGATACATCCTGTACAAAATCATCATCAAGCTCTGGTAATTCTTTTACCTTGATTGCTTTAATAGTAACCTTGAACAATGCAGGCTTTCCAGCTAAATCTGCAGCGTGGTAATCTTCTGGGAATGTTACGTTTACTTCTACTTCTTCCCCAATGTTCTTACCGATTAACTGCTCTTCAAATGTATCAATAAATGAATGAGATCCGATTGTCAAAGAGTAATCTTCTCCCTTTCCACCTTCGAATGCTTCTCCATCTACAAATCCTTCAAAATCAATAACAGCCTGATCCTTATCCTGAACTGGTCTGTCCTCTACGTTAATTGTTCTTGCATTTTGCTCTCTTACTCTATCAATCTCAGCAGTCACTTCATCATCTGAAACTTCTACTTCGTTCTTTTCTACTTCAACACCCTTGTAAGTTCCAAGTGTTACTTCTGGCTTCACTGCAACTTCAGCAGTAAAGATAAATGGCTTACCAGCCTCAACCTGCACTACATCAACAGATGGCTGAGAAACGATCTCAAGGTCACACTCATCTACTGCTTTACCATAAGCTTCTGGCATAAGAATATTGGCAGCTTCTTCATAAAACACACCAGCACCGTACATCTTCTCGATTACCTTACGAGGTGCTTTTCCTTTACGGAATCCCTGTACGTTCATCTTGCCTTTGTTTTTCTGATATGCTTTCTCGATTGCAGCTTCAAATTCCTCTGCACTGGTCTCGATTGTCAGCTTTGCCATATTCTTTTCTAACTTTTCAACCTGTAAACTCATTGTTCTTGTTTCCTCCTTCGTGCAGAATCTGTTCCACACTTATTTCTATTGTTTTCCATACACGGTTCTGCGCATTAAGGCATACTACTCACGGCAAGCGCAGATATACCCATTCAATATACGATTATAGCATGATAAACCGCTAATTGTCCATACTTTTTTCATTGGGAATTATCGCCCCCAATTTGTTACAGTTCTCAAGCATGTGAACTGTAACGGTTTTGGGCAATGCTTCGCATGAAAATTGCCCAAAACTGCACAAGGTAGACTCTCATACGTTATTTTCGGTACCGAAAATACCTACCTATGAACAGTAACCCCATTTTTTCTTTACTACATCTGCTACCTGTTTCACATATTTTGCACAAAGAGCATCGGTTTCTGCTTCTACCATAACACGCACCAAAGGCTCAGTACCGCTTTGACGGAGAAGAATTCTTCCATTATTACCCAATTCCTCTTCTACCTTCTTTGCCTCTGCAAGCACATCTGGGTCCTCCATTGCTGCATTTTTATCTGTCACTTTCACATTTTCTAATAACTGTGGATAAATAACCACTTCACGTATTAAATCAGACAGTGGCATTTTCTT
This sequence comes from Lachnospiraceae bacterium, assembly GCA_963643465.1. GTDB lineage: Bacteria > Bacillota > Clostridia > Lachnospirales > Lachnospiraceae > CAG-411. Next base: position 276,759 of record CAVIJT010000003.1, on the reverse strand, counting down.
TGTTAAAATCACTTCCATAATCATAAGTGCTGTAAGAATTCCATCTCCAGTAGCTGCATATTTACTAAAAATAATATGACCGGACTGCTCTCCACCAAGAATATGATCATTCTGCATCATATTTTCGTACACATATTTATCACCTACGGCTGTCTTTTCATAAGAAATTCCTTTTTTATCAAAGGCTTTGTAAAGTCCAAGATTTGACATTACTGTAGTAACTACAGTATTGTTATTTAACTCGCCTTTTTCTTTCAAATAAGCTCCACACACATAAAGAATCAAATCACCGTCTACTACATTTCCCTTATGGTCCACTGCAAGACAGCGGTCTGCATCTCCATCAAATGCAAATCCTACATCCAATCCTTTTTCTTTTACATACTGCTGTAACACTTCAATATGCGTAGAACCACAGTTTGTATTGATATTTGTTCCATCCGGATGATTGTTAATTACATATGTTTTTGCTCCCAGTGCATCAAACACACCTTTTGCGATTTCATAAGCGGAACCATTGGAACAATCCAATCCCACTTTCATATCTTTAAAAGAACGGGTAGCCAAGGACATTAAATATCCTATGTAACGATTACGTCCTACTGTATAATCAGTCGTGCGTCCAATTTGATCTTTGGTTGCAAATGGAATGGCATCTTCCGGTCCGTCAATATAATCTTCAATCAACTGTTCCACTTCTGCTTCCAGCTTGTGTCCTAAACTATTTAAAATTTTAATTCCGTTGTCATAATAAGGATTATGGCTGGCAGAAATCATAATTCCACAATCAAAGTCCTCACTTCTTACCACATAGGAAACGCTAGGTGTGGTAGTAACATGAAGCAAATAGACATCTGCTCCACTGGCAGTCAAACCAGCAGAAAGTGCATCCTCAAACATATAGCTGGAACGTCTGGTATCTTTTCCAATCACAATTCTTGCCTTATGCTCTTTTCCATAATAATGTCCAAGAAAACGTCCTACTTTATAAGCATGCATTACATTTAACACTACATTAGCCTCGCCACGAAAGCCATCGGTACCAAAATATTTTCCCATTCTCTTTTTCCTCCATTCAACTTACGATTAAACCAAACTATGTAACAGTTTAGAATCTATAAATCCTAAACGATTACCCAAACTGATACTTATTCTAGCATAATAGAACGTTAAAGTAAACATTAGACATCTTGGATTTCCTTTATTTTCCTCACTACTGGAGCAAATAGTAAACGGTCAGGCCCCAAAACAGGACATGACCGTTAAAATTTAGAAACGTACTTATTTGCTTTTGAACGTTTATTTTAAAGTAAACGAATCTGCAATTTCCTGATAAGTATCACTTAACTGCTGCCATTCCGAACTTAACTCTGGAATCTCGTAAGCAAACTGCACATCTGTACTTTGTGCCATGAAATAATAGTTAGTTCCATCATTTCCAAGAGAAATCAAGTTATCACAAAAATCCAAATCTTCCTCACTGGTTGGCGTATTATAAATAATCAATGAGAATACATGTCCTCCGGAACCATAAGCGAAATTATTCTTTGAATAGAAACTATAAATCTTTTCGTCAGAATCCTGTCTCTTCATGGCAAAATAGTTTGAATCCGTCCACTCAGAAGGAAGTGTAAGGGTAAATCCATCTTCATTAATAACAGTCCCCCCTGCAACTGCACTTGCAAAAAATGGTTTTTCCGCACCCTGATTTTCATATTTCTTAATCAATTGCACATTTGCCTTCTCATATGTATTTAATTTGCTGTCTGACCAGTTAGAAGGTGATACGGTTCCACTGTACCACTCCTTATTCTCAAAAAATGTTTTCATGTCACTGGTAAACTGATATCCATGTCTTGCATAAATTTCATTTCTTGCAATTTTTAAAATTTCTGTTGGAACATATTTTACTTCATCCTCTGCTAAATATTCTGTATCAGAATCCATAAATACATATCCAACGGTTTCCTCATCAATGTTTAATAAGCTACCAGATGTAGTAGTTTGAGAAGAAGTCTGTGAAGTACCTCCCAATACCATATCTATGTTAGCAGTAGTAAAATCATACCAAGTTGCTGTGCTACTTGTAGTATCCGAGCTACCAAGCACAGTTTCTGTACATCCTGTAGTTGTAAACTGTAAACGATAAATTTCAAAGTCAGCAGCTCCACTACTTCCCATCATACTTCCATCTGCATATAAAGGATTAATACTGCGGTAATTAAAATAATATCCATATACCGTTCCATCAATCTCTTTTAAAATCTCAAAAGCCCCATCGTATCCAGCATCTAATTCCAATACAATCTCTTTTTCACTATCTAAATCTAAATCAAGATATGCAAATCTTGCAATATTATATGGTGTATCCAACTGATTCGCACCAAAATACTTAAATTGATTTAAATAAGTCTCTACTCCACCTTCATCTGTACTCTTAAACGATAAAGAACTATCCAATACCTGTTTGTAGAAACTATCCATAGTTGTTGTTGTAGATGTTGTATTTTGCGAATCCCCTCCTAATACCATATCTATATTAGTTGAAGTAAAATCATACCAAGTTGTTTCGGTTCTTGTTCTTTGCGAATCACTCTGTATACTTTCTGTAGCACCGGAAGCAGTGAACAATAAACGATAAATTGTAGAGTCAGATGCCCCGCTACTTCCCATCATAGTTCCATCTGTATATAACTGATTGATACTTCTATAATTGAAATAGTAACCATACACCGTTCCATCAATCTCTTTTAATACTTCATAAGCTCCATCGTAACCACAATCTAATTCTAATACAATTTCATTTTCGTTATCTAAATCTAAATCAAGATATGCAAATCTTGTAACATCATATGGAGAATCTAGCTCAGTTGCACCATTGTATGTAAATTGATTTAAATAGGTTTCTACTCCACCCTCATCTGTACTTTTAAAAGATAGCGAGCTATCCAGTACCTGTTTATAAGTAGCACTTACATTTCCAGAAGTTCCGCTTAACATAGAGTCATTGGAATCTCCAAATGCTTTGCTTCCCTCTTCAACTTTCGTATTATCAGAAGTCTCCTCTTTGCTTGTTTTCCCTTGGCAAGCTGTTAAACTGGCAGCCAAAATTCCTGTCATTACTAATGCACTTAATCTTTTCTTATTCATTTTTTCCTCCTTGTTTTTCAACGCAGATAACCAACCTTCAAAAAGGATGCCATCCGCTTTCTTCTCCTAACGTTTATTAAATAGTCAAAAGACTATCGTTAATTGGTAACATAATATACACTTTACATAGCAGGAAAAAGTTGCAATTTTTTTCATTTTTTATTTAATTGCATAAGTTTCATCGTTTACTATTACATACTTTTCCCCATATATAGTAATTTTCAAGGTGGAATCACCCACGCAGTAATATATCATTTCTTCTAAAGACGTATCTACAGAACGATCCGTTTTCTCACACTGTGATAAGAGAGCTGCCAAGTTTTCACGTTCTTCCACAGACAATGATTCTCCCATCTGATTATCTACCATATAATTCATATCTTTTATCATAGCAACAACATCTGCAAGAGGACATTGGCTACAGACACTTCCCTGGCTACCTACATTTTGTTCTCTATTTGCTGACAGTGAACCTGGATTGCTAGGCATTGTTTTATCATTATTTTCAAACAGTCCAAATCCAAAACCACCAATTGCAAAACACAATACTAAGGATGCTGCTACTGCCAAACAGGAAACAACACGTTTTCTATTTTTCTGTTTTAATTTTTCTACATTTTGAGAGGTTGTATTTTTCTTTAGTCCAGCAACAAAATCAGAATCTGGCTTTATATCTTCTACTGATTTTACATAATCTTTAAAAAATTCATCTTCATTCCACATCATACATCTGCCTCCATCATTTCTCTTAATTTTCCCCGCCCTCTGTGAAGATAAGAACGAACAGTCGCAGGTTTCGTTTTCATAATTTGTGCAATTTGTTCCGTAGAAAGTTCTTCGTAATAAAACAAATAAATTGCCACCCGATACTTTTTTGGAAGCTGCATTACATATTCATAAGCATAATCATATTCTTTTTTTGGTGCTGGTATTTCCATGGCACTGTCAAGTCCCTGAGTACGTTTATTCCAAGCAAGGGTCAGTATAGACTTTCCCCGATTCGATACAACGGTTAAAAGCCAAGCCTTTAAATGCTCCTTGTCTGTAAACGTTTTGCCTTTTTGAATCTGCTGCAAGAGCCGCAGAAACGTATCCTGTACAACATCTTGGGCATCTTCTTTATTGTGCATGCACATCATTGCTACACGAAAAAGCATGGTACTAAATTCTTCAATGATTGTGTCTAATTCATATACTTCGTTGCCACATTTTAATTCCATGATAATCTATCCTGTCCTCTCTCTATCCTATTGTCCGTCGATGGCGAACATGCAATCAGCGATTACGCATGTTTACTATCATACTGGAAAAAGATAGGAAATACAAGATTTTTGTCACATTATTCCGAAGACTTTTTCATAGCCAAAACGCCGGCACGATAATAATACTTCATATTTGTCATATTGCCTTTGTCACAAACTTTTTGAGCAATACTTTCAATACTAGAATTGTCAAACGTACCTTCCAAGCGGATAGCTGCCTGATCTTGATTAGAAAGCATATTGGCTAGTAACTCTGTGGCAGTTTCATCTTCTGAGGCAACCCATTGATTCTTTGTGTAATATTCATATTGATTATCTGCTGCCTGTAACCATTCTACTTTGGTGTTAGCAAGAAAACGACCATCCTCTTTTAAGTAATTTGCAGCAAGTTTATCAGACAAATTGAAATATCCATTAGGAACCAACTCTGAATCATTATTGGTAACATCAAGGCTGTACCAGGAATTATCTAATTTTACCCGATTCCACTCATGATTCACTCCTTCCATAGAACCAGTAACAATAATTGCTTCTAATCCAGCTTCTCTTGCAAGAAGTAAAAATGCTTCTGCATAAGATTCACACACACCTTCATTTTCCAGCAACGCCCCATACGGCGTAAAAGAATTAGAAAACTCAGTGACTGCATTATTATCTATAGTTCCATCGTCTTTGATATAATCATAAATTTTTTCATTATAAGTAACATTTTCACATAGATATCGATTAATTGCCTCTTCTTTTTCAAAATCCGTCATTCCCTCTTTTATAATAGAAGAAACAATTTCTTTTGCTTTGGTTAGGGATTCCTTTTGCATATTTTTCATATCCTTTTTTCCCATCAAATAAGAAACCTGCAACGTTTTTGTTTTATAATCATAATTTGCAGTGTCCATAATTCCAATTAAAGGGTTCTGGATATACGCTTCTAAAAGTGCCGAACTAATGTTTTCAGAGTCTGCACTTTCTGGAAAATCTCCAAGATAAATGTCTGATTCTCCTGAAAGCATATTTAAGGCAATCCATTCCGAAAGAGCAGAAGTGGCATACACACTCTTAGTTAATTCTTCATCTAAATTAAAGCCACCTGTTTCCTTTGGCGCAGTGGTGTCCTTTCCGGATGCAGTAGTATCTGTTGGCGCAAATTGAATATTTACATCTTCATTCCCTGTTACTGATTTGGTCGCAAGATTATCTTCTCTCTGAGTAACAATCTCCTGCTCTCCCAAAAATGTATTATAATCCATCCCTTTAAAAAGCATTCTCGGCAAATAAATCGGCAAATTTTTAAACCGGGTTTGTATAGAAATGGAACCATCACTCAATAAAGTAACACTCGCCTTATGATACTGAATTAGAAATTCTCCGGTAGTACCATCTACCATTTCTACTTTGGCATATGCCGGAAGTTCCGAAATGGTATTTCCTTCATATTCTGTCTTAAAGTCCTGACTAACCGTACAAGGAAGTTGATTTGCCAATTGGGAAACTTCACATATATTACTCATACCAGAGCCTTTTTCATCATTACATCTTGCCACTACAAAAAAGGAACTCTCTATAGAAAGCAGTGAGTTTATGCTATAAACATTATCATTTACCAACTCCAGATTAGAACCTTGACAGACCTGTCCATTAATAATAACCGTATCATCAGAATCAATCTGATCCTTAGCTATCAGTTCTTTTAATTCTTTTTCATGTTTGATCTGAGAGGCAAAGTCATTATAGGTACAAGAAGTATTTGTAGTAGTCACCTCCAATTCGCAGCAACCAGAACCAGTTGCATTATACTTGTATACTTCGTAATAATCTGCACCTTCTATGGCATTCCAACTTAAACTATATAATCCATCCGTACCTACTGTTTGATTTAAAGTAGGGGCAGATAATTCTTCTTTTGTAGTAAATACTGTAATCAACGGTGTTTCCAGCATTTCTCCAGTTTCTAAATCCACATATTGCACCAGCCAGAATTTGGTCTGACTTCCCCAAGTGCCGTTGGCAGCATCTTCATTGTAGGAAAATGTACTGCTTGGAGAAATGGTTACTTTTTTATCGGAATAGTTGCTGTCAATATAAATACTTACCGAACGGGTCAAAGCACTATCATAAAATACCTTAAAGCAATCATACGCACTCTGTCTAAAATATTGATCTGGAAGATTTTCATATGTAAAAATGTGATTTTTCTCCAGATTATACATAGGTTCTGCATAATTATAATCCGCTTCCTCCCCATACTTTGCTTTCAGACTATCTACTAAAGAAATATCTTCTCTTGCAGAGTTAGTAGAAATATCCTTTGTGTCAGTAGATTGATTGCACCCTGCAAGCAGTGTGGCACATAAAAGCAGTGCCAATGACTTTCGTAAATTATTTTTCATAATGTTTTCTTCTCCTTATGTTATTTTGGGTCCCTATATCATACACTTTGGAAAAACAATAAATGTTGCAACTATTTGAAAAACTTTATAACTACTTTCTTACAACGGAAAAAAGGCTGTGGCAACTGCCACAGCCTTTTCTCACTTAGGCCCGACTATTTGTCGAGTGTCTTTCCTAACATTTCCTCTTCCTGACGTTTAATCATCTGACGAACCATCTCGCCACCGACTGAACCATTCTGAGCACTTGTTAAGTTTCCGTTATAACCGTTTTTCAAAGGTACTCCTAATTCGTCAGCAACCTCCATTTTAAAACGGTCCATCGCTTCTCTTGCCTCTGGTACTTCCATTCTTCCTGAACTGTTACTTGCCATAATTCACACCTCCATAATGGGACATGTCTAAGTTGGTTTTCTTAGGAAAATCTTAGCGCCTTTCATATATAGATTTTCTTTTACACGTCCTGCGGTTAATAGTATCTTCGATAAGGACCTTTCATCCTTATCGAAGTTTCCTCCGTAAGAGATGTCCGTGTCGCTTATCGTAATCTTATTATGTGCAGTATGTGAAAAAATATTATGGAAAGTTTTTCTATTTTTTTATCTGTCCATTTTTAATTCATCCCAGACAACATAATTATTTTTTGTACTTTTTTTCACATAGTACAATCCTTTGTCTGCCTTATCCAGAGCCTCTCTCACACTGTCTTTATCGTATCCATAACAAGAAGCAATTCCTATAGAACACGACAATAACTTGTCCTTAGGTATAATAATATTCAAGCCAATTTTTCTAGCAATGGCATTATTTAGTCCATCGGATAACATATAGAAAATATTTTTTGCGATTTTCTTTCCATATTCGATATCTCTGTCATTAATCACAATGACAAATTCGTCTCCACCATAACGAACAGCATATCCATTACTTTCATCTACTACACGTTCCAAAAGCTGTGCAAATCGAAGAAGTACAAAATCTCCTAATTCATGTCCAAAAGTATCATTATAGTATTTGAAGTTATCCAAATCTATGTATAAGATAATATTTTCCACATCTTCCTTTGCCTGATCTTCCTGAATGCGCTTTGCAAATCCCTGACGATTATACAATCCAGTCAGCAAATCTGTAACAGCCATGTCACTGAGCTGACTATTCATTCGCTTAATCAACTCTAAATATTGTAGTTTCTCAAGGGAAACATAAAGCTGATTACTGAAAAACTTTAAGATGGTAAAATCCTGCTCTTGCAAAATGCTTCGATCTCCAATGGTATTATCCCTCATTTCCACATAACCAATTAATACGCTGCTCACTTCACCTTCTTCTGTAAGCATGGGCGATGCAAATAAAGTAACAATATGGTGAATATCTAAATACTGCAACAATTGCCGATATTCCAAAAAACCTTTGTCTGTTCGATTGGTAAGTAATGGTCTTTTATGCTTTTTAAAATAATCCATAATCCTTTCCAGTTCCAGCGGAGTAAAACTGCGAATCTGATTGGTAACGCAAGTGTCTTTACTACAATTTTTTGGTCCATCAAAGTATTCCACATACACCTCACGTTTATTATCCTTAATCATAACTACGCCATCCAGACTAAAGTAATTTTTCAGCATTGTAATCGCTTGTGACAACATCTCTTCCGAACTAAGGCATTTATTTAGAAGTTCTTGCCAAATTACCATAAAATCAATATTCTTTTTGTTATTTTCCATACTTTTCCAAAGTGCCATACTTTCAACCTGTCGAATCAATTCTTCATTGTCTATCTGCCGCTTTGGAAAATACTGTCGCTTGGTCCGTTCTCTCTTCTTTTGAAGTATTTGCAACAAATACCCTGCTTTTAGATGGTAACCATTCTCATTACAGAAATTGATTCCATCTTCCAAAATTGCAATTCGTTCCGCTTCTTTTTGCTGCTTGTCATAGTATCTTGCCATCTCTATTACATAAATCGGATAAGAAAAGTAAAGGTCTCCAATATCCCTCTGCTGATGATAATCTGCTTTCTCATACTCCACCTTTGCCTTTTCAAAATGCTCCTCATTAGAAAACATCATGGCACGAATCATATGATACAAAAACAAAGTAGCATGCCAATTTTTGTATTTATTATCATCTTCCACATAATCCAAATGCTGAATATACATTTCAATTCGGTTTAGACATAAATAGCACTTATATTCCTCTCCCAAATAAAAACTGCAAAATCCAAGCAACCCATAAATTCTGGAAGTATCACACACCTTCAAAAAGTGCATTTTTAAAATGTCCATAACCTGCACAACTAAGTCTAAATCTTCCGCAGCCTCCTCAAACTCTCCAGCAAGCATTTTATTAACAGCACTATTATAAAGTGTAATTGCCACTTCATTTCCATCTCTTAACTCCAATGCCTCCATTAAACTTTTGCTGAAATATTCCTCCGCCTGCTGATATTTTTCTATTACTCCCGAAAGATATCCAAAACCATTATAGGTGTGTACCTTCTCAGTCAAATTATTTCCCCTAAAGGCTAAATCTAATTTCTTTTTATACAATTCTTCCACAAGGGTATAATTGCCATAATCAGAAAATAGTATAATATATCTGGTATAGGCATCTAACAACAATTGCACATTATCTAATTCCGTAGCAATAGCAATTCCACGCTGAAAATATTCCATGTCTCTCTCTCCACGTAGAATTTCCTGAATACATTCCTTACTGTTATCCATAGAAAAAATACACAAATGTGCCAACAGGTTTTTAAAACCAAATCTCTCAGTATCCTGAAAAAATTTTTCAGAAACCTGATAATGAGTCCCTTTCTCAAAAATGCCTCTCCAATAATTGTAGTTAGATAATACTCTTAATACTTCCGCTTTGTACTCTGCCAGTTCATCTCCTTGCTTTCTGGCAATCTCTTGGCACTGATCCTCACAAAATCCAACCTTATCTTCTACTTGCTCCATTCCAGCCTGACACATGGCATATAAATAGTAATACCGATACATGGCAATGTCATCTTCTGTTTTACGTCCTAAGAAACCAACTTCCTGACACATTTGCAAAGCTCTGGCATATTCCCCATTTAACAACAACACAAGCGTAAATACCTCATAGAACGTTTTGCAATCATCCATGGATATTCCCGCCGCATCCTGTGTAATTTGATCATATATAATATTCATATAGTATCTTGCATCTTCTGGACACAAGAAAAAATACATATTAACACAATCCTGCAAATATGGGTTTATCTGATTATTTTTTAACAAAAATGTATTTTGCGCATCAATAGTAGATTCTGTCTTTGCCCCACTCCAATCATACTGTAAATTCTGTACTTCTATTAAGTAGGTAAGTTTTTTCCAATTATTCGACACATAATCCAGCGGACAATATACTTCATTGTACATAGCAAGAAGTTGGATATTTTCCACATCTTCTCTCTCCAATAACTGGCATAAAAATTGTATACACGAAGCATTGGCAAGATGCAGCTTTTCCAAAAAAATGAAGATAGACTTTTGCTTGGCAATATACATATACATATTAACCAAAGATTCCATCATTCGTTCACGCTCATACGTTAAATTTGAAATCAATATATCCTCTGTTCGTTTTGCTTTTCCCGTTCGTATATAAGTAGCAAATACCTCTTGCTGCAAGGAATACACATTTCCATGTTTCACAAACTCCTCTGGAGTCTCTTTTTCTTTGAAATATTGATAATATAACTCCCGAATCCAATCTAAAAACGGCGCATATGCCCCCTGCATAATGTGCATAGGAAATTCATGAAACAGCAAACACACATCTGATGTTTCTGACACTACAATATTTTTCAACTCTTCATCTGAAATCAATAACGTATTGTAGTGTTTAATAAACATGTAACGCGTTGTGCGATTGTTTCGAAATGACTGTACTAATTTATGTAAATAGTTATTGTAATCCATCACGTTTCCCCCTCTGTTACCCCTTTTACAGTATCCTATCAGGACACGATAACCTATTTTTATTGTACCACGATTTGTATATTTTTTCCATGTAATAAATCAGATTATTATATAAACATTTGGAGTTCTCCAATCACTTTTCCTTTTGCAAATTTCCATACTAACTTGCTTTTTTTTCTTCTAGCAATTATTATTAGACTTGGCGTTATTCATACAGAAGAAAAACCAGCAACTGTCTGAGGATATACATATCTTGGTTTGAAAAAGAAAGGAATATACTATGAAGATAGATTGGGAAAATATCAATATGCGAATCCGTCGCAAAGCACAAATGGGATGGTATTTCATAAAATCCGTTATCAAATGGGGAATTTGCTCGATTATTACCGGAACGATTTGCGGTTTGGTGGGCGCATTGTTTTACCAGTGCATTTCCATTGCTACCAAAACACGAACCGAACATTCTTACTTGATTTATTTGCTGCCTGTTGCAGGACTTTTCATTGTTTTTATATATCAGATTACTAATATGGCTAATGATGGTGGTACCAACCGAGTCATTAAATCTATTCGAACAGAGAAAACATTAAAGTTCCGAATGGCTCCTCTTATTTTTATTGGAACCGTAATTACCCATTTATTTGGAGGCTCTGCCGGACGGGAAGGAGCTGCGTTACAAATTGGCGGCAGCGTTGGCTCTACCCTTGGAAAATGTCTTCACCTAAAGGCAAAAGACGTTCACATTGTTACCATGTGCGGAATGAGTGGTGTGTTTGCCGCACTATTTGGCACTCCTATTACTGCAACCATTTTCAGTATGGAAGTCATCAGCGTTGGTGTGCTTTATTATGTAGCATTTATTCCATGCCTATTTTCAGCGTTCATCGCCTATACACTGGCAAAATATTTTGGTATGCACCCGGAAAGCTATATTCTTTCTAACATTCCTAAGGTTACACTGCCAACTATCCTCCGCACGATGATAATTGCAGCCATCTGCGCCTTTGCCAGTATTGCTTTTTGCTTTATTATTCACAAGACACATTCCTTTTTTAAGAAAGCATTTAAAAACCCATATATCCGCATTTTTTCCGGTGGTGCGATGATTGTCCTCCTTACAATCCTCCTGCAAAGTCATGATTATAATGGAGCTGGAATGGATGTAGTAGCACATGCACTTGCTGGCGAAAACGCAAAACCAGAGGCATTTGTTTTAAAAATCATCTTCACTGCCATTACACTAGCGGCAGGATTTAAAGGAGGAGAAATTGTTCCATCCTTCTTTATTGGTGCTACCCTTGGAAATGTAATTGGTGGATTGATTGGACTAGACCCTGGGTTCGGGGCTGCCATTGGACTAATCTCACTCTTTTGCGGTGTTGTAAACTGTCCTATTGCCTCTTTAATTTTAAGTATTGAGTTATTTGGTTCACAAGCACTGATTTTATTTTGCTTTGCTTGCGCTATCAGTTACGTTCTTTCCGGTTATTATGGTTTATATAGCAGCCAAAAAATTGTATACTCAAAACTTTCTCCTACTTATATCAACAAAAATACCTATTAAAAAATGGGGCAAAAAAGTCACAAATCAGACGAAAACTCTAATTTGTGACTTCTTGCCTCATTTATTGTTATTGACCAATTTTTTTTCGAAGCGGATTCAAAAGTTTTGTAGACAAAACAAGCATACCTACTGCAACAAGAATCTGCAAAACCACACTCAGCCAAAACCATCCCTGCATTGTAAGAGTATGCCAAATACTATCCTCATTAATAGAAAGCAAGCAATTCTCCTTATACACATTTTGACTTCCTACCTGCCCAAAGACCAGACTACTTAAAGACTGTATCGGACTAAACAACCCTAATCCTACAATCCAAGTTGGCACTTCAAACGTATCGGAAGAACTACTTGTAGAAAACACATACACCAGACCATAAAACAAATATGGCAACAAACAAACTGCAATCTCGGTTCCATAACTGGTGACAGTTGCCAGAATGGTTCTTTTAAACAAAGTAGAAAAAAAGATACCAAAACTTCCTATGAACACGGAAAAAACAAATGTATAAAATACCGTAAATACCACATCAAGAATAGTTATTCCACCTATTAAAAAAACAACGGAAAAGATAGGTAGGCTAGACAAAACATAGAGAAGTACCGTTCCGATAGAGGAAACCAATTTTCCCCATATAATTTGCCAGCACCCCATAGGAGTAGTAAGTAAAATATCCAACGTCTGCCTTTCCCGTTCGCCTGCAATGGCACCTGCAGTCACTGCCGGAACAATAAATGCTAACATGATATATTCCACTGCTGCCAACATTACATAAATATCGGAAATTCTCGAATAGTCATCATATGTCATTCTGACTGTCATATCAAAACTCTCATGAAACCAACCAATGGTCCAAATACCTAACAACGCGTTAAATAGAAACAATCCAATGCTTATCTTTACGCTTCTGGCAGTTCCACGCATTTCTTTTCTCAATACTGGATTTTTCATGTCTGCCTCCTATTCCTTCTTGTCTGTTATTTCCATAAACAAGGATTCCAAATTCCCCTCTGCTCTTCCAAAACTGGAAATAAGCACTCCCTGTCCAAGAATTCGCTGCAACAGGTTTGCTTCATCCAGCCTGTTTCCTTTAAATCCTACATACACCCTGCTACCATTGGTAGAAATAGTCTCAATCTTCTTCTCCTGTTTTAAAAATGCAATAATTTTCTCCTGCCCTTCCACAATTTCCATTACAATTGGATTAGAGCTGTTAAACTTGGACATAATTTCATCTACCGTACCACTTAATACCATTTTTCCACTTTCTACAATTCCGATATTGGTACACATCTGTGCAAGTTCCGGCAAAATATGAGAACTAATAAGAATGGTATTTCCATTTTGAGAAAGGTTGCAAAGCACTTCTTTCATTTCAAAACGCGCTCTTGGATCAAGCCCACTGGCTGGTTCATCCAAAATCAAGAGTTTTGGGTCGCAAAGTAAACATCTTGCCAAACACAACCGTTGCTTTTGTCCTCTGGATAGTACATCCACATAGCAATCCGCTTTGTCTGATAAGTTTACCAAATCCAGTTGCTTTTCATAGGTTTTCTTTGCATCCTTTCCTACCATGCCATACATAGAGGCAAAAAACTCCATGTATTCACTCACTTTTAGATTATCATACACACCAAAAAAATCAGGCATATATCCTATTTTTTGCTTTATTTTTTTTGGTTCTCGCAAAGCATCCACACCATCAATTTCTACTATGCCCTCATCTGCTCGTAAAAGCCCTGCCATTATACGCATAGTGGTTGTCTTTCCAGCCCCATTCGGGCCTACAAATCCATATAGCTCCCCTTCTTTTATGTCTAAATTCATGCCTTGGAGAGCCGAAAATTTTCCATAACGCTTTTTCAAATTTTTTACCGTAACCACTATTTAGCCTCCTTTACCGTTGCAGAAATAACAGGCACATACTGACAGACATATTCACCTTCCGCATTTTCAAAATCACTTACTAAACGGATTTTAATTTTATTATCCTCTCCAATATATGGTGTAACTTCTTTCTTGGATAACTCCTGCCCCGGCTGCACAAACACCGTTTCATAATCCGCCGTGGAATAATTATAAAGTTCTATTCTCCCTTCAAAAGGATAGATAGCCATTTCTTCTTGCAATACTTGTTTATCTTTTCCAAAATTGTTTGGAGTTTCTAAATATTTTAAAGAAGTAAGCGTCTCATTTTCTCCAAACTGATAAGTAAGTACATATTCCACACTGCTATCATTACCTATATAAGTATAAATCTCTTCTGTATTTTTCGAATAGAGAATATCACACAAAAATGTCTCTTCCCCTTGGGTATAATCCACATCTATGTTAAGCACATTCACTGTATAGCCAACCATGTCTTCCACACCCCATTGGCTATTGATGGTGCCCTCCTCTTCTGTCACATACAGAATCTTAGGTTCCGTTATTCGCTCCACGTAAGAATAACTGTTCAAATAGTTACAAACAGCTGGTAAATACTTATAGCCTAAACCATATTTTCCGTTTTTCTGTCCAAAAGACAGCCACTTTTTCGCTTGAATGTTTTCATATAAATCCATTGCATTATATAATGCGGCATTTTTTCGCTTTTCATTAATGTTTATTGTCTCGCCATCTGCAATATCTCCCAAGTAATACACACGCTTTCCAGCTAAAAAACAGGCATTTTTCATAGTAATCCCCATATGATTGGTAAATGTTCCCTCATACTTATAATCCATACAGGTAATAGAACTTTCATACTCTCCTGCTTTTTCCACTTCATAGGCTCCATACAAATTGTTTTTTTCAAAGGATGTATTCCCTTGGAATGTAACGGTTCCATTTTCCTTATCTATGTTCATTTCCTTTCGAACATCCTCTTCTAATACATCAACTGACTCCTCATAAGCATCTGCATTCCATACTTCCATACCATCTGGGATATTTACTGCATATGATTGATTACTTGGGCTTACTAAAGATACACAAGTCAGTGCTTTTCCTTTATCATCACTCTCATCATATTCTACCACAGTATGATAAGACATCTGCACATTACTTACTCTGGAATGTGTACCTATTACATAAACAATTCCCATAAAAATAAATGCACACAACGGAATAATTCCCCACATATATTCCAGCTTGTCTTTCTTCTTTAACACAAAACGAAGCACAACCGTAATAAATAACACATATATAATCAATACTACTACAATTACCCAAACTAGCGGAGCGCTATCTTTGTCAACTGCCGAAGAACTCTCACCATAATATCCCTCATTTGCATAATCAGGATATAAACAAAGAGCAGCCGTATCACCATAATACTCACCTGTTGCTGCCACGCAAGCACTTTTCTTTACCAATTCCGTATTAGCAAATTCTATAGATTTAGAACAGACTATATAGGCACCTCTTTCATCCTCTATTGGATAAATAGTCAAATCTGCGTCTTTATAATATGTGCCGGAAACTCCAGTAACCGTTAGTTCATTTTTATTTTTCGTTGCTTTTATGCCAAGAATCTCTAAATTTTTAAGACTTTCTTTTCCAGCATTCCCAATCACGACGGTTCCACCATCTTTTACCCAATTGGTCAAAGCAGCCTGTTGCTCTGCATCTAGTACCTCTAAACCAAAATCTCCCACTAACAAAACGTCCACAATATCCAACCAATCTTGGCAATCTGGAAAATCTTTTTGTTGAAATACTATGCTTTTTCCTTCACTTTCCTCGCTAAAATATTTTAAAGAATCAGAATTTTTACTTAGAATACCATATACTATGTTGCTGGAATATAACCTTTTCACTACAGTCTCTTTTTCTGCAATTTTTTTCCCGTTGGTATCTTCTAAATAAATATTGACTGTACGAAAAATATCTGCAGAAACAAAGGACAAGTCTACCTCCACTTCCTTTTTAGGCTCCAGATGAACTTGTTGTTCTATTAACGTTTCTGCATCTTCAGAACCAGCCGGAAGACTTAACTTCACCACCCCGTCTATTGTTTCCGAGGAAACATTAGTCAAGGTCGCAACCGCTCTGTTCTTTTTCGTATATCTCACTTGATTTCCGTCATATCCAACAACTACTTCTAGTTTCACCTTGGCTTCTGAACGATCGGCATCTTCCTTCGCATATGTATAGTCTGTTTTCCAAATACACCCAATAACCAGACACAGACAGACCATCCAAATGCCTATCTTTTTTTTACATATGAAATTATTCATGTTCTGCTCCTTTCTTTGGCTTACGTCTCCTGCTTTTCCACCATTTCATATACCATTGGCAATTTTATAGAAAATACAGTACCTTTATAATCGCTACTTACAGAAATCTGTCCGTGATGCAAAAGCACCACTTTTTTTGCAATCGCAAGGCCCAATCCACTACCTCCGGTTTCTGTGGAGCGTGAACTTTCTCCACGGAAAAATTTATCAAAAATGTGATTCAAATCATCCGGTGAAATAATCTCACCAAAATTGATAATTTCCAGTTTTACACACTGGCTTTCTTTTTCTTCTTTTACCTTTACTTTGATTATCTTCCCGTCCCGTCCGTATTTCACTGCGTTGCTGAAAAGATTAGCAATTCCTCTCGCCAAAAGATCTCCATCTGCCAGAATCATACCATCTTCCATTTCCATTTGAAACTGGCATTTTAGTTCTGCTGCCTCGAAACTTGGATAAAACTCTTCCACCATCTGTTCCATAAAACGTCTAAAATCAATCTGTGCTGGATGCACTTGCATTCTCTCTGCCCCAACTTTTGTAAATTCAAATAAATCCTCAATCAGTTTTTCCAGCCTTTTTGCCTTATCATACGCTATGGATATATATCTATTTCGTTCCTCATCTTCCCATTCATTTTTCTTTCTAACTAAATCCAAATATCCAATTACCGAGGTCAGCGGTGTTCGAAGATCGTGTGCTACATTCGTAATCAACGCATCTTTTTCTTTTTCATAATTTCTCTCACTCTCAATTAAAAAACGAATTTCCCTAGTCATCACGTTAAGTTTCTCCGCAATATTCGCAAATTCGTCCTCTCCCTTGACAGGAATCTCTTTGTGGAAATTTCCTGTGGCAATCTCATCAATTCCACCAGATACCTCCTCCAAATAGTCTGCCATTTTTTTTGTAAGCAGATGAAAATATACCAAAAAGGAAACAATAGCCACTACAAACAAAAATACTACAATAAGAACCAACGCAATCGGGTTATTGAAAAAACGATTGTTATTTCGAATAGATGCTATCCATCCGCCCGACGTCTCTTCTAGCATTTCTTTTTCTCCTATAACCGCCAGTTCTCGCTTTTCTTCATAGCTTTCTGTCTTTGCATTTTCCTTTAATCTGCTACTATCTGTCTGCTGTCCATCTAACAGTTTACTACCCATCATAAGTATCATTGTTACAACGGCTACTGTAGCAAGTGATAATACCAGACTTACTGCACTATAACATAATATTTTATATCGAAAACTTTTCCAGACTTTATTCTTCAATTTTATATCCAACTCCCCATACGGTTTTGATTAGCTGCGCATTTCTGGGATTTAATTCTATCTTTTCCCGCAGCCTTCGAATATGTACCATCACCGTATTGTTTGCCTCATATATTTTTTCATTCCATACTTTCTCAAATATTTCGTCTGTACTAAACACTTTTCCCGGATTAGATGCTAATAAAGTAAGCATCTTAAATTCAATCGGTGTCAGTTTCACCTCTTTGTCATAGGCATAAGCAATATGATTTTCAAGGTCAATACGCAGATTTGTCACTGCAATTTCATTTTTCTTTTCCTTTTTTGTTGTATTAAACGTAGTGTAACGGCGCAACTGACTCTTTACTCTAGCCATAAGCTCCAACGGATTAAAAGGCTTTACCACATAGTCATCTGCCCCATTGCCAAGTCCTACAATTTTATCTAAATCTGTAGACTTTGCACTAAGCATAATAATTGGCACGTTGCTGGTTTCACGCACAATTTGACACATTTCCAGTCCATCCATGCCTGGCATCATAATGTCCAAAATTAAAAGCTGCAATTCTTCCCTCTCAAAAATTTTAAGCCCATCTTTTGCATTATTTGCCTTAAACACCTGATATCCATCACTCACCAGATGAATCTCTACTAAATCTGCAATTTCCTTGTCATCATCTACTACTAAAATGCTCGCGCGTTGCATCTTGTCATACTCCTTCCTTTCATGTACGAAACCTTATTTACACTATGAATCTTTGTGTTGCCTGCTCTATCATCGCAAGGCACGTTTGCATGCATATTTATAGTACCACAAGCTTTGTCATAAATCCTTACAAAATACTTACAAAGTCTTACATTTTGTGGCAAAACTCAAACTTCGCACATAGCAAGACAGTCTGTACAAGGATATACAAGGCTTCATAGTTTTCGCTTATTTATGAGCCAATATAACTTCTAAGGAAGGTATTGGAAACCGTCGGCACTTAGCGAGGTTTTTTCGAGCTTAGTACCGCTACGGTTGACACTAAGCGCGAGCATCCTGACATGAAGTTATATTAGTTCATAAATCTACATAAAAGTTCAAAAGCCTTGTATATTCTTGAACAAATTTACTATATCTATGTGCGAAGTTTGAGTCTACAAAAGAAACAGGCGTGCCGCAGCACGCCTGTTTCTTTTATACGTTCAATTTTTCTACAGCCATTGTAACAGTTTCACCATTTACGTTCCACTCTTTTACATAGCCATCTACATCACCAAGAATAATAGCATCTGCAAGGACTTTCTCCTTAACAGAATCCGCATTTTTCTTAAGGATTTCTGCAATCTTTTCATTGCCATCTGCATATACATGAATGCGATCCATTACTTCAAAACCAGCCTCTTTACGCATAGTCTGAATCTTACTGATAATTTCCAGTACAAATCCTTCTTCTACTAACTCTGGAGTCATTGTAGTATCAAGAACTACAGTTACGCCATGATCGGATTCCGATACAAAGCCTTCCATCTGTGCAGTCTCAATCAACAAATCTTCCTCTGTAAGTGCTTCATCCACACCTGCTACTTGAATAGTCAAAGTTCCCTTTTCCTGTAATTCAGCCATAGCAGTGTTACCATCTACATTTGCAAGAATTTCACGAACTTCGTTGATATTCTTTCCAAATCTTCTACCCAATGTTTTAAGCTGTGGTTTAAAGCTATAAGAAGTAAAGTTGCTTACATCCTGAGTGAAAGTAACTGTCTTTACGTTTAATTCCTCTTCGATGATTTCTTTATAGAAATCAGAAAGCTCTGCCTCTGCCTTTACATACATGGTTCCAATTGGCTGACGATTCTTGATATTTGCAGTATTTCTACAAGCACGACCAAGTACGACCACATCCAATACTTCTTCCATATCTTTCTCTAATGCTGCGTCAATCCACTCTGTCTTAACAACCGGATAATCACAAAGATGAATACTCTCAGGTGCTGTTTTATCCACACTTCTCACTAAATTCTGATAAATGTCTTCTGTCATAAATGGAATCAATGGTGCAGCAGCCTTTGAAATAGTAACTAATGCGGTATACAATGTCATGTACGCATTGATCTTATCCTGCTCCATTCCCTTTGCCCAGAAACGCTCACGACCACGACGTACATACCAGTTACTCATTTCATCTACAAAATTCTGCAACGCCTTAGTAGCTTCTGGAATCTTGTAGTTTGATAAATTATCATCTACTGTTTTTACTACTGTATTTAACTTAGAAAGCAACCACTTATCCATTACTGACAATTTATCATATTCCAACGAATATTTTGTTGCATCAAATTCATCAATATTTGCATACAATACCCAGAAAGCATAAGTGTTCCAAAGAGTTCCCATGAACTTTCTCTGTCCCTCTGTTACCGCTTCATCATAGAAACGGTTTGGAATCCAAGGAGCGCTGTTGCTATAAAAATACCAGCGAATGGCATCTGCTCCAAATTGTCCTAATGCCTCCATTGGATCTACTGCATTTCCCTTAGATTTAGACATTTTCTTACCTTCTTTATCCTGCACATGTCCAAGTACAATTACGTTCTTGTAAGGTGCCTTGTTAAAGAGAAGTGTAGAAATTGCAAGCAGAGAGTAGAACCATCCACGAGTCTGGTCTACCGCTTCTGAAATAAAGTCTGCTGGGAACTGTTTCTCAAATAAATCTTTATTTTCAAATGGATAATGATGCTGTGCAAATGGCATAGAACCAGAATCAAACCAGCAGTCAATTACTTCTGGTACACGCTTCATCTCTTTTCCACAATCCGGACATGTAATCGTTACTGCATCAATGTAAGGACGATGCAATTCGATTTCATCCGGACAATTAGAAGACATGGATTTCAACTCTTCGATACTTCCAATGGCATGTTGGCATCCGCATTCACATTCCCAAATATTTAAAGGAGTTCCCCAATAACGGTTACGGCTTACACCCCAATCCTGTACATTTTCTAACCAGTCACCGAAACGACCTTTACCAATAGTGGCAGGAATCCAGTTAATGGTCTTGTTGTTTGCAATTAAGTCCTCTTTTACTTCTGTCATCTTGATGAACCATGACTCTCTTGCATAATAAATCAAAGGAGTATCACATCTCCAGCAGAATGGGTAACTATGTTCAAATTTAAGAGCCTTGAACAACAGTTTTTTTGCAGCCAATGACTTAAATACTAACTCATCTGCCTTCTTGCAAAATACACCTGCCATATCTGTTACTTCCGGTTTCATCTCACCCTTATCATCTACTAACTGTACAAAAGGTAAATCGTATTTACGTCCTACTTTTGCATCGTCCTCACCAAATGCAGGTGCAATATGAACCACACCAGTACCGTCTGTCAAAGTAACATAAGTATCGCAAACTACATAGAATGCCTTTTTATTTTTTACTTTTGTTCTGTCACCAGGATCTCCCACGGTTCCATCTGGATTGTTAAATGCGTAGTCAAACAATGGCACATACTGCTTATGCTCCAAATCTGTTCCCACATATTTCTCAACGATTTCATATTTTCCATCAATAACAGAATCAAGCAACGCCTCTGCCATAATATAGTATTCAGTTGCTACCGCAGTATCTTCCTCGCCCTCTTTTACCACGTCATTCTTTTCATTTACAGAAACTTTAATCTTTACATAAGTCTCATCCGGGTTTACACAAAGAGCCACGTTACTTGGCAAGGTCCATGGAGTAGTAGTCCATGCTAAAATGTATTCATCCTCTGTACCTGCAACTTTAAATTTTGCAATGGCAGATTTTTCTTTTACATCTTTATAGCCCTGTGCTACTTCGTGAGAGGACAAAGGTGTTCCACAACGAGGACAATAAGGCACAATCTTATGACCCTTATACAACAACTTCTTATCCCAGATAGTCTTTAATGCCCACCATTCAGATTCAATAAAGTTGTTATCATAAGTGACATAAGGATCATCCATATCTGCCCAGAAACCAACCGTTCCTGAAAACTCTTCCCACATACCTTTGTATTTCCAAACAGATTCCTTACATTTCTTTACGAAAGGCTCCAATCCGTACTCTTCAATCTGCTCTTTTCCATCTAAACCAAGTATCTTCTCTACTTCTAACTCCACAGGAAGTCCATGAGTATCCCATCCAGCTTTACGAGGAACCATCTTACCTTTCATAGTCTGATATCTTGGAATCATATCCTTGATGACACGAGTAAGTACATGACCGATATGTGGTTTACCATTTGCTGTTGGTGGTCCATCATAAAAAGTATAGGTTTCTCCTTCCTTTCTGGAATCCATACTCTTCTTGAAAATATCATTATCTTTCCAAAACTGTTCTACTTTCTTTTCTCTTTCCACAAAATTTAAAGTAGATGAAACTTTTTCGTACATAGTAATCCTCCTATTTCTATATTTATATGATGTTGGGGTTTTTACCCTCAAATACTATCCACGCATGAAATCATAAGAAACACCGTTTGCCAGTTTCTCACTACTAACACCAACCGGAACGTCTGAGTCCTTCTATCTTTCGAAACAGCCATTCCAAATAGTCATAATGCCAAAATTCTCCTGACTCCACCATCTGGCGAATGGTGTCTGGTGTAGCCCACATAGCATCTGCCACTTCTTCTTTTTGAAGTTTCAACTCTGTAATATCTATATCTGTGCGTACCAGCCAAATTGCACGAAAGCGGTTTGGCCGTTCCATTATGCTGAGCAAACGTGCATCTTCATCGGAAACCTCAATTCCAAGTTCTTCTCGAAGTTCCCGCATGCCACCCTGATAAAAATTTTCCCCTGCAATTACAGACCCCCCTGTGGTAGCCCACATATTCGGTTTTGTCTTTACATGCGGTGACCGTTTTTGTATTAAAATCTCACCCTTACTATTTACTGGATACACATGCACAATCAAATGGTAATCTCCTTCTTGTAAAGGAACACCTCTTACATGTGTTCTTCCTGTTTTCTGCATACATTGGTTATATACATCCCAAAGTTCCATTTTTCCCTCATTTCTGCACAGTTATGCCTTTGGCGAAAATCTTCATGCAAGCACTGGATTTTCCTCACTACTGATGAAAAAAAGCTCCCGTCAAATAAGACGAGAGCCTCTGCTATTTCTACCACTTATTTGTCCTGCACTCTGGTACATGAAACATGGCAAAGGATAATTGCCAACTACTCTATACTCAATGTACACATTTATGCACGCTCCATATAACGGTGGACACCGGCAAAACCTACTAAACTTACATCGTTCAGCCTGCAACTCAGGAGTGATCTTCTCTTGCACTTACTGGTATCCGGTTTGCACTATCCCGGACTCACTGAAACACTTCCATGCAACGTACTGTCTCCGTCTGCGTCTTTTTCCATCTATCTGCACTGTTACAAAGTGTATTCTTTAAACAGCCACATCTATTCCATGATAGTACACTTTTGCGAAAAAGTCAATGAATCTCTACTCTATTCCGCTGAACTGTTCCCTTTCCACGCCAACAATTTCTGCCATAAAATTTCTCGGAATATGTAATCCAAAATAGCCGATACCGGGATAGCAAGCAAAATTCCAATGACACCAAACATTCTTCCACCTACTACAATGGCAATCAAAATAAGCAAAGGAGAAACGCCCAGTGTATCTCCATATAATTTTGGTTTGATAATATAACCATCCACTGTCTGTAATAGAATAGTAAAAATCAAAAACCATATGGACCATATTGGATGTACCAATAACAAAATGAACATACCAATAAGACAACCCACAATTGGACCAAACGTTGGCACCATATTGGTGACACCTACCACAACAGAAATTAACACCGCATAATCCATTCCCATAATTGCCATAAACACAAAGTTCACCAAACCTACGATGATGCCCTCAATGACATCACAAACGATAAAACGGCATAAAATGTGATTACAACGTTTGATAAATCCAGTCACATCATAGTATTTCTTTGGTCCGGTAAGCACTTTTAGTAACTGCTTTCCAGCCTCTACCAAACGAGGCATGTCAATCATAAAATAAATAGCAAGAACGCAGGCAATCAACACATTGGCAAAACCTTTTCCCACGCTAAAAGAAGTATCAATAATGCTAGATACATTCTCGGCATTTCCTAAATAATTAGAAACCACTGTGGTAATTCGATCCAATGCCTCTTCCCATGACAAACTCACTGAGCCAAGAAATTTTCCAATTCCCCTGTTACTTTCTAGGATAGATGCAAACCATTCACGCAAAGAAGCTGCATATCCCGCAAAGTTTTTCTGAAAAGTAACGGAACTGCTAATAAGCTGAGGTATTAACGCTACCATAAGCAAAATTAAAAGCAACAATACAACAAAAATAGAAGTAGCCACAGCAAAGTTTCTGGACAACTTTTTCCGATGTGCTAATTTCTTAAATACATGTTTCTGAATGAATTCCACAAAAGGATTCATCACATAGGCAATAATTAATCCCATCACAACCGGAGTGGCAAATACATAGATTACATGTAGCACATCAAAAAGATAATACACATGAGACAATGCCAAATACAAGACCACAGCCGAACAGGTAGCAATAGTATAAGGTGCCCATTTCTTTTCCATCAGTTCTTTCCAAAATTTCATTCGTTTTCTCCCTTCCCTTGCGAAACTTTAATTATGCTGTAAGTTTCACAAATACCTTTTCATTTTGTAACTTTCATATTTTTTAATATAAACGTTTTTAATAAGTATAAAAAAAAACATAGCAATCTGCAAGACTATCTATGTTTTTTTATAATAATTTGGTATTAAGCACTCTAAACAATTACCCCATCTTCGATTTGAATAATTCGTTTACATCTATTAGCAATAGCTAAATCATGTGTTATAAGAATAACTGTTTTTCCTGTGCCATTGATTTCCTCGAAACAATTCATAATCTCATTTCCTGTATGTTGATCCAATGCTCCAGTAGGCTCATCTGCAAGTAATATAGGCGTATCTGCAACAAGCGCTCTTGCAATCGCACATCTTTGCTGTTGTCCTCCAGATAACTGCAATGGCGTTTTATCTTTTAAATGAGCAATTCCCATTTTTTCTAATTGTTCCATAATCTGTACTTTTCTATTTTTTTTGCGTCTAGCACGCAAAGGCATTTCCACATTTTCATAAACCGTATATTGATTCATCAATGCAAAATTTTGAAATACAAAACTAATATTTCTTTTTCGAAACTCATGTAGTTTACGTGGTGAAAAAGCAGCTATATTTTCCCCTTGAAATAAATATTCTCCATCAGTAACAGAATCCATGCCACCTAATATATGAAGCAATGTACTCTTTCCAGAACCTGAACTTCCCACAATACCAACAAAATCACCTTCCTTTATGTTAAGGTTAATTCCTCGAAGAGCATGTGTACAAGCATCCTCTTTTCCATAATCCTTTGTAATATTTTTAAGCGTTATCATTTTATCCCTCCACAATCAAACACAATGATTACGTTCTGTTGCTATAGGCAACAAACACGTCTACTTTCTCAATATAAGCTGTAACAGTAATTTTATTCCGAACGAATCATATGCACAGGGGTAAAAATATGCAATATGATATTTGTTACAATTGAAATAATCAGTAACATAACTCCAATCATACCCAATTCTACAGGCAACATATATGGAAGAAAAATATGCTCTACTATATAATCTATCCCACAAGTGGCAAACCATTGTTTGGCAATCCAATACAAACAAGGAACAACCAATAAAAAAGCCACAACGGAAGTTATCACATTGTAAAATAAAGCTGAAAGAAATATATCACGTTTTGAAAAACCAACGGCATACATAATACCGTATTCTTTTCTGTTATTTAATATAAAAACAATTTGTAGTGAAATCAACATAAGCAATGCTGTAATTCCAACAATTCCTATGATTTGAGATAAATACTGTAATAAAATGATATTACGAGCTTGTGAAACCTCATATCTTTCCTGCAAAGAAGAATAATGAATATCAATATCCACTTCTTCGCCTAATTGATCTGCTACATCTAAAGCCTCATCTATGGAATATCCTTCTGCAGAAGATATCCAAAGATAGTCCGATAAAGGAGGCTCCTGATTGCGAATTTTGAATACCATATAATCACTGGATTGTGCTGCATTTCCAATTTCAGATGAAAAATCCATAAGAAGCTCTTCTTTTATCCAAGATTGATCTGAATTTAAAATTCCTGCAACTTCATATATATTTCCTTCTACTTGATATGTAGTTCCAATAGGAATATCACAAAATCCATATCCCAAATATAAATAATACACATTTTCTTTCTCAAAGGAAAGCTGTTCAACAGGTGTGCCACTGCTCAATTTCATTTCACAAAGATTGCTTGCACTACTAGAAACATTTTCAATATATAGCCCTGTTTCTCCCATATCTTGTGAACCATACTTTCCCTCTTGTATATTCCACAAAGGTTCCAATGCAGGTGCTGACTCTATATACTCAGCGCAATCTCCAATCACTTGTATTTCTTCTTGTTTCTCTAATTGTTCCAAATATTTTTGTATCTTATCATTATAAAACTCATTCTCCATAAGCTGTATAATGCCAGTATTCTTTACCCCTCTTGCTAACACATGATCGCAAGATTCATATACTAAATTTTGACCATGATAAGCCATCAACGCGAATAACACAAGTAAACTGCACATAAAAACAAGCAATACAGAAAGAACAAATTTTCGAAAATGAGTGGATATGGAATCAATCGCAAATATTAGTGAGTTTTTCATATATGCCTCCTATTCTTCTGTAATCTCTTTGCACGGTTGTATCTGTCGAATTTTTAATAATGCAAATAAAACATTTAATACAATCACACCCAACATACCTACAGCTATCATTCCAATTTTCCACCATATCTGTTGTCCAAACAAAGACACACCAGAGAAAAAACTATATAAAATCTGTATAACTATAGCCAATATACTTCCCAATAATGTTAATACAAAAATATCCTTTCCCAACAAAATGGCAAGCTGCCCCGTATGATATCCATATGCTTTTCGAATAGCAATTTCCCGTTTTCTGTACAATAGCCATACATAAGATACAATAAAACAATTACAAATAGAAAACAAAAAACAAAGGGGCAAAAACAAGGAATGATACATTTCATACCAAGCATTTTCTTCATCCCCACTATAAGCCACTTCGTATTCTTGTGCATTAAATCCCTTAGCCATCAAGGCATTCTTAAATTGCGAATAACTGTTTTGTATGTTTTTATGACTAGCATAATAAAAATCATAATTGCCAAATAGAGTTACTAATTTATGCTGCAACTTTTCATCACAATTTTCCCAAAACAAATAGAAAGAAGTATCTACTCCTCCCATCAATTTATTGTCTAATATACCAATAATGGGAATGCGTATGCCGCTCAACTCTACATAATACCCTTCCGAATCTTTTAACAATTGCGATTTTAAACTTTCTCCAATAATAGCTCCATTTTCCTTATTCTTTTCATTCAATGATGTATAAGATAAACCTGTTTCTTCATTTTGCTTCATTAAAACACGTACTGTGTATTGATCCAAACTTTTATTTAATTCTACAAGAGAAAAAACAAATAGATTTCCTTCTGTTACTTCCTCTGCACAGGCTAAAGCATCTGATATCGAAGCAGTAGTTTCCAAAGATGAAACGGTAACATACTTTTCAAATGTATATTCATGTAATTGTTGGCTGTCTTGTAGCATATTACTAACTAAATTGGATACGTTAATAAGCACAAAACAAGAAATGGCAAGCCCTATAACAAAAAGAGCACTCACATAGGAGTGCCGAAATATTTTCTTTATTCTCATGGTTTACTCCTTACTATTTGTGGATAATACACACGTATTGCCGATGTATAAAAATACATCGGCAATACAAAAATGTAACTATAATTTTAAGATGTAATCTTTGCTGTTGTTCCTTCACAACTCATATTCAAATACGCATAAGATCCACCATATCCACAACTCGCTTTAGAAACACTTACTGAATGTCCATAATAAACATATTTTTTAGCAAGATTCTTCTTATTCGTACCAGCTTGCACATAATTATCATCTGCTCTATTTGTAATTAAATATGCATCTTTGCCCCAAACCGAACCGTTATAATATACTTTATCAGTAATCCAAAGTGGACCTTCTACAAAATCAATGTATCCATGCATTTTTGCATTTATACCACTGATAGGCATATCATACGATGTAGCCGCTAATGATGCAGAAGCTCCTGTAATTACGCCACATAATAATAAACCAGCAATTACTTTAATTCTTGATTTTTTCATGTTAGTCTCTCCTTGTTGTAATAAAATGTACTCATGTTGCATAGTAGTCGCGACCTACGCTGGACATTGTAACACGGAACATTTTACTTTTCAACTTCTTTTTTATTTCTGAAAATTATTGCTACTTTATCCACACCCCAGTCACTAAAACGGTCATATCATCCACAATTTCCCCATGGTTATTGTCAATTGCCTGCTTTAGAATGGCGTCTGCCAATTCCTTTGGATTGCTCATTTCCAACATACTAATTACATTTCTAAAATACGCCTCCTGATCGTCTCCCAATGCTGTGTCCAGCACCCCGTCACTAAGCAAAATAATGTAATCTCCATCCTCCATTTTTTTCGATACATTCTCATACTCGGCTCTGGCAAAAACTCCCATAGGAAGACTGGTTGAAACAATGGATTCCACGCCATTGCTATGTTTAATAAAAGCTGCTGCCGCTCCCATTTTGATAAACTCGCAAACTCCCGTATGCAAGTGCAATACTACCATATCAAGAGTAGACAAATTCTGTTCTTCTGATTGCAAAACAAACACAGAATTAATCAAATGAATGGCGGTTCGTTCCCCTACTCCTGCTTCCAAAAAACTTTCCAGTAATTCTACTACCGACACACTTTCAAGACTGGCATATTCCCCACTGCCCATACCGTCAGCAAGAGTCATAACCAATTGTCCATTGTCTAACTTTAGAAACGAATAATTATCTCCTGACACCTGTTCTCCATCTTTATTTCTCCTTGCCATTCCCGTTATGGTCTTAAACTTGGTATCTTCCACCAACACCACTTTCTCATATTCCTTTGGCAGTACATTTCTGCTACTAGACACTGGAACAAACGGTCTTTCAAGCACTCCACTTACACATTTCGCTAATTCGCGGGTAGTGACACAGGTTCGTTTTTTACTTTTTACCATCAAATGCAATTCCTGCACATGATCATTATTTTCTATCAATTCCATTTTACGAACTAAAACCTGATTTCGTTTTAATACAGTAGACAAATTTCCCTTTTCATCCAACTCTAATTGTCTCTCTCCATACAACTGCCGTGCAAATTCCCGCATGAGACATCCAATATCCCGAAACTGTTCTCCAATTGCCTCTCTGCTTTCTGCCAAACGATTTTGCCATTGTACATTATTACACACAACCCGCAATGCCTGATTGGTTTCCATCACATACTGCTCCAAATAGTCGCATTTATTCACAAAATTTGCCGGAAAATCTTCCTCGGATATATATCCATTTTCTCTTGCCGCAGGCAAAATACAACTGGCTGTCTGGTACTTATGATGTCTGGTAAAACCAAGACACCGATTGGACTTTTCACAATTCAGACAAACCAATTCATTGGCTTGCTGCAAAATCTGTTCCATATCTCGCTCTTCCATACATTGTCGTTGTCTGGAAAGTTTTTGAAAGGTCTGGGATAAATGAAAAAAAGATTCTGCAAACTGGTCCAATCTCCGTTTCACCTGTCTTTCCATTTGATCCAATCCGAAAAGAGCGTTCTCCTCCTCAAGAGCAAGCGTGTCCACTCTTTGGGTAAAACGCCGGGGAAGCACTAAAAATAAAATCCCCGCTACCACAAGGGACCGCAATTTTCCCACGGAAAGCAGTGAGCCATAAAAATACACACCACTAAGGAGATACAGCCCTAAAAAGGTAACCGCGCTGACTAATCTTCCAAGTTCTCTAAATATGCCTGCTCCCATTCCAAGCAATGCCAGTATTCCAAGCATTTCAATGCCTTCTTCCTGTGCCAGAAAAAACAATCCACTAATTGCTCCTGCCAAACTTCCAGCCCCTGCTCCATAACAATACCCTGCAAATAGAATAGAAAAACAAAGAAACATTCCCATTACATCGAAGGTTTGTGCATTTTGAAAAGGCATTCCAAAAATAATCAAACTGGCAAGAACCATAATAGAAATGATTTCTTCATTTCCTGCATAAGCAGTTTTCTTTGCTCCTAACAAATAATGGATTCCCACAGAAAGTACCTGTGTAAATACTCCTGCAAGCAAACTCTCCATTGTTAAAAGAAGCCAGTCCGTTTCTACCATAACATTTTGTCTATTCCAAAAATACTCCACCAAATACAATGCTCCAGCTCCCAAAAAGCTATATATGATTACTGGAACACGATATCTCTTTTCCACAAACTCGGTTACCCCGGCACAAAGTAAAAATACAATTACATATTTCACCGTTTCTACAGGACCATACCCTTGAAACAACCCAATGGCCAATGCCACTATGTAAAAAAACTTCGGAATTCTCTCATAACAAATAGCCATAAAAAATCCCACAGCAAATGGATTCATTTGAACGACATGCATTCGTCCCACAAACACCGCCGCAAATAGCATACCAATCTCCCGTTCGCTCATTCCCCTGATTCGCAAAACACATTTTCCTCCTTATTCTCTGGGCATCCACTCCCTGCCCTTTCCTGTTTTCCAATTGGTATTCACTATTGTACAAACTTTTCCAAATATTTTCTGTCGATTCCTATTCCCGATCCTAAAAACTTCTTGACAAAAAAATAGAAATTTTTGTTATGTTTCCTAAATGCCCTATGCTCATTCTCACAAAAAAAGAACAGGCTGCTCCTTAACGAACAACCTGTTCTTGGTTATAGTAGCGGAAACTGGATTTGAACCAGCGACACCACGGGTATGAACCGTGTGCTCTAGCCAACTGAGCTATTCCGCCAAAAAAAGTTTGCCTGCTCACACAGACAAACCTTATTATACTCATTAAATACTCATTTGTCAATACTAATCTTCATCATCTGCTTCAAAAATTACTTCGTCCTCATATACAAGGCCTAATTTTTCTCTTGCCATCTCTTCAATATAACGATCCGACTCCACGTATTCTTTCAGCTCAGCAATATCTTCTTTCTCTTGTTCCAGCTTGTCCATATCTTTCTGATACTCATCAATGGTTGCCTGATACTTCGCTGTCTGCTCACTTAAAGATATGGTTTTGTATGTCAGAACTCCACAGAGAAATAATACTACCAACGTAATTACGAGAAAATTATTACGATTGGAGCGATGCATTATTTTCTTTTTCCTCCTCATTACAGAAACCTCTCTTTCTTCTATACTCCCCCTATATCTCCACTTATCACTTCTTTTATTATAGCCCCTTTTTGCCTGTATTTCAACCGCAAATCCTATGTAATACATTACGATTCCTTTACATTTTTTCAATATGTTTCTTACAATTTTTCTTTTTTATTTTAGAACTAATATATCTTTTCATTCGAGCAATTCTTCTTTGTACTGCATTCGCCACATACATAATCAGCATCCCCGGTCCAAAATGATATGCCAACATTCCAATCACCATTGCTACCACCGAAAAACCACGTATAATTCCATCATTCACCTGATAAATCATAACAAACACAAGAAAACTCCCCACAAACCAAAAGAGATAATCTCCCAAAAAGGTCAACCCCTTTTTGTGAGGTATAAAAATGCGAATCACCCTGATAAGATCATAAGCAAATAATAATAGAATTCCAGTTAGCAAAGACAGCAGAAAAAATCGTGCCTCATGTATGATTTCCTCCAAATCCCCGCCTCCTATTTAAACAATCTACTTAGAAGAGATTCTCCACCTTTTGTTTTTCCCTGTTCTTCTGCATAAGCAAAACTATCAATTCTGCCATCCACATCTACTTCCCCCTTATCCAAAGATAAGCGATTTACATGAAGTTCTCTGCCTCTAAGCATTAGCATTCCCTGCACTGTATCCAACAAAATTTCTGTAGCATCAAAAGAAAGTACATCCTGCACTCCGGTCAATGAAACATTTTTTCGATTATGTATTACAACTTTGTGATTCTTACTTTCTAAACTCTGTCGTTCCTCCAATCAAAAAACTCCCCTACACTTTTTTACTAATAGTATATGAGAGTTTCTTTTCAATTATGTGTATTTTTTAACTATTCAGAACAGTCAGCTACTTATATGCCAGCATAACGTATCTAATTGTTCCATTATAGAGGATTCTGAATAGTTACAAATTATAAATATTTAAACAAGTCTTTTGCCTCTTCCTTTTTGACAGTTTCCTGCACATTAAGCACTTCCACTTTCACATTCTTATTACCAAAGGCAATATCTATTATATCTCCTGCCTTTACTGACATAGACGCTTTTGCCACTTTATCATTTACCATTACACGACCTGCATCACAAGCCTCATTGGCTACGGTTCTCCGTTTAATCAAACGGGACACTTTTAAAAATTTGTCTAAACGCATGAAATACCTCCAAGTAAAATAATCACATCCATAGCAGAGCGTTTTTTACTCTATAAGATGCAATCCTATAGAATAAATCTGAGAAACACGCTTTGCGAGTTTCTCAGATTATCGCGGTGCTCGTCAAATCTTCATACAAGCACTCGCTTTTCCTCGCTACTCGCGTAAAAAAAGGCTCCTGCACAAATGTGCAGAAACCTAATCGCATTCACAATAAGTTACAATTACTTATTTACAGCATCCTTTAATGCCTTACCAGCCTTGAACTTAGGTGCCTTAGATGCAGGAATCTTCATTGTTGCACCAGTCTGAGGGTTTCTACCTTCTCTAGCGGATCTCTCAGCAACTTCAAATGTTCCAAATCCTACTAACTGAATCTTCTCACCCTTTGTCAACTCTTCTGTTACAACATCGATGAAAGCCTTTAATGCCTTCTCTGAGTCCTTCTTAGATAACTCTGTCTTTTCTGCAATTGCTGCAACTAATTCTGCTTTGTTCATGGATTAACTCCTCCTCTAAAAATAATGTTTTTCTCCGGATTCTCGCTCCGTTTCTTCTTCTTCCCACCATATTTATCATCTTCAATGGAAAGTGTTGCAAGTGCGGCACTTCTCCTCTATAAAGTCCGAAACACTCATAAGTCTATTTATAAACTCTAAACCCCCTTTTGTCAAGGAATTTTAGCCATTTCTTCCTTTTGTCCTCCAACAATTTGCAGTTTTGCACAACATTATATAGTAATTTTAGTCGTTTTGACTATAAACTTTTAGTAAAAACTATATCTCCATCTGTTTTCCTAAAAAGCTGGCAGCCGTAGATGCCAATTTTTTCTCTGTCTCCACATTTTCTTTTTTCTCATTTTTTGCCAAAATCACCACAGCTCCAATGGCATCTCCCTGACATACAATAGGAGCAATCACTTCTTTTTTATAATCTCCATCGTGCATGGAAATTCCAAGTTCCTCTCCCTCTTTTCGGTCTACCACAAGTACCGCTCTCTCCTCAATTACTTCCTCCATACCTCTGCTGATAGGCTGGTTGATTAGTTCTTTTCTATTTTCTCCTGCCACTGCAATAATCTGGTCTTTATCCATAATACACACAATATGCCCTGTGTTTTGAGCTAACGCCTCTGCATACTGCATAGCAAAATCACCCAAATCACTAATTGGTGAATATTTTTTTAAAATCACCTCTCCATTGGCATTTGTAAAAATCTCCATAGGATCTCCTTCCCGAATACGGAAAGTTCTTCGTATCTCCTTTGGAATAACAATTCTTCCCAAATCATCTAACCTTCTAATTACGCCTGTTGCTTTCATGACATTTCCCTCCATATTTACCTATACTTTTCTATTTCATTGTATAAGTATTATTTGTATCTGGAAGAATTTTATACCTCTATGGCTTTTTCTGTGAAAAATAGCAACTAAATTTTTTCTCCAAATTTATCCAATTTTCATTGACTTCACTTCTTAAGAAAAATATACTATTCTTAAAGGGGGTGACGGCTAATGAAGTATATCTTTTCTGGAACATTATTTGGAAGTGGGGTTTTAGCCTTTTATTTTGCGTTACAACTTCTTTGCTCCCAACAGCGAAAATATAAAGAAAGCAGATTCCTTTCCGTTTTCTGTATAGCAAGTGGAATTTGGAGTGCTGGATTTTCTATATTATTTCTTCAAACAGATCCATATAAAGCATATTTATGCCGTTCTTTTGGAATGAGTGGCGTATTTTTATATCTGATTATGGCTCAGGTATTAGTGTGCTACATATCCGGAATCAATAAATACCTGCAATATTTTTTGAATGGACTTTCTTATACAGGATATATTGTGTATTTTTTAATCATCCAAAAAAATCAAACCATCTATTATCTGGATGATTCAGGGATGATGACTTATTACTTTAAAAAAGGGCTTCCAAATACGTTATATACTTTGTATTCTATCATGATTGCAATCAATATTTTTAGTGTCACGATTTATATGCTAAAACGTTCTAAAGTAAAACGATTAAAAGCCTTTGGAAAAAGATTTTTGATAGTAGAATCCTTGATTCTGCTTGGAATGATTTTAGATACTATATTCCCAATGATTGGAAAATCCGCAATTCCTGGAAGTTCTATCACACAATTTTGGGGATTGGTTGTTTTATATCACGCGGTATCTGTTATGAACCGTTCCCGTATTAATATTGCCAACATGTCAGAATTTATATATTATTCACTATCCATGCCTGTTTTAGTATATGATACCAAACAGAATATGAAGATTATGAATGATGCTGCATCTTCCTTTTTCAACATAAGTCAAAATAGTTTAGAAACAGAAAATCTACCCATTAGCCAGCTATTTGACATGGAAGAGAACGATACTTTTTCTTTCGATGGAAAATATCAAAACATAGATGCTGTTTGTAAAAATAATCAAGTCTTTTGTGATTTGACAGTAAATAAAATCGGAGATAGTTATGGGGATATTATCGGCTACATTATTCTTGTAACAGATTTATCCGAACGTATGAAAACCATGCAGAGCTTGGAAGAGGCAAAGAAAGAAGCCGAGACAGCCAATCAATCCAAAAGTACATTCCTTGCTAATATGTCTCATGAGATTCGAACACCAATGAATGCCATTGTGGGATTGTCAGAGCTTGTATTAAAATTAGACTTGTCCCCAAAAGTGCGGGAATACTTGTTTGATATAAAAAATTCTTCTCTAAATCTTTTGGCAATCATCAATGATATATTAGATATTTCCAAACTAGAATCCGGAAAAATGGAGCTGGAATGCGAAAATTATTATACTGGTAGTTTGCTTCAAGATGTATTTCTTATCATTGATACACAGGCAAAGAAAAAAGGCTTGTCTTTTTCTATGAATGTAGCTCCGGACATTCCAAACCAGTTATTTGGAGATAAAATTCGTATCCGTGGTATTTTAATTAACTTACTGAATAATTCAGTAAAATACACCAACAAAGGAAACGTAAAATTAGATATTCGGATGTCTAAAAAGGAAAATGGAATTGCCCAATTAGAATTCAAGATTTCAGACACAGGTGTGGGAATCAATAAAGATGAGTTAGAATTGATTTTTGAAAGTTTTTCTCAAGTAGATCGAAAAGTACATCAAGGCACAGAAGGCACCGGACTTGGTCTTGCCATTGTAAAGGGGTATGTGGCATTGATGAATGGTACCATTTCCGTAGAAAGTGTATACGGGGAAGGTTCTGTTTTTACAGTTGTGCTGGAACAAAAGATTATAGATGAAAAACCAGTAGACGCTTTTTCTAAAAAGGAACATACAGAAGAAACGTTTTCTCTTGGAAACATAAAAATAACAAATGTGCGAGTTTTAATTGTAGATGATAATTTAGTCAATTTAAAGGTTGCAAAACACAGCTTTGCTCATTATGGATTACAGGTGGACACAGCCACAAATGGACCAGATTCCATTGCTTTATGTAAAGACAATGAGTATCAAATGGTCTTTATGGATCAAATGATGCCACAAATGGATGGTATTGAAGCAATGAAGGAAATCCGAAAAATCAGTCCTTTCTATGCCAAAGGTAGTACCTGCAAAATCATTGTATTAACTGCCAATGCCATTAGCGGAGTCCGAGAACAGCTTATAAAGCAGGGATTTGACGAATATCTTGGAAAACCTATTGATTTTAAACAACTGGAACGACTATTTTACCGCTTTATTCCAAAAGAGCATATGATTGCTTCTGATAATAATGAAAATCACATAGATACCAACTCTTCTTCAATCGAAAATCAAACAAGTGATAAATAAATGATTTTTTAATTGGCAAAATGTTGGAATTATTGGAAGAATATGTTATAATTTGATTAATATACTGTCGTCAAAGAATGGGTTGTTTATGCGGCAGAAAAGGGGAGCAAAGCAGATTTTATATTTCACTTTTTGATAAGATTAAAAGGGGCGAATCTTCTCGATAAAATACAGTTATTGCTTTGTACACTAAATTTAAGGGGGACTTAACTATGATATTTACTAATGACAATTGTGTAGCTTGTAACAAATGTATTCGTACCTGCCCAGTATTAGAAGCTAATACAGCGGAGGGAGACAAAATTCATGTAGATTCTTCAAAGTGCATCGAATGCGGTGCCTGTTTTGATGCCTGTGAACACAATGCAAGAGATTATGAAGATGATACAAGCATTTTCTTTGAGGAGCTTTCAAAAGGAGCAAATCTTTCTGTTATTGTAGCTCCAGCCTTTATTGCCAATTATCCAAAGACTTACAAAAAAATATTCGGATATTTAAAATCCAAAGGTGTAAAACATATTTATTCTGTTTCCTTTGGTGCAGACATTACAACATGGACTTATATCAAGTACATTACGGAACATAATTTTAAAGGCGGTATTTCACAGCCATGTCCGGCAATTGTCAACTATATCGAAAAATATGAGCCGGAATTATTGGACAAATTAATGCCACTTCATAGTCCAATGATGGATTTGGCTATTTATTTGAAAAAGTACAAAAAAGTCACAGATGATTTAGTATTTTTAAGCCCATGTATTGCCAAACGATTAGAGATTAATGATAAAAATACTAATGGATATGTAAAATACAACGTTACCTTCAAAAAGATGATGGAACATATAAAAGATGGTTTCCATTCTGCAACAGAAGCAGATGAAGAATTTGTCTATGGTTTAGGTGCTATGTATCCACAACCAGGTGGTTTAAGAGAGGCTGCTGAATTTTTCCTCGGCTCTGAGACAGCAATTCTTCAGGTAGAAGGAGAACGAGAAGCCTATGAATTTTTAAAGAACTACGCAGTTCGTTTGAAAGAGAAAAAGGAACTTCCATTTTTTGTTGATATTCTTAATTACCAAAAAGGATGTCTTCGAGGAACTGGTACGGATCCAGACTTAGATCATACTGACATTCTTCTTGCTATTAACGAAATGCACAAAAATGTAACTACATCTCCAACGAAAAAAGGACTGCACTCCAAACATAATGACAAAAATCCATGGAACCATGCACTTTCATTAGAAAAGAGACTGGAATATTATATGGAACAATTTAAAGATTTGGATGTGAACGACTTTATTCGCCATTATGATGATAAATCTGCACGTACCACACAACCAAGTCAATCTGAATTAGAAAAGATTTACATGGATATGAATAAAACAACCAAAGAGAGCAGATGTATCGATTGTAACTGCTGTGGTTATGATTCATGTGAAGATATGGCACTTGCTATTTACTCTGGTGTGAACCATAAGGAGAATTGTATTCACTACATAAAAGAGTTGGCAGAAAAAGAAAAAGCAGAAGTAAAACAGGCACATCAGGAAAGTATGGCCAAACAGGAAGAACACAACAAAAAGCTAGAAAATATTGTTGTTCAATTTAAGTCTTTAAAAGATGCCATCACACAACTTACTGATGTAAACGAAGCTACAGCAGAGCAATCTACCAATATTGCAGGTATTGTTGCAAATACTAGCGTAGAATTTGATAAATTAAAAGAATCCCTTAGTATATTCTCCGATTTTATCAATGTTTATAAAAATTCCAACGGAGATATTGAGGATGTTGCCTCTCAGACTAATCTGTTAAGTCTCAACGCTTCTATTGAAGCAGCAAGAGCAGGTGACGCAGGCAGAGGTTTTGCCGTAGTAGCAGAGGAAATTCGAAATCTCTCCGCATCTACACAAGAATTAATTGTTAAAAATAATGAACAGGCAGACAAAATCATACCACAGATCAATGCAAGTATTGATACCATCAAAAACTTGGTTTCTTCTGTGGATGCTATGGCAGAACAAATTTCAACCATAGCAGCATCGACTCAGGAAATTTCTGCACAATCTATAAATATTGAAGCTATGTCAAATGACATTCAAACAAAAGTAGAAGATTTATAAACCAAAAGCCTCCATACTGTACAACATATGCACAGTATGGAGGCTTTTTCAACTAAATTTCAACTAAGAACCGTAATACTAGGTCTATACCCTATGGTCATACGCAACATCCATCCCACAACTATAATCAAGTGAATGAAAATATATACACTGCATTTCAACACAAATATTCCAATAATTCTGACAACACTTCCCTGTCTTGCATTTCCTGGGTCCCCGCCAAGATAAGTAACCGGAATTTGTTTTCCTAATGTAATTTCTGGTGATATTCCTCTATAAACATAAGTAAATGTGCCTTTGTAATGTACTCCATCCACTGTATAGCTAAATTCACACTCTTTTTCTGTTCTCCAATAGTTGGTTTCTTCCTCTTCATGAATAACAGTTCCTGTGGTTTCCTGCATATGAGAAACAAAAAGACCCTCCTGTACCATATTCCAAAAGAAAAGCACATCCACTAAAAAAAACACTACAAACATTCCTAACCACAAAATGGTTCTCTTTTTCCTCATTTTACACTTTCCTTTCCAAAAACCAACCGAATATCTTTACAGTTATCCTTATGGTATCATACAATTTTGTACTATTTTTGTCTTTTCCATTGCTCTTTTTCTGTTTATTGGGTAAGATTATACTAATAGCTTCCTGAAAATACTCTACTATATTATGTATCAGAAGAAGCAATGGCGAAATACCAACATACGCAACAAAATAAAAAATACTTTGGAGAAAACAATGAAAAGAAAGCAACACATTACCAGAAACCGAAAAAATACCATACGAATTTTGCTCTTAATTCTTATTTTTAGTATTATTATCAATATAGGAATAATTACTTCTCTTATATTGCAACATCACCACCCGGAAACAAGTCCCGTTTCTAAAAATAATCCATCTTCTACAGAAACGCAACACGATACGAATGCAGAAACACTTTCCCCAATAGCAACGCCTTCCTCTGCTCCTACCTTAGAGCCTTTCTGCTCTGCCACAATCTCTTTTACCGGTGATTTGATGGTACACAGTTATCAATACGAAGCTGCCTATGACGCAAATACGGGAAATTATGACTTTTCTAATAATTTTACTTATGTTAGCAAATATTTTGCCCAAGCAGACTATGTAGTAGGAAATCTGGAAACTACTCTTGGGGGGCAGGAACTGGGCATACAGGATTTTCCTTGTTTTAACTCTCCTGACAGCTTTGCTTCAACTTTAAAGGAAGCTGGTTTTGACTTTCTATCCACAGCTAACAATCATTGTGTAGACCAAGGCACAACCGCCCTTTGCCGAACGATTGACGTTCTTGACTCTCTGCACTTTGACCATGCAGGTACTTATCAGACAAAACAAGATAGCCAAAACATTTTTATTACTAATATTAATGGGATTTCTGTGGCATTTCTAAGCTGTACCTATGGTACGAATGGCATGCCCTTTGAAAATGACTACAATGTACAATTATTAAACGATGGCTTTTATAAAAAAATCAAAAAAGCCAGAAAACAGGCAGACTTTGTCATTGTTCTTCCTCACAACGGAACAGAATATGCCCAGACACCCGCTGAAATTTATCAACAGCAATACCGCAAAATGCTAGAATGTGGCGCAGATGCTGTGATTGCCAGTCACCCACATGTACTTCAGCCAATGGAATACCAACGTATTACCGAAAAAGACGGAAGTACAAGAACCGGATTTATTATGTACTCCATGGGAAACTTTATTTCTTCCCAAGTGACCAAACCAAGAGATGCAGGAACTATTCTTACTTTAAACATCTGCAAAAATCCCGCAAAAGGCAGTTATATAGAAAATGTTTCCGTCATCCCCACTTGGTGTCGCTTTACAGATGCAACGGGTCAGCGAAATTTTACGGTATTTAGTGTATATGACGTATTACGCATGAAAGAAAAAAAACGTCGCTCTCTTATTCGAGACAAAGACTATTATCGTATCTTACAAATTCAAACAGAATCCACTGAAACCTTGTTAGGAACATCTATAGATGCCGACCAAGCCAAAAAATCTTATTCTTTTAAACAAACAAAAGAAAATTTTAAATATTAAAACATAAGAAAACCGGGATGACATACATTTTTTGTATATCCTCCCGGTTTATTTTTAAATCTCTTACCGCTGGTTTATTTCTTTAATACAATTGTTTTTGTTTTTACACAATATGCCCCATAAATACGCTGTCCAGCAGAATCCAGTTTATATGCTCTTACTTTTACATAGTATTTTCCAGCTTTCAAATTGCTAATCACTTTTGATAATCCGGTAAAACGAAGCACACGTTTTCCTTTTGTAAATTTGGCATTTTTAGCAATCACTACTTCATATCCTACTGCTCCAGCCACTTTCTTCTTCAAAGTAATCTTAATCTTCTTAGTAGAATTTGCTTTCTTAACAGTGGCAATTACTGGTTTTCCAGGCTTACTAACCTTTTTCCATTTTGCATAAACAGTAATATCACCTGTAGTTCCTGCCTTAATGACTGAAATCTGCTCTTTATATGTACTATCTTTATACCATCCATCAAAGGTATATCCTTCTCGTACAGGAATAAGCAAAGTTACATCTTCTTCTCCTGTATAAGAACCTGGTGCTGCTGCTACAAAATATCCATTATTAAGTTCATAGTTAATATTGTAATATACTTTAGCACTTGATGATGACGTATCATTTGGAACGTTATCTGGTGCCATGTTCTGACTAGACGCTGTGGCTGTTGGTGCTACCGTTGCTTTTGGTGTACTTGTTGGTTTTACCGTTGCTGTTGCCTTTGGTGTACCTGTTGGTTTTACCGTTGCTGTTGCCTTTGGTGTACCTGTTGGTTTTACTGTGGCTGTTGCCTCTGGCTTAACGGTTGCTGTTGCCTTTGGTGTATCTGTTGGCTTTACTGTGGCTGTTGCCTCTGGCTTCTTTGTTGGTTCCTGTGTTGGCTCGGCAGTCTTAGTTGGCTTAGAAATTGTAAAAGTAGAAAAACTATTGGATGATTTATTATACTCCATATATCCACTAACTACAGCCTCTGTCTCACCTTCTTGTGTATTTCTCCAATCCCCTGTACTTAAAATTGCAGATGCACTATCTAATGTATCACTGGTATACACATAATACTCTCCATCTTCTGTCATTGCTGCTCCAGGCCATTTTCCATTAAGGTCTGGTTTTCCTGTATTGAACAGATATAAATAAGGTGCTGTACTAAAATCGCTCTTTTTCACACGAATGTACATTGCATACTCTGGTGCCTCTGACATTGTATAAGTAAAGGTCTCATTAAATGGAGTAGTTCCTTCTTCTCCAACTGCAGTAACTTTGACAGTAACTTTATCACCAATTTGGCATCCTTCACCAATTTTTACTTTTGTTGCTGTAGTAAATTCTACTTCATCTCCACCATTGATAGAGTATGTTGCTTTTGTTGCATTAGATGGTGTTAGTGTTAAATCAAAAGCATCCTGGAAAGAACCGCTTGACTTAGATGCAGTTACTTTTGGATTCTTTGTAATTCCATTTCCATCATAAATAACAGCAATACCACTATCTCCTACTGTACCAGAAATAGTTGACTCTGTAACTGTCCATGTACTTCCAGACACTTCATCCACATAGGTACCCGGAGCTGTAGTTCCACCACCATTTGTAATAGAAACTTCTCCACTTCCGCTACCCTTAACGATAACGGCACCTGTCTCACGACATACAGCAGCTGCATTTCCATTCTGTACATAGTAATCTTTCTGCCCTACACAAGCATTATGTAAATGGTTGACTGCTGCTACTTCCTTGGATGTAAAATGGGTACTACCCTTTGCTCCTGCCATAATGGACTGCTTATTTGTCTCATATGGTCTAGAGAAATACAATGAAGTTGCTTTTCCCTGTGCTGCTACAATAGCATACGCACGGTCAATCTTATTCTGATCAATATACTGTGTTGCTTTTCCATACTCACCATTATTAGAGTAAGTATCATGACTCTCTGCCCAATAAACCAATTTGTCTTTTGACACTCCACGCTCGGAATAGTTACCAATGGAACTTGGTACACCTCCACCATTAATTGCGTTTAATACTCCATCACCATATTCATCGTCTGTAACAGAAATATAATTGGTGTATTCTTTCATTAACTCATTATTATTACCATAACCATTTAACGGTCCATTTAAAATCTCACCATAATTGTATAATCCTTCCCCTGTAACTGCAGGCCAGAAATTACAACTCTCACTTGGCAAACCAATGTGCTTTGCGGCATCCCAACGAATACCATCTACACCGACACTCTTTAGTTCTTGGATATATCCTTTTACCTTATTCTGTACAGTAGCACTCTCTGAATTCAAATCCGGCATACCAATCCGCTTATGTGTATAATCATAACGATTTGAATTTTGACCATAATCAATACTACCTTCATCATAATGATAACAATCGCCACCTAATCCATCATCACCAATAGAACGGGTATGGTTAGCAACTACGTCCACGATTACTTTAATGCCATATTTCTCTGCTTCCTCACACAATGCCTGCAACTCTGACTTACTACCCAGTGCATTTGATTGAATCGAAAAAGTTTGTGGCTGGTATAACCAATACCAAACATCTCCGTCACCTTTCTGTGCTGGCGAAGTTTGAACAGAAGTAAATCCTGCCTCCGCAATAGCTGGCAATTCAGCCTTAATATCGTTATATTTCCAGTCGAAACAATGCAAAATAACACCATCCTGAATGTCATCGCACAAGCCATAATCATTACTGTCTACCTGTGTCTCTTCCACAACAGTCTCAGTTTCTGCAGCACGAACATTAGAATTAGCGCTCCATCCGAAATTTGAGAAAACCGTTGTTGCCGCTAAGGTACATGATAGCATTAACGATAATAATTTCTTTCTGCTCATATTACTTTCATCCTCCAAACTTTACATGACTGACACATTACATGTCTTAACTAAATTTTGCCCTAACTATAAGTAAATTATAACATGGCTTTAACATTTGTACAATATTTTTCAAATATTCGTAATCTTTTTCAACCATATGCACAAAACACTTGGTTTTTTTTCGGAAAATTCCACATATTCATTGGCATTTTCCCCAAAAATCCCCTTA
The DNA here is from genome assembly GCA_963643465.1 of Lachnospiraceae bacterium. Classification (GTDB taxonomy): domain Bacteria; phylum Bacillota; class Clostridia; order Lachnospirales; family Lachnospiraceae; genus CAG-411. The sequence goes on along the minus strand of CAVIJT010000003.1, from coordinate 233,254 downwards.
TCAGCTATTTTACAGAAAAAGACAGAGCAAACACAATTTTTATGTTTGCTCTGCCTTTTATGACTAATTATAAATTTGCATATTAATCTTATTCCTACTCTTCTTCTATATCTGCACTGGATGAATCATCGTATACCCATTCATTCGATGTACGGAATACCGTATCACCGGAACCAAGTACCTGCACAACGATAGTCTGCCCATCCTCAATATCACTACGCTTAATAGCAAGCATATGATTATTGATAAAGCTGGTCGTTACTCGTTCTCCATCCACATAAACCTTACTCCACTTTGTAAAGTTCTCTCCATTTAAGAATACTCGGTTTCCATCAAATCCAAGTTTTGCAGAGTTAATCTCAATCTCTTCCACACCCATCTCAATGTCTGTGGCAGGATATGGATTCTCATCTCCATAACAGTAACGTTTTCCATAAAGAATATCATACTGTAAGTTTTCAAGACCAGAAAGATAACTCTCTTCATCCATATTATGTCCCTGTGTCTGGTGGTAATTCATAATAGTACCTTCATGAATTCCTACGCTTTCTGTAATGTTCGCCAACAACTGGAACGCATATAAATCTGCATCTTTCTTCTCAAGACCAAAGTTATTCCAAGTAACATATTTTGTCTTATAAATATCGTTAGAAACCATATCTTTATCTTCTAAGCCAAGTGTTGGAAGATGATCGCCATAAAATACGATAATCGTATCTTCCTCTCTCTGCTCCATCTGTTCAATTAAATCCGCCATAAAGGTATCTACTTCATTCAACTGATTTACATAATATGTCCACTGATTGGTCTCTTCCTCTGTCTCAAGACCAGAGGCTACATATGGTGGATTTTCAATAACAGGCTCTGTTGGATAATCTCCATGTGTTCCTACCGTAACTACATAAGAAAAGTCTGCCTGATCCGGAGTGCTATCCATCGCCTTTACTGTCTCTGTTACCAAAATATCGTCAGTTGCCCAACTTCCATTTGGTGTATATGTTTTAATGTCCATAAGTTCTTTACTGGTGAAACTGTCAAATCCAAACATAGAGAACGCATTTACACGGCTGTAAAAATTACCTCCGTTATTATGTACCGCATGGGTACTGTATCCTATCTTTGAAAGGTCTGATGCAATACTCTCACAATCGGTATTCTTTAAAATCGTCTTATATGGATATTCTCCAGTTCCAAAATAATCCATACTCATTCCAGTCAGAATCTCAAATTCTGTATTGGCAGTTCCAGCACCTATAACAGGAACGGTAAGATAACCAGAAGAATACTTCTTCTCTAACTCATGGAAAGTTGGAATTGGGTCTTCATTAGTCTCTAAAAACTTAATCTCTTCCGGATCACAGAAGGACTCTAACAATACACAAATCACATTTGGCTTGTTCTTCTTTAACTTAGTCTTTTCTTTGTCCTCTTCTACTTGATTCATCAAGTTCTGTATATTTTCTTCTGAATAATTGTCCGGTTTACTCATTCCTCTGTCTAACACACTACAGGAAAATCCATAAATAAAACCATAGTTTTCATATCCCTGTGCAATGTTAGAAAAGTAATTCGTTACAATGTTAGTTCCCTGCGCTGCCTGTGTAGTAATAGGAATTCCTACAAAGAACAATGCAATTACAGCTACAGGAACTGTTATTAAGTGCATCTTTCCTTGATATTTTGGTCCTTTGACAAACATAAGCACACATAATAACACGAAACTTCCCACACCAGCAACTACAATCAATGCTTGATCTGCGGTGAAATAATTGGTGTTTTCCTGCATAGCAAATAACTCAGAAATACATTTCAAATCCGTATACGCAAAAGGTGTTACACGGTTGGATAAAATACATCCATTCACAATTCCTAAAAACATCCAAAAACCTGCTGTAATGATTCGGATAAAGGTTCTTCTCCGAAACAAATACACTAAGGTAAAGGAACAAAATACGATAAAGGCATTATACAAAAATGCTTTCGTATGCAAATCTACAAAAGATAGGGCAGACCCCACGCTTCTTCTGGATACCCACTCTACTCCAAATACAATCAAACAAGATAATAAGAAATGAAATATAAGTGAATACTTATTAAAAAATCCTATTATCTGATAATAACGTTGGGAATGCTGCTTTTCCTTTTTAGGTTCTTTTTCCTTTTTTTCCTTTCTCTTTGGCAATTTCAAAGATTTCATCACATTTTTTAATGTACTCATAGCACACATCTACTCCTTATTTCATCTTAAACTTTCATCTTTTACACTTTACCTAGATTTTAGCTGATACAATTATACTCAACATTTGCTTTTTACACAAGCATTTTTCTTTAGAAGAATTCTTACAATTTTTTAAGATTTTTGTTCATTTTTCGTAAGTCATAATAAATCCCATCGAAAAAATCCCCATTTTTTGGTATACTATGTATAAATAAGAAAAAGGTTCCAACCTTTTGATAGGAGGGGTACTATGTCAAACGCATTTCAGAAAATTATTTCCGGAATCCCAGAGATGGATGCAGCACTACACTCCATTCGCATGGGGGACAATGTAGTGTGGCAGGTGGATTCCCTTGAGGTATTTCGCCTCTTTGTGACTCCTTTTGTAGCGCAAGCCATTAAAGATAAGAGAAATCTTATTTATATACGATTTTCAAACCATGAACCATTGGTGAACGTTAGGGAAGGAGTAACGTTATACGAAGTAGATTTATCCCATCGTTTTGAGACTTTTACGCTGGAAATTCACGATATTATTGAGCAGGAGGGACCGGATGCTTTTTATGTGTTTGATTGTCTTTCTGAGCTACAAGTAGCATGGAGTACCGACTTAATGATGGGAAACTTTTTCCGAGTCACCTGCCCTTATTTATTTGAACTGGATACGGTGGCATGGTTTCCTATTTTACGTGGCAGACACTCCTTTAGTACCATTGCAAAAATTCAGGAAGCTACTCAGCTTTTGCTGGATGCTTTTTCTTACGAGAACCATATTTTTGTCCAGCCGCTTAAAGTGTGGAAACGGTATTCACCTACCATGTTTATGCCCCATGAATACAAACCTGACACAGCTACTTTCACCCCACTTACCGATGGCATCCGTGCCAGTAAGTTTTATACTGCTATCCAAAAATTACAAGATAATATGGAAGAAACTCAACTGGATAGCTGGGACCGTTTTTTCACTTCGGCCCATCAAAAATTACAGGCTGGAACCCTTAGAAAACGGGAACTCCAGTTTATGCGTGATGTAATTATGACAAGAGATGAACGTATGCGTGAAATGATTGATACTTATTTTCATGCAGAAGATTATTTTATGGTCCGCAATCATATGGTAGGAACTGGTATGATTGGTGGAAAAGCCTGCGGTATGCTGTTAGCCAGAAAAATCATTGATGCAGAACTTCCTCAATATAGAGAACATATAGAACCTCACGATTCTTTTTTTATCGGTTCTGATGTGTATTATACCTATCTGGTGGAAAATAACTGCTGGCAGACAAGGGTGAAACAACGAACAAAGGATGGCTATTTTTCCGCTGCGAAGGAACTAAAAACTTCTATAGAAAATGGAGTTTTTCCAGAAAATATTCGAGAACAGTTTCGCCGTCTTCTCACCTACTTTGGCCAGAGTCCTATTATTGTCCGCAGTAGTTCTATTTTGGAAGATGGCTTTGGCAATGCTTTTGCCGGAAAATACGAATCTGTCTTTTGCCCAAATATGGGAGATTTAGAAACAAGACTTACCGCATTTGAACACGCTGTAAAAATTGTATACGCAAGCACTATGGACCCGGCAGCATTAGAGTATCGTTTGCAGCGAGGCATGGAAAAACGGGATGAACAAATGGCACTTTTGGTACAACGGGTGTCCGGTTCCTACTATCCACCTTATTTTATGCCACATGCGGCAGGAGTAGGCTTTTCTTACAGCACCTACAAATTTATGGAAGAAATGGATGCTTCTAAAGGTATGCTCCGTCTGGTTATGGGACTTGGCACAAAAGCCGTAGACCGCACTACTGGAGATTATCCACGTCTAGTCAGTCTGGATATGCCAACTGCCCTGTTAAAATCAGACTCTTCTTACCGCCACAAATTCTCTCAGCATAAGCTGGATGTTTTAGATTTGGAGAATTGTAAGGAAAAAGAAATTGCTTTTGAAGATATGATGCCTCTCCTACCAAATTATGTTTGCCAAAACCTACTAAATCACGACTATGAAACGGAACGTAATTTTCGTGACAGAGGAATTCACCGTTCGATTTTTTATGTAGGATGTGACGGACTTATAGGCAATGAAACTTTTACTACTATGATGAAAGATGTGCTTGCCACCTTACAAAAAATATATTCGCACCCGGTGGACATTGAATATACAGTAAATTTAGGAGAAAACGGAAATTTTATGGTAAATTTCTTACAATGCCGCCCATTGCAAACCTGCCAAGGCGACAAGAAAGTAGAACTTCCTACGGTCACAGAGGATACACCCGTTCTCTTTCATTGTAAAGGTTCCTCTATGGGTGCCTCTCGCCGCGAATCAGTAGATATTATTGTAAATATTGATCCTTATGCTTATTACAATTATCCTTATGCCAATAAGCCTCAAGTGGCAAAAATCGTGGGACAGATTAACGAGCATTACAAACGCTCAGGTAAAAAGCTATTATTGCTAACTCCCGGTCGTATTGGAACTTCTTCTCCTGAACTTGGTGTACCCGTCACTTTTGGAGAAATCAGCAATTTTAATACCATCTGTGAAGTAGCTTACTCCAAAGCCGGATATATGCCGGAATTGTCCTACGGCAGCCATATGTTTCAAGATTTAGTAGAAGCAGATATTTTATATGCAGCCCTTTTTGAAAATAAGCACAGACTGCAATTTTCACCAGAACTTTTAGAAGCACGTTTTGAAAATCAACTACCTGTCCTATTTCCACAGGATGCTCACTTATCTCATATGATACAAATTTACCAAATAGACAAAGCTATGCTATATCACGATTTTGAAAAAGAGGAAACTATTTGTCTATTTGGCTTTTAACGGAAACTTCGCACATAAACATAGTATCTTGCGCAAGTATATACAAGACTATGAAGCCTTGTATATACTGCACAAACTGTACTTGATATGTGCGAAGTTTAATATCTCTTGTACTATTGTATATATATCCTTGCCTCATAAGGACGAAGTGTTTCCAATTCTGCCATATCCCCATAGTTTCCTATTAACAATTCCATATCCTTACAAACTTCTTTTAATGGCATTTCTACTGTCTTTCCATAGAAATTACAAACGACTACCAACTTTTGCTCTTTGTTCTTTCGTTCATAAGCAAAGATATTCTCATCCTCCTCTAATAACAACTGAAACTGTCCATCCACAAATACCGGATATTCCTTACGCAATTGAATCAGTTTCTTATAACAAGAGAAAATGGAATTTGGATCATTTACCTGACTTTTTGCATTGATTTCCTTATAATTTGGATTCACTTTTATCCATGGTGTACCAGTTGTAAAACCAGCGTGTTCTGTATCGTCCCACTGCATTGGAGTACGTCCATTATCACGCCCTTTTTCATGGATGGAACGCATAATCTCTTCTTTTGAATATCCCTGCTCCAATCGTTCCTGATATACATTAAGTGTCTCAATGTCGCGATATTCTTCTATTTCATACTGGGCATTTGTCATCCCCAGTTCTTCCCCTTGATAAATGTAAGGAGTTCCCTGCATTCCATGTAACAAAATAGCAAACATTTTTGCAGATTCTACTCTGTATTCCTTATCATTACCCCAACGAGATACAATACGTGGCAAATCATGATTATTCCAAAACAAGCTGTTCCATCCGCAATTATACATTTCTGTCTGCCAACGTGTTAATACTTGCTTTAACTTCAAGAACGGAAGTGGTGCCAAATCCCATTTTTCTTTTCCTTCCTGCTGATCCAGTCCGATATGCTCAAACTGAAATACCATAGAAAATTCACTATCATCTGGATTGCTGTAAAGTTTTGCCAGTTCCGGCGTTGCTCCCCATGCTTCTCCAACGGTAATCAAATCTCCTTTTTGGAAGGTTTCTTTGCTCATCTCACGAATATATTTATGAAGGTTTGGACCATTCTGTGTAATCCCTTTATCTGGCTCTTTTGCAATCTGATCAATCACATCCAGACGGAAACCACCAGCGCCTTTGTCCATCCACCACAATATCATATCGTAAATTTCTCTTCGCACCTTTGGATTGTCCCAGTTTAAATCTGGTTGTTTTACAGAAAATTGATGGAAGTAGTATTGTTGCAACTCTGGAACCCACTCCCATGCAGAGCCACCAAAAACTCCCTTCATATCATTTGGTGGAACACCTTCTTTTCCGTCTCTCCAAACATAATAATCATGATATGGATTGTCTTTGCTCTTCTTTGCCTCTTTAAACCAACGATGTTCATCGGATGAATGATTCAAAACCAAATCCATAATAATTCGAATGTTATATTTCTTTGCCTCTTCTATCAAGGCCTCCATATCATCTAAACACCCAAACATTGGCTCAATATCTTGATAATCTGCAATGTCGTATCCATTATCATCCTGTGGTGATTTATACACTGGAGAAAGCCAGATTGCATCAATGCCTAACTCTCCAAGATATTCCATTCTTTGAATGATCCCCTTTAAATCTCCAATTCCATCCCCATTGCTATCCTGAAAACTTCTCGGATAAATCTGATAAACCACTGCCTTTTTCCACCATTTTTCCTTATGATTCATTTTATTTTCCTCCTTCTCTATACATTTCAGAACATATTTGACTACATGTATCAAATATGTTCTGAATAATTTCAATTACCATTATCTTACAAACACTTAATTCAAAATGCAATAGTTCACTGGATTTTTATTGACATCTCATTCCTATTCTTTGCTAATATGCCACAAAGATATACATATTTTATTATTTTTATACTTTTTTTAGGATTTGTACACATTCTCTCCATAAGTCTCTCCTATAATAACAATTGCAAGAATTTTTCATACATTTGAATACTCCCCTGTTACATTTGGCTTAGCTAATTGTAACACCCTCTCTTATCATTTTCTATAACGATAGATTGGGAAAAAACCGACTTTGAAACTTAGGTTTCTTAGTCGGTTTTTTATATATCATTATTGTTCCATTATAGAGGGGTCTGAATAGTTACTCACTATTTTCATTCCACACTACAATTCCGTTCGTCCTTCCAAAGCGCGAAGCAACGTAACCTCGTCAATATACTCTAAGTCGCCTCCCACTGGCACTCCGCTTGCAATTCTTGATACTTTGATTCCCGTAGGCTTAATCAATTTACTGATATACATTGCCGTTGTCTCTCCCTCAAGACTTGAGTTTGTAGCAATAATCACTTCATCCACATCTTGTTGCAAACGGAGAATCAATTCTTTCAGTTTAATGTCCCCCGGTCCGATTCCAAGCATAGGAGAAATGGCACCATGAAGTACGTGATATACCCCATCAAATTTTTGGGTCTTTTCATATGCCCCCAAGTCTCTGGGATTTTCCACCACCATAATCACACGCTTATTGCGCTCCTCACTGGCACAAATAGGACACAACTCCTTATCGGTAATGGTACAACAGCACTTACAGTATTGTACCGTATTTTTGGCACTGACAATGGAATCTGCAAGTTCCTCCACTTGTTCCTTTGGTAAATTTATAATGTGAAAGGCAAGCCTCTGGGCAGACTTTGCCCCAATTCCCGGAAGTTTGGACAATTCTTCAATGAGCTTGCTTATTTGTCCACTATAATAATTCATAAATGTTTTCTTCTCCTTTTTACAAAATGTCTAACAATTCCTCTCTGGTCAGACTGCTCTCCGACAATCCTTCATCGGATATAATCTGATCCGCTAGATTTCTCTTTTTCTCCTGTAACACAAGTATTTTCTCTTCAATGCTCTTTGCCGTAATCATCTTAAATACTGTAACCACGCGTTTCTGTCCGATACGATGCGCTCGGTCTGTTGCCTGATTCTGTGCTGCCAAATTCCACCATGGGTCAAAATGTATGACCATGTCTGCACCTACCAAATTAAGTCCGGTTCCTCCTGCGCGAAGGGAAATCAAAAAGACAGGTACATCATTTTCATTAAACGCCTTTGCCATCTCTACCCGACGTTCTTTCTTTGTATCTCCAGTAAGCTCATAATAAGAAATTTTTGCTTTTTCCAATTCTGCTCCAATACGTTCAAGCATAGTCGTAAACTGGGAGAAAATTAAAATCTTATGCCCACTACTTACTGCATCCTCAATCAATTCCATGCCTACTGCCAGCTTGGCAGAATCTCCCTGATAGTCTTCGTAACACAATGCAGGGTCGCAGCAAATCTGTCGAAGTCTTGTCAGTTCTGCCAAAATTTCAATTTTATTTTTCTTATACTCTTCATTTGTCTGCTTTTCAAGACTTTGCTTCAAACGCTGCACTCTTGCCTCATACAATTTCAGCTGCTCGCCTTCCATCTTGGCATAAACCACATTTTCTAATTTTTTTGGCAGGTCTTTCAACACATCTTCTTTTAATCTGCGGAGAATAAATGGTCGCACCATTTTTTTCAAACGCTCCACTGCCTTTTCGTTTGCTTTTGCATCCTTTTCTTTTCCGCCGATAATGGCACTTTCAATCTCTTCTTTAAAATGCTTATAACTAAACAATAATCCTGGCATCAAAAAATCAAAAATACTCCAAAGCTCACTCAATCGATTCTCAATAGGCGTACCGGTAAGCGCAATTCTTGTGTTGGAAGATACATTTTTTACCGCTTTTGCCGCCTGCGTTCTGGCATTTTTTATATACTGTGCCTCGTCAATCACATGAATGTCAAAATGGCAATCTTCATACAATTTGATATCACGTTTTAACAAATCGTAAGAAGTAATCCAAACATCCGCTGCGTTTTTGTCTGTAATCAAACTCTTTCTTGTAGCTGCTGAACCAATCACAATTCTAGTTGTAAGGTTTGGAGCAAATTTTTCAATTTCATTTTCCCAGTTATAAACCAACGATGCCGGACACACTACCAATGCCAAAACCGTATGTTTCTTTGCGCCTTTTGACTGCCACTCTTCTTTTACTGCCTGAAACAGTGTAATCATCTGCAAAGTCTTTCCCAATCCCATGTCATCTGCCAAAATACCTCCAAAACCATATTCACGTATAGTTCTAAGCCATCTGTAGCCTTTCTTTTGGTAACTACGCAAGATAGATGCCTGCTGTGCTGGAATCTCATAATCACTGTCTTCTACATTTTTAATATTACGGATAAGCCCACGAAACAGATTATCACGATGGACATGCACCTGCTCCCCTGCATCCCGAAGCACTGCATCCACAAAAAGCGCACGATGCTTTGGCAGACGAATGTTTCCCTTTTGCAAATCTTTCCCACTAATTTCCAGTCCATCTGCAAGCTCGGAAAGCACTGCAAGGGAAGAGTCTTCCAATTCCAAAAACTGTCCGTCTTTTAATCTGTGAAATCGCTTTCGCAATTTATAACTATTTAAAATCGCATCTAATTCTTCATATGGCAACTGCTCCGATTGCACTGACAAATCCAACAAATCACTTTTAATGGACACCCCAAGTTCCACACCTGGTGTTTGTCTGATACCATTTTTTCGAAAACTCTCTGTGGCAAAAACCTGTCCTAGCTGGTTTAATTCATCAATTCCATCCAACAACAATTCATATAATTTATCGTCCTCAGTAATCATAAAATCAGAATGTTTTCGTCTCGCCATAGTAAAATATGTTTCCAGTAGTTGAATTACACCAGCTTCCCTTGCCACATCCCGGTAAACATTGTGGTCTGTTTCCTGAAAAATCCGATATTTCTCACTGCCATATCTACATTCCACCCGACAAGTAATTCCAATCTCCTTATCATCATCCAAATAGAATAAAAATTCTGCCTCTGGTGGCTGATATTCCTCCACCGACAAGTTATATTCCTCTAAACGAAAATGCTTGGCAAGCGGTGGAATAATGGATGCACACACACTCTGCAAATCTTTATCTGCAATAAATAATTCCTGTTCATTTGTCATACTTAACTGTTCTAAAATAATACGAGTGTCCTTGGAAAAATCTGCTCCACAATGATAAATCATATTGTGTTCCACCAAAAATACTTCGGTACTCCCCAGCATAATGTTCATTTTAGGAAAACGTAAATATGCCCCTTCCTCTGTTTTCTCAAGTTCCAACTTAAAGTCCGGGCTACGCTGCTGCAAATAGAACATACCACCCTCGCTTCCCCCCAAAATGCGGATATGGGAAATCCCCTCAAAATGTGATTCCAAAAGTTCCATTCCCTCTTCAATGGCAAGCATCAATTTTTCAAATAGCAAAGGGTGAAGGGTAATATCCTTTGTAGATGGCGCATGATAAAAACTTCTCTGCTGCCGATTGCTGCTCATATGTACATACTCTTGAATAAAGTCCAATAATGGCAAAGAAGATTCTGCAAAATTTTCTCTTGCATGTACAAAAGTTAAGTTTTTTCCATAAGAAAAGCTGGCACGTTCCTCAATTAAATCCACAAAAGATTCCAAAGATTTTATCACATATTTTTTCTTGCCACCAACCCGAAAAGACACCATAAAAGGACCATATCCATAACTCCGAAAAAGATGTGGTTCAATCTCCATCTTCTCTTGCATAACCGTTCCTTGATAAATTTCTTTTTGCACATTTTGTGCCATACGGTCTAACATTCTAGTAATGGCACTGTCAGACTGGGGATTTGGCACTCGCACCCCTTTTTTCACAGCACCGGTTCCCAGTATTTTTTGTAGCTGTGCTTCTCTATCGGTTCTCTGCTTTTCTTCCTGCCGTCTTCTCTGCTCCTGCACACGCTGGTATTCCTCTGCAAACTCACTGGAACTGGTAATTCTACGTCCTTCTTCCTGCTGTCTTTCTTTTTTATCAAACAATTCCATATTCCGCTTGTTTTGCAATCGTTCCTTTTCTTTTTTTCGTTCCTGTTCTATATATGCCAACTGGATTGCCACAATATGTTTGCAAAATCCAGGTATGGTTCGATTTGCCTGACATGGACATTTTGTCTGTGTCGCCTCATAATTGCGATAGGCATCCAAATCTACAGATACCTCATAAAAAGGCTGCTCATTTCCTGCTACCTTTCCATTTAAAAATACGATTCCATTCTCCACATCCTGATCCACAAGCAGCTCTTCTACTCCGCCATCTCGCAAAAGATTCTTTCCTTTTCGCAACGCTGCACTGGTCGCATTCTTTTTAATTGTTTCCTCTGTTAAAGCCATGCCCTCACTTCTTTCTTCACACATGTAACAAAACTTCCATGCCTATCTCTATGCAGACAACATCATCCCTCTATTATAACATATTTTTTTATCTTTGAATATTAATTTAAACTCTGCACATACTACTGTTGTTACAGTTTAGTTACTGAACGCATTTTTCATCATGAAGGAGGTCTTTAACATGCAAAAAAATCAGAGTATCGGTTGTTCCGTAACAGAATGCCTTCACCACGCATCTGGTGAAAATTACTGCACATTAGACAAAATCAATGTAGGTAAATGTGACGCATCTACTTGCACTTGTGCAGATACAGAATGTGCATCATTTGAAACAAAATAGTGAAGTTTTTATCACTTTTCTCAATGTGGAATTGATGCAATCTTTCTAAAATTCAAAAGGACTCTCACGCCAATCCTATCCTATAAGATTAGCGCAAGAGTCCTTTTTTCTTTACATACTATGTCTTTTTAACTACCTCTATCTTAACTTAATTCAAATTATTGATTTTTTGATGCCGTCTCTATCCAATTAATAAGTTTATCACCATCCTCTTTTTCAATACGATATCTTGAATCTGAAACAAGAACTACTTCATTTGATACTATTGTAATACTTTTTACCTTTTCGCCTTCATAAAAACTCAATTTATAAATCCAACCTGTGGTTTCTATATTTTTTACTTTCTTCTTGTTTATTAGGCTAATTTCATCACAAATTTTATCTTTATAATCCCCTTTTATTTCTATAATATTACCATTTGTCCCATTGGTAATCATTATCTTATCAATATTATTTTTCGAAACATTCAATAATGTACTGTTTCTGTTCCAATTATATATAAGCACTACTAATATAGCTACTACTACTACAATTGTTCCTATTACTTTTTTCATTATTGCGTTCTTCATATTTTTTTCCTCGTATAACAAACTAATTTCTGTCAATTCCTGTAATCTCATCCAATTTAGTTAAATCTATAGACTCACAAGTATAGCACTTATCCTCTATCTTAACCTCATTTTCATTGATAATCACTGCCTCTTTCACAACTTCATCCTTCTCTGAATATAACACAAATTTATAAATCCATCCCTTTTTGTCTTCATTCTTTTTCACTTTCAAATTATCTTTGTGAAATATGTTTTCAATATAAGCGATTTCTTCTGTATCTGTACATTCTACATATTCATTCTGAAATTGTATTTGAATTTTCTTTATTTTCTCACTGTTATCTTGAACTTTTTCCCCATCTGTGGACTTTGAACCACATCCCATAAGACTAAACACCACAAACAAAATAAGTGAAATTTGTTTTGCCTTCTTTTTCATAAATTATCCCTCTTTCCATGCTTTGTAAATAATACTTATTCTAATTCTTATATACAACACCATCTACATATTGATTATTGATTCTTATATTTTCATTTCCCCATCCATCATTCACTATAACAACATATCCATAACCATAGGAATCAGAATAAACTATAGAATATCCCGTTCCCACAACCCAATGTTCTCCATATTTAGGATGTTGTGTCAATCCTACAATTAGTGGTTTATTTCCTTTTATATATGTTTTTATCTTGCTATACACACTTGTAGAATTCAAACCTTTTAATAATTTAAAGGAACGTGAATACCCCCTCTTTTCCAAATAATCATTTAATCCTGATTTCAATTGAGAGTAAGTAGTATTAGTTCCTAAAAAATTATTAGTCAAATAATTGATTAATTTTTTTCCGTCTGCAGTTTCATATGAAGAAGCAACATATCCACCATCATAATATTTATCATAATATCGCAATAGTATAGCTCCAGCTACAGAACCACAACGACCATCTGGATTATAATCATACTTCTGTGTTGAATAACTCAACTTTTTTTCTTCTTTAACTGTTACTTTTTCTGCTAATTGCAATGCCAAATCACTAGCAAGAGACACTGCCTTTTTTTCACTTTCACAAACATTATTGGTGCTATCTACAGGTTCAATTTCACACTCCAAATCCGATATACTACACGTATTTTGAGTATTACCAGCATAACAATCTACAACCTCTTCATCTTCTGTTTCTCTATATAACGAACAAGGCGCACAATAAAAATATGTACTCTTTTCATCAATCTGTATTCCATCATCTTCCAATGAATATTCAATAAAGTCATTTCCAGCTGAATCAGTAATTACATATCCTCCATTTTTTATATCTACATAATATGCCACAATTTCGTTGTCTGTATTGTATAGAGGAATGACCTTATTTTTTTCTACGTCACTTACACAACTTTCATTACATTTAGCATTAGCAATTACCGAAGATTGTACGGCACATATGGAAATATTCATTATTAAAATTATAATTACAAAAATATTCCATTTCTTCATAATATTGTTTTTCTTCATTTGTTTTCTTTTCCTACCTTTTATTTTTTATTTGTAACTACAAATTTTTTGATTTTGTTCTATTATTACTTACAAAACTTTCCTATGTATATTATTTTACTTAAAGGTCTCCTAAGTATAATTCAATTTCTTCACCGTCAATAATTTGCCTACTGCAGTTCTTTTGCGTGCCGTCATAGATGACGGCACGCATACTACAGACTAAAATATCTGCAATTTTCAAGGTTCCTCTGAACTTTTTCCTTAACTTGTTTTTTCATAGAATACATACTATTTCAATGTAATCTTTTTCACATTGCTATAATTTCCATATACTCTGTGACCATCCACAACCGTATATGCACAAACTTTTACATAATATGTCTTTTTCTTTGTCAACTTGCTAAGTATTGTTTTTGTTGCAGTAGTTGTTCTATATTTTGTACTGTTTTTCTTAAAGTTTTTATTTGTGGAATATGCAACTCTATATCCCTTTACGTTACTCACTTTACTCCATGAAACTTTTACCTTTCTACTTCCTGCTTTCTTTACAATAACTTTAGATACGGTTTTAATTTCATCCACCACTGGTGTAGCAGTAGGCTCTGCTGTTACTTCTGGAGTCTCTGTTGCCACTGGGGTCTGTTCCACTTTTGGAGTTCCCGTAACCTCTGGCACTTTTGTCACCTCTGGTGTAGATGTTACTATAGCTGTCTGTTCTGGTATAACAGTCCCCTCTGGTGTTACACTTACTACTGGCTCCTTGGTTACTTCTGGTTCAATAGTTACCATTGGTTCTGTTGTTACCTCTGGCGCAATAGTTTCTACTGGTTCTTCTGTCATTTCCGGAATTGTACTTACAGCTGGTTCTATTGTTACTTGTGGTACAGCACTTGATGTTGCACTGACCTGTGATGTTTCTGCTGGGGCAGTAGTAACTGCCGCCCCTGTTGTTGCTACTGGTTCTTCTGTATATAACGGAAACTTTGTAGCCATGATTCCAGGCTCATCCAAAACATCATACCATGCAGAAACAATCATAAAACCGCTTGTTTTATAGGAAACAGTAACTTTCTCCCCCTGAACATAAACATATCCATTGGAACATTTCCATCCATGAAATAAAATACAATCGTTCTTCAAACTCACGCTCGGCATTGTTATGGTATATGTTTTCTCACCTGCATTCCACACCTCAGTAGTAGGACTACATACAATATCTTCCCCTGCACTTCCCAAATCAAATTGGAAAAATGATTTTCCTACCATTTTTTCGTTTTCCTGCGTTTCAAATGTATAAGTATCTGACAATGCTACCTTTCCATTTACACACACAGAAACTTCTAACTCCTCAGAATAGCCGTATGGTGCATATACTTCCAGATTTTTACTGTCATTTCTTACCTCATATACCGCTTGCATTGGAGTGCCATCCTTTTTTGTTACGTTCCAGTCAATATCTGCAGTATTCTTATCTACCTCATCGCTGTTTATTTCTACTTCAAATATTAAACTAGAACCACACATCAAATGCTTTCCATCTGATCCATTTTCAGGAAGCGCTAAGACAGAAATTTCCACTTCTTTATTCCCAGCTTTTGCCATAAAAGGCAAGACCAACATTGGTAGGACCAACACCATACACATAAGCAACATTTTGATACCCTTTTTCATTTAACTACCTTCTTTCAAAATTTTTAATACTTTTCACAAAATATATAATCTTTCTATAGCCTGAAAAATTTTACATTAAGCCTTATCTTACCCAAATACATGTGTCTTTTTTCAATCATACTATTTTAATATCTTCCGCCAACTACAAAGTCATCATCTGCCGGATATACAACCATGTGCTGATTATGACCTAACTTGGCAACTTCATCTAACACTAAAGGATAAGCATACTCATAAAGTTCCGCCATTGTCACCATATTATCTCCATTGGCATCTGCATTTAAATCAATCACTTTTTCATTGATTTCATCCCAACCTAAGCCTTCTGTTTCATACTTTGTTGCAATTCCATAAGAATAACTCCAAGTAGTTTCTGTTTTGCTAGATGAGCAAAGTACATGAAAACGCTTCGAAGCTAACTCTCCACTCTCTGTGCTTACATCCATAAAACTTGCTAAAAATTCACTCGCAATATCTACATCTTCTACCTCTTCCCCAATTGCATTACCTGCATAACAGCAATAAAGAACTACAATCACTTCACCCTTTACATATTCATCTAAAAGACTTCGCAACTCCTTTCCACTTAAGCTACCATCTGTTCCAATACAAATGCTTCCTGTTATGCCCCCATGACAATTCAGATATATATAACTTACATCATCATCCGTCGTATCTGCAAATGTGGTTTTAACTTTTTCTTTAATCTGAGCTAATGTAAGGTCTGAGTAACATCCAATTGTCTCCATTGACTGTCCATCAAATGTAAAATTTTCAAATGTTTTTGCCATAGCCTGTGTATCTCGCCAATGACGCCCCCTCACTGCTGCAGTTTCACCATTTGTTTCAGTAGAATCAGCAATACACAATGCTCTTCTCTTTACATCACTTGTCTGATTCTCTTCCCAATATCCGTCAGTCTTATTACTTCCACTGTATGTAACAAAAATATACCCATTTGCACTTGGAACAGTAGCATCGGCTGTCTGCTGATCCCAATTACTTGTTCCATCTGTATTTTTAAACAAAATATTCTTATAGGTACTTGCAACCTTGAAAGTATATGTACTACCAGATACAGAAGTCTTTGCAAGAACTACTGGTGTAACACTGCTATCACCTTCTACCCATACATAAGCATATACATTTGACCAATTTGTTTTGCTGTTGTCAAAAGATAACGTAATCTCGCTTACGGGAGTTGGTGTTTGAGTAACATAACTATTCCAACTTCCTCCTGTCTTATTAGAAGAGCTTGATGGTGTAAATATCTTTCCAGCCTGTGGCTCTCCTGCATCGGCTGTCTGTTGATCCCAATTGCTCGTTCCGGATGTATTCTTAAATAATACATTTTGGTAATTACTTGAAATAGTGAAAGAATATACATTACTTCCTATAGATGTTCCCTGAATAGCGTTTGTTGTTTCTCCACCCCATGCGTATACATATACACTGCTCCAATTTGTCTTACTATTATCATAATAGAAAGTAATGGTATTTGCTGGTGGTGTTGTCACTGGTGGTGTTGTCACTGGTGCTGTTGTTTCTGGTGTTTTTGTCCAACTTCCTCCTGTTTTATTGGAGCCACTGTCTGTAACAAAGGTATATCCATAGTCACTTGGCATAGTAGTATCTGCTGTTTGCTGATCCCAACTGCTGGTGCTATTTGTATTCTTAAATAAAATATTCTTATAAGTATCTGCAACTTTGAAAGAATATACATTATTTACACAGGCAATACTTGAAACAATAATTGGAGTCACACTACTGTCGCCTTCTACCCAAGCATATACATATACATTTGACCAATTTGTCTTACTATTGTCATAATTAAAAGACATATAGTTTATTGGAGCTGTTGTTGGGGTCGCTGTTGCTGTATAATTCTTCCATTCTCCACCTGTCTTATTGGAAGAGCTTGATGGTGTAAATATTTTTCCAGCCTGTGGCGCTCCTGCGTCGGCTGTTTGTTTATCCCAACTACTTGTTCCTGATGTATTCTTAAATAATACATTCTCATAACTACTTGAAATGGTAAAAGAATATACATTACTTCCTAAGGATGTTCCCTGAACTGTAGTTGTGGTAGCTCCACCCCATACATACGCATGTACACTAGACCAACTTGTTTTACTATTATCATAGTAAAATGTAATAGTTTCATCAGATTCTTTTGCCATTGTTGTTGCTGTTACTTTTGGTGTAGCAGTCACTGCTGTATATGTGGACCATGTTCCACTTGACTTATTTGACGAACTCTTTGGCTTAAAACAATTCTTTCCATCTGTAGGAATTGTTGTACTCGCTGTTTGTTTATCCCAGCTACTTGTTCCAGACGTATTCTTAAATAAAATATTCGAATAACTTTCCGGAATTTCCATTTTGTAAATATTATCTGCTACTTTTGTACCTTTAATGGCTTTTGTTGTCAAACCACTTCCCCACACGTAAGCATATACGTTCGACCAATCGCTTACAGAATTATTAAAATAAATAACCTGATTTGAAGAAGCTGCCTGCATCTGTACACCTGTTCCTGCAAATACAGACACAATCATTACCAACGACAAAAAGAATGCCATTACCTTTCTTATTTTTTTCATAAAACTACCTTCCTTCTTGTTTCCTTTTCCACAAAGACTAATATTTTTTACTCTTCTCCCCTTTCCATGTTTTTTACATATAATTTAGTTCTTTGTAATATAAATTTTACATTTTGCAAATATTTTTATCAAGATTTTCTCTTTTTGTCATATTTTGTCGAATTTTCTGTAAATTCTTGTTATAGTTAATAATTCCCAAAATATTTTTCTTTTTTTCTGAATTTTTTATTTATTTTTTCTTTTTCCAAAAAAATCCTTTTATATTCCTTATAGATATGCCCAAAATCAATTTCTCAATTTTTTACATTTTGTATTGTCACTTTTAACTATTCCGCTAAAATACAAGCATTTTTTTACGCACGCACCTCATAACTTATACATTTTTTGCACGAAAAATGTCGATAAATGGGCTTTTTACTTAACCTGCAATCCATTAAAATTTGATTATAAACAGCAAACTTTGTAGATTTCCCCTGCTATCTTCTATATAATAGAAACAAAAAACTGTTTTTGAAAGGGGAATATACTTATGAAATCATCTACGAAAGGGGTAATCCTTGCACTTATTGTTACACTTTTAACTGGTGCAGGCCTATATTACTTTTTCCTGCCAGTTCTCAATGTAAAATCTGCGGGCATGTGGTTCTTTCTTTTCTTTCTCTTGGGAGAATTTGCTATGATATACGAGATTGCATGTTCGTTGTTTGTTCACGGAAAACTACATAAAATAAAACACAAACCTGCCATCATATCCGCATCTATCATTGCCGTAGCATTTTCAATTTTAATGGTTCTTGTTGGGTATTCTCATGAATTTTTTCACGCAAAAAGATACTCTCAACTGCTTGCAGTGGAAGAAGATTGTGATTTTCAAAAAGACTTATCAGAAACTGTTTCCACCGATGCAATCGCTATTATGGATACGGATTCTGCAAAAATGCTGGGTAACCGAAAAATCGGCTCTTTGTCAAACTTAGTCAGTCAGTATAACGTAAGTGAACAATACAGCCAAATTAACTACCAAAATACACCTATAAAAGCAGCACCACTTGAATATGCCGGATTTTTCAAATATATAAAAAACAAAAGCAATGGTATTCCCGGTTATGTTTTAGTAAGTCCTGTGGATATGTCTGCGGAATATGTTACTTTAGAAAAAAACATGCAATATGTGCCTTCCGCTTATTTCTCCAAAAACTTGGAACGTCACATCCGCTTTCACTATCCAACAAAAATGATTCATAAGACATGGTTTGAAATTGATGAAGAAGGAAACCCTTATTATATTGCCTCTGTTTATGACAACACCATCGGGTTGTTTGGAGGTAAAGATATTGTAGGTGCTATCTTAATAAATCCCATAAATGGCGAGATGAATTACTGCGATGCAGGCGAAATTCCTTCTTGGGTTGATATTGTGTATGACGGAGACCTGCTTTGCGACCAATATAATTACTACGGAGAATTAACAAACGGATTTCTAAATTCAAAATTTTCCGCTACCGGTTGTAAAATCACAACTGATGACTACGGCTATATTGCTATGAATGATGACATTTGGGTGTACACTGGTGTCACATCCGTAAACAGTGATGCTTCCAACATTGGTTTTGTACTGATGAACGAAAGAACCAAAGAAGCTAAATTTTACTCTATTGCCGGAGCAGATGAAAAATCTGCCATGACCGCCGCAGAAGGAGAAGTTCAACAATATGGTTACTCCGCATCCTTCCCAAGCCTAATTAATATCGACGGAAATGCCACCTATATCATGGTATTAAAAGACAGCGGCGGATTGGTTAAAATGTATGCAGCTGTCAATGCAGAGCAATATAATATTGTAACCACCGCATCAGACCAACAGGAATGTATCGAAAAATACCGCGCTCGCATGGCAAAAGGTGGCGAGGAAATAGAGGAACAAACCGAAGAGCCTACAGAAAATAATACCCAAGCAGCTACCGCTACTCCAGAACCAACCATTGCTCCAGAGGATTACACTTCTAAAAAAGTAACCGTAAAAAAACTGGAAGCCATTGATGTCGATGGTAACACCTATTTATATTTGTTGACAGAAGATGGTGAATACTTCCATGCAAAATATATAGATGTATTGGCTATGATGAACGTAAAAGAAGGGGATACTATTACGATAGAAATATATGAAGATTTGTTCTTATATGAAGAAAAGTAGTCAATCGAGTAGGCTAACTCCTACTCGATTTGCTTGCGAACATTCCGCACTAGGTGCTCCATGTTCTTACGTCCGTCAAATACAATTTCATGCAAGCATGATTGTACTTGACGGGCTTTTGCAACAAGAAGGCATCCGGCAAAAAATATTGCCGGATGCCTTCTTTGATTCATCGCGTAAATTAAAATGGGAAGCCGCCTCCAAAACTGCTTGTAAGACCACCTGTAATGTTATCCATTGCCTGTGCTGTTTCATCTTCCATTGCACGATATGCCTCATTGGTAGCTGCCATAATCAAATCTTCTAATGTCTCAATATCATCTGGATCTACTACCTCTGGCTTAATGCTTACCTTAGAAATCTCTTTCTTACCATTTACTTCTACAGTTACCATTCCGCCACCTGCAGAAGCCTCCCAAGTCTTATCCTCTAATTCCTTTGTCTTTTGCTCCATCTGACGTTGCATCTTCTGTGCCTGCTTCATCAAATTTCCCATATTTCCTGGCATTCCAGAAAAACCGCCTCTCTTTGCCATTATTATTATCTCCTTTCATATTTAAATACTTCTTCTAATCTTCAAAATCAATTGGCATCTTTGTTAATTTTGTCAAGTCAAGCATGGCATCCTGTTGCATAGTTCGTTGATCTACAAACTTCCCTTTGACTGTAATTTCTTTCTGTATTTGACGTTCAATAGCATCTTTCAATTCCTGTATATGCCCCTCACGCTCAAACATTCCACAGGAAACTTCACTGTCAAATATAAGCAGCAAACTATTTCCTTCTCCCACAGTAGGGGTTGCCTCTCGAACAATTGCCTTTAATGTGCCTGACAACAATCCACATATCCGATCCCAGTTTTTCGCTACTTCCTGTAAATCTTCCGGAACCGCCTTTTGCAGCGCCTCTACTGTCTCTTCCTTTACAGGCTCGCTCATAGTTTTTTGTGAAACACTGGCTCCATTGTCCACCATCTGTACCGGTATGCCCTGTTCCATTCTGTTTTCCAGTACCCGTACCCGGTCAAGAAGAGAATCATAATTGGTTTCCATGGAAGGTTTGCACAATTTAATCAATGCCACCTCAATTAACACCCTCTTCTGGGACGCATACCGTATTTGATTGGAAAGTTCCGACATCACCCGGATATAACGCATCAATGTCTCTGCTTCAACCAGCTCACATTCCTCCTGCATCACTGCAAAATGTTCCGTAGATACATCCACAACATCCTCTGCATGTTGGGATGTCTTTACCAACAACAGATTACGCAAATACCATGTAAAATCAGAAACTACCTGTCCAAGCTCCCTGCCTCGGACTACCAACTCTTCCAGAATCTCCATACATCCAGTAACATTTCCTTTTGCTACACAACAAAATAGCTGTGAAAAAATGTCTACATCTACTGCTCCAAGCACTTCCAATACTTTGTTGTATGTAAGTTCCTCACCAAGATAGAAAGCAATACAACGATCCAATAAACTCAAAGCATCACGCATAGAGCCATCTCCAGCTTTTGCAATGTAACGCACTGCCTTTTCCTCTGCCTGTACCTGCTCTTTCTCAAGCAATTCATGCAGTCTTGCGGCAATAACATCTATGGTAATTCTTCGGAAATCATATCTTTGACACCTGGATAAAATGGTAATCGGTATCTTGTGTGCTTCCGTAGTAGCCAAAATGAAAATCACATAAGACGGTGGTTCCTCCAACGTCTTTAGCAATGCGTTAAAAGCACCAGTGGAAAGCATATGCACCTCATCAATAATATAGACTTTATATTTTCCCTGTGTAGGCGAATACTGTACATCCTCCACGATTTCTCTAATATTATCTACACCATTATTGGATGCCGCATCCATCTCGATTACATTCATAGATGCCTGGTTGTTGATGGACTGACAGACTGCACACTGATTACATGGACTTCCATCCACTGGATGCTCACAGTTTACTGCCTTTGCCAAAATCTTGGCAATTGTTGTCTTACCAGTTCCTCTTGTTCCACAAAACAAAAACGCATGTCCAATTCGTCCTGCGTTAATTTGATTCCGCAACGTTCGCACAATGTGCTCCTGTCCCTTTACATCCTCAAATTCTGTGGGACGAAATTTTCGATACAAAGCCGTATAAGACATGGCCATCTCCCTTTCCTTCCATGTGCATTGCACACTGCTTCTCTTAGTATACCAATCTGTGGTTCTATTGTCAAAATCATTTTCACATACCCAAACAACCATTTTTCGATTGATTGCAGCAATGATTTTTTCACATTCTTACATAATTTCTTTGGAATCTAAAATAATGGTAAATGGTCCATCGTTACACAGACTAACTTGCATGTCCGCACCAAACTCTCCATGTTGACAACTTCCATATTTGGTTCTGGCAAGCTCTAAAAAATATTCATATAATTCCTCCGCCTCTTGCGGACTTCCAGCATCCAAGAAGCTAGGACGATTTCCCTTTTTGCAATTGGCATACAATGTAAACTGGGATACGATCAATAATTCGCCCTCTACATCTTGAATAGACTTATTGGTCTTTCCATTTTCATCTGCAAAGATACGAAGTTTTATCATTTTATCAAATAGCTTATCAGCCATTTCTTTTGTATCTCCTGCGCCTGCACCAAACAATACCATGTATCCTTTTCCGATTTTTCCAACACATGCGCCTTCAATTGACACACTAGCCTCTGTTACTCTCTGTATTACTAATTTCAATGCTTCTTCCCTTCCTGCATATTACTTTAAAATCACAAAAGAATATGGTGGCAATGTTACCACATCTCCATCCAAAGTCACCTCTGTATTATCTGTACTTGCATAACCACGAATTTCTTCATATCCATAAGTATCTTTGCTTACAGTAACCGTCTTTTGCTGCTCAGACAAATTGTATAATAATACAAGTTTGCTATCCTCATAAGTTCTTGTAATCGCACAAATACTCTCATCTGTTACCTCAGAAATCTTCTCTGTTGTTCCTCTTGCAATTTCCGGATTCTCATTTCTAAGACGAATACAACGTTTTACAAAGTTTAAAATAGAATTTTCATCTTTTTGCTGCTCGTCTACAGCAGTATAAATATTATCAAAACTATCCATTTCTGGAGGTCCAGCAGTAATACCTGTATTATCAGTAGCTGACCAATACATTGGCGCTCTAAAGTTTGGATCTGAACCAGCACCTGTCAATCCAATTTCCTCTCCGTAATACACAAAGGCATTTCCTGCCATCAACAATTCCATGGCATAAGCAACCTTTACTTTTGTCTCGTCGCCTAAAATATTTGCCATACGACCTGTATCATGGTTCGTGAGAAACTCTGCCACTGTAGACTCTGGATTTGCATCAGAAGTCATACCTTCAATGTTAATCATCGCATCGGCAAATTTTTGTCCTACTCCTGTCTGTTTGCTCTGTCTTACATATTTTACAATCGTTCCGGTTGACTGTCCTGATGAAAAATCAAAGGTACTGTCTATACCACTTTTTAAATATTCTGCAGCAACATTATAGTTTTCCCAAACTTCACTGACAATATAGGCATCCTCATTAATGGACTTCACGTAATCATTAAACCAAGTGAGAATTTCGATATTGGTTTCTGCTAAACCTGTGTAAAATTTTACCCCGTCTAATCGGAAACCATCTACTCCCATATCTAGCCAAAACTTTGCTGCCTCTTCAATCTCTCCACGTACCTTCTTTGAATTCAAATTCAAATCTGGCATAGTATCCACAAAAGAACCCTCATAATACCAATCGGAGCTTCCTACTTGATAATAACTACTATTTGCTTCATCTTCTTTTACAAAGTGATAATAATCAATATATGGACACTCTTTCTTAGAAGGCTTTTCTCCTGATTTTAAATTGTTAAGATAAGAATATGCTGTCTGGAACCAA
This sequence comes from Lachnospiraceae bacterium, assembly GCA_963643465.1. Lineage (GTDB taxonomy): Bacteria > Bacillota > Clostridia > Lachnospirales > Lachnospiraceae > CAG-411. The sequence continues at coordinate 209,127 of CAVIJT010000003.1, read as the reverse complement.
GTATGCTGATTCGAACTATGATTAATCATAAAATCAATAATTACTCGAATATCCCTCTTATGACATTCCTCTAATAACTTCTGAAAATCCTCAATGGTTCCATACTGAGAATCGATGGCACAATAATCTGTTGCATCGTACTTATGATAACTTGGTGATGGCATAATCGGCATAAGCCATATACCATTAAATCCCATGTCTTGAATATAATCTAACTTCTCTGTTACACCATTTAAATCTCCAATTCCATCTCCATCACTGTCATAAAATGAGTATACAAACACCTCATAATAGGTTCTTACATTGTCATCTATCACATTCAATTCTTGTGCATATTTATACTCATTTTTTTGCTCTTCTGCATCTTTGGAATCCTTCTCAGAATTTCCACAACCACAGGTAACTGCCATGACAAATGCCATACTTACCGCAACACACTTTTTGCAGACTTGTTTCGCACGTATCTTTTTCCAGATACCAACCTTTGCTTTTTTCTCCCTTTCTTCTGTTCTAAGTTTTCTCATAATTTGCACTCCCTTTCCGTAATCAAGCATAATTGTACTTACCGAGCTTTTGCTACAAAAAGAGGCCGTTGTATACCTACATACAACAGCCTCTTTTATTATTATGTTACGCTTCACGGTAACACTACTCTGCCATACAAGCAGTAACATTGATATTTCTTGATTTAACCCTTTACGGCACCTGCTGACATACCTTCTACATAGTATTTCTGCATGAAGATGAACAACAAGGAAATTGGAATAGATACTAATACCGCACCAGCCGTAAATCTACCATACCAAGTTGCAATGTACTCTTTCTGCATCATTGTCCAAAGACCAATAGCAACTGTGTACTTCTTGTAGTTTGTTCCAAGGATAACCTTTGCAAAAATAAAGTCTAACCATGGAGCCATAAATGATGTTAATACAGTGTAAATCAAAATTGGTTTAGACATTGGAATTGTAATCTTGTAGAAAATCTGGAATCTAGTTGCTCCATCAATTCTAGCAGCTTCATCTACCGCTCTTGGAATGGTATCAAAGAAACCTTTCGCAATATGGTAGTTCAATGCCTGCCCCGCCGAGTAAACAAATACTAATGATACCAATGACTCTGTGATACCAATACCCTTTAAGATATAGTAAACAGCGATCATTGACATGAAACCTGGGAACATGTTCAAAATTAATCCCACGTTCATCAAAGTCTTTCTAGAATTAAATCTTAATCTTGATAAAGAATAAGATACACATAATACATAAAGAGTAGACAATAAACATGTACCAATCGCTACTAAAAATGTATTTCCAAACCATCTTACAAAATAGAACTGTTTGGTATCAGTAATCAAAGTAATATAGTTATTCAATGAAAAACCAGTTGGAAAGAAACTCTTAGATCCTGAATCTGGATTTGCATTAAAGGATTCCAACAAAATCCAAACAACCGGGAATAACCAAACAATTGACATAATGGTCAAAATAACATGAACAATTGTATTCGAAATAAAGCGATTTCGCTTCATAGAACTTGTTTCCTTATTCATTATGAGAATCCCTCCTCGTCTTTATATGATGCTGTATTTCTATATGTCAACAATGACAATACTGCTGAAATAATAAATACAAAGATACCAATTACAGATGCGTAACAGTAATCTTTAGAGGCTGTTGTCAACTGATATAACCAAGTTACCAACAAGTCTGTATAACCAGCTTGATAATATTTGTTTGTCTTTGGTCCACCTGTTGACAAGAAGAAAATTACGTTAAAGTTGTTAAGGTTACCAACAAAGTCTGTAATTAACTTAGGTGTAGTTACGAATAACATGTATGGAAGTGTAATCTTCCAGAAAATAGTTCCTGCATTTGCACCATCCACTTTAGCTGCCTCATACAAGTCAGAAGGAATGTTCTGCAAAATACCAGTAGTTACAAGCATAGTATATGGCATACCTACCCACAAGTTGACAATAATAACGGTAATACGAGCTGCTGTCTTACTTGATAAGAACAGAATCGGAGCATCTATCAGTCCCAGAGACATTAAAGTACCATTCAAAGGACCGTTATCTGCTAACATATGGTTCATCAAAAGTAAAGATACGAACTGTGGAATCGCAATTGTAATTACGAAGAATGTTCTCCACATTGCTTTAAATCTGGTTCCCTTACGGTTGATGATAATTGCCAACAACATACCGAAAATATAGTTTAAGAATGTAGCAAAGATTGCCCAAACAAATGTCCATCCTAAAACAGGCCAGAATGTACCACCAATCTTACCGTTCATGTTAAGCATAACACCAAAGTTCTTGAAACCAACCCAGTCAAATAAATTTCCAGGTGGCTGATGATCTTTATCAAAGTTGGTAAATGCAATTAAAATCATGTAAACCAATGGCAAAATATTAAATACTAAAATACTAAGCACTGGAAGAGCTAGCATAGTAAACTGTAACTTTGTATCTAAATAATCTGCGATATCATCCTTGAAAGTATTCACATGTCCGCCTTGCTCTTTTGTCAACTGCGATGTATAAGCACTCTTAACGCTCTTATACCACATAATGACAAACAACACGATAACAAATAACGCCACTGTTGACGCCAGCAACATCAACATAGAGTTATCTCCAGTTTGTGTTACATAAACCTTTTTTACAGGGTCTAATACCGTCCCCTGCTCCTTTGTACCTAAGTCATCAAAGTGACTCAATGCAGTCACGCCAAATGCGATCATGTAGAAAATAAATCCAAGTTCTGTCGCAAGATAAATCAAACCTTTTCCAATTTGTTTTCTTGCAAAGTTACCTGCTCCAAGAATTAAAAACGAAAGTCTTGTTGCCAAGTCACCATATTCCCAGGCATCTTTGATAATTCCAAAGCACTTTGCGTTCTTAATTTTGTTTAGAACTTTACCCATCCTAAGTTTCCTCCTTATTTCATAATAATAAGATGTTTCGTTTATACTCAACCATCACCGGCCTAAGTGTAGACGAAACATCTCATTTGCAATGTATCTCTACACGTACCTATTTAAGAATACGCTCGAAACCAATTCACACAGAAAGATTTCCCTACCCTTACGAGCAGGGAAACCAATCAAAATCAAACTATATAATAGTTCTATATACAATTATTCAGCAATATCTGTAACGATGTTCTCAGCTGTCATGTCTAACTGTTTCTGTAAGTTCTTCTCTGTGATTTCACCGTTAAGCATTCCTTTTCCAAGAGCTTCCATAGATGTCCAGAAGTTGCTTGAGAACTTCTTGCTCTGTGGAGTCTCAGCGATAAACTCTGTCTGAGCAATCAAAGCTGTAGAAGCGATATCAGATTTTACTTCATCAGTTTCAGATAAAGATGTTAAAGTAGGAGTTACTCCTCTAGCTGCAAAACGATCAGCCTGGCACTCTTCTCCAGCTAACCAAAGAGCTAAAGCCTGAGCCTGCTCTGGATACTGTGTATTAGCATTAACACCGATATACTTGTATGATCCGATAGAACTCATCTGAACTTCTTCACCATTGATGTTCATCTTAGGTAATACAGTTGCTGCATAGTTATCTCCTAATGCTTCCTTAACCTTTGCTGCATTCCATGTACCACTACAGTATGCTGCTAAGTTACCATTCTGTAATTCAGAAAGACCTACATTGTTATCATCATCACATAAGAACTTCTTGTCGTTTGCAAGACTTAACATAACCTTAGCTGCTGCTAAACCGTTCTCATCGTTGAATGTACACTGAGACTCATCCATGTTTCCATCTGCATCTTTGTAAATGCTACATCCAGCACCATAGAAGAAACCAGCGTTATACCAACCGTTATCTAAATCCATAGAGAAATTGTACTTGCATCCTGTATCTTTAGCCATCATTGTATCTAATGACTGTACTTCTTCTTCTGAGAACTTGCTTGAGTCATAGTACATGAACCATGTATTTGGTGTGAAAGGAACACCATAAACAGCACCATCAACTGTTACTGAGTCAAATGCGTTTGCAGGATGAGCGCTCTTTGTCGCATCATCGATTACTAACTGGTTAGCAATTCCATTTTCAACTAATGCTACAGACTGGTCTCCAGCATACATGAATACGTCTCCACCTGCTGCTGCATCTTTAGATAATTCTGAGTAAGCATCTCCTTCTCCACAAACTTTGTATTCAAATTCAATATTCCACTCTGGATGTGCATCTTTAAATGCGTTACACATATACTCTAATAAGTTATCGCCATACTTAGAATCAACTTTAGAGTAATCTGTCTGGTCTTCCTGTGGAGCCCATACTGTCAATTTGATTTTCTCATTTGAAGTTGCGTTGTCATTTGTGTTTGTGTTTGTGTCATTGCTGCTTGTATCATTGCTGCTGTCATCGCTGCTTCCACAAGCTGTCATAGATCCCATAACAAGGACCATAGCCATAAGTAATGCTACAATTTTTGTTCTTTTCTTCATAACCTTCTACCTCTTTCTTATAAATATAATTTATTATGAATATACGCAATGTATATTATAATCCATTAAACCCACATACTATTCTTTTATGTGTAACCCATTCTAATACAAAGTTCTATTCCTCTGTATCATCTTCCGGTTCGTCTTCTTCTACTTCAGGCTTGTCCAATTCTCTACCAAACAACTGAGTTAAATCTTTCAAATACTCAATACGTTCTTCGTCAAATTGCCCTGGAAGTAATCTCCAACGCCAGTTTTGACCAACTGTAGATGGCAAGTTCATACGAGCAGAATTGTCTAATCCAAGAATATCCTGCATCTGCATAATAGCCACATCTGCTGTACTTGCATAAGCTGCACGAATAACTGCTGCCGGAATCTCTTCTTTTGATGAAACATTTAGATATTTGTATGCGTATTCTAAGTCTTCCTCTTCCTGTCCTTCAAAAAATCCTACTAATGTCTCATTGTCATGTGTTCCACCATATACTAACATATTATGATTAGTATAAGTGTGCGGCAAATTACTATTTGTATTCACCCCATCAAAAGCAAACTGCATAATCTTCATTCCAGGCCATCCGGTCTCTGCCATAAGATCTCTTACACTTTGCACTACAATACCCAAATCTTCTGCAATAATCTTTGACTCACCGATAGACTCGATAATAGCATCTGTAAGTTTCTTACCTGGTCCCTTCTTCCATGCACCTTCCATTGCGGTTGGGCAAGAACTTGGAATTCTATAATAACGAACTACTCCGATAAAGTGATCAATTCGAATCACATCGTAAAGAGCAGCGTTTGCTTTCATTCTCTCACGCCACCAAGAGAAATCTTCTTTCTCCATAGCAACCCAATCATAAAGAGGATTTCCCCATCTTTGTCCTGTCTCAGAGAAACAGTCTGGTGGTACACCAGCAACGTTAATTGGATTCTTGCGTTCATCTAATTCAAATAATCTTCCATGTACCCATACATCAGAACTATCCATAGATACATATAATGGAATATCACCAATAATCTGTATGCCCTTCTCATTTGCATACTCTTTTAATTCCATCCACTGTGTAAAGAATTTGAACTGACAGAATTTCCAAAAATCAATGTCATCCTGCAATTCTCTCTGATATTTCTTCAGTGCTGTAGCTTTACGGAACTTTATGTCTTCATCCCACTCAGTCCATGACTTATTGTCGAACTTATTCTTTAATGCCATATAGAAGCTGTAATCGTCCAACCAATATGTATTGTTGTCACAGAACTCTTCATACTCTGCACTGTCTTTATGCTTACTATTATTATAAGCAATTCTTAATACATCAAAACGGTTGTTAAAGATGGTCGCATAAGCAATATCTGCTGGATCCTCTCCCCAGTCTTTGCTTTCGATGTCATCTTTTGTTAATAATCCTTCTTGAACCAAATATTCCAAATCAATAAAATAAGGATTTCCAGCAAATGCTGAAAAAGACTGATATGGACTATCACCAAAACTGGTTGGTCCCACAGGAAGCACCTGCCAATAAGTCTGTTGTGCATCTACTAAAGAATCCACAAAACGATATGCTTCTCTTCCGAATGTTCCTATTCCATATTTCGATGGAATACTGCTAATAGGAAGCAAAATACCTGCTCCTCTTTCGAAACTTTGTTTATTCGTACTCATTACTTCTTTCTCCAATATTTCTTAATAGACTGTTCATAAAAACTAAATATATAGTATATCAGAATCAAATATTTGTCAATAACTTTTTTATCCTTTATTGGGCATTTTTTATAGTCTTATTTGTTTTTTTTCACGTCATTTTGTTATATTTTGCACATTTTATTTTTGTTTTTGTGATTTTTTTGTGTCAACCACCGTTATAATGCCTATGTTTTTTCATTCCTCCTAACTTATATAAAATTACACAACTATAATACTACTATTAATATTCTTGTAGAAAAAATTAGAAAACAAACTTGCAACTCCCTTATTTACTAGCATTTGTGGCACTTTCATTATTTTGTAATAACCATTTATTTTGCTTTTTTACATATTATTAGCACCACAATTGTACAAACATGAAGTTTCAAAAAAATCCACTTTCTCTATTCGATAAATGATAAAAAAACTCGCATTTTAAAGGCTATATCAGATTTTTTTCAAGCACCAGACCTTTATTTTGTGCATTTTGTATTTTTACAAAACTTAGTTTTGTGCATTTTGTACATTATGTTTTTTAACATTTTATGAATGAACTATGAACAAGCGAACTATTCATAATCGAGTAGGCTGACTCCTACTCGATTCGCTTGCGAACATTCCGCACTATTTGCTCCATGTTCTTACGACCGACAAATACAATTTCATGCAAGCACGATTGTACTTGCTGAGCTTTTGCAACAAAAAAGCACAGAATGTTCTTCTTTCAAAGTTCATTCTATGCTTTTATAGTTTTCTATATTTTGCAAAACAAAGTTTCGTCTATTCTTCTATTTTATAGAAAATGGTTTTTCTACAAAATCCACCACTTCCAACTCTTCTTCTACATCTACAACTCTGTTGCTGACTGCCCTTTCTGTGTCATCAACCAAGGTTCCATAGTATTCTTCATTAATCATACCTGTTGCAGAATACATATAATCCACATATCCATTCGGATTACTAATGTGTTTTACTTCCTCATTTAAATCGTGCATACGCTTGTCCAAAGTAGCAGTAATTTCCGAACAGGCTTTTAATTCCTGCTGAATGTGTTCTGGCGCATTCCCTTCAAATTTATAATAAATCTTATGTTCCAAACTTGCCCAAAAATCCATAGCAATAGTACGAATTTGAATCTCCACTTTGGTATCTGTCACTTTGTTAGACAAAAAAATCGGTATTGCAACAATCATGTGATAACTTCTATATCCGCTCGGCTTTGGATTTATAATAAAATCCTTCACCTTTAAAACTTTTACATCCGATTGCTTTGCAAGAGCATCTGCAATACGGTAAATATCAGAGGTAAAAGAGCAAATTACTCGAATCCCAGCTACATCATTTACATATTTTACAATGTTTTCTACGGTTAATTCTCGCCCATCTTTCCGAATTTTTTTTGCAATGCTATCCATAGATTTTACACGAGAGGTAATATGTTCAATTGGATTATATTTATGTTCCAATTTAAATTCATTACTTAATATCTGTAATTTTGTATCAATTTCTTTTATTGCTGAATCATACAAGAGCAATGCGTGATTCCACTCTTGGGTCTCATCTCTGTACATTGGTAAATCCATTTTCTTCCCCCCTTGAGATGTTTTTTATATATCTGTCTTATCCACAACAGATCACTTTTTCAATTTCATTCATTTTAAAGAAAGGACCGCCGAATACATACGACGGTCCAGTGCCTTTCTTAAAGCATTTCGTTGATCATCTTTTCTACTGCATCTGACATAGCTGCTGATTTTGCATCTGCATCTTCCAAAGAATCGCCAACCACACCATAGTAGAATTTAATCTTTGGCTCTGTTCCGGAAGGTCTTGCACATAACCACGCATTATCACTTAAATCATAGTAAAGTACATTTGAATTTGGAAGACCAGTCGGTGTTACTTCTCCAGTAGCCATATTCTTAATGGTATCTGCCTTGTAATCTCTTGCAGACAATACTTTATATCCACCAATCTCTGCTGGTGTGTTCTCACGCAAAGTTGTCATAATATTCTGAATCTTCTCTAATCCAGCAATACCTTCAAATCCAATTGCCTTAATGCCATCTTTGTAATATCCGTATTTTTCATACATAGCAACCATTGCATCCCATAAAGTCATATTCTTTGTCTTATAGTATGCTGCTGCCTCACAAAGAGCCATTGTTGCAACAATCGCATCCTTATCTCTTGCATGAGTTCCAATTAAGCATCCATAGCTCTCTTCAAATCCAAAGAGATAGGTTCCTTTACCAGAGTTCTCAAATCCTAAAATCTGCTGTCCGATAAACTTAAATCCTGTTAATACCTCGATTAACTTTACATCGTAATGCTTTGCAATAGCATCTGCCATGTTAGAAGTAACGATAGTCTTAATCAATGCACCATCTTCTGGAAGTTTTCCTTCGATCTCTTTCTTCTGGCTAATCTCATAGTCAGCAAGTAAACACCCTGACATATTACCAGTAAGTGTTATGTACTCTCCAGTCTTACTATCCTTTACATATACACCAAGACGGTCTGCATCTGGGTCTGTTGCTAATACTAAATCTGCATCTTTCTCTTTTGCAAGTTTCAATGCTAAAGTAAATGCTTCTGCCGCTTCTGGATTTGGATAACTTACAGTTGGGAATTCTCCATCTGGAAGTTCCTGCTCTGGAACTACATATACATTTTCAAAACCAATTTCCTTTAATACTCTTCTTGCAGGAATGTTTCCTGTTCCATGAAGAGGAGTATACACAATCTTAATATCTTTCTGCGCTTCTTTAATGCTATCCCAATGAATAACCTGTTTCTTCAGTTCTTCCATGTATTTATCATCAATTTCAGCACCAATTACTTCATACAAGCCTTTTGCCTTAGCATCTTCCTTTGACATAGTTTTAACTGTGTTATATTCTGTCACAGCTTTCACTTCATCCATAATTCCGCCATCATGAGGTGGAGTAATCTGTGCGCCGTCTTCCCAATACACTTTATAACCGTTGTATTCTGGTGGATTATGACTCGCTGTAATGTTAATACCTGCAATACACTTTAACTGACGAACAGCAAAGGACAATTCAGGAGTTGGTCTAAGGGATTCAAATACATAGGCTTTGATTCCATTGGCTGCTAAACATAATGCTGCCTCGTCAGCAAACTCAGGAGACATACGGCGAGAGTCATATGCAATAGCTACTCCCTTTGCGGCAAATCCCTTCTTGTTAATGTAGTTTGCAAGCCCCTGTGTCGCCTTACGCACAGTGTACACGTTCATACGGTTTGTTCCTGCTCCAATAATACCGCGAAGACCCGCAGTACCAAACTCAAGATCCTTGTAAAAACGCTCTTTGATTTCGTTCTCGTCATTCTCGATTGCCTTTAATTCTTTCTTTGTAGCTTCATCAAAGTATGGATCCGCCAACCATGACTCGTAAATACTCTTGTATTCCATCTCTTTATCCTCCTAAAATCTTTCTATGGCAATTCCCCATTGGGGACCGCTGTTAAAATTTCATTACAGTTTTATTCATTACTCCTCAACAAGTGAAGCAAAACTGTATGTCACATCTTCCTCTCCATCGTCTACAGTAATGGTGTAACTCTTTGTTACATATCCTGCTTTTGACAATGTGATGGTTATCTCACCGGAAGTTTTCTCAAAACTTACTGGGGCAACACCTCTAAATTCGCCATTTACATATACAGAAGCACCCTCTGGCGTCTTTACTGTAATAGTATGCTTTTTGTCAGAAGCCGTTGTTGCTGATGGTGTTGCTGTACTTTCACTGTCATCTGCCTCATCTGTAGCAGATGGTGTTGCTGTAACCGCCGACTCTTTTGTGGCTGTCGGCGCAATTGTCTCGGTATCTGCCTTACTTTCTACTAAATCAATATATATAGTCTCATAATCGCTGCTGCCTTTCTGCACACGAAGAATTCCTGTATAATCTTCATACCCCTCTGCCATTACTGCAACATTATAATTGCCATATGTTAATGTAAGCAATTGATTTGCTTGACGAAGGGTTCCATTAATATAAAGTGCAGCACCTGAAGGTGTAATCACAAACTTCACTTTACCTGCATTCTGTTTGTCAGATTCATACTCACTTAAATCTAAAAATGTCTCCTGATCCTTTTCCACAGTGATTGTCTCAACTGCTTCTAAATCTCCATTGCGAAGCACAACAGTGTGTTCTCCTTCTCCAACGGTTATGAGCATATTCTCTTGTACATTCATAAAAATATTTTGGTCTACTTCAATGGTTCCTCCAATAAAAGCATCCTGTCCGCCCAAACGAATGAAACCATGACCTTCTGTAATCATAAAGGAATACACTTGTGTTCCAATTCCCTTAATTGTTACTTCATCCTGCTCATTTAAGTCCATAAGCATCTGTGATTCATTTCCGCAAAAAACCTGTACATTGTTACTATCATACTTATATAACCGTCCGGTTACAGATACCGTATTCTCTGTACGATTCATGTTTTGTGCATTCACAGACTTATATTCCCATGCGTCTTTGGAAATCTGTACCTGTTTTAAAAGATTCTCTGTTCCCTGATAGGTCACATCTACAATCTCTCCACAGTTTAACTGTCGCATGAGCATAGCCACATTATTTTTACTATATACAGTCGTTGCACCATTATAAGTAAAATTTTGTGTCTCTCCCGTAGTTACATTACAAAGAGACACGGTCTGCGTCTCATCATCCACACTGGCAACTACTGCTGTTGCCGTTAATTCTGTGGCATCTTCACTGGCATCCATAGCTGTATTCTGCTTTACATGTTTTGTTGTGCTGCTGCATCCGCCTACTGTCAATGTGGTAGGTATCATACTAGCAATTAACACCATAGCCGCCCATCTGTTCTTCCTTATTTTCATCTTTACACCAACCCTCATTGCTGTCTTGTATCTGCTTTTCTTGTAAACAATTACAAGTGTTCCTCCCCAGACTATAAAAGACAGTCTGTGTACCGCGTTCATTATACTATATCTACAAATAAAAGTCAAAATGTCTTAGCAGCACAATCTCGCCAAAATACGACAAAAGTTACACAAAAAACAACCGTTGCAAGTCCTATTCTTTAGGAGCTTGCAACGGTCAATTGTACTATTTTTTAATTTTCACGCGCGAACCAACGCCCTTACTCTTTAACATTTTTTTGTAGGCTTTTAGATTAGCAGCAGGTACTTTTATGGTTGCCTTCGAAGAAATTCCTTTCCATGCGTTCTTTCCCACATTTTTACTTGTCAGTTTCTTCGTTTTTATAGTAATCTTTTTTAAATGTTTGCATCCGTAAAATGTCTTACTTCCAATCTTTTTCACCTTAGCCTGAATGGTAATTTTCTTTAGAGCAGTGCATTTATAAAACGCCTTATCTCCGATTGTTTGTACATTCACTCCTTTTTTCACACTCTGCAACGCGGTGCATCCTGAAAATGCAGCTTTTCCTATGGTAATTACATTCTTCCCAATCGTAATTATTTTTACTTTTTTATTGTTCTTAAAGGCATTTGCTGAAATTTCTTTTACTTTATATACAACTCCATTAATGGTTATTGTATCGGGAATCATAATACTCGCTTCATTTGAAGTTGATGTTACATAAGAAACCGCCTTATTTGTTCCCGTTGAAATTATTTTGTATTTTGCCTTCGTCGTACTATCTGATATTACAGTTCCTTTTTTGAGAGTGCCAGTTACTACTTCTCCATCATTTGCGCTTGGGTTATTCGGTTCTGATATGCTATCTGTAGGTTTTGGCGTTACCGTTTCACCCACTACCGGCGTAATGGCAGGTTCCGTACCAGATATTGGAACTTTCGTTATGATTGGTGTTTCCATTGGAGTCGTTGTTGACTCTATAATCGGAGACATAGTTGCTTCATTTGTTGCTGGCAAAGTTGTTGTCGGTACTCCAGTTGGTATTATGGATACAAGCGGTGTGACTGTTACCGCCGGCTCGGTTGTAATTGCTGGTTCTGTTGTTACAACCGTACCCGTAGTTACAGCTGATTCTGTTGTTACAACTGCCCCAGTTGTGATTGCCGATTCTGTTACTACATCCGGACTGTCTGTTATAATCGGTGCAATAATCGTTACTAATTCTGTTACCACACTATTTTTTATGCCATAAGTACCTACTCCTACGGAATAATTCAGTTCATCCCTACTATCCCACGAACCATTATTATTATTAAAACATACGGTAGCCTCTACTTCTTCACCAAATTCCAAAACATATTTCCATGTATAGCCACTTTGTTCACTGCTTTTTTCCATAGCTACACCCGGAACTTTTGTCCATTGTCCATCACCAATTTTATAATGTATATTTGCAGCACTCCATGAACTATTTGCATAATAAATTGTTGCCCGATTTACTATTTTTTCTGCAATGGAATATGGTATTGTACATACTGCAACATCACCTGCACAATCTGTTGTCTTTACTGTAATCTCATATTCACCAATTTCTATCGGCGTCCATTTCAATGTATCACTGTTCAAAACTACTTCTTCTACTGTTGTTCCCGTTGTCTTATTTTTAATGGTCCATTGACTACGCACACCATCTCCATTAGTGTATATATTCTGACGCACCTCTGTCAAAGTAATTTCTGTTTTTGACAACTGTGGGGAAGCCGCACTTGCTTTAATACCCGAAATAGTAAACTTACCTAAATCAAATGTAATTTCCTTGCTTTTTGTTTGTCCATAAGCATCCGTTATTATTACAGAAAGTACATATTCACCAGCTTCCTCAAGTCCCGAAGTAATCTCATAGGTTTTGTCACTCAAATTTGCTTCTGTTCGCTCTTCTACAATGCGACTATTCTCTTTTTCTTTTATGGTGTAATCGCAAGTATATGGGGCAATACCACCTTTTATGGATACGGTGAACTTACACTGTTTTTTCTCAACACGGTCTGCACTTACTCCTACAGAAGACAGTTTCAAACTGGTTCCACCAAAGCTATTTACACCTGCTGTTATACTATAATTTTTCTCACTGTTGTTATCCCATGTATTATTTCCATTATTAAATGCAGCCGTTGCCGTTTTATTGCCCACTTCAATTAAATACACCCAATCATATCCATCTACATTGCTGGCAGTCATCTGCACTCCAGGGGTTTTTGTCCATGCGCCTGTACCAATTTTATAATGTATATATGCTTTACTCCATGAGCTATTTTTATAAAATACATAAGCAGTTGTATCTGTTCCAATTGGATATTGTATTTCTTTTGAAGCAGTCAGTCCATAGCCATCCGTTACTGTATATGTAATGGTATAAATCCCCGCCTCTTCTGGTGTCCAACTGGCAGTATAATTGCTAGTATTAGTAAGAACCTCTTTTTTACCATTGGTTTCCACTGCAAACTGATAGGTATTTTTCGTGGATATTATCTCCTTTTCTACTATTGCCGATAATTGAATGGTTGCTCCCACTTTCTGTGGCGAAGCAATATCTGTTGCTATTTGAGAAACGCACATACCTTGTACTTCATAATCTGCTATGGTACCTCTTTTTATTTTTCCCGTTGTTCCATTCTTTACATCCACAAACAAAGTGTATGTTCCAACAACCTTACTCTTTAATGTATCTAATAAATTTACTTTTACACTATTTGCACTTTGATACCCTCCAGATAGCTCATATTCCACTCCATTAATGATAGCACCAAAACGATAGGTATATTTTCCTTCTCCAAGAGAAGTAGTTGACAACTCAATTTCTGTACTGTCTTCCACAGAAATTGGTGCTTCTTTTGATACATCCAGCCCTACATATGGCACTTCAATATCAAAAGACATACAACCGTCCTCTTTCTTAATATTATAAACAGAAATCCCCAAATCCGTCGTATCGTCATACAGTGTAAATGCAGAGAACGAGGTTTTTCCCTCGGTTCCATCATAGTAGGAATTTGCTACAGTAATTTTATTTTCTCGCAACACATACACTTCATCCGGTGGTCCATAACCATTTCCACTTTTATTAGCTTGCACTCGATAAAAAATCAATCCCTCCCGATTTAAAGCGGTATCATACCCGGAAGAAGCACTGCCTCGATACTCAATCATAAAATATTGGTTCGTTTGTCCCTCTACAGGAATTTTATAGGCAAGTGTATGTTCATCCGGATCTGCCGTAGACGGATCTATCACATAATGCCCTGATTTATTTATGGTTTTAATTGCTTTCGTATCACCAAGCCAGTTTCCATATTTATTCTTCTCATATACTAAAGGATGCCCAACAGTTGCCGATGTACTTCCCATAATACTCCATAAAGAAACTGGATTCGCAGAAGTATCCGTATAATAACGATACATATCTTTATATCCTAAGGAGTGCATAAATTCGTGTGTAATTGTTCTTGAAATGTCCGACTTCGTATTATAGGTTATCATATTGTATACAACTGATTTTCCATTTACTGTCATAGAAGATTTATGAGACCATAACAAATCATTCCATGAACCTTTATTTGGCACCATAAACACCAGATTATAAGGTTCATCTGCAATTCCAAGTTGCTCTAAAAAATCTGCACCTGCAAAATTGAGTGCATTTTTCAACAAGGTACTTCTTCTACTGTACTTATCGTTTGCAGTATACCCTTCCGAATTACTACTTGTCTGCTTTAAATAGTAATTAGCGGAATGGGAATCCACATAGCACTTTGGAGTTCCATCTGCATTTTGGGGCCAAAAATAGGTGTTTGCCTCCACCTGTCCCCATGAATATTCATCCACATAATCTTTCAGACTCTTTGTATCACCGGTAAACATACTTTCAATGTAATCATATCCACCACGTTCATCATATATACTTTCACTTTGACCAGCAAAACGAATAAATATGACAATTTCGTTTACTACCTGTTTTTCCGAAGGTGTATTTTGAACATCCAGAGATGCTTTTGACATCTTTTTGTTCTGTTTCCACGTATCAAAAACGGTAAGCTCGTCATCATCCAAAACGCAGCCTTCTTCTCTAGCACTTCCATCCAATTGCAAATCACTGCAATCATCCACAACCTCACTTGCGCTACTGATTCCTAGCATCTTCTCATTTTGTCCGATTGAGGCATAAGCAATATCATTAGGTAGAAGAATCGGCAACAAAAGTGTGAATATACACAAAAATGACATGAAACGATTGGTTTTCTTTTTCACCATAAACGCACCTCCAAATCAGAATTCTTTCTCTATATTTTACCACATTCTGCCATATTTTTACAGTCCTTTTGTACAGAATTTGTGAAAAATATACTTCACAAATTTTCAGATTGTGAAAAATCTTGTCACATTTTCATACAAGCCCCCTCTCACTACTGGTGTAAAGAGCAAAATGGATCAAAAAAATCGCTGTAAGCCTTATATTTTCAGACTTTACAGCGATTTATACAGTAGAACAAATTGCGTTATACAATTTCTAAAATGCGAGATACTTTATCCAGAAAAATACGTCTTTGATTTTTTTGTTGTTGCAGTCCCTGCAATTTTTCAATATTTTTTCCAGACATCCATGTTTTTTTGCTATTATAATAGAAGTTTGTAATTTTCCAAAATTTTTCTGGATAGACAAGCAGTAAGTACAACAACTGTTTTTCTTCTTTGCTAAGTGGTCTTACATTTTCATAATGTTCCATAGCAGTGGTAAAAAGAGCCACACTCCAATTATTTTTCTCCATAAGTTTTCGTAACAAATCATATAAATCCATGCACTGTAATTGCAAATGTACATGCTCAAAATTGGTGGTTGCCACTTCTGCCGGCAACAAAATCAAGTTATGATAATTATAACTTCCATGACACAACGTTTGTTCTCTGGCAAGTTCTTCATACAAAACATCTGCAGACAAATCTGAAAGCATACTTTCCGCCTGTTCTGCCTCTTGATAAAATTCTGAAAAAACGGATAAAAACATTAATTCAAATTCATTTCTTTGTTTTTTATCCTTAATATATGTACGAACCCGACGCAGTTCCCGATTATGGCGGATTAATGTTTCCCCATATGTATCTGCCTGAAAAGTGGCAGGCTCTTTTGTAACCCCTCGCATCAACAAATGCAATCTGGCTAAATTTGTTGCAATTTTTGCCACATGCTCCGGCTGCTTTAAATTACATTCTTCCCCAATAAACCAACGCTTAATTACATATTGATTTCCCATGCAATTTTCTGTAATAAGCTGTTCTTCTTTATTTCGCTCATACACATCTACATATTCATAGCCTTTTTCCATAAGGGATTCTTTTACCTGCTGGGCAAGCTCTGCTTTTTGCTCATTGCCACGAAATT
Organism: Lachnospiraceae bacterium; assembly: GCA_963643465.1. Taxonomy (GTDB): domain Bacteria; phylum Bacillota; class Clostridia; order Lachnospirales; family Lachnospiraceae; genus CAG-411. The sequence continues at coordinate 192,644 of CAVIJT010000003.1, read as the reverse complement.
CTCTCATAATACAAAGCCCTTTTGCCGTATCCAGCATATATGCCCCTCTTACACGATACACATTTTTTACTTCCAAATCATACTGTTCTACAATTTCTTTTACTTTTTCGTCCATACAGCCCCTCCATTATTAATGTCATGTTCACACTCCGGCACTACGCCTTATTGTCTTTCTAGTTCACAACTGTCTCATTCCTAAACAGCTATTCTATCTTATGAAATGGATAGTAAAATCATTCGCACAATTTTGCGCGTAAGCAATGAGCCATGCAGAATACGATGTACACACTATGCGCGTAAGCTCGCTTTTGAAGCATAGTGTGTATATTGTATTCTATAGGGCGAAGCCCGCGACTGAGATGAAGCGTAAGCGTAATCGAAGTGCAAGGCTCATGTCTGCCAATAGGCGACGGAGCAAAAAACACACAGGCAGTAAATCTACCTGTGTGCATCTTCTTCTGGAATATTCTCTTTTGCAATTGCTAAAAGGTTCTCTTTTGTATTTTGTTGTGGATTCTCAAGAACTAATTCCAACAGGGAATGGAGCATTTCTCCCATACACTTGCCTTTTGGGAATCCAACAGAAAGCAAGTCACCACCATTGACTGCAAGCATCTTTAAATCTACGCACTCTTTATCCTCTACAATTTCTTTATAAAGATTTTGGGCTGCTGCCAACTTCTCCATTTTTTCTTCTCGTTGGTACATACTTTGTGCCAGCTTGTCCCCTTTAATAAGTAGGAATAAATATGGCATTTTTTCTGTCCCAATGACATTCATCCATTTTCGCATTTTATTTTTTTTCAACGAAAATTCTACATCATGATACTGAATCAAATGGCATACTAAATCAATGGTATAGTTATCAAAACGCAATCGTCTTAAAATTTCTCGTGCCAATTCTTTTCCCACTGCCGGATGGTTGTAAAAATGGGTAATCCCTTTTTCATCTACGGTAAGACATTGCGGTTTTCCCACATCATGGAGCATTGCTGCCCATGTCAACACAGAAAAGTCCTTTTTATCTATCAATGCCTCTCGTGCCAATATATGCACATTTTCCACAGTTTTCAAAGAATGTATGCCTACATCATATTGATGATGAGGATGGTTCTGAGCGGTGGCAAGCATCGTATCGAATTCTGGGAATACGACTTTTGTAATACCAAGTTCTTTTGCCACCAGCAAACGCTCTGGATGCTGACTACACAACAGTTTATCCAACTCTACACGAATTCGCTCTGCACTGATTTTAGAAAGGGTTGGTGCTTTTTCAAGAATGGCTTGTTTGGTGCTTTCCTCAATGTCAAAGTCCAACTGCGCCCCAAAACGCACCGCCCGCAAAATCCGAAGGGCATCTTCGCTAAAGCGTTCTCTGGCATCTCCCACACATTTAATAACATGACGTTTCAAATCGCCCACACCATCAAAAGCATCTACAATCCCGGTTTCTTCGCTATAAGCCATGGCATTAATGGTAAAATCCCGGCGTTTCAAATCTTCTATTAAATCTCCCGTAAAGGTGACTTCCGTAGGATGTCTGCCATCCTCATACACACCATCAATTCGATATGTGGTAACTTCAAATCCATCTTTATCAAGCATAACTGTCACTGTGCCATGCTGCAAGCCAGTATCTACTGTTCGCCGAAACAATGCCTTTACCTGCTCCGGTTTTGCAGAAGTGGTAATATCCCAATCCTCTGGCTCCCGACCTAAAAGCGCATCACGAACACATCCACCAACTGCATATGCTTCATGACCGTTATCGTGTAATATATTTAAAATATAGTCTACCTTTTCTGGTATTTGAATTTTCATTGTTCCACTTCCTTTTGTCATTCACTGTTACCAAAATCATTCCCAATCATCATTTTATTATAACAAAAAAGAAAAGGAAAGTCAGCAATTCCTTGTTGGGATGCTGACTTTCCTCATGCCTAACAACATATACTCTATTTTTTGATAACTCATTTTTTCTAGTTATAAAACACTAACTTTATATAATCATTTGCTTCTATTTCCATTATCCGCATATCGTTCTAAAAAATCATGCGCCAAACAATACCCTTCAATATGATCATATACCTCTAAAGCACCACGACAACAATTTCTCATCAACCATATTAACTTTTGTTGATGCATTTCCCGATTAAAATAATCATGCGTAATTTCATTCCTTAACAACAACTCTCTCATAAATTGTTTTTCTACTTCTGTTTGCTGAAATTCGAATGTATCATAACTAGATACACAATATCTTAATGAGCAACTCGCCCTATTATATGTGCCTTCTTCTTTTCGCATAAATATAATTAAATCTTTAAAAACTTGCACAAAATCATTTAATTTCACTGTAACAATGTCCATACAATCCATCTGAATCTCTACATCATTTGAACTCTGATACAATTCACTTTTCTGCACTATTCTTTCAGCAGAACTTTTCAAAAATTGTAGCATTTCCTTTACTTGCATAACATTGACCGGTTCCTTTTCTTCCTCCACTTCTAAATCAAATCCTCTTAAAATCTCCTCACTAAATTTCACCCTATCATCCTCGCCTTCGTTTCTTCTAATTTATGTTGACATGCCTCGTAAAAATTATGCAATTTTTGGGGGTAAAACTCCGTAAACTGGACTTTCGATTTTAATGGAGCACAGTAAATAGTTGCTTCTATCGTAAGATCAATATAAAAAATATCACTTTTCACTCCTATGGCATTAAAATATTCTTCTAAATAGAATGCCAGCTTTTTATACAACTCAAAATTTTCTGTATAAATAGCTAAATCAATATCACTTTTTCCTTCTTGATAATGTGTTGTTAAATAACTTCCAAATACAAATATATTATAATCACTTTCCCCAAAGCGTTCTTCTATCTCTTTTTGTAATTCCAACAAACCACGCAAACGCTTCATTGCTTGATCTTTTTTGCTAATAAGTGCTTCCATTTTTACTCACCCCTTATTATTTTTTGTTGCTTCTATTATACCACGATTTATAATATACCATCAATCAAAACGCCCTTAAAATCGAGTAGACGAACCCCTACTTACATAAATCACCAAAAACACGTTTTACGAGTTTCTCAAATTATCGAGATGCTCGTCAAATCTTCATGCGAGCACCCGCTTTTCCTCATTACTCGCGTAAATAAAAATCAGAAGCAAAACACTTATAATGTTCCACTTCTGATTCTTTAATTTGGGGATTAATACGCCTTGCCCCAATATACTAATTTCTTCGCAGGTTTTCCACAACATACACAAGTTTCCGATAACTTCTCCTGCTCAAATGGCATACAACGAGAAGTTACAGACAAATCTTCTTTAATCTTCTCTTCACAAGCCACATCTTCACACCACATAGCCTTAATAAATCCAGGCTTATTCTCTGCAATGTTCTTAAATTCATCATAATTTGTTGCCACATAAGTATGTTCATCTCTATGGGTTCTTGCACGCTCCAACATGTCATTGTGCATCTGGTCTAAAATTTCACCCATCTTTGTTTCTAATTCTTCAAAAGAAACTTCATATTTTTCACGATTATCACGACGAACTACTACACATCTGCCAGCTTCAATGTCCTTAGGACCAACTTCCACACGAACTGGAATACCACGCATTTCCTGCTCGCTGTATTTCCAACCTGGATTTTTGTCACTATCATCTACTTTAACGGTAAAGTTCTTAGAAAGCATTGCACGAAGTTCCTCTGCCTTCTCAAGTACCCCTTCCTTCTTCTGCATAATTGGGATAATCATAATCTGTGTAGGCGCAATTCTTGGTGGTAATACCAAACCAGAGTTGTCACCATGCACCATAATCATGGCACCGATAATACGAGTTGTCATTCCCCATGATGTCTGATGTGCATACTGTAGTTTATTGTTTTTGTCTGTATACTGAATGTCAAATGCTTTAGCAAATCCATCTCCAAAGTTATGACTGGTTCCAGACTGCAATGCCTTGCCATCGTGCATTAACGCTTCAATCGTGTAAGTTGCCTCTGCTCCAGCAAATTTTTCTTTATCTGTCTTTCTACCTTTAATCATAGGAATCGCAAGAACTTCCTCACAGAAATCTGCATACAAATTAAGCATTTGCTCTGTTCTCTCCTCTGCTTCCTGTGCAGTAGCATGTGCAGTATGACCTTCCTGCCATAAAAATTCCATGGTTCTTAAAAATGGTCTGGTTGTCTTTTCCCAACGCACAACGGAACACCACTGATTGTACAATTTTGGAAGATCACGATAAGACTGTACCACATTGGAATAATGCTCACAGAACAAAGTTTCAGAAGTTGGTCTAACTGCCAATTTTTCCTGCAATGGATCAAGTCCTCCCTGAGTTACCCATGCTACTTCAGGTGCAAATCCTTCCACATGATCTGCCTCTTTTTGCAATAAGCTCTCTGGGATAAACATTGGCATATACACATTTTCTACACCAGTTTCTTTAAATCTGGCATCTAATTTTTTCTGGATATTTTCCCAGATTGCATATCCTGCCGGACGAAATACGGTACATCCTCTTACGCTGGAATAGTCCACAAGTTCTGCTTTCTTTACTACGTCTGTGTACCACTGCGCAAAATCTTCCTCCATAGAGGTAATCGCTTCTACTAATTTCTTTTCCTTTGCCATAATCGCATTCTCCTTTACTTATCAATTCAATCATAGGACACACTTCCTATAGAGTAATCACGAGAAGCCCGCTTTGCGAATTTCTCAGATTATCGCGCCGCTTGTCAAATCTTCATGCAAGCATTCGATTTTCCTCACTACTCGCGTAAAAAAAGGTGTCACCACAAAGTTTCTGTTCCACAAGGGACCAAATAACTTCGGCGGTGCCACCCTAATTAATCTACACAATATTCATATAGCCGCAAAATTCTCCATATTATGTGAATTTGCAAACCAATCTAAATATTCGATGATTCACTCAACAACCCTTAACGCAGGTATTACGCCGTATTTTCATACGATGCTCCAAGGCAGGTTCCAAAGATATTGCATAAGAACTCACAGCAAACGTTCTCTCTCTGGGATGTTTTCTCTTTGTACTAATCCTCTTCCACGCAAATTTCCATATAACAAATTGTTTAATTCCTAATTATGGTAAAGTATATTTTCTGCCTTGTCAAGAAAATTCTTTTGTATTCATCTACTCAATTTCCACTTCATCATTGGCTAACACATGTTCAGATTCTATTTCCTATATTTTCTCTTTCAGCTGAACTTTGTCATCTGTTACATTTACTTGAAAAAGAATTTCATCCTTTGCCTCAATACAATCAGAAAACTCAATACTATACCCCAATTTATCACTATACCCACAAATAGATGCCACCACTTTTTTATCCTTCACAAAAATAAGCTGTGTCATACCTTCATTTACTGTTTCTGTTATGGCACCACTGGAAAAACCAATGCGCTCTTCTATATTCTGCTTACTGGTATACGGCGCAAAAGTATAGACTGCATCCCACGAAAACGGAATTACTTCATTCAAAGAAATTTCCTCTCCATTCTTTTCTCTTAACTGCTCCATAGCTTTACTAACTTGGCTATTATGATATCTTAACATCGGATTTGCCATATACACACCAATTGCCACTATAACCACAAGCAATACTCCTGCTATTACTACAATTCTTTTTTTCATAAAGTTTTCCTCCCTCTGTTTTTCATAGGTATCGAATGCTTTACACGCAAAGCACATACAGATGCCAATACTGGCACTATATTTATTTCAAAATAAGCAAACATAACACGCCCCGAATACATAGGGGCTATTGCTATTTCACAAATAAGAAGTAGAATCAAAACACTCGCATAAATCCCTACTCTCCACGTTTTGTGAGCATCCCAGTGCTTCTTTGTCAATAAATAAATAGCTAATACATCTATGAGAAATAATATAACTTTTATAACGCCCCAACCCGCCTCTAGCCATTCTTCACCCAAAGGCAAATCATAATATCCTAATTCAACATCTCTATAATAAATTATACAAAACCATATACCTACAACATTAAGAAACAATGCTATCCACCAAAAAATTCGTATATCTAAGAATTTCAAAAAAACTTTTCCTGCTGTCATAAACAACAATACAAACATGTATGCCACAAACACTTCAAATGTTTTCCAAAAAACTCCAAGAAATCCAGCCCCATGACTCCATATGCAAACTGCTGCCATAATAAACATGACTATCCCATGTAACCACATATATTTTTTCATAATTTACACCCTCTATTTCTTTTGTATTTAGCTCTACAAACTTTTTTCTACTTACAAACACATATCATAAAAATATTCTTGCATTAATTCTTCTGGAACAGCTAGTCCTATACCAAAATTTCCACTTTCAAGTACATTTTCTTCCTGACTGAGATAAATAGCATTTTCACTTACATTTACAGTTTCCTTATTCTTAAACACAATTTCTATATAACACTCTTCGCCTTTCATTTTCTTCTTCTCTTCTGCTTTTCCCCATATTATGCTTCCATCTATGGTTTCCAACGATACCGCATTTTCTTTTAAAATTTTTCTTACGACTTCCTTTGTCTTAATGGCAAGTTCATCCTGCATATCTACCCTCTCATATTCCTCTTGTTTGTAAACATATATATTCTGAATGTTCGTTGCCTCTATTTCAGTATTTGAATTAAATTCCTCATAAGATATCATATCCACAAACGATTCTCCAGTTGCATTGTATGTTATTAAAACCTGAAAATCAACTGCTATTTTCAAAGAATTTTTATATTCTTCTTTTAATTCATATGTAATGATAGTAGATGTCTCGTTCTGAGTTTCCTTCTTGGTAAAATAGGAAGATGCTGATTGCGGACATTCTACTTGCACTGTATAATCTTTTCTGTATTTTTTTTCGAGCATACATGTATACATTACTGAATTTTCATCACTTTCTTCATGAACATTTTTTACAATTTGCTTTGTTTTCGATAATGTACCACTCTCCTCTTCCAAATAAAATTCTCCTGTGTAAAATGTCATTGTTTTTCCATCCGAATCGTGAACCACAATATAATTAAACGCAGGAACAAATTTTTCCAGTGCAATTTTTATCACATTATCAGAAATTTCCTCTATTAAAACATTTTTATAACACAACTCAGAAGAATGATATAAATCCACTTGTACAATATCTAACTGGGATAAATCTGTGCCAAAATATAACGAGATTTCCTCGTTCTGGCTGTATATAAGATAGTTATAAGTATTCTGATTACTTGAACCTGCCAATTCTTCGATTTCCTTATAATCATTCCTTTGCTCTTCTACCACTTCTTTCGTTTTTACGTCTTGTGATTTTGTTTCATTATTACATGATGTTACTAGAACACATCCAAGTAATAATAGACAACATAATAAACTCTTTTTCATATTGGCTATGCTCCCCTTTCCATTCCCATATTCTTGTAAAGTTGTTAGAAATAACCATCTGACGATTATTTTTCCTTAAACTTCATTATATCATAAAAATATGGTTCAAAACGATTATTTACGCACTTTGTTATTTTATCTATCCAATGGGATATCTATTATTCGCTGTAATAAATATCTCGTACAATAACTATCCTATCGAATACATCTCTATTTTGTTTCATGCACTTCTTTTCCATTAAATTCAATGTATGCAATATTATCCACATCCATTAAATCTTTAAAAATCTTATCATAACTATAACTTGTCACGATTTTTCCATCCCTTGTTTCTTCGTCAAAAGAACTACCTGTTAAATCATCACAATTTGCAATCACTTCTTGTCTATTATCATCCTTATCCACTACTGTAATTTGCATTTTCTCCATATCCACATCACTCTTTACATAAATTCCAATTGGAGAAACCACACATTCCGTCTCATTACTATACAAAAATGTTTTTGTCTTAGAAGTTTCCTTTATCGTAAATGGATATTCTTTATACCCTGACAGTGTTTTTTCATCGACATTGTTTCCATCCACTATAAAAATACTGCCTTCATAATCTTCTTCAACAGTGAACTTTACAAATTCATATAAAGTATTACCTTCATATGCAAAATCCCAACTCATCCCACCTGTAGATGGAACATAAAAATAGAATCTTTGATCTACAGCTTTTGAAATGGGTTCTTCCTGATAACTTGTTTTAATTTGTGGTTTTTCATTTTCCCTACTATAAGAAAACATCGCATATCCCATATTCGCTCTACTATCAAAAATTGTCTCCTCCAAAGTAATAGTATAGTCATCAATAGTATAACTCTGTCCATTTTTATCATATAATTGTCGCGCTAACTCTATATTATCTTCTTCCTCAAAAACATCCCAAATAGTTTTTCCTGTTACTAAAAACTTTGTTTTATTATTACATAACGTTACTAGAACACATCCAAGTAATAATAGACAACATAATAAACTCTTTTTCATATTTTTCGTTTTCCCCTTTGTTTCTATTTTCATTCCTTTTCTATTGATTGTATATATGAAATTTTCGTACTTTCACCTATAACACGATATTCTATCAAGCAACTATCGTCCTTATCCACACTACTATAAATATTCTTATCACACAATAATTGTAATGATGGCTCATTTTCTATCATAAGATAATACTTTCCATCATTATATCCCTTATCTACTATTTTCATATAGCCTCCGACTTGTCTTCCCGTATCTTCTACTATAATAAATTGAATTGCTACATATACACCTATTACTAATATCACAATTGGTCGCATTATTTTAGCTCTTCTAAAATCAACAAGTAACATGCACAACGCGCTAATCACACTGAATACAAAAAATATGTAGCTTGCCAATTTTATATAATCCGCATACACTTCACCTTTTGCCCATAAATATAGACTAACCCTATGAAGTACATAATACAATATAATGCTGCATAACGTTAATATATCAAAAATATTATTTTTCATTTTGCTTCTCCTTAAAATCCACTACATCACTAAAACGTGGTTTAAAACGATTTTTTGGGTGTTTTGTTATTTTATCTATCCAATTCACTGAAATTAATTTCTATTTTTTTACTTGTTCGTTACTAAAACTTGAAAACCAACTGCTATTTCCAAAGAGTTTTTATATTCCTCTTTTATCACTTTAACGTAATAAATCCTCTCTTGCCCAAAACATTTTTTCATGAGTAATGGTACTACATATTTCCTCCCCATCTTGTAAAAAGAAAGGATCCACCAACATTAAGTCTACTTCTCCGCGCCAATCATAATCAAAAATTCCTTTTCGTTTCAAAAAGAATTCCATCATAAAATAATCTGCTTTTAGATGCAAAACACATTGTGGCGCGCCAGCATCCCCCGTACCTAGCTCTTGATAATCAAAATATAACGCACTATCATAGATTTCTTCCCATCCGGTAGTACACAATTCTTCTAAATTATCCAAAAACGGGTCTACTACAAAACAAACTTCATCTGCTACTCCAAAGATTCTTTTGATAAATGTTTTATAGTCTTTTCCATAAATATTTTCTGGATTTTTCATAATAAATACCTCTATATTTTTTAATTACACTCTATACAATTCAATAGCGTTACACTATTACTAAAATTACTTTTTATGCTTTTGTAATCTATTATCAGTAACAGACAAATTACTATCCATTTTCACATAATCTTCACATGCTTTTCTATCAAAACAGAAATCTAAAAAAGCATTTTTTTCAATATGTAATACATCCATAATTTTCAAATAAACCATTTTTAAAACGGTATAACAACACCAACCTAATATAACACCAGTACAATTGAAAATAACATCATTTATATCAATTACTCTAAAATTAGTTCCAATAAAATTAGAAACTAAAAATTGCAATCCTTCTAATATAATTCCAAGAATTAAACCAATAACCCAAGTTATATGTAATGTCTGTTTACACATAATAGTTACAAAAAAACCAAAAGGAATTGTTAAGACTATATTTAATAACACCGTCTGCATATCATCAACAGACAAACCATATATAGGTATATAATTTATATTTTTTGAAAGGTCATATACTTGATCAAAATGAAGCAAAACAGGAAATTGTGTATAATTTAACACTTCACATAAATAAATAAACATAATAAAAGAAATTGCCATATAATACTTATTTTTTTTGCATTTAAACTTCAAAAAAAGGAAAACGGGAATATATAATAAAAAACAAAACCCAAATGTAAGTATATCAAAATCAACCGATATCATAATTAACACCTCTTATAATAATCTGCCTTTAGATGCAAAACACATTGTGGCGCGCCACATCCCCCGTACCTAGCTCTTGATAATCAAAATATAACGCACTATCATAGATTTCTTCCCATCCGGTAGTACACAATTCTTCTAAATTATCCAAAACGGGTCTACTACGAAGCAAACTTCATCTGCCACTCCAAAGATTCTTTTGATAAACATTTTATAGTCTTTTCCATAAATATTTTCTGGATTTTTCATAATAAATACCTCACTATAACTTGTCACGATTTTTCCATCCCTTGTTTCTTCGTCAAAAAAACTACCTGTTAAATCATCACAATTTTTATTGTTTTTTGTTTCCCCATTCCATTACAACCAAAACACTCATGCTTGCTTCCGCAACATCTTTAAATCCAAATTTAATCGTTCCCGTTAATTGCGCTGTCGTTTCTGATGATGGTATAGCCGCTTATACATTCAAAGGAACAATAGACACACAACATACTAACGTCAAGGTTAATCTTTCTATTTTTTGTAATATTTGTTTTCACTTCTCCGTTAAATGCGTAATGGAACAGTCAATGACTTCTTCCTTTTGCTTTAAAAGAAATTTTTGACCCTAAAAAGTTACTTACCAAACCTTTTTTGGTGTTGATGTTCACAAATCAAAGGGTGTGCAATTAGCACACCCTAAAACCAAACAACAACATCATCTAATCAAAGAAAGTCGATAGATACAATATTATAAGTGCAATAAAAATAACCCCTGCGCACACACTTGCAAAAAAATCTTCTTTATGCTTAAAATATTTATACTCACAGATATTTTTCACACATTGTACACATGCATATAATGCTAAAACATCATAAAATTGATCCTTTAAGACAATTTTTGCAATTACTTCAATTGCAACTATAATCGTAAGTGTAAACATAATTATAGGGAATGCCTTATTTTTTTCCTGTTTTTCTTTTACAAGGTTGTATTCATTCATATCTTCACATCCTAACTAAATTTCTGTTTCAGTTTGCTGTATGTTGATTTTATCCCTGGACAATTGTCTATAACCTGATCAACACCTAATAAAATTTCTGCAAGTTTCAATAGGGTTTCTCCTGCAGCAGCTCCTTTTTCAGCAATGGATGTTGCACCTATAATCAATGATACGGTCTCTTTCACACCTCCCAATGCTTTAATATACTTTTTAATTTTAGTAATTTTCGCAACTGCAAAAACTGATGATGCAACTAACCAAGCTACAGATGCTGTACATTTTGCAATTTGCCAAACAGATGGATCAGCAACAATTGGAAATGCTGAATTCTCATTAAAATCTACTATCTGAATTAATGTATCTCCTTCAATTTCATAATGTGTTGGGACATCGTTTCCATTAGCATCTTTAGCCCAAGGAGCTTCAATAATATATTCAACCTCGTTATCTTTATTTACAATAAACACTTCATTCGTATCAAATTCCTCACCTAGGTATTGCTCAGATGAAACCATTTTCTGTCCTTCTTTTAAATGATATGTAAACTCGTATCTATTGGGAGCTGTATAATTATCAATCGTAACTGTTGTTCTGACTCCTTCTATCGTTTGTTCATTTCTTCCTGAAAGTTGCAACGCTTGTACTCCATACGATATATCACCACCTTCATCAGTATATATAACAGTATCATTAATCAAGGTACCCGTCAAATTAGAAACATCTTCCGGTAACGAATATGCCATTGTTTCTCCTAGTCCATCACTGATTGTGATTGGTGCATTTAAATCAGATGGCACATCAATAAGTGCTTCATAACCATCCGCCACTAGCAAACTATCATTTGTCGAATAAATATCACTATTAATATCCTCTATTCCCGTTTTTTCTGTAACAATAGTCTCATTCTCCAAGTAAATATTATTATCAATTTCACTTGCACTAACATTAGATACTGCCACGTCACTAAACGCTAAAATACCAATCATCATAGTAGAAATAAATCTAGTTTTTATTTTCTTCATAATTTCCTCCATATAATTCATATTCACTTTCAAATAATTGAATATCTTTCTCATTTTGCATATCATATACTTTTTTGACCTCCAAATTATTCCAATGTATAATTGCAGGCACCTCATCGACACCATTTTCTCCCAGAAAGGTAACCATATCTGCTTTCTGACTTGTTTTCACACGTGTATTAAGATAAAATATATGTTTCTTTGTTTTTTCAAGATACTCACACAATCTTTGATAATACTCTTGGCAGTCTTTACAATTAGTTCTGCCTACATACACCCAAATTTCTTCAGAACCCGATATTCTTTCAATCAAATTATCCTTAGATATTTCTATTAGATATTTCTCTTGATTATCAAATTCTGTTTCCATAGCAGTTAGACTATTAGTTATCCCTGATGATGCTTTTTCCGTATTTGAACAACCTACAAGGCAAATAATACCAATAATTCCAACACTTAAAATAATTATCAATTTTTGCTTTATAATATCACCTCCATCTCTCACTCAATTTTAATCACACATTGGCCTTTGTGTACAATCAGCTATTAATAACTATTTATGTATTATCAGGATATTTCCTGTAAATACCTTGCTGTAAATTGATTTTCACGGAGATTGTACCACAAAAAATGTCAAAAATACGCAACATGTAATAACTCCCCCCTTTTCGTGTAACATTTCCCCTCCAAACTAACATCCCATCATATCTTTTTCTAATATTTGTGCATATTGCATATTTAGCATTTTTCTTCTATCTTCACTAATTAAATGCTCCATCCCATCTGCTAACACAACCTTATCATACGTCTTTTTTCTTATGTATCTGGCATTTACTAGAAAAGACCTATGTATTCGCCAAAAATCTACTTTATATTGTCTCATTTTTTCTTCAATCACGTCTAATTTGTCATAATAGAATTGGGTAGAACCATCCACAAGATGAATATTAATTACACGTTTATTGCTTTCAAAATACACAATATCCTTTATTGGTATTTTGTAATATACTTTCTTAAATTTGTATTCAAAGTAAGACAATACATTACTTATTTTTGCATACGCCTTTAAAAAGCATGTTTTCACAAGTTCCTCCTCAATTGGTTTCATAATAAATCGAAAGGGCTGCACCTCATATGCTGCAATTGCATACTCAGAATGGCTACTTACAAAAATCAAATATGCCAATTCATTGCTTTTCCGAATCAATTTGGCAATTTCTAACCCATTCATTTTTTCCATTTCCACGTCCAAGAATATCACATCATAGGGAACCCTTTTATTATTTTTAATCAATACGGAACCTTCAAAACAAACATCTATTTCTATTTCAATGCCATTTTCGCAGGCAGTCCTCTCAATAATTTTCTTCATTTTAGAAGTAAATTTGATATCCTCATCGCAAATCGCTATTTTTAACACGCTATCTTCCCCTTCCTAAACTATCCATATCCAGTTTCTATTTTTAGTCAAATCGGATATTTAGTAATGCCACACATTATTTTTCCTGAAAATGTGCATATAGTATAACACTTTTATTCCATATTTTTATAAAGTTGTTATGAACGACCATTTTTTGTTATGAACGACACATTTTTTTCTTTTTTTGTAATTTTATTCTTCAAAAAGTTTAATCAATGTATCTATTTTGACATTTTACCAATGCACATTCGGAATACTTGCAGCGAAATATGCAAATCCAAACTTGCCCTAACGTGAGATTAATTATATGATAGGAATGCGTATATACGCTTTCACAAAAGAAACGAGAATAGCAACAACGAGAGGACAAACAGAATGAAAAAGACAAATTATAGTTATCTTGTATGGGGATTTTTATTTCTTACCATCGGCATTATCTGGGCAGGTAATATAGGAAATTACTGGTATGTAGATATTCCATATTTGCTGTTTTATAAAGGATTTTGGACTTTCTTTATTATCCTTCCCTGTATCGTAAATATTTTCCAAAAAGGATTTCAAGTTTCCACCGTTACTGCCGTAGTTGTCAGCACCTTACTATTTGCAGCCAAAATGGGAGTCTTTGATTTATCCATGGCAAAACGCCTAATTCTCCCGGTATTGCTCATTATTGTAGGGCTTTCCTTCTTTATCCACTGCTTTTTTCCTGAAGAAGAAGAGGAAGATGCACCACAGGAATCGGACGAGCAATCACCAAAAAGCAACCACAACTTTGAAGGCATTTTTTGCAGCAAAGTTGTAAACTACGACCATCTTCCCTTTCATGGTTGCAACCTTTCCTCCACCTTTGGAGAGGTTCGCTTAAATATTTCTGAGGCAGAATTTCCTTCTTCCCCAGTACATATTACTTGTAATGCCATGTTTGGAACATTGGATATTCATGTTCCGGAAAAAATCAATTTGATCGTCAAAGGAACTCCTCTCTTTGGAGGAATCCATAATTACCGAAAGGGAAATGCACCCATAGAGGATGCACCGACTATTTATATTGAAGTAACTTGTATCTTTGGAGGAATTGACATACGATGAATACATTTCAAAAAGTAATGAAAAACGTGATAATCTCCCTACTGGTCACACTGGGAATCTGTGCCATTGCCCTTGTCATCGAAGTAGGAATCTTCTTTGCAGACTGGTTTCACAGCGAGCATAATTTTGGCTCTATTTTTCCATGGGGAAAGGATGACACGCAAACAGTAACAGGCGGTAGTATTACTGCTTACCCCGATATTGACAGCATTTCGATTGATTGTGCAGATTACGATTTGTCTATTTCCGTAAACTCTGCCATCGACCAGGTCCAAGTGTCTTATCTTAGCAATACTGGAAATGTATCTGTAGGAACGGATGGCGACACTTTAATTATTCGCCAGCGAAAATCTTACAACTTATATACTTTATTTAAAAATCGAGATGTAATTCAAACCCCTGGCAGTATTTATGTACAAGTTCCAAAAGATTTTTCTCTTGATTCCCTCTCCCTTTCTCTTGGCGAGGGTGACACTACTCTTGGAAAACTTGCTATCAAACAATTGGAGCTTTCTACTGGAGATGGAGAATTTGTGGCATCTTACACGTATGCAGACAATGCTTCCATCACCACCGAAGATGGTGACACTTCATTTCAAAATGTATCCTTTGATAAAGTAACGGTCACTGGCGGCGATGGAGAGATTGGTTTTTCCGGCCATTTATATTCCTCTGGCAATTTTCATATAGGAGACGGAAACCTTACTCTTTTGGTCTATGCCAAACGGGATTATTACGGATTATCCCTTTCAAAAGGCGAAGGAGACATCTACATAGACGGCGATAACTATGAAAATGTGCCATTAACAGAGAGCGGTTCTCACAACATTTTTATTGAAAATGAAAAAGGAGCCTGCAACCTTATTTTTCAGCCACAAGAGGATAACACGTTTTCCCGCAAATAACGTATCATAGACTGCCACAGTACCAATGCCATAGGTCCGGTAAGGACACCGATTACCCCAAATAACTGTAACCCAAAGTAAACGGAGAGAAGAATAAAAAAAGGAGAAATCCCTACCTTCTCTCCTATAAGCTTTGGTTCTAAAAACTGTCTTACTACCTGACAGGCAAGAAGAATCAGCAAAAAAATCACTGCATTTCGCAACCGATGGGTGAGAGCCGCAATAAGGGCTGCCGGTATCAATACAATTCCACTTCCTAATATAGGAAAGGCATCTATCACTGCCACCAATATTCCAAACACTAATCCATAAGAACTTCCCACCAAATAGAAACCCACAGAGCAGACTACAGACACAATGGATATAATAATGAGCTGCGCACGAATATAAGCAAACCCCACATTCGTAAGCGGTTTCAATATTTTTTTCAAATCTTCATAAAATATATTCTTTCGAAAACTTTCCTGCAATTCATCCCTACTTTTTATATAAAGACAACAGAGAATAAAAATCACACCTACTATTCCTATTCCAGAAACCAGGCAACGGGCAACTCCTACTAATCCACTGGTAAAGGATGACACTCCATCACTACAAACAGACTGACACCAAGTTCCAATCTGTTTTTGGGTATAGGAAAAAGCAGTCCCCTGCTCCATAAAAAATTTTTGGTCACACCAACTGCACATCTGATCCCACATTCCAAGAAACCACTTTTCATAATTAGGAAGTTGCTCTAAAAGTCCCATAAGCTGTCCGCAAAATGCCACCACAAAATAGTACACACCTACTGCCAATACACAAAAGAACAAAATAACAGGAAACACCACACACATAAAATCAGGAAAATGACATTTTCTTTCTAAAAATCCAGCTACTGGTGTCAATATTTTTCCCACTCCCATAGCAAACAGTACAGGAAACAACAACCAAAAAAAGAACCGAAAAATGATATATACTACAATTCCGGTTCCTACAACACCTAGCGCCAATTTTCCCTTTTCCATACGAATCACACCCTCATTTTATCGATTAGAAGTAGTATGTGCATAATATCCGATTACTATTCCACTGGCGGCAAAGTAAATGTATTCCAAACTTCTCCCTTTGGCCAATCTGTAATAAAAATTTCTTTCTTTGTTCTTGGATGTAAAAAACGAAGAGAATTCGAAAACAATGCCACTCCATTTCTCCCTTCTTCTCTAGTTGCCAAAGAATTATATTTGGTATCTCCCACAAGTCCGCCCACATGAGCAGCCATCTGTACTCGGATTTGATGATGCCGTCCCGTAAGGAGATTTACTTCCACCAAAGATTTTCCATCTACTACTTCCAACACACGGTAATAGAGTTTTGCACATTTTCCTGCCTTATCTGTCTTTGGCACAATCTTTGACGTATTGGTTCTTCCATCTTTTCGAAGGTAATCTTCCAAATATACTTTTTCCTGTCCCATCTGCGACCGCAAATCTTTCTGCACTACACACAAATAGGTTTTCTCCATTTTTCTTTCCTGCACCTGTTTGGAAAGTTCTTTTGCCGCCTGAGGGGTTTTTGCAAACACCATCACTCCACCAACTGGCCTATCCAAACGGTGTACCAGACCAATATAGGGATTTTTTACTTCTTCCTTTTGGTGCAGATAATTTTTTAACTGATTGACTAAATCATAATCTAAGGTTTTATCGCTTTGCACCGGAACACCTGCCGGTTTTTGGCATATTAAAATATCTCTGTCTTCCAATAAAATGTTTTGTTCCATATTGCACTCCTTTTTGGTATACATTCTCTAGGCGTTTGCGAAACTATATTTACACTATGAATATTTGTGCAAGCTGTCTCATCATCGCAGGCACGTTTGCACTGCCCGACACTCGTAGCGGTACATAAGGCACCAAAATACGGTGCCCCAGTACCGACGGTGTCGGGAGCACCTTGCTTATGATAAGACAACCTGCACAAATCAAATACTGTATATTGAGAGTTTCGCAATTGCCTAATACATTCTTAGTAATTTCGCACATCATTACTACACAGGTTTGCTAACTGTTCATAGTATATCATAATGCTCACTAAGAAAAAACCGAAAATCCCCTATAATCCTCACTTTCCTTTTTCTTATGAAAGAGGTATAATATAACAAGAAAAATAATGGCATCAAAGGGGATTACTTCACAATTTGGAGTTTTATTTATGATGCCAACAAATATAATAAAGGAAGTGTACGCATGTATCAAATTGATTTTGAGAAAAAGGACCATATTTATTTTATGGGAATTGGCGGTATCAGCATGAGCGGTTTTGCTGAATTATTAAACGAAGAGGGATTTACCGTCAGCGGTTCAGACCAAAAAGAAAGCAAACTTACCAAGCATTTGGAGAGTCTTGGTATTACTGTAAAATACGGACAATGCAAAGAAAATATTACAAAGGATATTGATTTGGTTGTTTATACTGCTGCCATCAACAAAGACAACGAAGAATTTGTTGCTGCACAGGAAGCTGGAATTCCTATGATGGATCGTGCAGAGATGGTAGGGCAGGTTATGAAAAATTATAAACGTGCCATTGCCATTTCCGGAACTCATGGAAAGACAACTACCACCTCGATGGTATCTCACATTTTCCTTGCTGCCCAGTTGGATCCAACTATTTCTGTTGGCGGAATTTTAAAAGCAATTGACGGTAATCTTCGTGTAGGTAAATCTGAGAATTTTATTACAGAAGCCTGTGAATACACCAACAGCTTTTTGAAATTTCATCCAACCATCAATCTGATACTTAATATAGAAGAAGACCATATGGATTTCTTCAAAGATTTAGCAGATATTCGTCATTCTTTCCAACAATTTACAAAACTTCTTCCAGAAGATGGACTTCTGATTATCAATGGAGATATTGACAACTATACAGAAATTTCAAATTCCTGCAAAGGTTCTGTGCTTACTTATAGTATTCACGACCAAAACTGCAATTACTCCGCAGCTAACATTGCCTATGACGAACTTGGTCATGGCGGTTTTGATGTTTTGGAAAATGGTGAAAACATTGGACATATTCAGTTATCGGTAGTAGGGGAACACAATATTGGCAATGCACTTGCTTCTATTGCTTTGTCGCGCTACCTAAAACTTCCTATCGAAACCATTCAAGAAGGACTTTCCGCATTCGAAGGAACCGACCGCCGTTTCCAATACAAAGGTGAGATTAGCGGTATTACCATTATTGATGATTATGCACACCATCCAACAGAAATTGCAGCAACTCTTGATGCAGCTAAAAAATATCCACACAAACAAACATGGTGTGTATTTCAGCCTCATACTTACACTAGAACCAAAGCATTTTTAGATGATTTTGTAACAGCACTATCTAAAGCAGATAAAGTAGTTCTTGCTAGTATTTACGCTGCCAGAGAGGTCGATCCAGGAGATATTTCCTCCGCAGACATTATGGACAGGCTGAAAGAAATCGGAACAGAGGCTTACTATTTTGAGTCCTTTGATGAAATCGAAAACTTTTTACTAAAAAATTGTGTCACAGGTGATTTGTTAATAACTATGGGCGCCGGAGACATTGTAAAAGTTGGAGAATCGCTATTAGGAGAATAAATTATCCACATTATCCACAGGGTTATCAACATTTTGTAGTTCCGATACTCTGTGGATATCTTTTTGACATTTTTCGCACTACACATGTAGACAAGAATTTCAAAAAACGCCCTTTTTTCGCGGTTTTCAGCACATTACGCACATTTACTCTTTTCAAATCTTGTTTTTATCCACTTTATCCACACTATCCACATCCCACCTAGTGGATAACTCTCCACCTTGCCCTTTTTCTCGATTGTATGCTATACTATGAACAGTTAGCGAGTCCGAGTGACAGCGACGGACAAGGTTACTGTGAATGTACACCTGCACACTTAAAGAATGCGAGCATGAATTTAGTGCGCATGGTGTTACTTTACTGGAACAGTTAGCGAGTCCGAGTGATAGCGACGGACGAGGTTACTGTGAATGTACACCTGCACACTTTATGAATGCGAGCATGAATTTAGTGCGCATGGTGTTACTTACTGGAACAGTTAGCGAACCCAAGTGAAGGGGATCACATTCTATTTAGAAACAGAAAGGCAGGGAGGATGCGCATGAGAATACATACCGACGAACAGACCATGTTCACTGGCATTTCCAATATTTTTATTGATGAATATATGCCCCATGCCAATGGAGACTACGTTAAAGTATATCTTCATCTCTTGCGATATATGCAGGCTGGAAAGGAAAACGTATCCATCAATTCCATCTCTGATTCTTTAAATTATACAGAAGGGGATGTGCAGAGAGCATTAAAATACTGGGAGAAAGAGCATTTATTTTCTATTACAAGAGATGCCGCAGGAACTATCACCGATTTAATGGTACTACCTCCCAAGGCAAAACAATATGCAGTTACGCCGCAAGCCACTACCCAGACGATTTCCCATACCCCTTCCATTTCATCCGACACAATTTCGGATAAAACCGTTTCACAACGAAAAAATTATTCCTTGAACGAACTTGCCAGATTAAATAAAAATAAAGAATACACTTCTATTCTAACCGTAATTGAATCTTATTTTGGACATACACTCAATAGCAAAGAGTTGCAAACAGCCACTTTTATTTTCAACGAACTACACTTTTCTACAGATTTAATTTACTATTTATATGAGTATTGTGTTAGTAAAGGCAAATGTCGTTCCGAATATATAGAAAAACTAGCAATTGACTGGAAATCAAAAGGGATAACAACACGTGAGCAAGCTATGACTTATTCTATGGATTTCAATGCTGATTATAATACAGTATGCAAGGCATTCGGCTTATCAAGAAAACTTGGACAGATAGAACTAGAGTATATTGACTGTTGGGTAAAAAATTGGGGATTTGATCAGGTCATGTTAAAAGAAGCTTGTAATCGTACATTGTTAAAAACATCTAAAGCAGATTTCAAATATGCTAACAGCATTTTAGAGAGTTGGCACAAAAAAGGAATTCATACACCTGCCGACATTGCAAAACAGGATGAGAAATACAAAAACCAAAAAAGCAACACTTCTTCCAAACCTACTACTACAAATAAGTTCAATCAATTTTCACAGCGCAATTACTCTAAGGAACAGTATTCGTCTATGGAAAAACGATTGATTGAACAAAGCCGTATGTCTTAATGCCCCACTGTAAACACAGAATGAATGTAGCCAAAATCCGTATTCATTCAATGTCCAAGTATCTATTCCCAGTAAGCCTACACTTTGTTACTACTGGTGTTGGCTAACTGCTATAGGAGGAAACACTATGCCACTTAAAAATGAACAATATGACCGTATTCTCCGAGAATACGACCAGCGACAATTAAAAAATCGACATCTTCTGCAAGAAAGACAGGAGGCTGTTTATGCCAAAATTCCAGCTTTAAAAGAAATTGACCTTGCCATAGCCTCCAATGCAGTACATGCTACCAAACTAGCACTTTCCGGAGATGAACAGGCCATAGAAAAACTTCAAACATACAATACAGAATTATCAGAAAACAAACAAATGCTGTTACTTTCCCATGGATATCCATCCGATTATTTGGCACCCATTTATACTTGCTCAGACTGTAAAGATACTGGGTATATTACAGACACTTCCTGGCAAGACGAGTCTCACTTATTACTAAGTAAAAATAAATGCCATTGCTTCAAACAAGCTATCGTAGATATTTTGTACCAGCAATCCAATATTCGGAATGCCCTTGAGACAGAGAACTTTTCTACTTTTTCTTACGATTACTACGATCAGGATATTACCGATGAAACTACCGGCATGACTGCCTACGAACATATGGTAGATGTAGTGGCACGTTGTCAGGATTTTATTCAGCATTTTGACCAGACCTTCGAAAATATTTTATTTTCGGGAGATTCCGGTGTTGGAAAAACCTTTCTAAGTAATTGCATCGCAAAGGAACTATTAGAAAGCGCTCACACTGTTATTTATCTTACTGCATTTGAGCTGTTTGATATTTTGGAAAAACACAAATTCAAACGGGAACAGGATTACGATTTAGAAGAACAATTTCAGGGTATTTTAGATTGTGATTTACTTATTATTGATGACTTAGGAACAGAATTTAACAATTCCTTTATTAGTTCTCAACTTTATCTGTGCTTAAATGAACGTCTTTTAGCAAGGAGATCTACTATTATCTCTACCAACTTTACTATTGACGAATTAAATGCACAATACAGTGAACGTATTTTATCCCGCATCATCGGAAACTATCATCTGCTCAAACTTTTTGGCAGGGATATTCGACTAAAAAAGAAATTATTATTCACGCCTTAATTTCACAATTTTCGTGCAAACCAAATACAATTTCATGCAAGCATGATTGTACTTTCCGGACTTTTGCAACAAAAAGAAACATATTCTGCAATTTCGACCTTGACGAAATTTTTGTATAATGGTATAAAATAAGGTGGTATAGCTAGGAATGGCTAACACTTTTCCTAATGATTTTAAAATCTCGTATTTGTTTCTAAAACAGATACTTGTAAGTTTAGCAACCGTAACTATTCATGGTTCTGAACAGATACTTGCAACCTATAATTGTCTTTATAAAATGGAGGATAACTCATGTCACAGGATCAGAAAATTTTTAACACTATTCCAGTTGGTTCTTTAGGTTTAGTTGCTTTAAAGAGCAGCCAGACATTAGGCGCAAAGGTAAACGACTACTTAGTAGACTGGCGAAGCAAACGTAATGATGCAAACAGCAGTACCCTTGCATACCGTGGTTACAAAAAAGATTCTTATCTTTTAGATGTAAGCACCCCTCGTTTTGGTTCCGGTGAAGCAAAATGTGTCATCAAAGAATCCGTTCGTGGTGATGACTTATATCTTTTAGTGGATGTATGTAACTACAGCTTGACCTACACTGTATGCGGTCACGAAAATCATATGTCACCAGACGATCATTTTGCAGATTTAAAGAGAGTAATTGCTGCAGTCAGCGGTAAGGCAAGAAGAATCACAGTCATTATGCCTTTCTTATATGAAAGTAGACAGCATAAGCGTTCTTCCAGAGAATCTTTAGACTGTGCTTTAGCACTTCAGGAATTAATCAGCATGGGTGTAGATAACATTATCACATTTGATGCACATGATCCTAGAGTACAGAATGCAATTCCTTTGAACGGATTTGAGACAATTTTACCTAACTATCAGTTCTTAAAGGCATTACTTCAAAATGTGGACGATATCAAATGCGATCCAGAGCATTTAATGGTTATTAGCCCAGACGAAGGTGCAACAGGAAGAGCTATTTACTTGGCAACCGTTCTTGGTGTAGATATGGGTATGTTCTACAAACGTCGCGATTACACAAAAATTGTAGACGGAAGAAACCCTATTGTTGCTCATGATTTCTTAGGTCCTGATTTGAACGGAAAAGATGCTATTATCGTAGATGATATGATTTCTTCTGGAGATAGTATGATTGATGTTGCAAAGCAGCTTAAGAAGAGAAATGCTAACCGTATCTTTATTGTATCTACATTCGGTTTATTTACAAACGGCTTAGAGCGTTTCGACAAGGCATATGAAGAAGGATTATTCTATCGTATGCTTACTACAAACCTTGTATATCAGACAGAGGAATTATTATCAAAAGAATATTACATCAATGTTGACATGAGTAAGTATATTGCATTGATTATTGATACTTTGAATCATGACGAATCAATCAGCGGATTACTAAATCCAGCAGAGCGTATTGATAAGATTTTGAAAAAATACGGTCAGAAATAGTTCTTATTTTTAATGAAATAAAGTATGACACACAAAAGGTCAGTGGATTTGTTTTACGACAAATAACCACTGACCTTTTTTAATAATCCTCTTCTAACATCTCAATTTCCAAAAAATCAAAGGAAATCTCCTCTGGAAAGTTGTCTTTTGTAAACCGACATTTATCATGTTGCTGAAATTCCCGAATAGTAGATTCCAACCACAATGGATGTGCCAAATCAAATTCCGTACATATTTCATCAATTGCCTGATAAATTTTTCTAGTTCGATTCAGTTCCAAATCTCCATTTTGTACTTCCATATCCTTTAATAGACGATTATTTTTAAACATTTTAGCCCATAGACGAAACATTTTTTCTCCTCCACATCTAAAAACCTATTTGATGCGTTGCCCGCAACTTTTTTTTATGGTATCATTATAGGGTGTGTGACACAACACGTTTCGTGTTCTGTTACTCAATTTCCACAATATTACGACTTCTCATTATAACATAGAATGGACAGATTGAGAATGACAAAAGCAAAAGCGGAGGGTTTTTATGAAAAAAGTACTATCTCACATCTTTATTGACGGTGTGAACGGAATGGCATTAGGTTTCTTTGCGACCTTTGCCCTTGGAACCATTTTACAGCAACTTGGAATCATCCTTACAAAAGATTTGGGGGATATTTTAACTACACTTGGCGGAATTGCTGTTTCCCTTACTGGTGCAGGAATTGCCGCAGGAATGGCTACTAAGTTTGGCGCAACACCAGCCGTAGCACTATCTGCCATAATATCCGGCATGGTAGGTGCCTATGCAGAAGCAATCTATGAAAGCTCTATCATTACCAAGGAAGGTCTTGTAAGACTATCTGGACCTGGGGATCCTCTTGGTGCTTTCATTGCAGCATTGATTGCTCTGGAGGTAGGAAATCTGATTGCCGGAAAGACAGAATTTGACCTTATGCTGACTCCACTGGTATCTACTGGCGTAGGATGCGCAAGCGCACTTCTTCTAGCTCCGGTTTTGGATAAAATTATGTCTTATCTTGTTCAGGCAATGCAATGGTGTACAAAGCAAAATACTATTGTTATGGGTATCTTAATTGCGAGTATGTCCTGCATTATGTCCCTGCTACCAATCAGCCTGCTTACCTTAATTGGTCTTGCAAAAATTCATGGCATCGCCGCAGGTGCCGTTACCATCGGCTGTTGCTGTAGCATGATTGGATTTGCAGTTTCCAGCTACCGGGACAACAAACTCAGCGGATTGTTTGTTCTTGGAGTAGGTACTGCCAAATTACAGCTTGCCAACATTTTCAAAAAACCGTACATAATATTGCCACCTCTGGTATCCAGTGCAATTTTAGGTGGCATTGCCAGTGGTGTATTCAAATTAACCAACACAGTAAAAGGGGCTTCTATGGGAACCACTGGTTTAGTTGGCTGTCTAAGTGCTTATGGCAAAATGATGAATAGTATGGGTTCCACAGAGGCACTCATTTTAGTTAGTTTGCTTTGTTTCGTTCTTCCGGGAGTAATCTCCCTTGGCGTTGCGGAACTTATGCGAAAAGGTGGCATTCTAAAAGATGGAGATGCAAAAATTAGTTTATAACCATCGAGTAGGCTGACTCCTACTCGCCGGGCTTTTATACAAAAAAGAGAGATATACACCAACACCATGTATATCTCCCTTTTTTATTTACACAAATATTCTTATATACCGCTTACTGCACATCCAATGAAAGGTCAGAAGAACTTTGCTCTACAGCAGTGTCCACATCTGTGGTCGTGTCTGTGCTATTATCTGTAGTACCATTTTCCTGAATCACATTAGAATTCTCATCTACAGTAAAACTATCAGATTGCTCTGTGGTATCTGTACTTTCCTGTGTAGTAGTGTCAGAAGAAGTATCTCCGCTAGTCTGTGTATCCACACCTGTATCTGTACTGCTATCCTGACTTTCTGTTTCCTGCTGACTTGCATCATCAGTAGGTTCAATTCCTAACGCACTGTCATCTACGTCATTTAAAATACTATCTTCCTTCTGTTCCTCTGCATCATCATCACTTCCACCAAACAGATTTGCAAAGAAGTTTCCGATGGCTTTGAAAATACCTGCGAAGAAGTCTCCAATGGCAGCTAAGATTCCGCCCCCTTCTGAGTTTTCCAAAAAGCTCTCATCAATATTTTCCAGACTTCCTACCAACTTATCCTGAAGCCCTTCCATAGTTCCCTTGATAGAATCATAATCATAATCCTGGCTTGCAATGTTTGACATCAATGCACTTACCTTTCCAGTCTGCTCCTCTGTCAAATTTACATCGTAATACTCAGCAACTTCTTTTACAATATCTTCTACATCTTCTGTATCTGTTACTTCATCTTTTAAAACCTGCTGCTTTACTTCATTCATAATTGCAGAAGCCTCATCCTGTCCGATTTGAGATCCCAAATCTGCAGTCTCGTAAAGTTCTTCCATGGCAAGCTCTGTCTTTTCCGCATCCAGCTCTTCATCTGTTACTTTCTCATATGCCTTAATAATTCCTGTCAATGCTCCAGTTCCTGATACATCTCTAGGTGCAGCCGCAATTACATCACAACTGTCAATTCCAGCAGTTACCAATGTATTGGCAATCATGCTGGTAGAAACCCATGTTAAATGAGCTGTCTTTACATTGATTTCCCCGTTATTTGTAGGCATAATATAGGCACAACTATATGTACGTGTTCCAATCTCTGATTCGGTAGCAATCCCTTCAAGATAAGCCCGTTCTTCCTGATTATTTACCTCAATAATAGTCACTTCATTCTCTGACACTCCAAAATACTGCAACATTGCAGCCTTCTGTTCTTCTGTCAAATCTGCTCCCAGCGTAACTACTTTCTCACTGTCTGCCAGTGCAACAATTGGCGACTGTATCAATAAAACACCTGCTAACACTCCAGCTAAAGCTCTTTTAAAATTTCTTCTCACTCTCATATCCTCCTATAATTGCGTATTGTCCTTTGTGTCATTTTCCATACACACTGTGTATAAATGCTGCCTGTTTCCTAAAACACCTATGTAACGCCTAGTTTATTGGTTCCAAACAGCTATTACCATCATACATTTTTCCATGTAACTTTTCAAGTCTAACTAAACATTCCCCCACTATGAAAACATTACCAATAACAATGACCAATTTTTGCAAACATTTTTTGATGTAGTAACTATTTCCATTGCCAATTTTCGGAATTTGAAGTACAATGAAGTCGTAAGGGGAACACTATCCCGACTGAACTGTTACAAGACAATTATTTTTCAATTGTAACTGCTAACTATCGGTAGTATTGGAAAGGGGTAATAAAATCATGAGAAAGAAATCACATCTTACACTGGCATCTTATTTAATGAACAGTGAAGGGATGGGACAACTTGCTACTCATAAAAAAGCATTTTACATCGGCAATATTTTACCAGATTGTATTCCTACTTTTATTACAAAGCGACACCGCATTGATGAGACTTTTTCTATTTTAAAACGAGAACTTACTTTATTGATTGAACATTACGATTTCAGCAAGGGAATTACATCTTATTTTTGCAGACATTTAGGAATCATTCTACATCATGTAGCCGATTATTTTACATTTCCTCATAATTCTTTTTATCAAGGAACTTTGCGGGAACACTGTAAATATGAAGAACTTTTGAAACATCGTCTTCGTTCTTATGTAAAGAGTGAAGATGCCAAAAAAGAAAGAAGCAACACTCCTCATTTTCATAGCGTTGAGGAAATTTGCAATATGGTGCGGACTATGCATGGAGATTACCGCACAAGCAATCATTCTTTAGACAATGATTGTAACTATATTATCAATATATGTCACAAGATTGTAGATGCCATTTTACATTTATTTTCCCATGCAACTACTTCGGCATCCATTCGCTTGACACAATGTTATCAGGAATAAATCATTTTGCTGGCTTTCTCCAAAGGCTGTTTTGTGGAGAAAGCCACTCTTATGTTTATCCCTCCTTTATTTATACTTAAGATTTACTAAACTACTATTTTTTGTGACAGAAAGGAACTTCTATGGCAAACAAACATTTTTATCCACTCCTTGGCATCGGATTTACTATATGTGCTTTTGCAGTAATTACAACCAACTATGACAAAATCAACCAGTCCTTTTCCAACAAAGAAGGAGTCCCCCACGCCCTTGTGTCCGCAGCAGATTATCCCATCGAAAACAAAGATTCTACTTCATCAAAAAACAAAAAGGAGAAAAACACTATGAACACTAACCTTGATACCATACAGGAATATAAAAAGATGGATGCCTATTCTATTGTGGATGTATCTGATTTTTCAAAAAGCGACTTAAAGAAACTATTTACCATTTCTAAAATTTCCGATAAAATGTTCAAGCGCATGTACAAAAAATCTTACAAAGAAAATTGTACCGTATCAAGAGACACCTTGCGCTATATACGAGTTTTACATATGGATATTGACGGAAATACACGCATTGGCGAATTGGTGGTAAACAAATCCATTGCAGATGATGTAAAAACCATTTTTTACAAACTTTACCTTCACAACTATCCTATCGAAAAAATGGTATTAGTAGATGAATATGATGCAGATGACAATGCTTCCATGGCAGACAATAACTCTTCCGCTTTTAATTATCGAGTAGTAGAAGGCACCACCCATTTGTCCAAACACAGTCAGGGACTTGCTATTGATATTAATCCACGCTACAATCCCTACATTCACACATTAAACGGAGTAACAGTCTGCTCCCCAGAAAACGGCAGTGACTACATAGACCGAAGCAAAGATTTTCCATATAAAATTGACACCGAAGACTACGCATACAAACTCTTTTTAGAATATGGGTTCTCATGGGGTGGCAGTTGGAACAGTTCAAAAGATTATCAGCATTTCCAAGTAGATACAGAATAGGTTTTCGTTGTAATTTTTGGGATTTCATTATATACTATTTATAAGAGCAAAATTTGTATCCATTCTTTGTTCTATTTAGAATGGATTCATTTTTTACATACAAGGGGGATTATAAAGTGAATACTAAAATTATTACAACAGACGAAGCAGTTCCCGGAATGGTCGTGGCGGAGGATATTTTTGGATTACAGGATTATTTGATTATTCCTGCACATTCAGAATTAACGAACCATTCTATTACTCGACTTAAGTTTTATGCGATTGACCACATTACCATTGAGGTCAATGAAGATGGGGATCCAGAAACAGTAGATTTAGAAACAATGATGTCAGATACCTATAACGAATATATCCAAAAGACTCCGGAATTCAAGAAATTTCAAGCCTCTTTTGATGCTGCGGTGGAAGATTTTAAATCAAGCATTGAGACATTAAATGGCAAACTGAAGCAACCAATCGTTCCAGATAAGTTATTAGGTGATATGAAAAACATCCTGACTGAGACTCGCAACGGAACTCACATTGTACACATGTTAGAATGCCTACGAGAAAGCAGTGATGTTACTTATACACATTCTATCAGTGTAGCGGTACTTTGTAATGTTATAGGACATTGGCTGAAATATTCCGAAGAAGATATTCGCAATTTAACTCTAGCCGGTATGTTACACGATATTGGTAAGACTACTATTCCGTCTGCCATTATTGATAAACCAAGCCGTTTGACTCCGGCTGAGTTTGAGATCATCAAATCCCATCCACAAAATGGATATAATCTGTTAATTGACCAGCATTTGAACTCTCACGTTCTAAATGCTACTCTTATGCACCATGAACGAATTGACGGTTCTGGTTATCCAAGAGGACTAAAAGGTTCACAGATTGATGATTTTGCACAGATTGTAGCAATTGCTGACGTATATATCGCTATGATTAATCCAAGAGTATATCGCCGTAAAAACTGTCCATTTGATGCTATGAGTGTCTTTGAACAAGAAGGCTATCAAATGTTCTCCCCAAGAATTTTGCTTCCTTTCTTGGCAGGTATGGCAAATACTTATGTGAACGCAACCGTAACTCTTAGCGATGATAGTGTAGGCGAGATTATTTTGATTGATTCTCAGCATATTACAAGACCTATGGTGAAAGTAGGCAATAGTTTCATTGACTTAAAGAAACATCCTTCTTTACATATTCAGTCTATTTTGTAAAACATTTTAGATATAAAAAGAACAGACTATTGTAGCCTGTTCTTTTTCTTTTGCCGTAACTATTCAGAACTATTACTCTTTTTCAAATACCAGTTTCATATCATCCTGAGAAATAGTAAGTACATCATCTTCTACTGTACCAGTATAAGATATACTTTCTTCCTCTGCTGAAATAGTAACCGTTGTTCCATCTAAAGAATAGGTTCCCTCTGCAATTCCTTCAGTACCTTCCATGGTAATATTCACTTTACCATCTTTGAAAGTAAATGTAGTATCACCCATTCCTACGCTTTCCAAATCAGATAAAGAAACCTCTGTCTCTCCAGCATATCCCTTTGTTAAATTCCAGCTACCTTCTACAAGGTCACTGCTTCCACCACAACCAGAAAGGCAATATACCATTCCTGCACTTAACATAAAGATTCCTAGTTTTTTTCTTAACATAATTTCCTCTTTTCCAGTCTTACGACTAACCTACTTTTAATTCAAACTTTCTTACAGCACGTTCATCATCCACAGGAATACGCTCAATTACAGCACCAAGCCCACGTAATTTGTCCTCAAATGCCTCATATCCACGCTGTACATATTCTATCTGATCCACAGTAGTAATACCATCTGCAGCAAGTCCAGCCATAACTAACGCTGCTCCTGCACGTAAATCCGGCGCACTCACTTTAGCAGGCGAAAATGCCTCTACACCTTCAATAAAGGCAGTATTGCTTTCTACTGTAATCTTTGCGCCCATACGTGCCAATTCATCCACATATTTGAAACGATTTTCAAAAATACTCTCTGTTACAATACTAGAACCCTCAGATAATGCAAGCAATGTTGCTATCTGTGGCTGCATATCCGTAGGAAATCCCGGATATGGCAAGGTTTTAATATGTGTAGAGCCTAAGCGACTCTCACTGCCAATCACTCGAACTGCATCGTCGTACTCTTCCACTGTAGCACCAATCTCAATAAGTTTTGCACTGATTGCCTCCAAATGCTTTGGAATAACATTCTTAATCACCACATCACCCTTGGTGGCTGCTGCCATACACATAAACGTACCAGCTTCAATCTGGTCTGGAATAATGGAATACTCTGTACCATGGAGTTTCTCCACACCCTGCACACGAATCACATCCGTACCGGCACCTTTGATGTTGGCACCCATACTATTTAAGAAGTTTGCCACGTCTACAATGTGCGGTTCTTTTGCCGCATTCTCGATAATACTCTTTCCTTCTGCCATAGCTGCTGCCATCATTACATTGATTGTTGCACCTACAGAAACCACATCCATGTAAATATGAGTTCCTACTAAGTTCTCCGCCTCTGTGGCAATCATTCCCTGCTCAATACGAACCTGCGCACCTAAAGCCTTAAAACCTTTAATATGCTGGTCAATTGGACGGCTTCCAATATTGCAGCCACCTGGAAGTGCCACCTGCGATTTGCGGTACTTACCAAGAAGTGCGCCTAATAAATAATAAGACGCACGAATCTTTCGTATAAATTCATAATCAATACT
Organism: Lachnospiraceae bacterium; assembly: GCA_963643465.1. GTDB lineage: Bacteria > Bacillota > Clostridia > Lachnospirales > Lachnospiraceae > CAG-411. The sequence goes on along the minus strand of CAVIJT010000003.1, from coordinate 161,445 downwards.
AACGGAAGAAATATCACTACCATTAATCTTTACTGTATTATCATCAATATACTCTACTTTCGCACCAATCTCCTGCATAGCCTGCAAAAGAACCCGAATATCCCGTACATTCGGTAAATTTTCCAACGTTACCGTATCATCTGTCATAATAGATGCAGCCAAAATCCCTAATGCTGCATTCTTTGCCCCACTAATAGTTACCTCGCCTCGCAAAGGGTTTCCACCCTTCATAATATACTGTTCCATTTACGCACCTCTATCTAACGACAGCAACGCTGCCCAAACCAATCTTTCAATCTAATGTTGCTATTCACAGCCGCCACACCATTTTTCCTAAGCAGCCGCCAAGTCCTTTGTATTTATATCTTTTATCCAAATGCAAACCTATACCCATAGAAAAAAAGACGCACTTATCCCTTTGTTTTCCTATGGTCTCTTTGATTATATCACAACCGAAAAATTTGGCAAGTACCTTTTCAAATAAAGTGAATGCAATGGTTATTATTTGTTACTGTTTTATAGGTAACACATCCATAATTCGCTTTACCATGTTCTCAATAGAATCTCCCCCACACTCTACTGTAATATCCGCATATTTTTCATAGTAAGGGCATCGTTCCTCGTAAAGACCGCGCAAATCCTGTCCTTCCTTTAACACAACTCCCCTCTCAGTCAAATCACCAAGATGCTCTGCAAGTTCCTCAAGGCTCCACTTTAAATACACGATTGTTCCAATCTTGCCTAAATGCTCCATAGCCTCTGCTCCATAAATGGCACTTCCACCTGTAGCAATTACTTTCTTAGATACCCTAATATTACTATTTACCCGATTTTCTATAGCAATAAACCCATCAATTCCTTCTTGGCTGATAATTTCGTGAAGAAGTCTCTGCTCCTCCTCCTCAATAATCAAATCAGAATCAATAAATCCATATCCTAATAACTTTGCCAGAACTACACCTAATGTACTCTTTCCCGAACCAGGCATTCCAATCAAAACTACATTATCCATTTTGGTATCCTCCATTTTATTCTTATCCTCGTACGTTTGTTTTCCATTAGAGTATTTTACCACAGCTTTCCCACAAGGAAAACATTTTTTTCACTTTAATTGGCTATTCTTCCTTCTTTTTCCGATTTTCGAAATAAATAAAGCTGTCAATGGCATCCAAAATGTCTTTAAATGCTTCTCTTGGTGCTGCATCAATGTATTTCTTCAAAATTTCTACCTGATCGTCATTGTGATAACGTCCATAAAAAATATCAAACAGGTTATGTCCCCGCATGTAAATTTTTATAGTCTCCATATTCCTCTTAATGTCCTCTTTGGAATTAATACGAATATTGGTCGCTTTCACCATGCGTTTTGCACTGCTTATCTTGTAGAGATAATCTTTATACTTTTTAAATAGAGTAGTGTAAAAATAATCCTCATTTTTAATAACCCCAATCTTAGTCATAATCTTTGGGTCCAAAAAATAATTTTCAAAGGAGTAGTATTTTAATACCAATACATTTTTGGGTGTTACTCTTGGAAGATTGCCTTCCACCTCTTCCTTAGAACGCTGGGCATAGTAACTGCAAAGTTGCTTTACTAAATGCTTTGGATTCTTTCCATCGCTGTCCCGAATCATAAGGAACTGATCCTTTAAATATAATTTATTGATATATTTCAAATTGGCGTAAGTTTTGATATTGGTACAACTGTTTGTTGGTACAATGGAAATTCTTTGCAGTTTTCCATCTTCGTCATATACTTCAGAGTAATATTTTTCCAAAAGTAATGGCAGACGAACGCTGTCCTGTTTTCCCTCCACAATAAACACAAAACTTACATTCATCAAGTCATTTGCTGTGTACCCCAAATCATCCAAAATCTCATCCACATCATTATCCTCTTTGATTGTGGTGTAATATTCTTCATCCAGCACAACCTGCTTAATCTGTCTGGATGAAAAGTTAAATATCATGTTTGGCGAATGGGTAGAAAAAATCACCTGATTTTTCTTGGAAAGCCGATACAATATTTCACTTGCTGCCTTTTGCAATTGCGGATGTAGGAATATTTCCGGATCTTCTATCATAATGATACATGGAATTGTATTTTCATCTTCCGCATAAGTTTCCAATAAAGACAAAGCATAAATACTTCGCAAACCTTCGCTCAAAGTAGAAATCTCGCCCATGGTTCCTCGATCTCGATTGTAGACTGTTGTTTCCATTTGAAACAGACTTTCCGGACGAAATCCTGTCTCAATCTTAATTTCCTGAGAGCCACTTCCATTTCTACGAAAATGCCGATTCAACCGCTCCGTAAACTCATTAATATTGACCTTTAATGTTTTATACTGCATCAAACGCACCGTTTCTAACAAAGATAACTCCATTGGTTCTTTTTTTGCAATTACATCAATACACTGAAAACAGTGCTGACATTGTTTTCCCACATCAAATGTACACACATTTTCCTGAATTTCCTGAAGAGAATTTTCATCATAAAAACGAAATACCTCATTTTGTATTGCCTGCACATCTCTGCTGTGATCAATATGATAAGTCTTTGGAAATACCTCTGGAATATATGAATTATTCCGCTTATAACCATCATCATATTTTATATTGCCCTCTGTGTTTACAATACAAGAAAATGAAAGTTCTCCATCACAAAAAGAAGGAAGTTTTTCCAGAAAATTTTCATACCACATATCATAATTTTTAAAATTACCCACCACACGTCTTTGATGGTACATTTTCAAATCCTTTTCATCCAAGACAACTTTCATGTCTATGGTAATATTCTTTTTGGAATCTAAAAAGTAGCGGGGCTTTATATTCAACTGTCCTGCCACCAAACAAATTGCATCAATCACAACTGTTTTTCCTGTATTATTTTTTCCCACCAAAATAAGAGCATTGTCCACGTCCTTAATTTCCAAGTCTCGAATAGATTTAAAATTCTGAATGCGTATATAACTAATTTTCATAGAATCTCCCCTATCTCTATCTCTTTTTCTTTTGGTTCTTCTTTTGCACCGAATAACCAAAACTTCCTAACATTTCCCCAAATCCATAATACTCTCCATGTGAATAAATGAGTAGTCCCGAATCATTTAAACAAAATTTTCCACTTTCATCTAAATAAGCAGGGTCAATGTCCACGCCTACCACATCCGCTAAAAACATATGATGAGACCCCAGCTCTTTTATCTCTCTTACCTTGCATTCAATATTCACCGGACACTCTTTAATCAAAGGTACCTTTACATGTACTGCCGGTTCCTTATGCAAGTTCATTTCTGCAAATTTATCCACATCTCTTCCAGAGCGAACCCCACAATAATCCGTAGCTTTTACTAAATCCTTTGTAGTTAAATTAATGACAAATTCTCCAGTCTCTTTTATCATGTCATAAGAATGACGTTCCGGTCTTACAGAAATATACGCCATAGGCGGATTGGTACAAACCGTTCCCGTCCATGCAACTGTAATAATATTATCTGCCTTTCCCTCCTGCGCACAACTTACCATCACTGCCGGTATAGGGTATAGCATATTCCCCGGTTTCCAACATTCTTTACTCATCTTATTCCACCTTCCTGCTTTGCTAAACTCAAATAACTGTCTCGGACTCCTCTTCTAGTATTATATCATATCCTCTCCTATTTTGTGACTACTGCCTTTCCCTCAAGTTTGAAACTTTCGTTACAAAAGTATTAATTTTTCCCAAGTCGGTTGAATTCCTCCCAAAAATTACTATAATTAAATTAGGGTATTTATTTCATAAGAAAACAGTTGTTTCATATAAGACAGAGGGGGCGTTGTATATGGAATATTTAAATATTGAGTCCGTAACAGACGGATTTCAAGAGAAAGTACATCAGAATTTAAAATTTAAAACAGGGAAATTCGTATGGCAGATTCGCTTTAACACAGCATTAGATCCTTCTTCTGTCAATAATATTAATTTATATGTAACGAATTCCAATATGGTACCTATGGCTACGGACATTTCATATGATCCTACTTTAAATCTCATTGAGATTGCGCCACTAGATTCTTACACAAAGAATGAATCCTATATTTTGCATGTAACCACAAATGTAAAATCAAAAGGTGGAAAACCATTAAAACAACCTATTAAAATTCAATTTAAACTATAAAAGAACCAGCCCATATTCATCGCATTTTGCGAATGGGCTGGTTTCTTCTATTATGTTTATTCAGCATTTTCTTTTTGTTATGCAACCTTACTTCCTTGTTCATTCATGATTTTTTCTGCTTTTTTGTAAGCTCCCTTATACAAAAACAAAGCCACAAATGTAACAGCAGCACCTGCCATACCAAGTAAAAATGGTACATCCATGTTTGCTGTAGCTGGCATTTTCATAAAATAGAACATACATCCTATAAGAATTGCTGCTCCAACTCCTGTAAGTGCGTTATATAGTTTCAATTTTTTTGTTAATTCCGGATGCCCCGGTACCACCTTAATCTTTTCGTTCTTATTCATACATTACCTCTTTTCTGCTTTATGGGTGTTACAGTCATTTGCCTCTTTCTGTAACAAATTGTTTTTTATCTTTTGGTTTGCTTTATGGACAATTAAAGCATACCACACATTTTCCTTATTTTTCTTATTTGTAAAAATTGACACCCGTATTGCAAAAAAAGCCCTTTCCAAGACTACTCTTTATAAATACATATCTTTGCCCCTTTGCACAGGGAACGAAGAATTTTTTTCATGTTTCCTTTGCTGACAGAAATGCAACCACTGGTAGATTCTCCTCGCTTTTGACAATGAAGAAAAATGGCACTTCCCTTAGGATATATCCCTTCCTTGTTATAATCTATAAACACCCCATAATCATAATACCCTCTATAATTAATCAGATGTTCTCCACTACAAGAATGTGCATGCGTTCGAATATCAATCAACTGATTGTAATAGGAAGGGTCCGAACACCAATAATGATAGGATTTTACTTTGGTGTAAGGCAGCTTTGTCCCCGGATTTCTCTGGATTCCAAATGCCATAGGCAAATTAAATGTACCAGTAGGTGTTTTTTTATCCCCTTCCTGTTTCTTACCAATTCCATTTTTCCCTACGTTTCCTACACAAGAAAGGGTCTTTTTCCATGTTCCTGCTTTCTTTTGATACAATAATACCCTAGCCTTACTATTTCCTTTATATTTTACAAAAATCAATTGCTTCACTTTAGAATTGCTCTTATACCGTTCCAATAAATAATCCCACTGATTCTTTGCCACTGTGACCTTACAAGTTGCCTTTGCATCTCCACATTGAACTGTAATGATCGCTTTTCCAGCCTTTTTTGCCATTACTTTCCCCTTTTGGTTCACTGTTGCCACTTTGGGATTGCTACTGCTCCATATAACGGCTGTACCTGTGGTTGTATCTTCACTTAAACTACTCTCTTCTTCAATAGCACTTCCAGTTACCAAAACAGACTTTTTTACTGTTAATGTCCTTGTATTTCCCGGTTTCATTAACAATGTAGTTTTATGTAAAGTGAAAGAAACGGTTTCCTCCGCCTTTGCTGTCTCTGCTCCCTTCACCCCTAAAAATAACAACACTAAAAGCAAACCAAAACTCACTAATTGCATATTTTTCTGTTTCATAATTTTCCCCCTCATTTCATGTAAGACTTGCTCCGTTTTGCGTGCAGATACATGTTTTTGCAACAATTCTCCTTACGCATCTACTTTGTATGCTATTTTATGAAAACTCGTACCTCGTTAAGTAAAATATGTGTGTGCGCATCCCCCGGAGCATTTTTTAATCTGTAGAACGAACTTTTCTACAGATTAAAAAAAGGTTATCGCATATATGCGATAACCTTTCGTAAACAGCTCGTAGCGGAATCGAACCGCTGTTTTCGCCGTGAGAGGGCGACGTCTTAGCCGCTTGACCAACGAGCCATATCAAAACTGACAAGATTTATATTATCATACTCTTTGACAAAATGCAAGCACTTTTTTCAACTTTATTTACTTTTTTTGTTTTTCTACTCCTTCATGTGCAATTAAATTCATTTTTTCTTTTCTGGATAGCTGTTTTATGGCATATTCTCTGCGCATAGCCTCCTGCTTTGTCTGAAAAATCTCATAGTAAACAACTTTTACTGGCAGTCTGGATGCAGTGTACTTGCTTCCTTTTCCTGTATTGTGGCATACCACCCGTTTTTCCAAATCGTTGGTCCAACCAGTATAAAGGCTGCCATCGTTACATTCTAATATATATGTATATGCTTTTTTGTTCACCAAACCACTTCCCTACGCACTCATTGCTTTACCAATTTTTCAATTTGCTCTTCTTTCATCCTTTCTTTATTATACTATGAAACTTGGTGGGTGGAAACCCTGACTTAGTTCAACAACGCCTTAGCCAAAAAAAAAAAGCCTCACACAAGCACTAAGTTGTGCCTGCGTAAAGCTTCTCTCTAGTATCTATTATTTATTTAGTCCAATACATTCATCAATGGAGGAATAATCTGTTTCTTTCTGGAAACCACACCTTTTAGGTACATTCTATCCTCTTCTTCAGAACGGAATGCCGCTTTTGCAGCTTCCTCTGCTCCCTCACCGAAAATCATCAAATCCGTAGACTCTTCTAAAATGTCTGTAAGCATAAAGAACAACATATCTGCGCCATGCTCCGCAAACGTATTTTCAATGTATGGAGTCATACGCTCTTTTAATTTCAGCAATTCATCTCCATCCATAGAAGTAATCTGACCTACACCAAATGTAGTGTTTCCTGCGGTAAACTTCTTGAAATCCTGATAGAAAATTTCCTCTGGAGCTTTTCCAGAAAGGTCACTTCCTGCAGCAAACATTTCTTTTGCATAAGCCTGTACTTCAAATCCTGCAATTTTTGCTAATTCTTCTGCAGTCTCCTCATCCAACTTTGTACAAGTTGGTGAGCGATACACCAATGTATCAGAAAGAATTGCAGAACACATAAGTCCTGCCATAGCTGGATCCACTTCAATTCCGTTTTCACGATACATCTGACGAACAATCGTTGCTGTACAACCAACTGGCTGATTACGGAAGTATACAGGTCCCATTGTCTCAAGACTTCCAATCTTATGATGGTCAATAATCTCTAAAATATTAGCACTCTGTAAACCATCTACTGCCTGATCTACCTCATTGTGGTCTACTAAAATAATATCTTTCTTCTTTACATTTAACAGATTTCTACGAGAAATCATACCAATGTAATGTCCCTCTTTATCTAAAATTGGGAAATCTCTATGACGCTTCTCTGCCATAACCACTTTAATATCATCTAAAAAGTCCTCTGTGGTAAATGTAACAAATCCTTCCTTACGCATAAAGAAATCAATTGGCATACTCTGATTAATCAAACGGGATGCTACAAATGTGTCATACTTAGTCTGAATGATAGCACATCCTCTATGCTCTGCCATACGAGTAATGGTCTTAGCAACTGCAGCACCAGTACATACAACTATAAGTTTTGCGTGCATTTCAATGGCGCATAACTGACTCTCATAACGGTCACCAACAATAACAATATCGCCTTCGTTTACATATGTTTCCATCATTTCCGGATTAGCTGCACCAATCAATACTTTACCAGTCTCTACACAATCGTCTGGATTTCCTACAACCATCTCTCCCTCTAACACTTCCAAAATGTTTTTGTAAGGAGTCTTTGCTTTGGAAATAATCTCGCTATCATACACATTCATGTACGATTTTGCAATATCAGCAACAGAAATCAATCCCTCTAAACACTTCTCCTCATTTAAAATAGGAAGAGTTGATAATGTTTCATTATCCATGATTTCCCATGCTGCCTTTAAGGACATCTCTTTATGAAGTGTTGGCACTACGCGGATTGCCATGTCCTTTACCTGCTCACGCACATCAGAAAGATATCCCGGTGTTTTTACTCCGAAATGTTTTAAAACAAATTCGGTCTCAGGACTTAATGTTCCTGCTCTCTTTGGAGTATATTTTTCTCCAGTTATCTTAGACTTTAAATTTGCATAAGCAATCGCAGAACAAATAGAGTCTGTATCTGGATTCATATGTCCTACAACAAAAACGTCCTGCTCTTTTTTCGTGATTACTGTTTCGCTCACTGTTTTTTCCTCCTATATGTTCGTTACTATATAAAGTAACGTATATTTGCTGTTCAGTTTGCATATATTCTAAGTTTACACTATTTTATATGGTAAGAGAGATTCCGAAAAAAGTCAAGGTTCAGTTCCATGAATCCCCTCTAAAAATGTTTCTTGCAAAATGCCACTTATCATTTGAAACATTCTATTGTATAATATAAATAAACTGTCTAATCATAAAAATGTGGGCAAATGGGGACTTAGGGAGAAGGTGTGACATGAGATACAAAAAAATAGGAGAAGTTAAAAGTGCAGATCCAGACGTTATAAACTGCCTTTCTGAAAAATTTATTATCATATCGGAAAACGAGGAAGATGACGAATGTATTACATATTACATAATAAAAGATACCGAACCGCCTCCACCTCCACCACCGCCTCCAAAGAAAAAATCAATTCTTAATATCGTAAAAAAAAGTTAAAAAAGATGGTATGTTAAGCAATCTAACAGCTAACATACCATCTTTTTACTTACTATTTCATAGCGATATCAAATGGGAAATATCGCTTCATCATTGGATATTCATCCATTAAATCTTTCATATAAGGTCTGGCATCACACAAAATCACCACAACTTGATCTTCTAACTCATTAATCATGTTCATAATGGACTGAGCAGTATCCGCAGTCATTTTTCTTGCATCTTCCACCAAAATACATCCACCTTGAATTTTTTCATAATTCTGCTCCAGGTGCATTCGGTTTAATTTCTCTGCATCAATTCTTCCAACCTGCTGCTTTTCCTTTAAACCTAATGCCTTTAACGCTTTTGCAATATCCCGTCCAAGTTCTACATACCGTTCCTTACTCTTGCAAGTAATGATAAAATTGAGAGGACGTTTTCCTTTCATTGCCTTCTCTAAAGCATCGTAAATATCTTCACATAATCTGGTATCTTGTTGATATTTTTCAAAATATTCCCAAAGAAGCATACCATACTCATCAAAGAAATTAGGTTCTTCTGGTTCTTTGACCTCTTCCATTGCGGCGGCTTTTTCCTTTTCCTCCTCAATCTCAGCCATAACTTCATCTACGGCTGCCATAAGCATTTCTTCAGGAGTTTCCTGTTGCTCTGACGTTTGAGTATCTATAAAAGTTTCCGAAACAGAAGAAACCACTACCTGTTCCTCTGACGCTGCCTCTTTATTTTCCTCTAATACTGCATATTCAGAAGATACCTGTTCCACATTAGTTTCTGGTACTTCTTCTGATATAGTGTCTATTCGCTCTGTCACCAATACTTCTGATTCTCTATTTGCTTGCTCTGCCTTTTTGGCTGCTGCTTTTTGCCGTTTTGCGGCACGCCTTGCATTTCTTCTTGCATGTTTACCAGACTTTTTCAAATTCTCTTTTGACTTATCCTCCAAAGATTGCTCTTCCGATTCCTGCGTATGTTCATTTTGCGGCTCTTCAAGATGTTCCTTCTCTAATGCACTCTGTTGGAAATCTGTGGAAACTTCCTGTTCTTCCACTGGAACCTCTTCCTGTGGTTGCTGTTCCTCTTCTAACATTTCATGGAAATCCTCTTCTTGAAGTTGTTCCGCTGATATTTCAGGCAAACCTTCTCCTTGGGACTGCTCTTCTTCTGGCATTTCAGAATAACTTTCTTCTTGAGGCTGCTCTTCTTCTAACATCTCAGAATAACCTTCTTGCAGTTGATCTTCTTCCCACGTCTCACCAAACGTTTCCTGCATCATCTCTGGATTTTCTGTTTCCTGCCGCTGGTCCATATCTTCTGCAATGACATCTGATTCCTCTTCATATTGTGGTTCTGCCACGATCTCCTGCATCTCAGGAGTAGTGAACAATTCCCCTTTGTTTGCCTTATCCATAACTTTTGCAAGACTCTCAGCAAGCATTGCCTCAGTCTCTTCTCTATACATCGGTCTTGGTTCCGGCTGCATAACAGGTTCTTCTAATACTTGCTGTTGCGCTTTTTCCCTCTGTTGCTGCAAAGCCATATGTTCTTCACTTGGATTGCCCCATACTCGATGTACTTCCTGCTTTAATAAATCAAACTGGTCTCCTTGCGCTCCCATGATTTGGCGAAGATCCACTGTCTTTTCCATATCCAAATCAATTTGTCTACGCAATTCCTCTTCCCTGACTTGATTCTCCACCTGCTCTGTCTGTCTTCCAAAGTCTGCAGTATCCACTTGAAATTTCTCTCGTCTCTCACGAACCTGCTCTGGTGTAGCATCCGGCTCAAATACCCCATAGGCATCCAAAGATTCCCTGCCCTCTTGATGATATTTGCACAGAAGTTTCGCTTTATCCACAATCACGCCATTGCCAAACCAAATAATTAAGTCCTGACACTCACGAATACACTCCTCATGAAGTCCTGCCTTGTGATAAATCTTAGCAAGCTCATACCCCCACTCTTCTGTGTATTCTATCTGTTTTAATTTTTGAAGGGTAGCAATTCGCAATACGTAATCTACATTCTTTGCACGATCAATACCATATCTTAAAATATAACGATCCGGACTGTCTGGTGCCATCTCCGTAAATTCCTGATAAAATGCCTCCGCATCGTCAAATTCTTCTGTCTTGATGGATAAATACGCCAAACGGTACACTGTCATTTTAGTGCGTTTTAAATCGTAACTTTGTAGCAACACTGCCTTTGCCTTTGCATACTCACCTGCACGCTCATAAGCACTTGCAATTGCTTTCAAATTGACGATTGATTTGACCTTATCTATATTGATGGTCTCCACTACATCCAATGCGTCTGCGTAGGCACCCTTCTTTAAGAGCGTTCTTACTTCGATGCATCTCATTCCATCGTCTCCACGTCCCATCCGGACTCCTCCTCTGATTGTATCTTAAAAAATTATTCATAAAAAGAATATAATCCCGTAGCGATTGTACCACATTTTTGCTGTTTTTTCAATGTTACCATTGTCGCATTTGGACAAAATAGTAACAGTTCAGCCAACGACTGAACTGTTACACAAAATATTACTGTTGGTATAAAGCCACTTCCTGCACTAAATCCAAAATATCCATAAGTTTTTGGAAATCTGCCCCATTATCTGCCATAGCTTTAACGGACTGCCCTGCCAGTTCATCTGCCTGTTGCTCAGTAAAGGTAAACGTACATTCTTTTCCCTCTACCTGATACGAAAAATTCATATAATTCATATTGTCAATTAGCGCAATCATAGCACTTGCATAACTCTTCATCCATTTTTCCAATTTTTCTACCGATTCTTTGCTATAATTTTCGTCCAAAAATAGGGCCATACCATAAGGTTCTTCCGTAGTATATAATTCCATGGTATAATCTCCCAACTTTTTCTGAACCCCTAATGCTCTAAGGGAATTTCCATTGGCAGAAGGGTCGCCAATATATAAGTGCTTCGTATCATAAATATTGGCTACCTCTGGCAAAATTTCTTTTCCATGATCCCACACAATACGATTCTCCACACGAACCTGTGTCAATTCTCCTTCATAGTAATAGTGTTCCGCCACGGCATTTTTGTAAAAAATAGGTGTCCATGTTTGTCGCACAGAAATTTCTAATACTCCATCTTCCATTTCATAAGAAACATCTGCAATACCTTTGGAAGAATCCACTAAATTTCCACAAAAATACACGAATTTTTCTGTTTCATCCACTTTTATCGTGCAATCAATCAACGAAGAATCCTCTACACCAGTAGATACTACAGATGTTCTCACAAGAAAAAACAGTAACAATGCCATTGCTGTAATTGCCACACCTATTATTGCTTTTTTATGATACCCCCTTCTTGTCTTTTTTAAATAATCAATTTCTTTTTCTTCTACCGTTTCTTCCTGCAAAACCGGTTCTTTTATTGTTTCTAATTTTTCTCTGCAAGTTTCACAAGTCTCCATATGCACCCGAACCGCCTCATTGGTTACATCATTGGTTAATTCCTCCACATAGGAAGGCAATAAATCTTCCACAATTTCACAAGTCAACTCATTTTTCATCTCTCACAAACTCCTTTCTGACACGTTCTTTTCCCCGATAAAATGTAACTCTTGCCCAATTTTCCGTTTTTCCCATCACTTCACCGATTTCTTTAAAGGACAAGTTTCCAAATACTCGCAAATACATCACTTCCCGATAAGGTTCCGCACATTTATGTAATGCCTGAATCAACTGTACACGATCCAGTTCTCCAATCACATGAGATTCCGCAGAAGATACGGACTGCTCCAGTTCATCTACCTCTTTTGTGGCAGGATGTTTTCTCTGATAAGCAAAGAATACATTTTTTGCAATAGCACACAACCAGGTGGTTATTTTGCAACTTTGATCATAACGATGAATACTCTTGATTGCTTGATAAAAAGTTTCCTGTGTGATTTCTTCTGCCACATCCGGATTTTTCGCCAACGTCATTACATATTTGTACACCGTCTGCGCGTGTTGTTGATAAATTTCCTCGATGGATTCCATAACGGTCCTCCTTTCCTCTTTTTATATTTGTTAATGTCTATTTTTTTGATTTCGTTACAAAATTTTTTATTTTTTTAGAATACAGTAAATCACGAAAAAAATGCCGCCAAAGGCGGCAATACTATAAATAACGGCCACATCCCCTGCAAGACATATGACCTGCGGAATTTTTTTCTCCACAATCCGGACAATACCAATTCCCATCTTCTTTCATTTCCACTCTAGTGTCTACGGTTTTATGCTGCCCACCACTATTTTCTGCCATTGTTTTTTCCAAAGATACAGAATCTACTATGGCTGAAGGATTAAATCCTCTAGCAAGCTGCATATTTGCATTGGGATCGGGCGCAAATCCATGTTCCAAAAAGCTCCCTCTTTTTTTCTCGTCCTCATCAAGCTGTGCGCCACACTCTGTACAAAAATGCGCATTTTCCTGGTTTCCATGATGGCATTTTTTACATATTTTTCTTTCCATTTTTATCTCTCCTACTCTCACATACATTTTTACAGTTACTATTTACCTCTGACAAGGTGTAACTATAAGAGACACCTACTAAATATATCATCTTAACAGATGTCCCATAAAAACAGTATGTACAATTACAAACTGGCATATGCAACAATATAGGAGTTTTCTTTCATATTACTTATTTTTTTCCAACGCCGCCTCTTCATGCTTGATTTCCCAATGAATTAAAAAAGTCAGCAAGCCACGCAACAAAATAACAGCACCTAAAATGCCAAGTTCCGCCCACTCGCGAACAATAACGGTACGAAGAACTTCACTTCCCATTTTAAATTCAAGGGATATTGCAATTCCTTGTGCCAAATGTAATCGAAGTTTGGAGTCCCGACGAAACCACTGAATAAAACTTTTTAGGGCAGTACATAACAAAACAATAACTCCAAATAATTCTAATAAAATAGTACCAAACTCAACAATATACGTTAAACCTAACTCTATGTTACTTAATAAATCAGACATCAGGCATTCCTCCCTACAAATATTTTATGTAGCTTAATTTTTCTATTTTATAAACTTAAGTATAACACAGTTTGTTCTGCAATCCTATTTTTTATTCATAGGACGAACTTTCCTATAAAGCAAAAAAAGATTGCTAGGACATCCATCCCTAACAATCCTTTTATTTTTTACAAATATTTATTCTGTATTTTATATAGGTAATTCCGTATTTGTTATATTTGTATTATGCAAAATAGCTTTAAAATATGCTTTTAATCTATTTTTTCTATCCAGGAAAAATGTTTCCTCTGGAACTAATATCTCCTCTTTTCCAATGAGAAATTTTTTATGATTTGCTTCATCCTCCAATAATTTCTCAATTTCTGTTACCAACCAATGGCTGCTAAAATCATTATAAAATCCCAAGGCTTTTTGCAGTGGCATATTATTTTTCGAATTGTTCGCAGTCTGATCTAAAATCATAATATTTCCAATGCTTTGAATCATAGTTTCCCTGATTTTCCCAACCCCAGGTTCATAATATGCCCCTTCGTAAAATTCCTGTATTTTTTGTGCCTCTAAATGATCCAATTGAATTTTGTCCGGATGTTTAAAAAACATATTAATCTCTTTGCATACCAATTTCTTATCTTCCTTCTGCATGTGCATCAAATGTAGCAATAGCACTTTTACTCTATATTTATCTGAGGAATTGGAACTATATTTCCAATCTTCAAACCACTGGTCAAATTCTTTATCTAAATCACATTTCAACTGGCTGCTTATGCTACACACAGGAAATGTTTTGCTTTTTCGAGAAGCCTTTGAAATAATATCTTGAGCCAATTTTCTTGGACAAGAATAATCTTTTGCCAAAAATAATACTTTCCACATTTCAAAAAACCATTCATGAATATCTGCAAAATCAGCATTGCTGCAATCCTTGTCTTCAAACAATTCTTTCAAATAATCTCTATATTCTTCTATTACAATTGGTCCCTGATGTAACTCCATATATTTTTTCAAAATCAAACATACTTCCGCAGCTAAAACCGCATCATACCCAAACGCATTTGTAGCCTGTAACGTTCGATAGGTAATGGACTTATCTAACATATTTTCACTTTTAATAGATTTTGTTGTGTCCTTTGATTTTGATAACCAATCCTTCACAATCATTCGAATCATTTCATATACTTTGATATCTGCCTGTAATTGATCGAAAGAATATTGGGAATATTGTTCTAAATATGTTTCAATATCATAACGGAACTTAGGATTATTTTTATTGTCCAGTTCTTGGTTTCCAGTTAAATAAACCGTTGCGAAATAAGAAATTTTTGATACTCGTGCATTTGAAATATCATCATCAAAAATATTGCCCCATAATTCATCAATTTCTTCCACATTCGCATCTTTCTCAATATCTTCAGTAGTTAAACAATATCTTTTTAAATATTGATTCTTAATTAAGGAAATATCCGACACTTTAAATGCACGGTCGTTTAACACTTCAAACAAGGTATACGCATCATCGGTTTCTTCTGATACAATGACACAAAATTCAAGATTGTCTAACATTTCATCTATCACTTCAATGTAACTAGAAACCTGCTCTAAAGGTGCTTTTGCAAGCTGTACTTTTTTCGTGTCTTTTAAAGAATCATAAATCCATCTCATTGCATTAATATACTGATTTATAATATCGTCCTCTCCCAAATAAGAGGTTTCAAATTTAGGTGCATAATTACTATCAAACACAATAGCCACATTGGCTAAGGCTTCCCCTAGTTTTGCATTTAAAGATTTTCTACTATACTGAATGGCAAATTCCTCGTTTTTCAATACCTGTTTTCTTACGTTTTGCCATTCTTCCATATATGTCCCTATATTTGCTAAATCCTTCTCCACAGGTAATCCCACAATTTTTTTATAGTCCTGTCTAAAACGATCTATAATACTGTCATCTCTCTCTGACAACCATCGCGTAAGTTCCACTTCCAATTTTGATGCCAATTCTTGAAATTCTTTCGCTTTTTTTGTTCCTACTAAATATTCATAACACTGAACCATTTTCTCCAATTCTCTCTGAATAGGAATTACATTATGTTGTTCTAACCAAACATCTATTTTAGACAAAAGTAGTAAATACTTTAGATAATTCAACAAAAATACAGTTGTGACACGCTGCTGTCCATCAATCAAATCCGGCACACAATTTCTATTGGAATCGCTGACTAATACAACTGCTCCCACAAAATACGTTTTATCCTCTTTATTCAATTCTAAATTTTTTTCAAAATCACAAATCAAATTGGTAATTTGCGTTTTTTCCCATTGATAGGGACGTTGATAATATGGTATATTCACTTTTAATGGTTTTATTTCTTTATCCTTTTCTTTGGCGCAAACCATATGCAAAATATTCCTAATATATGCTCCTTCTAACTTCATTTTATCCTCCTCATCATTTGTGCGCTTACTCTATAGTTCTCCTTCTACAATTTTCCTTACTGCCTGTACCAACTGCTCCACCTGTTCTTTTTTGGTAAACCAACCTACACTAGCTCGAACAGTTCCGCTGTATTCTTCATCCTTTAAATACTTATGAATCAACGGCGCACAATGGTATCCGGTTCGAACAGCAATGCCATACTCCCGATCCAACAAAGCTCCAATATCCTCTGCCAAATAGTTTTCCCCTAACCAGTCTTTTACAGAAAAGGACACAATCCCAATATGTTGCTCTCGATTATCAGGAACGTATAAAGTAACTCCATCAATGGAAGAAAGTCCTTTCACCAATAAATCGGTCATGGCTTTTTCATGTTTTCGTATAGTGTCTATCCCCTGCTCTTTTAAAAACTGTACCGCCGCATACAGTCCGGCAATAGCAGGCAAATTGGGACTTCCCGATTCCAGATTATTTGGACTTTCTGTTGGCATAGAAAGTGTCAAAGACTCACTTCCAGTTCCACCTGCAAGATATGATTGCAACGCAAAATCTTTTTTCTTAACAAAACCAGCAATCCCAAAAGGGCCATACAACGTTTTATGACCTGCAAATATCAGTGCATCATAAGGCGTCTGTCGATAATCTATATCTATAAGACCAACGGATTGCGCCCCATCCACAATCACTTTTGCCCTGCCATCTGTCACATTTTTCGCAATTTTATAAATTGTGGCAACCGGCAACACATAGCCGGTCACATTACACACATGACTAACAAACACATAGGCTGGCGGATTTTTCCGAAACACATATTCCATTTTTTCAAGGTTAATTTCCAACGTTTTTTCATTTATAGGAAGCTCTTTCACCGTACATCCACAGGCTTGCTGCTGTAAATATAAGGTTCTTCCCATTGCATTATGCAAAAAGGGAGATACATACACCACATCCTCTTTGGAAATCTGGCATCCACCTATTATTTGGTTGCATGCAATAGTGGCAGAGGATGTGAAAAACACTTCTCCCATTTCTTTAGCATGTACCATATGTAATAACTCTTCCCTAAGGATATCCATTCCCTCTGTGGCAATTTGTGCCAGTTGATAGGAGCCTCTGCCTGCATTTACTGACAAATAGCGATTCACTTGGTCCATTGCATCACATACACATTCTGGCTTTGGAAATGTGGTTGCTGCATTATCCATATAAATGTATTGTTTTTCCTCCTGTTGCAGCCTTTCTAAATCAAACCACAAAAACTGGGAATTGTTTTTCTTTTGCATCCTTTCACCCTCTATACTTTTTTTGTGAAGCCCATTTACGTCTGGAGACTCTGTACTGCTCTTATCAAGTTGCACACTTTTCCGTTTCAATTGACAGATGGCTGGGTGACAGGTAGCCGCATCAAACCATCTGTCAAAATTAAACATTACTACGCAACTTGATAAGAGCAATTCGGACACTACATCTTGCCAACTTATTTGAAATAGGTAATTGCGAAATTTCTATACACAATATTTATTTGTACAGATTGTCCTATCATGAACAAGTGCTTCCGACACCGTCGGTACTTAGGCACTGTAATTTAGTGCCTTAGTACCGCTACGAGTGTCGGGCAGTGCAAACGTACTTGTGATGATAGACAATCTGTACAAATATCAACATGTAGTACAAAATTTCGCAATTACCTACTCCTCTAACAATTTTTCAATCATCCGCACCATCACTGTAATTTTCTGATTGGTTTCCATACTATCTCCAAACTCTTCCAACGCACTTTCTATCTCATTTTGCAAATATTCACTAACTCCATCTTCTTCCTGCTCCATTCGAAGATGCTTTACCACTTCCTGTCCCATTCGATTGGTAAATACCAGCCTTTGCATTCCCTCTTGGGAACCACTTTCCAGTTGCACCAACTCTTTCTGAATGGTTCGCAACGCTTCTTCGTACTGCAAAAAGGTTTCTTCTTTCCAGTCCTCCACATATAAATCAAGGACTGTCTTGCTGATTTTCCCGACAATTTCTTGCTCATCATGGGTGGATAATTGTTTTACACAACGCAAAAAATCCTGTGTCTGTCTTGATTTGACATATTCCTCCCCTTCTGCTGTGTGTGCATCACAATACTGCTGCAAGGAACGAAGAAAATCCTCTTTCTCATTCATGCCAAACACTGTTCTTGTTTTCTTTGCCATCTTATTACAAAGTGCCATAAAATAGTTTTCCATCTCTGTTTTCATACGAAGAATAACAGAGGTAAGTTTGGAATATTCCCCTACCAAACCAAACGCTTTTGGCAATGTGTCGTACAAAATTTCTCTTGGATTTCGCTCCAATTTGGAAAATACTTTACGAAACGCCTGATATGCCCGTCTTTCCTGTTGTTCATATGAGGACAAATCATAATTTCTACTACATTGAGGTAAACTGCAATACCAGCGGTACATACCATCTGTTATTCGGGCAAGTCTCTTATTTTTGCTTACAAAGGCTTCTCTCGTGTCCTCCAAAAATGCCTGCTCTAACGCTTGTAAATAACTATCTCGTTCACCGCTTACAGGCTCAAGCAATAAATAATATTCTTCCGGATGTTCATTAATATTGTCAAATACCTCCGGTTTTAACTCCACTTCCCGGTCACGAAGATAAAGTACGGGCATTCCAGTACGCAAATTCCAAACTTTACTATTTTCTTCTCCATGGGTAAATGCCAGTGCATATGCCAAATAGAGAGGCAACACACCCCGGCGCACTCCATAATTTTTTCCTTGAAGTTCTTCATACAAATGCGCAAAGGATTTCTTCTCTCCTTTTGCGGTCTCCGCAATAAACGCGTGCATTCTATCTAATACATGTTTCACGCCCAAATCCCAAGGATAAGAAATTCTCTCATCCTCTAACACAAGTTCCAATACTCCAGTCCGTAAAAATACTGCTCGAAAAATAGTTGCCTCTGCCATTTTTCCCTTTCCATACTGTTGAAACTCCTGTTGCTCTAAAATATTCGCAATCAATTTTAACCGCGCCTTTTTTATCTGCCCGGTAAGCATTCTTCGATTAATCAGCTCATTGTTAATCTTTGGCGCATGATTATAATAGTTCTCCAAAATCTCACTAAGAAACTGATTGAATTTAGAGTCTGATTTTTTTTGCAAAAACCGCTTTTTGTCATAACAAGTTTCTTCATGAAGCACCATACAATTTCCATACATAGGAAGAAACTCTTGCTCTATCTGTACATTACATTCAAACAGCAAATCTTCCTCATACATAATCAATTCCCGTTCCAGCACCTTATTGTCTTCTAAAAATTCCTTGTCATTTTTTAAGGAACGAACTGCCAAAATCTTTTTTACCAAAGGTTCCAAAGAAATTGCACTTTGTGGATACAACACCACAACTCTTGGATTAGAAAGCCTTTTGGTTTGCTGCTTTACTTCCTCTACTCGGTTTTCTTCTTCTCTAAGAATTGCCAGCAATTTTCCATCGGAAAAAGTTTCCTCAAACAAATACTTACTATCTCTCAATGCCAGATAATCTTTTTCTTCCATAAATTGATAACTAAAATATCTTGTCATGGTGTATTTGTGATTGTAGCGTTTTGGCAACTCATACTCCAATTCCGAAATATTCTCCAACTCTTTACACAAATTTATTTTTGCAAATTTGGTTTGGATGCGCTTTTCAATTTCCTTATCTACATCCACCCCAATGTTATTTTTAAATGCGTAACTTCTTGTATGCTTTCGAAACAAAATTACATTTCTCGCACAAAGTCCCTCCATAACTTGGTCAAATTCGTTCTCATCCATTCCACAACCAATGGATAACACCTCGTCTTTTGCATACATTTCATCCTGTTTTCCCACCATTAGAATCAATGCCAAGGTTTTAATCAATTCCTGCTCCTTTGCACCTTTTTCCACAGAAAGAGCATACTCTGCTTTTAACCATTCCTGATGAATATTCTGTGTACTATCTTCTTTTTGAAATACATGACAAAAATAATCATAAATCTGTCCGGCTGTGACAAAGGATTTTGTCTCATCCAAATGTTCCAACGCATCCACCAAACTATATGGCTCTTCATTGGTAAGAAAAGTAAATACGGTTCTCTCATTTTGCACTGCAATTTCGCTGATTTTTAACAATAAATACGCCGTAACCGGTGTCAGCGGATAGCAGCCCGTTGCCACAATTTTCTCAAAATCTTCTTTTAAAAACAGGTTCTTAAAATAAGGAAGGGTATATGCTTTGCTCTGCATTTGCTGAAACTCAGGCAACTTTGTTATTTTCGAAAAACTCTTTTCTTCTTTTTTCAAAACATTTTGAATCAGTTCATAACTATTTTTTAGAGAAGTGGTAAAATAAATTTCCTGCAATCTTCCCTCCACACCTGTATATGCGTTAATCACTTCTTTTGGCAACTTATTTTTATACTCTTTCATTGCCTTGTGCGCTACTAAAATCACATGGAGTTCTTGATTTTTTGAATCATTTGCAAGCTCACAAAGGCTCTGCAAAATTTCCATTGCTCCAGAAAAACGCTCCTTGGGATAGCCCTCCACAAATTTGCTAAACTCATCAAAAATCAGTACAATTCCGCTATATCCATACTGTTCACAAATAGCCTCATTGATAGATTTATATAAAACTGTCAAATCCATCTGTACCATAGGTTCAAACACACTTCCCGCTGTCAGCAACGGATAAATTTCTTGAAAGCAAATAAGTTCCGGTTCCTCGTAATGCTGCAATCCGTGCAAATGACTTTCTATGTTTTTTTCACGCTCTCTAAGACAGTTCACAAACTGCTCATACGTTGCAGGATATTGTTCTTTCCACAAGAAAATGGTCTTTTGTGCCTCCTCATAATAAGTGCTTGGCATCAGTCCATCTAACCCTTCTCTCTCCAATGCCTCTCTAAGAGCAAGCAAAAAAGTACGGTTTATATCCTGCTGAGTACCAGAAACTAACACTGGTAAATAATAGTTTTTTGCCAAAGTCTGCTCTGCCAATGTACCAGCTTCTATGTCCACATTTTTTAATTTATTTACAAGACGCTCCAGTGCCAACGGATGAAACTCTCGGTTCTTTTTTGATAATAATGCCAGCAATACTAAAAGCAAATGAGATTTTCCCTTCCCATAAGGTCCTATCAAAATAGAAGAGCGAACCCCTCCATGTACCATTTGTTCCATATACTTTTTCAAAATCTGAACAGAAGCTGTAGTGGGAATATACCCATCTATTTTTTCCTCATCATTGTAGTTCAGACGCAAATTAATAGATTTTTGAAAAGTCTTATTTATATGGATTATCTCTTTTAATTGCTGCATATTCTACTCTCCTAGTTCTCGTAATACTTTTTCATAACCTGTTCCTTTGTCAATGGCTTTTCATACTGTTCCTTATTCCAATAAATCATATCCAGTCCTGCCGTTCGGTTTAAAAGCAAATATCCTTTCTTTGCAAGTTCATCCAAACAATCCTGATAATCTGCCACACCAATTCCAAGCAATGCTGCCACACCATTCGTTCCATGGTAAAACTCTTCCATGCTGATTGCATCCTCTCCCTCAAACATTACAGCAAGCAAATACAATACCACCTCTTCCGGAAAATGTCGCAAATCTGGCTTCTCTCTTTTATATGTATTTCCGTTCTTTCGAAGCAATCCCAGTCTGGTAAATGGACATTTCTTTTTATCTTCCGGATCACCTTTTTCCAAATACTCTCTGGCATACATCTGCAAAATCACACTACAGTCATCCTTAATAGAACGTTCACTTAGCTCATCTGTCTCCGCATATTTGCAAAGATGTTCTGTCTGTACCAGTTCCAGCTCACTTCTAGTAAAGGTATCTAGCTTACACTGATTAAAAAATACATACCAACTTGTAGCAAGGGTCTTATTGGATGCTAAATTAATATGCAAACACCAAAGCGTAAAAAACTCTTCCACATAAGGGTCACACTCATACACCATTTCTCCAAATTCAGTCAAAAGAGTTCCCACTCCCTGTCTATCTTTTGCAAGCAATGAGGCCTTCAACCAATATCGAATGGCTTTTGCCATATTACTTCCTACTCCCAAGGCATCTGCTCCACTCATCACAGAAAACACTCTTTGATTTTTCTGCACTTCTTCCATACCTTTTTGCAGCCATCCCTCTCGCAAGCAAAAAGTTTCATGCCCTTTCAGTTTTACTTTCTTTTCCATTCTTTGGTTCCTTTCCTATCTCTTTATTGCCAGTACCTTTCTCATATAGCATCCTGCAATGAAATGTCCCACACATGCTCCACACTGTTTGCACTTATTTTCATCAATACGGTAAGAAATTCCCCCATCCTTTTCCCGAATGGTAATGGCATCAAAACGGCAGACCCCTTCACAAGCAAGACATCCCATACACATCTGATACTTTGTCAACTGACATTTGATTTTCTCTTCCGCACCCTTCAAATTCTTTGCTCCCGCAAGCCTCGTTTGATAAATGGTAACTTTTAGCTGTTTTTTTCCTACACGCCCCTGCAATTTAAGAAGTGGTTGTCCCATCCGATCTAGCACAAACACTTCCCCTAATTTCTTATTTCCCATATGAAAATTCAGTGTTCCAAAAGGCTTAAATAATTCATAAAATTCTTCACAAATTGGTCGCTGTAATTCATAATTAAAGGCATTTTCCTCTGTGGCACAAGGCGCAAAAGAAATGACAGATTTTTGTGCCATCTCTACTCCATTGCCCCCCTGTCTTGCCTTCCATTTTCCGTCATCCACATACTGTTTGGCATCCGGCTTTCCAATCCGTTTTGCAAAATCAATAAGTAAATTACGAAATTCACTATACTGTTTTTCCATGTGAATCTTTGATAAAAATTCTGACCACAAGCTATTATTAGGACAACACCAGCACCCAACTCTAGCATATCCTAAACGATAAGCATCGTTAAAATCTACCTCTCTTCCCAACAAATACAACCACACATCAAAATCGTACCAATCTATAATAGGAGAAACGACTGTCTGTTTCGCAATCTTGGGGCTTTCGGATTCTCTCGCATATTTACTACGGCTTACAGACTCACTTCTGCGGATTCCATAAAATGTGACAATATGACTTTTCTTTCCTACCACTTTTTCAATCTTCCTTGTAATAGCACCTGTCTTAAAAATCGTACAACACCAACGCATTACACGACTAGGCGGTCCTATTTGCTGACACAACTGAAAAAAGTCTTTGTCTTTATTTCTGGAAGACAATACTGGTGTCTGTCTGTGATTTTCCTTATACCGCTTTACATATTCATATGTCATAGGAAATTCAAGCGTCGTGTCACCAAAAATATGCAAAATTTTTTTACTTCCATCCCCCAATGCTCTAGTAACCAAATCTGCCACTACTGTAGAATCTTTTCCGCCAGAAAAGGAAATCATCATATCTTTTACCGAATATCTTTCTTCCAAACTTTTTATGTAAGACAAAGCATCGAATGCAATTTGTTGTAAATGACTTTCATTTACTGCAACAAATCGCTTCCGTTCCTCTTCGAAAATTTCTTCATAAACGTCCAGCTTTTTTTGGCATCTTTCCTCATATGCTTTTCTTACTTTGTCTATGTCTAACTGAGGTAAATCACTTATTTTTACATTTAATCCTTTTCCATCTGCATAATAATGGTTTCCTGTTCCATTCCAAACAGATTTCCCCTGTAAATTTACTTCCCCACATCCCTTTTGCTGTTCCAAAATCACTTCCAAAAGCAATCGTTCCTGTGGAAAAACTGGACGTACATCGGTTGCTATTTTTTTACCATCCTGCTGACAAGCCGGACAACGTTTTTCGTAAGTGGGAACTTTACAGCATTCACACCAATAAATTTCAGATTTCTGTGGATATGCCCGCCCACCACAATGGGGACAAATGCTGCTCTTCACTTCTAACTCTTCCTTTTCACAGCGATACCATATCATCGGATATCCCCTTCCTAATATAACTTTCTATCATAAAATTGTTCCGGATTGGCTTGTATGTATACACATATCTTCAAAAGTTCTTCCGCAGTCCAGTCTAAGGTATTTCCTTGTTCAAATTTATCTAAATCCATATGAAGTTCCTGTGCCATTTGAACTTTTGATATCTTTTGAGTTTCTATATACGCAATGATTTTACTTTTCATATCCATATTTCTACCTCATTTGCTGTTTTTTCTTTTTATCCGGAAAAAAAGGACACTTTTCTTTATTTTATTCCTGTTTACAAAGAATGTCAAACTTAGTTTTTCTTTCCATTAAAGAATTCTTATTGTACCGTTGACAAACAATTTTCCCATTGATAAAGTGTAACTATTGGTAACTGTTCACATTTACCCACCTAACATAGGATGAGAAGGAGAAAATACAACATGAAAAATCCAAACATTGCTCTTGTATTAAAGCAATATCGAAAACTTCGTAATTTAACGGTCCAACAGGTTGCCGATATATTAGCTGAACACGGATACCATTTTGCTCCAAAAACAATTTATGGTTGGGAAAGTGGTGCAACGCAACCAGATGCAGATACTTTAATGTTTTTATGCGAATTGTATGAAATTAAAGATATATTGTCCGCCTTTGGATATCGAGAAGCACAAGAAAATATATTTCCTCTAAGCACACTGGAAAAAGACTTGATTCAAAAATTCCGCAGCCATCCCGAAATGCAAGAAGCTGTAATAAAATTACTAGATGTAACTCCACCTAAGATAAACTACTTAGAACAAAAAAGAAAAAATCAAAAGAAACCTTCTGCTGCTGCCGAAGAAAGTAACTGGAATAAGAACTAACATGAAAATAGGTGACTGCAAAACTAAAAAGTTTTGTAGTCACCTATTTGTTTATGCAAGTAGCCCTTTTCTATTATAAATCTCTGTAAAATTCCAACGTCTTTTCCATTTCTGGAGTCAACTGCACCTTCTTTGTCTCAAGTGTACGATAACGAAGATCCAAATCTTTTACTTTCTTTGCTCGCTCACGGTTAAACTTCTGCATTGCTTCTTCAAACAATGGCTGAGAAGCTAAGCGGTCTCGAATCTCCTTCTTAAATGGACAATAACTTGCCAAAATCTCACGAGATACTTTATTAAGACGCATAGAACCAGTACATTCATTTTTCACCCAAAGAAGATAATCAATTACAAATACCTCTCTGGTATTTCCTCTACCTTTTTGAATCTGTAATTTTAACTTTTCTCTTCTCTCCTCAGATAAAGCACGATTCTTCTTATAGAACTGAATGTAATCTACATATTCTGATGTTAAAGATTTCACTTTTACATCATTCCAAGTGGCACCCTGAATGGTTCGGCAAAGTTCCCAACGGAATCGTCCACACACTTTTATAAATACCTCTTCCATATCATTCTCCACAAAAATAGGGAATAGGAAGCGTCCGTGTGAATTTCTCTTTCTTCCTTCAATTTCCTGCCACATGGCTCCATTGGAACCATAGTTTGGCAACAAAATAATATCCGGATAAACTTCTTGCTGTATGTATTCTTTGTTAATACCATGCTCAGGATCATTCTGCATACCTTCCCGATAAAACAAAGAGAAGTCTACCGCAGTAATCTTTTTAATAATATTGTTTACCTCATTTGTAGTCAAAAGACTCTGATCCAAGTGTCCCATAAAGGAATCCTTATACAAAATTGGAACAAAAATACTAATCTGTCCACTAACTACTTTACTGTTATAACGGAACATATTACGAATCTCATATTGCAGTTTCTTCATTTGATCCTGTTGATCTGCTTTCATCTGTTCCTCTGTAAGCTGACCACTCTTCTTCATATCACGAAGAGTCTCATTGTAATCCATATCAAACTCACTCTTGGAAGGCTCTTTCTTTCCTTCAAATACAGCAGTCAACCATTGCTTACTGTTATACACTTTACATGGTCCCTGCTCATTATTGTGATCTTCCAAACAGTACAATTCAATTAACTGTTCCTTTGTAAGCAATCGTTCATCCACAAATCCATAAAGCAAGAACAAATCAATCAGACGATTGTTGCTCTTTTCCTTATAATCACGAATAAAAATTGCCTCGTACATTTCATAAAATCCATTGGCAATGTTTTTACGAATTTTTCTGGCATCATCTTCGGTACTTGCCTTATCACTCATATTCATAAATGCCATCACATTTTGCTGGAACTTTGTACACTTCTCCTCTTCTAACTGAGAATATGCCAATAATTTTCCAAGAGAACCAGTAAGTTCTTTCTCGATTGTTTCTGTGTCCACTCCAGCATAACGGACTGCGGTTTCTGCACTTACTTCCTCATCTTCAGAAACATCCGTTTCTTCGGTTTCCTCACCAATTAAAGCATAAATCTGCTCCATTTTTTCTTTCTCGATATCCAATTTCTTTCCGGTCTTAGAAATGAGAAAACTCTCTACTTCTTTTGTCTTTTCTTTGATAGAATTTACCAATTTTAAAATTGGTCCCATATCCACCCGAATTTTTTTCATATCCAATGCCATCTGTGCTGCTGCATTAAACAGGCAGTCGCTATCCGAACTAGCCACTCCCTGAAATAAGTTTTGCACATGACTTGCCAAAATCTCACAACACTCTTGGAAATCGCCGATTATGTTAATCTGTTCTTCCATGTGATGTATGGCAATAGAACTTCCATGTGAATAATATTTCTTCTGTAACTCAGCTGGAAGGGTGATACATTCCATGTAATATTTTGCAGCCTTAATGGTGTCTTCCATCTCGGTAGGCAATTCCACTTCCGGAAGTTCTTCAATCCCTGCAATCTTTGTAATTGTCATGCTATTCTTCTTCCCAATCTCCTGATAGGTACTATAACATTCCTCCAGAAAATGCTTTAAAGAAGCAGCTCCCTTATCCAATATACTATACACTTTATATAATTCTACAATCTGACGACTTAACGCCATTACTATAGTTGCCCGGTAATCTGTCCGATTCTCTAAAATATCTTCCATATGTTCTAAATTCTTTGCTGCAACTGGAAAAACCTGCGCATCCTCTGCCACATAATAATTAGCTGCATACTTTCCCGATACTAAATCGCTCACCCCTAAAAAACTACCCGGTCCACATATAATTTTGGTTCCCGAATTGTATACCAATACCCTTCCTTTGACAACCAAACTGACACTCTCTACCTCTGCATTCTGCACGTACAACAGAGAGCCTTTTGCTACTTGATTCACTGTGTTCATCGTTAATGCCATAGTCTAATCCCCCTTCTTATGTCATGTCCGTAATGTATAATTTTATTATACTCTTTTCCCCAAAAAAAGGAAATGGTTTTTTCTATATATTTCGCATTAAACTCCCCCTTAATTGGGCTTATGCTGTTTTGCTTATATCTGGTAATATCTGGATACATAAAAGACGTATAAAATTCATTGGTAGTTCAATTCTGCTCAATAGAAACATTTCCTTGATAGATAAAATAGAAAATGCCATAAAAAGTACACAAAAAAATGCTATATTTTTCTTTAATACAAAAATAAGAAAGGACGTTTAAAATGAAAAAATTAATGACCCCTATTTTACTTTTATCACTAACATTTTCAGCTATTTTCCCTGTATCGAATGCAGATGCTGCCACTAAACTTACTTTATCAAGCAACAAACTTTCTATGAAAGTAGGTGCAACAAAAACAGTAAAGGCAAACAAATCTGTAACATGGAAATCTTCCAACAAAAAGATTGCTACCGTAAAAAAATTGACAGCAAAAAAAGCTAAAATTACAGCGAAAAAAGCAGGTAGTTGCAAAATCAAAGCAACTGCAGGTAAAAAAACAGCAGTAATTCGTGTAACCATAAAAAAAGTTACTAATAAACCGAAAGTATCGGTTACACCAACTGTAACTACCAACCCTGCCATATCTGTGACTGTATCTAACAGCGGAATAACCGTAAGTCCTACTCCTTCTGCTACTACAGTTAGCAGTGTAGCAACAACAACTCCAGTGCCTTCTGTGACTCCTTCTGATAGTGCAGAAACAGCAACCCCTGAACCTTCTGTAACTCCAACAGAAAGCGCAGCAACGGCAACTCCTAAACCTTCTGTAACTCCAACAGAAAGCGTGGAAACGGCAACTCCTAAACCTTCTGCTATTCCAACAGAAAGTGCGAAAACAGCAACTCCAATGCCTTCTGCCACTCCTTCTGACAGTACGCAAACAGCAAGTCCAGCCCCTTCTGCTACTGTTACAGTTTCTGCAAGCCCAGAGCCTTCCGCTACTGCATCTGCTGAACCAGTCACCGGAACTGCAATTACAGTTTCCGCAGAAGGAATCAGCATGACTTTGAATAGTTATGAGAACGGTAGAATCAGTTACACAATTGAGAACCAAGGCATAGATGATGTGGAATACAGTTATAACCATAATCTAGAAAAAGAAGTCAACGGAGAATGGGTTCCTGTAGTTCCAGATCGAATAGTAAATATTCCTATGGTATTTGTGCCTATATCGGTAGGAGAAAAAGCGGAATTAACCACAAACCTAAAAGATGTATATGATTTAGAACCAGGAAACTATCGTTTTTCAAAAACAATCCTTCACAGAACATTGAAAGGATATGTAACGCTTTGTTTGCCTTTTGAAGTAACAAATGCTATGATATCTCAATCCGATGTGACCATAACTTGCAACAACGCAAACAATGACGTAATTACTTATGCCATTGAAAACCACTCTGGAACTTCCAGTTGACGCTACCGTTACAGAGTAAAAATTCGTCAATTAAATAAATGTTTGTGTAAATAAGAGGCTGCCAACAAAATGACAGCCTCTCAAAATTCCAATCTTTATCTTATTACTTACATTTCTTTAAAATGAAAATTCTTTTTTCCAGTTGCATAATCTTCTACAATATGTCCATTTCCAAACAATCGATATTTGTAGCTAACCAAACCTTCTAGTCCCACTGGACCTCTTGCATGAAGTTTTCCGGTACTGATACCTACTTCGGCACCAAAACCATAGCGATATCCGTCCGCAAAACGAGTGGAACAGTTCTGGTATACACCTGCTGAATCTACAAGACTCATGAAATGTGCTGCGGTTTCTGCATTCTCTGTAACAATACAATCGGTATGATGTGAACCATAATAATTGATGTGGTCAATGGCTTCCTCTACATTTGCAACCGTTTTTACAGAAAGAATGTAATCTAAATACTCTTTTTCGTTATCCTCTTCTGTAGCTACCTCACAATCAATGATGTCTGTAATTTCTTTGGTTCCACGAATTTCCACCTGTTTTTCATCCAATGCCTTTTTCAAAGCTGGCATCAATTTGTCTGCCACATCTTCATGTACCAACAAAGTTTCTACTGTATTACATGCAGAAACATACTGTGTTTTTGCATCGAATATAATTGGAACTGCCTTTGCAAGATCTGCCTCTTTGTCCACATAAATATGACAAATACCATCTGCATGTCCCATAACAGGAATCTTGGTATTGTTCATAATGTATTGTACAAAAGCATTGGAACCTCTTGGAATCAACAAATCCACAGATTCATGGCATTCTAATAATTCATTAATTTCGCTTCTGGCCTCAAGCTGCATCATGCAATGCTCTGGAAGTCCAACCTCTTTTACTGCCTGTAAAATAATCTGGAATAATGTTTTATTTGTCTGTAACGCTTCACTTCCACCTTTTAGAACAATACAGTTTCCGCTTTTGATACAAAGGGCAGAAATCTGTACTAACGCGTCTGGTCTTGCCTCAAAAATCACACCAATCACGCCAATTGGACAAGATATTCTCTCAAGTGTCAATCCCTCATCCAATTCTCTTGTAAACTGTTTTTGAAATAAAGGATCTGGAAGATGAATCAAATCTTTCATTCCCGCTGTTACATCTCTTAATTTTCCCTCGTCAAATTTCAAACGCTTTAAAATAGGCCCCGCTACACCATCTTTTTGGGCCTGCTCCATATCGGCTTTGTTCGCTGCAAAAATTTTGTCCTGATTTGCCAGCAATGCTTCACTCACTGCCTCCAAAGCCTGATTTCTTTTCTCTTCCGCACTTGCCGCAAGTTTTGGTGCTGCAAGTTTTACTTTTCTTATTTCTTCTTTCAGATTCATATCTTCCATCCTTTCTTAATGCCGATTTATTTTCCTTTTGTATTATAATAATCATCAATGCCATCTGCCAAGCCTTTTATCATGGCTTTTTGTCCAGAAGCGGACTGCATATAGCGGTCTTCGCTTGGATTTGTCATAAATCCAAGCTCTATAAGCGTAACTGGAACGGTACTCCAATTGGTTCCTGTTAAATCGTCTCGCTGAATGCAGCCTCGATTGTTGATACCAGTCTCTTTGCAATAGGATTCCATAATACATTTTGACAGTTTCAAACTCTTTTTGCTAAGTTTCCCTACATAAGGATTGCTTGTAGAGGGATACAATGCACTGGCTCCCTTTGCAGAAGATGCACCACCATCTCCATGTAATCGAATACAAATGTCAGCTCCGCTTTCATTTATTTTTATTGCACGTTCTTTATTACTGATATTTACATCATTTTTTGTACGTGTCATAACTACTTGATACCCTCTGCTTACCAATTCCTTTTTTAAAGCTTTGGCAATCTTCAATGTAAACTGATACTCCGGCACTTTGCTAGATACACCACAAGTTCCTCCTGCCACTTTGGTTTTCATAGTGGAAGAACCCGGTCCCATTGGCTCTACACCTGAGTCTCCGGATGCTTGATGTCCTGCATCAATTCCAATGATTTTTTTTGGTTTGATTTTTACTTTACAGGTTAATGTAGAATCTGCGTATTTTGCTTTCACCGTCACAGTTCCCATCCGTTTTCCCTTCAATACACCTTTTTTTGTAATGGTAGCATATTTTGTGTTAGACACCGACCAAGTTACATCTGTTCCTGACACTTTGTCATCTCCTGCCTTTACTTGAAACGTGTACTTCTTTCCAGCTTTTAAACTGGCTGTTTTTTTTGCCCATGCCACAACTACTTTGTTATTCGGGTTCTCCGTAATAGCAGGTGCCGTTGTTACAACCACAGACTGCTCTCCTTGATTCTGCTGCTCTGCTTTGGAAGGTTGTCCACATCCCAAACTAATCCAAAATACCATGGCTAGAAACATTACCATGACAACCCCAAATTTTTTCTCCCTTATTTTCATAAATAACTCCTTTCCGTTTATAAGACTGTATGCCTTTATATATGTAATATTATAATTTAAGGGTTGAAAGGTGTAAAGCCTTATTCATATCCTATTTGCTGGGATGAATGACGTACTTTCTTCATGCAAGCATGATTGTACTTGCCGGACTTTTGCTACAAAAAGAGCTGTAAAACACTTCTATCTTTGTTTCACAGCTCTTTTCTTTTTCTCTCATTTTTTACTTTTCTCTATTTATGGCTTAAAATTACGCCTACTCTTCCAGTTCCCAGACGAATTGATCCAATGCAGTTCCCGTACTCAAAGACATAGGAACCCCACTTTCTACAATATCTTCCTCATTATATATAACAAAATATCCTAAGAAATTTGCCAAATGACTGTCCTCCACCCTTTCCAGATTGCGCATATCCTCATCTGACAAAAACTGATTCGTAAATAAACGCAAATAGTTATTTTCTAATGCCACTTTTAAAGGTTTCTTCACTTGATACTGTCCATTTTCAATGGTAAGTTTTGCATTCAAAAAGCCTTCTGTCAAGGAAGTTCCCTGTACTTCACAATTTTTCGCCACAGTTCGAATGCAAATTTCATTTTGTTGAAGAGACATATGTTCGTCTACAATTCCAACTCTTTTTGCATCTTTTAAAGATACCCACTGAATGCTGAAATTAAATTCTGTGTCAGACATACTTTGGTTCAGTTTTTTCATAACCTTATGATCTACCACGCAAGTCTGCACCGAATCCTCTGCAAAATAATCGCCATTTTCTATTTGTTGTTCTAATGTACCCTCGGAGTATTCCCATTCATAAACACCAGTATCCGTCATATAAATACTCACGCTCAATCCCATAATAAACAACACCAAACAACAAGCAATCATTTTGCCTCCAGTTGCATTCTCCTTTTTCCAACTACGAATCCCTCGCAACATCCAAAAACTAAGTATCATAAATACTGCAAATACTATAAAACTCACAAGTCCAATTTTTACCAACGTATTTCCCTGCTGCAAAAATTCATTCATCCTTCCAAACACGGAACCAAGGATGCGAAGAGGAGTGAGAAGTTCCAAAAACACACAAGCAATAACCACCACTGTGCCTATCCAAAACTTTACTGCACCAATTCTCTCATACAAAGTCTGCAAAAATAAAATTACACTATAAATTACCAGAACAAAAAGAAATGTTAAAAGTATTGCCACTGCTAAATTTCCGATGATTAAAACTTCGCCAAAATTCCCAGTGGTTTTTGCCATTAGCATACAACCGCCCGTCACCAATAGATTTAACAGGCTATTTTCCAGTAGAAACGCAAAAATCAATAACCAGTCAGACAAAATCCGGCTAATGTACCTAGTTTTTACAAGTCCAGGATACATTCCCACATTATCTTCATTCAGTACAGTACCCATTCGAATAAAAACTCCAACCACATAAATAATAGTTAGCATATTCTCAAATCCACCGTACTGTTCCACGTTAGTCCAGGCATCCACATGATATCCCCCAGATCTCCAACGAGATAACAAAAGAAACAATTCCATCACCAGACTAACTCCAAAATAACAAAGCAACTCCGTAACATATTTTTTATTTCTCCAACGCAGAGCAATTAACTTTTTTATATTTTTCCATTCATCCATTTTTTTTACTTCCATAGACATTCCAAATCGCTCTCCTTTCTATTGCTGGTAAGATATACACAAACATCTTCCGGGGACACCGCCGTTATTTTTAAGCCCGCTTTTCTTGCCTCAGTTGCAAACGAACTATCTACGCCACCTTTTCCAATAAAATATGCTCCCAGTTCCCCTTCATTGGTGGTAATCACTTCTTCTCTCCCTGCAAAAGCCGACACCTGTTCTGCCTCTCCAGTTGCCCGGAATAGCATTTCCCGCACAGTATCCATATCCTCATAAAACACAACATTTCCATTATGCACCAAAATCATCTCTGACAAAATCTGCTCCATCTCTGACAAATTATGGCTGGAAACTATAATGGTTCGTGGATGCTCCATGTAATCTCGAAGCAATACTTCATATGCTAACTTTCTCTTTTCTATATCAATTCCAATAAAAGGTTCATCAAGCATTGTGACTTTTGCTCTGGTAGACAATGCGCATATAAAATGCACCAAACTTACCGTTCCTTGAGACAAATGTTTCAACTTTTCTTTTCTGGATATTGAAAAGAAATCTAACAATTTTTCTGCAAATCCTTTGTCAAAATGAGGGTACATCATGTGATAATTTCCTATGATTGTTTCAATACTTAAATTATCTCCCACTGGCAAAACATGCATGGAATAGATGACCTCTTCCCGAACAGCTAAATTTTTAGTAACATCTCCACCTAAAATATTCACAGTTCCCTCTGTGGCATCTAAATTTCCGTTGCAAATTTTAAAAAATGTAGTCTTTCCACTTCCATTGGCACCAATCAAACCAATGAGCTGCTCTTTGTGTAACTTTATATTTATGTTATTTAACGCACATTTTTCACTTCTCTTTTTATATTTCATGGTTAAGCCCGAAGTTACAATTGCATATTCATCCATTTCTCTTCCTCCTTTTTCTATTTCCATCCAATTTCCTAGTTTCATTTTTCATGGCACCTATTATAAACTATGTGCAACTCCCAACGTTTCGTCACTAAAATCTTTTTCTTTACTTCTGCTCTTTCATAACTTCTCTTAACTTTTCAACCAATTCCTCTTCTCCCATTCCTAACTTTCGTGCCTCTTGCACTAAATGCTCTAAAATCGCTCCAAGCATATCGTCTACCTTCCTTCTTCTAATATCCTCCACAGCTCCCTCTCTCACCGTCATTGCCTGCCCGCGAACTTTTGATAATACTCCTCTGTCCACCAACAATCGAATGCCTTTAGCTGCCGTAGCTGGATTTATATTCAATTCTTTGGCAAGCACCACTTGAGAATAACACTTATCTCCCTCTTTTAACTTTCCTGCAAGAATGTCATCCTCAATGGCATCTGCAATTTGAATATAAATCGGAGTTACTTGATTAAAATCAACATACATGCGCTACCTCCTTTCCGCTTTGTTTGTAACTGTTCTGGCCCCAAACAATTACATTGATTGCAACACCGTATACTGTATATTTCATTACCACATTACTCATGTAATGTGGTAATAGTATAACACTTCCTTTTTTCCCTGTCAATCATAAGAAACCCACTTTTTCATTTTCTTAAATTATAATAGTGCTGGACAACTCTCGCATAGACACTGGCTTTTCTTCATTACCTATACAATATAAAAGAGCAGATTTACCAAAAACGTAAATCTGCTCCAAATAATACACTTTATTGTAAGGTTGTTTTCCCAAGATGCAAGTAACCTCATCCTTAATCTGCCTTAACTATGGTTCACTTGTTACTTTAATATTGTTTATAACAACATGCGTGTCTCCTTCCGGTGTATCTGCATTTCTCTTATTATAGAAAATTGCTGTATCTGGAATGTTGGTACCGTCTGCTCTGGTTCCCTTTACAACAGCATATCCGTCATCATTATTTGCCACTGCCTCAAAAGAACCATCTACCGCAATTTTTTTCAAGGTGTACTTCCAACTCCATCCCGTATCTTCTGTAACCTTATAATAATGATCTGCATCCACCTTAATTTTTTTTGAAACTTTATAAGTGTACTCCGTTCCATCTACAGTTGTTTGCTCCACTTGTGCATCAGTAGAACTTAAGATTACCGCAAACTCTTTCACGAATTTCGTACAATTTGCATCTTCATATTCCCTCACTGTAAATAGAAATGACTGCTCTGCACCGGTTAATTCTTCGTAAGTTTTTCCGTCACAGAACTCCTCGTCCTCATAATATTTCTGGTCAAAGTATTTTTCCACTATAATATAAGGCTCATAATATTTGTTAATAAATACATAGTCATAATTTGGAGTCGTTTCATTTACTCCATTTTCAGTCTCAACCGTATACATTATTTGTGTTTGTTGTGTATCATCCGCTGCCACAATTGAACTTCCCTCTGCCCTGACACCATTTTTTTCTACATGACTACACTCATAAATTGCATTACTTGGAACAAGTTCCGTAATCATATATTTTTTATTGGCTGCAAGGTCCAATTCTCCTAACGTAAACGTTTGTCCCGCCTTTAATTCCACAACTCCATCCGTAACAGTATAAACTTTTGTGGTAATGGTAGTCGTAATCTCTCCAGAAGCATCCGCCTCCTTCTTCTCTGTTCTAATTACACCCATTCCTGAAAAGTTAGTATAGGTTGTCCCATCTCCTACTTCAATTAAAAATTGATAGGTTCTATCATTGGCATAAGATTGTTCTCCTGCCAACTCTTTTGTAAGGGTGATGGCTCCCCACTGGTTTGTAAACATTATTTTTACATCCACAGAAACATAGTCTGTGGTACTTTCTTCGGATGCACTATCTGTTACCTCACCAGGAATCACTCCCTCTATGATTCGATTGCTTTTATCTATAGTTATAACTCCCGGTTCTCCTGCGGATTGGTAAGCTGGCGAAGTAAAAACCTCTCCATCGCTGTTGACCTTATACTGTATAGACACAGAACCCATTACCGACGTATCTGCTGGATCAGTTTCTTGAATCGTATAGGTGGTTCCTACAGGAATACCGGTAATCACCACATATTGATTTCCCGTCAATGTAATCTCGCCATTTGTAATGGTAATTGTTTCCTCGTCTGTATACCCACTGTCCTTATCTGCTCTAGTATACCGAACAGCAGTACCATTGTAAGGTGTAACAGCAGAAGTTCCACCAAATACATTGCTAAATTGAATGATAAACGTATATTCTTTTTCATATCGCTCTTTCCATCCGGTAGTATCAGCATCATCTTCCATAAGTCCCTGTAATTCCTTATAGATATACAAATCTCCTGTTTTTACCGTATGGGTAAATGTCTCTGTAATTTGCAAATCCCCTGTGCTATTTGCTTGCACTCGCTTATAATCAAATGTGGCAGATGCTGCTTTGACATTTACAGATTGCTCAGTTTCCGTTCCATCAACGGTCTCTTTGGAAACCGCTGCCATTGATGTGCTATAATACTGACTTAACAAACGCATCTCATCTTCTGTTCTGTCCGTTGCATAGGAAATATAATTTTCCGCTGTAGCACTGGAAATATCTGTACCACTTGGCACAGTTGCCTTTGCCTCCATTTTTTGTAATTCTTCCTTATAACGCACATACATAACACTACCCTCTGCAAATTGTTTATAAAAAGTTCCTGCATCATCAGACAGTAATGCTATATTTCCATTGGCATCTGTATTTCTTGTAGCACCTGTTGCATCATTTACCAAAATATTTGCATTTACAGGACTGGTTGCAGCAGGATAAGCCTCTGTAATCTGATAAGTAGTATCCGTTACCGTTTGATATGAAGATGTATTTGCATCATCTGGTGCATAGGTAGATGTAACACCTGGCGTTTGGTAAGGAAGATTTTGGCTATAGCTTATTTTTGAAATCGCTGCATAGCCATAGGTATTCGCTATAAAATCATACTCTAAATATAAATAGGAACGTGTATATGTATGATTATTTTTGTTCGCTGCAACCAAAATCTTTCCGTTATCATCTCCTGTTACCGTAACGTTTTGTATATAAGTGTACTTGTTATGACTTGTTGATGCTGTTCCCAATTCACTTTTTAATGTTATAGTGGTTCCTATTGGAAGATCACAATAATAAACACCTGTTTGAAATTCTTGCCAACTGCACCCACTTGGCATATTCTCTGTTGTAGGTGCTTTTGTAGTGCTAAATCTTCCTATTTCATCTGTCGTTATCCCCTGCTGACTTGACTGACTCGAATCTATCTTAATGGTATTAATTACCGCATTAGAAAGGCTCGGTTCAAAAAAGATTCGCACTACGGGCTTTTCCCCAAAACTTAAATACTTCTTATCGCACCCATCTCTCTCCCTCACCGTCAACTTTCCACTTGGATACTGCAATCCACTATCTCCAACAGAACCAGAGCTTGTCCCTTTATTTGCAACCGTATACTGGAATACATCCTCCTCCACCGTTTTCCATACTTCCTCTTCAAATACAGTATTCAAAGCAGCTGGCGCAACTACTTCATTTTGTATTGTCAAACTATCACTTCTGTCAGCTGGCTGTGGAGTTGGTGTGGTACTTGAAACTGTAGCCGTAGGAGCAACTGTGGCTTCCACTTCCGGGTCATCCTTTGGAACAAAATTAAATGCCATTTTAAAGTTAGAGTCATACATACCACGCTCCATGTAAAATACAGTAATTACATGTTCATTTGCGCTTCCCTTGGTAATATTAAATGTCTTTGTTACTTTTTCAGAATAGGTATCGTTTGCCATAATGGAATTACTTTTTGCAGTATTGGATGCAGTGGTAGAACCATTTGCAAACGTAACATGATTTACAGTCGCTACTGCTGTATTACTACTTCCGGCAAAGTTAATCTTTCCTGTAGCCTCTGCATGCTGTCCCCCCAAATCCATAACCAATTCACCGTCTACAAAAATCCATACATCATCATCTCCGGAAAACTCAAACACCATATCCTTTCCATCGACTCTTCCATCATCCGACAAACGAAACGGAATATCCAAACGAAG
This sequence comes from Lachnospiraceae bacterium, assembly GCA_963643465.1. Classification (GTDB taxonomy): domain Bacteria; phylum Bacillota; class Clostridia; order Lachnospirales; family Lachnospiraceae; genus CAG-411. Next base: position 123,548 of record CAVIJT010000003.1, on the reverse strand, counting down.
TCCAAATCCATAGTCAATCTTTTGCATATATGCTTGGTTTGTACTAAAGGCGTTGCTATTGGATATATTTATATCTTCTCCGCTGTTAAAAGGCAAAAACTGGGAAGTTGCCGAACGGGTTCTGTCGCTTCCCATAATATATACGCGCCTATTTTTATAATAATAACTTAAAGTACCATCATCGGTACCAAAATAGTCCGTTTCACTACTTGCTTGGGATTGGTCCGATGGTAAACCAGAAAATCGAACTACATCTTTTGTACTGTCAAACTCATAATATTCGCCTTTAGAACTGCTATATGCTTTACGAAACGGAAATCCAACATCTTCCTTCACATAACCAATTGGATTTCCACCACTTGTCTGAGCCAAAAACGTCTCATTAAAATAAGGCACTGCTGTAGTTCCATTACTTGCTACTAACGTGCCACTACAAATATCAGAAGAAGTAAACCCTTTAAGCGAACTTGATACAATTCCCTGACATACGGAAGAATAGGTACCTCGATTAGCAATATTTGCTGCCCAATAAAACTTTGCATAATTGGGCCATGTAATGGCAGTCTGACCGGATACTAATAAATCTTGATAATAATTATAAAAGTTACCCGTATAAATACCACTTACATTTTTGCCTGTATAATATGTACTCAACAGCTTGTTAAATTTGGTAAAAGGAACTGCTTCTACAGCATAAAGTCCTTGCGCCCCCTGACTTCTCTTTCCACTAGAAATCTCAGTATCTGACCGATAATTATAAAAAGTAGAATGCACCGTGATAATTTCTTCGCTGGAATAATTATTCACTTCGGACTTCTTTACTTCTGCCGATGCTCTCTGTCCCTCATGTCTCCCAATTTGGAACAACCAATACCCAAATATCCCTATTAATGTTACTACAAATACCACGCATATGAACAAAATATCTCCTTTTCTTTTTTTATTCATGATATTTGCCCCCTTCCAAAAAACCGCATTCTGTAACATTTTTATGCACCTTGATTATAGCATATTTCAGTTACAAAATGCGGTCTATTAAAAGGATTTAAAGGTATTGTAACAAAAACGTAATTCTATAAATAATACCCATATTTATATATTATCCTGTCGCAAAGTTTCAATAATATTTTGTTTTCGAATTTGTGCAAGGGAATACTGCATGATGCCCCCAAGCAACAATGCCACAGCCGCAATGGAAATCAAAACGCCCTTCCAAGGATAATGATATCCCATTTCCATGATTGCTCCCAATTGATCATAAAGTACATAGGAAAGAATAGAACCTGCCACAATACCAAGTGCCAATGCCTTTACACCGTAGAAGAAACTCTCCATACGAACCATATAGCGGAACTGTTTTGGTGTCATACCCACAGATTGTAACGCTGCAAATTCTTGTCTGCGCACTTCCATACTGGTAGTTACTGTATTGAAAATATTTGTCACACTAATTAAAATAATAACACAAATAAATCCGTATAAGAAAATATTTACAATCCACACCATCGTTTGCTCTGCTCTTCGCTCTTCCTCTATATTGTAAATAGAATCATAACCATATTCAGAAGATAATTCTTTCTGCAAAGAATCGGCATCGTCACAGTCAATATACACAATCGGTCCATACACTTCCATATCCGGATACTGTTCTACCCAAGAGTCGCTGACTACAAGAAAACCACTTTCATAATATGTGTTTCCATATCCAATTGGATGCACCTTTGTAACTGCACCAATGGTAACCGACGCATAAAGTTTCTCATCATCCTCTTCTTCCATTTCTCCATAATCGTAATAGTATCCTTCCAAAGAAGCCCCTGGCTTACAATCATAAATATCATACACTACTGTTTTGTCTTCTATCTCTGTTTTATAATCATTTACAAGCACAGCCTGCTTTTTATCCATATTTTTTTTACCAATAGATTCTGCATACTCTAAAAAGGATTCATCTGGCATTATGATGATATTTAAGTTTATTTCTTTCATAAACTCCTCTATTTCTTCCTCTGTATAGTCAGAAAATTCATAACAATCCCGTATGATACTTTCTGCCTTTTCTGTATAGGCAATCTGTTCCTGATCCTCAAACTGCAACCAGCTTTCCTTAGAGATAACCAATTCTTTTACGTCTTCTCTATCCTTTACGGCAGCAAAATTTTCCACATCCTCTTTTGTCAAATGATCCAGATGCACACGAATGCTATATCCCGGATCTTCATATTCCGAAGATACCATATCCCCCAACAACTGGGTAAAGGAAAACATAGTCAAAAAAACAGTAACACTAACCATAATAGAAATAACTACTACACGATATTTTTTCTTATTACGTTTTCGGTTTTTGTATGCAATTTTTCCACTAATTCCAAATAAAGCAGCCACCCATTTTGGTGTGCGAATCTTTTTCGCAGTTAGCTTAATATCCTTATTCCCTCGCAAAGCAACAATTGGAGACACTCTGGATGCCCGAATTGCAGGTCTGATAGCAGACAAATAAATCATAACAATAGAAACGAGTACCGCAACGGCAATAGCCTGCCATGACGTAGCAAAAAGAATAGAAATTTCCGAAATTCGATTAAGCAAGGCAGAAAGCACCTGTACTAAAACCATACATGCCACAAGTCCCAACAACACACCAAATGGAATACCAACTACACCTAAAATGGCAGCTTCATAATACACATTTCTTCGTATCTGTTTTGGTGTTGCTCCTATAGATGCCAACATACCATATTGCTTTGTTTTTTCTGTAATGGAAATTCCAAAACTGTTGCTGATGCAAAAAGCAGATGTTACTACAATAATAGCCAATACAATTCCAATAATAGTATATAAACTCTCTACAGTATCATCCGTACCATCCATATACTCATAGGCAATCAAAAACGTGTTTTGTTTCGTAGTTTCCATTATCTTTTGTATTTTCTCTATCTCCCCTTCCTTCATGCCTGTCAGAGAAGTCAGAGAAATTTCACCATTTAACGCCTGATCTACCAACTTACGATCAAGACCCACTAAATCCGCTAATACATGGAACTGATCCTCAATTCCCTCTTTTGTAAATCTTGTGTAGATATTTACCCCATCATATACGTTCTCTAACGTTTCTTTTTTTCCCTCTTCCATATAGGTAATGACCGTATATCCCGGAGCAATATAATCTTCCTCCTCATAGGAAAGTCGTTTTGTAATACCAACAACGGTATACGTTTTTTCAAATAATGGCGTTATGGCTTCCTTATTTGTATAGCCGATCCTTTGATTTAACAATTCTCCCTTTTCTAAATCTAAGAACTCACCATCCTTTTCATTCCCCTGATACACACGATTTCCTACAGACAGAGTCACAGTATCACCTACGTTCCATTCCACACCTCCATTTGTGAAAATGGTTTTGCTGATTACCAGCTCCGTATCATTCTTTGGCATACGCCCCTCTTCTAATTGTACGGATGAATGCTCTAACGCATTGTCATCCATTGCCTGCAAAAATACATAAGGTTTGGCTTCGTTGTTACTTCCCTCTAGGTTGGCATATCCTATCCCTACTGTCTCATAATAAGACTCTATATTGCGATTTGCCTTGATTTTTTCTAACATTTCTTCATCCTGTTCCAGAAATGCGTAGTGAAAATCTCCACTTTCCTTTTTTTCATAGGCAACCAAACTTTGTTGAAAAGATACTGCCATTGTGACCACCGCAGTCATAAGGGCTGTTGCAAGCATAATTCCAATGATTGTCACGATGGTACGCTTTTTGTTGAGTTTTAAATGTTTTGTCGTTAATTTTCCCAATACTTTCATTTTTTCATTCTTTCCTTTCTTAATTCAACTCAACCAATCGTCCATCCTCAATATGAAGAATACGATCTGCACACTTTGCAATCTCCATGTTGTGAGTAATCATTACAATTGTCTGCTTATACAATTGATTGGACATTTTCAATAATTCCAAAATTTCATCACTGGATTTACTATCTAAGTTTCCTGTAGGCTCATCTGCAAGTACAATTGCAGGATTGGTAATCAACGCACGTCCAATACTTACCCTCTGCTGCTGTCCACCAGACAACTGATTTGGAAGGTGCTTTGCTCGCTTTTCCATGCCTAACTCTTTCAATAACTTATCCAGTCTCTCACGATCCACTTTTTTTCCGTCCAATTCACAAGGCAAGGTAATGTTTTCCTCCACATCCAAAGTAGGAATTAGGTTGTAGAACTGATATACCAATCCCACTTGTCTTCTACGGAAAATGGCAAGTTTTTCTGTATTCAGCTTGTAAATATCCTCTCCCTGAATATATACTTTTCCGCTGTTAGGTCGGTCAACTCCTCCAAGAAGATGAAGCAATGTAGATTTTCCACTTCCCGAACTTCCCACAATTGCTACAAACTCTCCTTGCTCCACAGAAAAAGACATGTCATTTACCGCAACGACCTCATTTTCTCCCTGTCCATACTTTTTCACCAAATTCTCTACCTTTAAAATCTCCATCGTTCCTGTATCCTTTCCTTCATCTTTTTATCTGTGATTTGCTAATCACTTACCTTTCTCTCTTATCTTATCATCCTTAAATGACATTACGATGACATATGAAAAAAACTATAACTATTCAAAAACTCTATGTATAATAATCTTTCTGTCCCAAATATAAATATTCAAAACAGTTGCTCTTTATCTTATATTAGCGATTCAGATGTCAAAAGCTCATAGAATAAATTGCACTTGCCAAATTACACAACCCGAAACAGTAATGAACAGATACTATTCGTGCCAGATAAACACATACAGACAATAGGAGAATTTCGCCCAATTTTGTGAGTACGTGCAGATGTTGAAGAACTGTCTGAGCGCAGCGAGTCTTCGAAAACATCTGCTAATAAACGACGGAACAAAATGGACGAAATCGACGTGTCTGCTGTGGTTGTCTGGCACGAATAATATCTGCCACAAAATCTTAAATTGTGTAATTGGCAAGTGCCACAAAAAACTATAAACTTTTGACACCCCCACCCTACCATTTTTTATATTTCATAATGAAGGTAGTGACTCCATTCTCTGACTCCACCGCCAAATATCCATTTTGCTTTTCTAAAATGGCTTTTGCAAGCGGAATACCAATTCCCATACTATTTTCTCCACTGCCTGAATCAGAAAAATGCCGTTCAAAAATCAGTTTCTGTGTCTCTGGCGGAATCGTCTCTCCCCGATTAGTAATGCGAATTGCGGTATAAACTTGATTTTCGTCTATTTCAATCTCTACAATTCCCTGTTCCACACTATGTTCAATTCCATTTTTTACAATATTTTGCACAGCCTCTCGATTCCACTTGTAATCTCCCTGTATGGTGCATTTTTCTAACGTTTCTTTTTTTGGTATCTGCAAAGTAATCTGTTTTACTTCTGCCAATACTTCCAAATTCTGCACCACTTCTTCCAGAAGCTGCCACATAGAAATGGTTTCCTGTTTCATTTCTACAACACCAGCATCCAAACGGGACAATTTTAACATAGAAAGAATCATCCAATTCATTCCCTGTACCTGTCTTGCTGCTTCCTTGGTAAACTTTTCCCGAAGGGGTACTGGCATGTCCATATTATCCAATAAATTATCCAGCAATATAGTTGCAGAAGTCAGCGGAGTTTTTAACTGATGAGAAATATCCTCCACCGATTCCGCCAAAGATACTTTTTGCTCTTTATATTGTTTTGCCTTTTCCCTAAGCATGATTGTCACTTTGTACATTTGATTTTGTAAATTACTAAGCTCGTCCTCTGAATTATCGGATAGCTGTAAATCGTATACACCATTTACGATACAATCCATGTATTGTTCCAACGTGGACAACTGTTTCTTTCTCCCACGCAGATACAGCAAAAAAATGCCTAGAAAAATCAGACCTCCCACCAACATAAAGCACACATAGGCACCGATCTGCTCTGCCTTTTGTCTGTTTGTCTGATAAATATACTCTCCATTTATTCCATAACCTGCAAGTTCCCGCTCCAATTTATGTACCGCTTCTTCATCCAATGTGGCTTTTCCATTTAACACCTTTGCATAACGGCTAACAGTCTTCTCCCACTGCTGATCCTGTTGCTGGGCAATTAGCAAAAGCTGTGCAATGACCTGATTTTCTTTTTGGTGATTTTGATTTTGCTGTACTGCTGCTGCCATTCCAGTCAATATTGCCAATATCCCAACGACAAGTAACATTATAATTACATATTTTTTTGCTTTTTTATTTTGATAATGGTTCATGTTTCTCTTCTCCTAAACGATATCCTCTTCCCCGCACTGTTTCAATAATCGCGCCCTCTTTATCCGAAATTTTTAACCGCAGACGTTTCATAGTAACGGTAAGAGTATTATCATTGACAAAATTTCCATCAATATCCCAAACCGCTCCTAATATTTCATCTCTGGTAAATAATTTTTTCGGATTGCTAAACAACAACACCATAATTTTATACTCCAGCTTGGTCAGTTTTAATTCCTCCGTTCCCCGATATACTTTTCCTGCCTCCACATCAATGGAAATTCCATGAAATTCCAATCTTGGCTGCTCTTTTCCAGTTCTCCGAAGAACATTTTTAATACGGGACACCAATTCCATATTGCGAAAAGGTTTCATAATATAATCATCTGCACCAAGGTCAAATCCCTGCACCACATGAGTTTCTTCATCTTTGGCAGTAAGAAAAATTACCGGTGCCAAATCTCTTTTTTTAATTTCCTGACACAAAGAAAACCCATCCCCATCCGGAAGTCTTACATCCAGCAACACCAAATCAAAAGACTGTGCCGCCAACAATTCTTTTGCCTTCCCAATGGTTCCAGCATGGGTAAAAGAAAATCCCTGCTCCGTCAGTAAATATTCCAATCCCATGGCAATTGCCTCATTATCTTCTACTAATAAAATCTTGTGCATACGTATTCTCCTCACTATCGGTCCTATAGGATAAACTTTTCCATAGATAAAAAAATACCTCCAAAGCAAATAGGCGTTTCCCATCTCTACTTTAGAGGTATCTATCTTCATAACTATTATCTTTTAAATCCGTGCATTCTAACTTCGAATACCCCTCATGAGCGTTACCTTTGCAGTTAACTCAATCTCGGCGACCTCACATCACATAAGAGTGCTCGCTTAGTGCTGCTTTGTTCCCAACCTGACACGGTTCACGAGTTCCTATTGCGCAAGACCAAGACGTCATCGCCACTTACAAAGGGCAGCCCCACAAGGAAATACCCTCGGAAAGAATATCACTCCTACTGTAGCGGATTGTAGGTACAGGGCACCGCTAACTCCCCAGCTGCACGGAAACTTTATAACATTGTTATCATCACAATGAAACTGTGATACTTGCAAGTATAACAATTTCAAGGGTTTCTGTCAAGGAGTAAAGTGTTTTGTTTTGCAGAAAATCAAGTTACAATTTTCTCACTTTCCTTTATTTAATACAACCTTCCGCTTCCCCTTCCCTCTTCCAAAGCCACAATACGCTTACAGCTTACAGGATGGTCCGCCATTAAGTTGGCAATCCAAAGGAAAAATCCTTTTTGTGCTTTTGCCTCCTGCAAATAGTCTTCCTTATCTACCATTTTATATAAATGGCGGTCTACAATAAGTGCAAGCATTGCATCAATTCCATCCACTCCGGTCAATCGCTGCGATAAACGGTCACAACTGTATTCACGGGTACGAGATGCAATTTGAGAAATCAAAGGAATCATTCCGGAAAACATAATGGACAACTTATAATGGAATGTAGCATGCCCATAATAAATATGTGCCATTTCATGTCCAATGACAAATTTCAAACTATCCATATCTTTATGTTCACGATACGCAATTTCAAACAATTCACTGTTAATCATAATCCACTGTTTTCCAATGAGGAAAGCAGAAAATGCGTTAAGTACACCGCTGCTCTGCATAACATATACTTTTGGTGTCTTTATGCCAAGTTTCTTTGCATAATCCTCTACAATGTCATATACTTCCGGAAAATTTCTTTCTGTAATACGAAGTGCCATAGAACGATAGTAGGCATAATAATAATACACAAATACTATAATTACCAAATAAATCAAAATTCCATAGAACAACAACATCATTTCCATCGGAATGTCATCTTCTTCTAAATCAAATACCGTCTTTTCAGAATCTTGTTTTTCCTCTGTTTCCGCGGTTTCCTCATGGGTTTCTTCCAGTGTGGCTTTTACATCCTCCACTGTATTGTTCCAAACCTGCTCTGCCTTCTTCACATTATCGTTCCAATTGTAAATACACACACCAATTACGATTACAATCATAAGTATATTTAGTTCCACTAATCTTCGATACCAACGTCGCTCCAAACGGTGCTTGCACCTTTTTCCCTCTTCCTTGGTGATTGGTCGGCTATATTCCTCTTCTGTCAGCTCATACATTTTTCTTCCATCATCTACTTTACGTTTCATACGTTTCTCTCCCTTTCGTGTTTATAATTGATGTTGGCATTATTTTAACACAAGAAAACACTTTCGTAGCCGTTTTGGCGTAAATGGTATTTCTCCTGTCGTAAATATTTTTTGTAACTGTTCAGAAGGTATTCTTGTATATATTGGCATTTTACCAATTGCCCTTAAATAGTTCCCTGTTTTCCATAACGACACTACAGTAACTATCACTCCGTACATGGAACCATGATTTTTAGTATAAAACGATTGCCCTCTTGCTGAATGCTCATATTTCCGTCATATTTCTCTATGGTTCTATTCATATTTTCCAAACCATATCCATGTAATTCCTTATTTTTCTTGGTGGTATAACGGCTACCTATAACCAACTCTCCCTCATTTATAGTAGAACTCTTATCTTCCTGTGAAATCCGAGACTTTTTATCCCATTTTCCTATCTCATACTCTAAAATCGAAACATTTCCTTTCACTGTATTGGAAAGTATAATATAGTAAAAATTTCTGGTATATTTTAGCGACAAAGAAATGCTTCTCTCCTTCTCCACTTTCTCACATGCCTCTATTGCATTATCTAAACCGTTGGAAAACACCGTACAAACATCAATGGGCTTCCAGTTCAATCCCTGATCCAACACTCCGTCCAATTGAAAAGAAATGTGGCGTTCTTCCATTTTACTCCACTTGGATGCCACAATGGCATCCAGCATTTCGTCCCCAGTCACTACCTTTGGAGAAAAGGCTTTCACTTCCCCTAATAATTGTTCCACGTAATCCTTTGCCTCCTGATTTTTTCCTTCCTCAAGCAGCATAGAAATGCAGGTTAGATTATTTTTCATATCATGTCGCACTCTTCTGGTTTCATCCTGCGCCTGTTTATATTCCCGAAAATGTGCCAACTCCATTTCCATATATTCCTGCTGATATTCCTGCCCTTTTTTGTAATAGTCCGTCAGCTTTTTCTTAATCAATCCAAAAAAACCTTGAAATACCAGAAGTGTAAGCATCAACATACACAAATTGGAAAATGATTTTGGAAGTGTTATCTTACTTTCTTCTGCTAATATCAACCAAAGACCAGAAAAACCAATTAAAAATAAGCAGTACCAACTAAGCAGCAACTTATCTCGAATTTGCAATTCCAGTACGATTTTTTTTCGATACAAAGTAACATACACATAACATAACAATAAGAAAATCAGAAATGCCCCCAAATAAAACCAACGTTCCGTACGATCTAAAAAAGTCAGTTCCACATCATTCCAATAATACATACTATACATATCTATCACATAGAACATAATACTCAGATAGAAAAATGCACAAACTTCTAACGCCGAAAGTAATCGTCGAATTTTCCCAACTCCTCCTCGCCCAAAACAGTATACCAAAAGAAAAAGAGAACTTACCGAGGTAAGAATATTCCAGGAAGAAGTCCATACTTCTGTAATTCCATCTAGTATAGATGCCAAAAAGAGAATTACCACACTTTTTTTGTCCACAACAATGCTCTTTTGAAAAAAGCATTTTCCAAATAAAAGACAACCCCCACTAAAAATCAGCGAAGAAAGTGTTCCTAACACCATGGTTTTTATCATAGAGCCACCTCCGCCACATATGCGTGCAATGCCTCTCTCGTGACTTTTTCCTTTGTTCTGCTCACAGGAAGTATACTGCCGTCTGTCAAATAGATTTCTCGTTCCTTCATCCTAGTAACATACGCCAAATTCACTAAAAAGCCACGATGTATCCGTACAAATCCATAGGCTCCATACTCTTTTTCGTAGTCTCCCATCTTTCCACGCGTTTTCCAAGTACCTTTTTCTGTGCGAAACAACACATCATGATTCTGCGATTCCAAATAGCAAATTTCCGAAAGTAACAGAGAAACCGTTTCTCCCTCGGACTGAATAATAATCTTTTTTTGCTTCTTCTCTTTCTCCAATAAATACTGTACAATTTCCCCAAGTTTTTCTGCATCCACTGGTTTTGTCAAATAGCGAAGTGCCTGTACTTCATAACCTTTTAAGGCATATTCCACATGGGAAGTCAAAAATACAATTTCCGTTGTAAATCCCATACTCCGTAAACTTCTGGCAACTTGCAGTCCATCCATTTCCGGCATTTCAATATCTAAAATCACTAAATCAAAAGAAACACAGTTCATTCTCTCCAATAACGCTTTTCCACTTGAAAAAGTCTCCACCAGCAAATCCAAACTAACATATACCTGCTCCAAACGTTTTTTTGTCTGTTCAATCCACGTTGTCTCATCATCACATACTGCAATTCGCATAAATTACCCTTTCTTCTTTCGCATCTCTTTGAAAAAATCTCGCATCAACTGGCTACATACATCTTCCAACACACCTCGAGTCACCTGTACCCTATGATTAAATTCTTTCATTTCCAACATATTTAAAATAGAACCTGCACATCCGGCTTTCTTATTCATAGCACCAATTACTACCCTTGGAATTCTTGCCTGCACAATAGCTCCTGCGCACATCTGACATGGCTCCAAAGTAATGTACATAGTGCAGTTCTCCACACGCCAGTCTCCAAGTTTTTTACAGGCTTTTCGAATCGCCAAAAGCTCTGCATGGGCAAGGGTAGTTTTCATAGTATTTCGTTTATTATATCCGCGGGCAATAATTTTTCCTTCGCAAACAATCACACATCCAATAGGTACTTCATCAATGGCTGCCGCTTTTTTTGCCTGTTTAATTGCCTCTTTCATAAATTTCTCATCTTGTCCACAATCTATGGTCTGTAATTCCAAGTTATCCACCATTCCTTTCTGTTTCCTTGTTTATAAGTGCATAACGATACATGTCCTCCCACTGACCGTTTAATTTCACAGCTTCCTTTGCCACTCCTTCCTTTGCAAAAGAAAGGGATTCTAAAAGTGCAATAGAAGGAACATTTTGTGGATGTACGATTGCCTCCACCCTATGTAAATGATACTCATTAAATAAAATGTCCATCAGTTTCTCCACTGCCTCTTTGGCAAAACCTTGTCTGCAATACTTTTTACCCATTTTATATCCAATGCTGCAACTTTCAAAGGCACCATACCGAATGCCACTGGCACATACACTTCCAATAATTTTATCAGGTTCTTCCTTCAAAAATAAATAATACCGAAGCATTTTTGTCTTTACAATCTCATTATACTCCGCCTCTAGCAACATTTTCTGGTATTCCTCTGTATAAAAATTGTTCTCTCTTTTTGCCTCCCATGGCTCAAGATGCTCCCGGTTCGCCTCATAAAACTCCAACACCTGCTTCTTATAATAGGATGGCAATACTTGCAATACTAACCGTCTTGTTTCGCAAAAATAATTCATACTCTTTTTCTTCCTTTCATATATAGGTATTTGCGAAACTTAATTTACACTCCAAATATTTGTGCAGACCGCCCTATCATCGCAGGTACGTTTGCACTGCCCGACACTCGTAACGGTACATAATGTGCGAAAAAACCGCACATAAGTACCGACGGTGCCGGAAGCACCTTGCTTATGATAGGGCGGTCTGCACAAATAAATACTATATACTTGAAGTTTCGCAAATACCTATACGGATTAAACTGTCAATAGACATGTAATGGTTAGAATACAAAAGTTCTCTACCTAAACTTGTCAAATTGCACAATTATAAATTATGGTTTGCTCATGATGTATGCGCCAGACAATCACAAGCAGACGATAGGAAAATTTCGCCCAATTTTGCGAGTAAGCGCAGAAGCCGGAGATTTGTTTGAGCGAAGCGAGTTATCGTAGGCTTCTGCTAATAGGCGCGGAGCAAAATGGGCGAAATCGACGTGTCTGCGGTGATTATCTGGCGCATACATCATCACAAATAAAAATCCCCAATTGTGCAATTTGACAAGAGCATAATAAACAAATTGGATAGCAAAGTCACCCTCGCTATCCAACTAAATTAAAGATTAATGTTCCTAACTCCATTGTGTTCTCTTAGGAACTGTAAAAATTCCTGTTCCCCGATTGGCTTGGAAAAATAATATCCCTGTAAATACTGCACACCCATACGAATTAATCCTTCCTTCTCTTCTTCGTATTCCACGCCCTCTGCCACGATCAGCACATTCATCTCGCGAAGCATACGAATGGAAAGTGGAAGTACCGGTCTTGTCTTTGGATTTGTCTCACGAAAATGGGTCCATACAATGCTCTTATCCAGCTTTACAATCTCAAAAGGATAATCCACCAAATACTGCAAATTCGATGCACCAGAACCATAATCATCCAAAGCAAAGGTAGAACCAAAACTCTTCATTTCTTCCATATTATGGCTGAGACAACGACTGTCACCAATGGCTGCCGTCTCTGTCACCTCAAAATTAATAAAGTTTGGTGATATATGGTATTCCTCAATCAATCCTTGAAGCTGTGTATACAAATCTTCCTGCATACACTGATTACCGGATAAATTCACTTCAATATATTCGATACCCAGTTCTTCCAACCTAGCCTCTTTAATAAACTTACATATCTTTCTAAGAATAATATCTTCTAATTGCAAAATCAAATTTTCTTTTTCTGCAATTCGAATAAATTCCTCCGGCGATACAAAGCCTATACTGTTTACATCCCGCAAACGAACCAATGCCTCCGCAGAATGGAAATCATCTCGAACTGTAGAGTAAATAGGCTGATAATACATCTCAATTCCTTCGGTTCGAATGGCCTCCTCCACTAATCTACGCACATCCTCATAGCGCTTTTTCTTTTTGAAAAATTCATCATTCATGGCATTCAGCACATTAAAGCGACTATAATAATCGTCTGTAAGGAAATATTTAATAACAGAATAAAATTCCTCTTCGGAACGAATATCTCCCGGAAAATCAAAGAACAACATTTTAGCAACCATTTTCACTGGTTTACTCTTTCCAACAACCTGAATACCTTCTGTCACCCAAGTACCAATAGAAATGGCATTTTTCTCTGCATTGGGTACATCATAAAACATTATGTAAATCTTATCATCATCTCGAAATACATCCAACTTTTTCTTTTTCTTTCCATACAAATGAAAATTCTGTCCATTGGTATGATTCCTCTTCTGTCCCTGTATCAGCGCAGAACACACCTGACTATATATAAGTCGCTTGTTCTGCGTAGAAAAACCACCCTCAATTCCCTCAAAATCATAAACAGACATAAGAAGCACAGAAAACGGTTTCTTTCGTGCAATCCGGTCATGAAGCATAACTGTTAATCCATCACTGTTAAATGCAGAGGTAGTCCGATCCAGATAATAATCTGGAGACTGCAAGGATAAAAACAATGCCACAAGTGCAATAGCAATCCAAAAATAAATAATCAAATGAGAAGGTATGAGGAACACTTGAATTCCAAACACTAAAAAAGTGGATATACAAAAAAATGCAAAAGTACGTTTTTCTATCAATGAAAATCTACGCCATTTGACAATCATTAGAATAAGAGTACAAATTCCACATGCCAAAGGTATAAGAAAATACACTGAATGCAACTTTCCGTACCGATACCTTCCGTCCGTTTCCAAATAAAATACCAATTTTGTAAATGGTGTAGATAATACGAGTAACGCATATACTATGGATAGGACACCAAACAGCCGAAATAGCACTTGCCCTATTTCTTTTAAATTCAAAAATGCAACCACATAAAGCAAAAACAGCATAATTGCCACTTGCTGCAACAAATATGTAAGAATCGTTACACTGTAGGTTACTCCTAACCAATACTGATACCCTTGCAATTCCTCACTATTATTAATTAAAAATGCAGATGCAATATCCAAAAGATTTAAAAGTAAAATCACGTTCAACTCAGCAAAAAATAAACCATTTTTAAAAATATTCAACTGCCTCTTAATCTTTAGCATTACAATTACAAACAGCAGAAAAAATACTGCTGCAATTTCAAAATGTATATTGTAACTATCCACCCCAAGCACCCCCTCGCGCCCTTTTTCTTAAGCAACTTAATTTATAGACACTTTGCCTATAATCCCTTAATCTTTACTCACATTTTATCACATTATTCACAACCTTTCAACAAAACCCATTTACTCCTATGTACAAAATTTAATTCATAAAAGACTATTGACATGGGTAATTTTGTCAAAAGTTAAAATATAACTTTTTCCTATACGATTCGTTTCCACCAATAACCAAACCCAGCATTGTTTCGGTTCTGTACCACCTTAAATTGCTCAAAACCAAACATATTTGCCATAAAATTTTCCCTATAATCGTTATTTCCCGGAACCCCAATCGCATACATATACTCTTGCTGATTGTGCATTTTTAAAAATAGCAAATGGCGGTAATAGTAATATCCATGAAGCAAAAAGCTATTATTGGCAAGATACCAATGTTCCATAGGAAAATTCCCCAAATCTTTTGGTTCTATCCGAACAGAGGACACCACTTCCTGATCAAAAAAGGGATTCATCACTGGAAACTTTTTCAAAATGTCCTCTCCCAGTTTCCATTCCAGATTTTCACTTTTACATTCCTGCTGAAGATTTTCCCACTTTTTTCGCATTGATTTTCTTCGCTGCTCAAACATCTTCCAGGAATCTTCGCTTTCGTTTTTCTGTGTTTCGTTTATAAGTTCAGACTCTTGATTCTCTTTTTGACTGTCTTTTGGCTCCTCTTTTATTTCCTCAGTCCGTGTTCTTATGGCATTCTCATTTATGATTTTCTTGGTTTCCTCTAAAATATCTCTTGGTTCCTCTACGCAGGCAGCCACCCCTTCCTGACAGTCTGCAACCTCCACAAGTTCAGCCGCATGAAGAACCATTTCCTGAGGTTTGGAACTCTCCGGTCTTTCCTCTAGGGATTCTTCTTCTCTTTTCTCTCTATTTTGCAAGAAGTCCAAGGTTTCTATAACAATAGGGTCATCATCCCACTGAGTAGCACAATAGGAAGAAATCCGTCCATACTCTACCTGCTCTTTTGGAAGGAATAAAAATCCACTCATCTTCATGAAATTCTTTTCCTTCCACACTTTTCCGCTATTACCGGAAAAGATTACATCCCCAAAACCGTTCTCCAGTTTTATGTTTCCAAAACAAGCGGTATGTATGATGCCCTCTCCCCGGATAAATCCATAAACCGCCAGCTCCCTTCTGCCTCCTTGCATAAGTTTCAGCTGAATCTTAATTTTATAATTTTGATTTTGGAGTGCTAATTTTGCAAATCCAATATTTTTTCCTCTCTCTCCATTCCGATACTCATAAATATACGAAATCATTTTTTGATACATGTTCACTCTCTCCCAGCACATAAAATTCCACAAAAACTATTTTTTCGCCCTATGTAAGCGGTACTCTTACCGTTTTCATACAGTTTTCGTTTACATTAATGTATGCACGAGAAATGAAAAATATGTGACACTCCAATGGAAAGAAATCCAGTAAACGAACTTCTCCTACGAATGAGAGGAGTCCGTCAACAAATTTGCCAATGTGGCAAACTCTTCTAATCCAAACGTTTCTCCACGAACCGTAGCCGAAACTCCCATCTGCTCTAACGCCGCCAAAATCTCCTCTTTGGATGCCTGCACTTCTGGTGAGTTGGTGAGACCATTTACCAAGGTCTTTCTTCTCTGGTTAAAGGACGCACGAATCAAACGAAACATCAACGCCTCATCCTTTACCTCCACTGGATTTTCTTTGTGACGAGTCAAACGAATGACAGCAGACCCAACCTTTGGTCTTGGCATAAAACAGTTTGGCGGTACATTTGCCACAATATACGGTTCCGCATAATATTGCACCGCAAGAGATAAGGCGCCGTATTCCTTTGTTCCCGGTCCCACCTGCATACGGTCTGCCACTTCTTTTTGTACCATGACCGTAATATTTTCAATTGGCACATGGCTTTCAAACAGTCCCATAATAATAGGCGTAGTAATATAATATGGAAGATTCGCAACCACTTTGATTGGTCTTCCTCCATTTTCTTTCTGCGCAATCTCATTAATATCCACTTTCAAAATATCATTCTGTATGACTTTCACATTATCATACTCTGACAAGGTATCTTCCAAAATGGGAATGAGATTCTTATCAATCTCCACAGCAACTACCTGTCTTGCATGTTCACACAAATATTGCGTCATGGTTCCAATTCCCGGTCCGATTTCCAACACCAAATCGTCCTCTGTAATATTTGCTGCTGCAATAATCTTATCCAATACATGTGTATCAATTAAAAAATTCTGTCCAAACTTTTTTTGAAAATTAAAATTATATTTTTGCAGAACTGCAATGGTGTTCTGCGGATTTCCCAATGTAGCCATTTGTTCTCTCCTACTTTCTATAAAATGCGGTACATTTTTTTGCCATTCTCATTCGTGACACGAACCACCTCTTCTGGGGATATCCCCTTAATCTCTGCTATTTTTTCTGCCACATGAGGCAAATACAAAGAGGAATTTCGTTTTCCCCTATGGGGTTCCGGCGCCATATACGGACAATCTGTCTCAAGTAAAATGCGGTCCAACGGTACATACTCAGCCACTTCTTTTAACTTCTTTGCATTTTTAAACGTAACCACACCGCCAATGCCAATGTAAAATCCCATATCCAAATATTCTTTTGCCATATCCACACCATAAGAAAAGCAATGAATCACACCGCCTGCTTTGTCTCCATTACATGTTTTTAATATATCCAGCGTATCTTTTGCAGCATCTCGACTGTGAATTACCATAGGTAGTCCCACTTCTATAGCAAGGGCAATCTGACGTTCAAACCACATTTTCTGAATCTTACGCTCCGGCTCATCCCAATAATAATCAAGCCCAATCTCTCCAACTGCAACCACTTTATCTTCTCCGGTTACACTCTTTAGCCATGCAAAACTTTCTTCCGTAAGCTCTGCACATTCTTCTGGATGAACTCCTACTGCACCGTACATGTAATCATATTTTTTTATAAGTTCTAATGTAGCTTTGGTCGTTTTCAAACTGGAACCTACATTTACTACATATTCAATTCCCTGCTTCGGCAATTTCCTAAGCAGTTCTTCCCGATCTTCGTCAAATCTCTGATCCTCATAATGAGCATGAGTTTCAAATATCATTCCTGTTTCCTCTTTTCTGTTATAATAAAAAACCTCTATTTTTTATTATAACAGAAAAGCCATCCGCTATCACTTTTTATTTACAAAATGTATGCCAATTTTTACATTTTATTCTGCTAAAGTTTTTTATATGGTATGATACAGACATAAACGAAAGCGAATTATTAGAATATACATACGAAAGGAAGATTTCAACATGAGTGCAAATGAAAAATTACGTTCGATTGCTTACGCACTGGGCCTTACTATGACAACAAGTCAAGAAAAAGCATACGGAGAATTCAAAGGATTTCCGCTTCTCCTAACAGTAACATCAGATGAAGAACTTTTAGCACAATTTTACGCAAGCAACAATGAACTTACTGCAAAACAAAATATCGCAGAAGAGATTGACAATATAAAAACAGAAACCAGTTCAATCCTTTACGGAAGTTATTCTGGCGAAAAAGCAAACATTGGATTTAATACTGCTAGTTCGGCATTCGACATAGAATATAATGCCACTTTATCTAAAATAGCAGAAATTTTACAAAACAATAATTGCAAGGTCATTTGTGATTGTTGTAAACAAGAAACACAGGTTCATGCCGTAGCAGTAGATGATGAAATTCACTTAACCTGCGAGAAATGTAGCAAAGAGATTGCAAACGCCGTAGAAGAAAATAATACAAATGGTAATTTTGCAGTGGGTATGATTTGTAGCGTAGTTGCTATGGCTGCCATGTGCGGAATATGGGCTGCCATTTATCATTATACCGAATACATTTATCCATATTTATGTGTGGTTTTATTCCCAATCTGCTATACTGCATTTTTGTGGAAAGGAAAACGTCTAAAAGCTCAAAGCATTATTTTATGTGCTATTCTTTCTGCTGTTACTGTATTTGCAATGGAAGTATCTGCTTTTATGACTTACGGACTAAGTTTTGACGACATTTCTTATGCTCTGGAATTTGACGAAGTTAGAAATGAAATTATTTACTGCTATGTTTACTATGTAGTTGGTCTTGTGATTTACTTAGTTCGTGCAATTCAAACTGCAAAATCATCAAAAGATAAAACATTTACTCGTATAGGGTAAAACAACAGAAAGCTATCAAAGTTTGCAATATGCAAACTTTGATAGCTTTCTTAATTTACGCAAGTAATAAGGAATATCTTATTTTTCTCTGTATTACCGCATCTCTACAATATATGCTCTATCAACATCTAATTGGTCATTACTAGAATTACTTACGATACTATTGCTCACCTCTTGAAACGTAATTTCCGGATCATTTGTCAAAACCACATATGTGCCTTCAGAAGAAGCCATAGGCATAACACCTCTCAATACCTTACGTTCCGCATACTCATATCCATTCACACACCATTTCCCATCTTCATTTTGATAATATTCGTAGCAAACACCCTCTTCCTCTGTTTTATAGTGTGTCTTTGTCTCTTGCGCTATCTTATTTGCTTTTGCATCACTAAATACAAACTTATTCACGCAAAACGCTCCTATCACTACCATTAACATCAATGAACCTAAAAATATTCTCTTTTTCATATAGTTGCACTCCTTTTTTATTATTAAACTTTTAAATTTACAATAAATAAATTACTTACCCTTTTTCCAACACCTTCATTCTAACTCAAAAAGCTTCATCATAAAGGAATGCCCTTTCGGTGAAACAACATTTTTTGACCGATTTGGGTCATTTTTTCTATTCAGAACTTTCCCTTAGGCAAACCGTCTTTCTCACCCTGCACTCCGAAAAATTACATAAGCCACATAACAACCAAGTAAAATAGAACCATTTACTTTATTTAACTGTTTTTTTGGCAACACGCAAAGCCACAAAATCAATCCTGCTGCCAATACTACTACAAAATCTGCCACAAATGCAGCTTCCACCTGTATGGGTCTTATAATCGCAGTCGTTCCAGCCACGAAAAGCACATTAAAAATATTACTTCCTATAATCGTTCCAAGAACAAACTCTGCTTTTCCCTTTCTGACCGCCGTAATAGAAGTAAATAACTCTGGAAGAGAGGTTCCAAGAGACACTACTGTAAGGGCAATTAAACGCTCACTAAGTCCAACTGCCTTTGCCAAAATCTCCGCTGCACTGACAATCATTTCACTACTAGCAAAAATAAATAAAAGCCCGATTAAACAGAGAAAGAAATAATGCAAAAAAGATTTCTTTTCTCGTACCTGTTGGGAAACCGGAGCTATTTTTGACTCTTCTTTTTTCTCTAATTTCTGAATGCCGTCTGCTTTTCCTCGATAAATCAAATATCCGATATACAGCAAAAAAGCCCCCCATAAAACCAATCCATCAATAAAAGTAACACAATATCCTTTGATGGAAAGCACTATAAACAGAATTGTCACTGCTAACATATAAGGAATCTCCACCCATCTGGTAGATTTTCCTACAGAAAGCACGCCTACAATACCACAGACACCTAAAATCAATAAACTATTAATAATATTACTACCAAGCACATTTCCGATAGCTATGGATGGATTATTACACAATGCACCCATAATACTGACTGCCGCTTCCGGTGCGCTTGTTCCCATTGCCACAATGGTAAGACCAATAACAAGATGAGGAATTCGAAGAGTTTCCGCGATCCCTGCCGCCCCATCTACAAACCAATTGGCACCCTTGGTCAACAAAAATAAACTAATCATTATCAAAATGATTTGCAATAATGAAATCATGGTTTTCTCCTTCTAATTTAACTCTTTGTATCATAATAGCATTATTTTCATTTTTTGGAAAGTAAGATATAACTATATCTGCTTTCGATATTGCAACGGTGTAATGTGGTACAACTCCTTGAAAGTTCGAATAAAATAGTTGACACTTGGAAACCCTGCACTTAGTGCCACCTCAAGCACAGAACACTCACTGGTTTCCAACATATTTTTTGCCTGCAACATTCGTAAATGCTGCAAATACTGTTTAAAATTCAATCCAAAGTGTTGTTTAAAATAACGGGATAAATATTTTTCCGACATGTGAAACCGCTCTGCTAAATCCTTTAGTGCAATTTTTTCTGTATAATGTTGCTGAATATAACTTAACATTTCTCGCTGCACTGCTCCCTGTCGAGATTCCACACGCTGCAAAAACACATTCCACTGCCACAATAAATCTAGTATTTCTAATAAATAAATGCGGGTACCAATCTGCTTTCTCTGCTGTTGCCCCTGTCCATTGTACGCAATTAGTCTGTCTAGAATTTCTGCAATTTTTTCTCTCTTTTCTTTATCCAAAAGGCAAACCGGAAATCTTTTCGTTCCATTACGCAATGGTTTTAACAACTCCTCCTCCAAATCGTCCTCCGATTGAAAGGATAAAAAGGTCAATGGAAACAGCAATGTATAATAAGACACACTTCCATCCTCCGACCCCATAAAATGCAATTCTCCCGGATTGACAAAGTAAATTTCACCGGCTTTTGCCTCCATACTCTGCCCATCAATATGAATGGTCAGACTTCCTTTTTGGATATATATAATCTCCAATTCCTTATGCCAGTGTACTGGAAACTGAAATGCTGTTTTCACTCTCCATATGTGATACTGGGTATAAGGAAAAGACCTGGTACCATGCGGTTTATTTTCTTTTAGTTCGAAATACATTAGATGCCCCTCCCCATTTATGCCTTTTCCATACTATTTGCAGTATAGCATCAAAGTAGAAAAAGTGCAATTTTTTGACGAAATACTGGAAGATTTTTTTCTTCATTTCTATTACACTTAAATTACCTACTATAAATTCGAAAGTGAGGTGTCTCAAATGAAAGGACATAGACGCTCTCTGGGACAATTATTTGTTCCAATCTGTTTAGAAACTTTATTTTATATGCTCGCAGGCATGGTAGATACCTTAATGCTTGCCTCCGTAAGCGATGAGGCAGTAGGTGCAGTAGGTACCGCCAATACATACATTGGAATTTTTATTATTATGTTTTCCGTTATATCTACTGGTGTAATGGCTGTCATGACACAAAATATCGGTGCCGGAAAAGACGGTATTGCTTATCAGGCAAGACAGATTGGTGTCATTTTTAATACAGCTCTCGGTGTGTTACTAGGTATATTTTTAGCAACGTGTTCTGGCGGCATTTTGCATGTCATCAGCATTTCACAAGCCTTATATACACCGGCAAATACTTATTTGCAGATTGTAGGCGGCTTTTGCATTTTCAATGCATTGATCCCTATTTTTTCCGGATACCTTCGGGCATTTGGATACACAAAACAATCCTTGTTCGCAACCATAGTTGCTAACCTTTTAAACTTTCTACTAAACGCCATATTTTTATTTGTGTTCCACTGGGGTGTTATGGGGGTTGCCGCTGCAACTGTAATTTCAAAAGTATTGAATTTAATTATTGTTATCATTCAAGCCCAACGTTTAGTTCATGCAAAAAAAGATACACATCGTATCTCCAATAAAATTGTTTTAAAACAAATTATTCAGATTGGACTTCCTTCTGCTATGGAAACCGCTTTATACAACGTGGCTATGACTCTGGTCATTCGTTTTTTAAACCAGATGGATGCAGAAGGATTAAACGTAACTGCCCGGTCCTATACTGCACAAATTACTAATTTTTCTTATTGTGTAGGAGCAGCACTTGCACAGGCAAATGCGATTATGACTGGCTGGCAAATCGGTGCAGGAGAATACGACCAATGTGACAAAGGAACAAAAAAAGCCGCTGTCATCGGTATTATCACCGCCACTCTCATAGCGGGACTGTTTGCACTAAGCGGCGGACTAATTATGAAACTATTTTCTGATGATCCAGAAATGATTTCTCTCGTTGTAAAATTGCTTATGATTGATATTTTTCTGGAAATCGGACGAGTGTCCAACTTGATTTTTGGAAATGCACTAAAGACTGCAGGGGATGTGCTTTTCCCAATGGTCATTGCCAGCATCTTTATGTATCTGTGCGCAGTGGGAGGCACCTATTTCTTTGGCATTCACCTTGGGCTACTTGCGGTTGGTTCCTACATTGGACTTGCTTCTGATGAATGTATACGTGCGGTTGGTATGTTTCTGCGTTGGAACAGCGGAAAATGGCGAACCATGGGACTGGTGCAGAAAGAGAAATAGCATAAATACAAATTTCCCCCACCCAAATATGAGGGTGGGGGAAATGCTCTTCCTTCCTATCTACCAAAAATCTCACCTTGTTTTTTCATTATCCTCCAACATTCTTATAACTCTCTAATTGTCGAGAAATTTCTTTTTGTATTTCCGAAATTCCACTATTTCTTAATTTTTTATGCAGCTGATGAATTTTCTTTTTATACACATTTTCATCTTCAAAAACGTAAAAATAATTTTTCTCTGCTTCATCATATATTAATTGTAATTTTTTTAAATCATCTTCAAGTCCACTATCATCGAAAGTAAACCCAATTACTGGAGAGCATAAAATATCCTCACTTGCATACTTTCTAAGGTAAGAAAAATCACCTACCAGAAAATCACTCCATCCATCATTAAACTGTTCCTTTTGATTTTGATCAATTACTTTCCCATTCTGGAATTTGTAATCTTCGCAATCACTTCCGTAGTTTAAGTACATTTGAATCTCCTCATCTGTAAACAATATTTCCAATACCTTCTTCGCCTCTGACTTATGTTTCGACCAACTTGCAACTCCTTGTTGCATATTAGTCAAGTTATAAGAATAATAGTCTTTCCATACAGCAATTTCCTGTTTACCTTCATCCTGTGAAGCATAACTCATATATTCTACATTAGAAAGATATAATGCAGCATTTTTAAAATCATTTTTAGATAAAGTTCCTTTCATTGCTAATTCATGTAATGCATCCAAATATTCTATCGTATATTCATCCTCTAAAATATTTCTAATCGTACAGCTATCATCATCCAGTCTCACTCCAATATAATCGGTTATAAATTCATATTTTAAATTTAAAAGCATGCTGTCACACTCACCAATATCCATAATTACATCTGAGGTATTTTTGTCATTATTTAACAATTCAGTTATCTGCCATAATTCTTTGTTTTTCAAATCACTGACTTGCAAATTACTTTTTTCAAGCCAATCATAATCTGCATACCAGCAGGTTTTCGATGCACATATTCCGACAGTTGATATGCCATAATGTTTACCATTTATTGTAGTTGCAAGGCTAATACCTTTTGATTGCATAGTTTTAAGAGTTTCTTTTGAAAATTCTCCATCTAAACATACCAGCAAATTTTTGTTTACCATTTCCAATCCAACACTGTGTCCACTATAATTAGATTTATTTATTGGAATACATAATATGTCAACCTGCTCATTCTTTAACTTCTCAATTTTGGATACAGGATCCTTTTTATCATCCGAAAAAAAATCAACACATCTAAATGAGATTTCATATTCATATCCGTTATCTTTCAAAATTTGATTCAATCTTTTTTCTGTCGTTTCATTTACTCCTGTTATACTATCAACTACCCAAACTAAATTGGTAGTATCTGACTTGAAATTTGTTTTAAACGTTTTTATTAAAACAAACATGAACACTCCAACTAAACACACGCACACACTTCTTTTTATTATTCTTCGCACAGTGTTACCATCCCATCTCGAATTAATATTCTTTTATCTGCCATTTCCGCAATCTGCATGTCATGCGTAACCATAACTATCGTTTGCTGAAATTCTTTACTAGTTTTTTTTAACAATTCAAGCACTTCATCACTATTTTTTTCATCCAAATTTCCAGTAGGTTCATCTGCCAGAATAATAGCCGGTTTTGTAGCTAATGCTCTGGCAATTGCTACTCTCTGTTGCTGACCACCTGAAAGTTCCATTGGATAATACTCCGTTTTTTCTTTTATTCCTAACAACTCCAATAATGAATTAATATATGACATATCTGGCTTTTTTCCATCTAAATGTAAAGGCATCAATATATTTTCTAAAATCGTATGCTCCTCTAATAACTGATAATTTTGAAAAATAAATCCAATCTTTTTTCTTCGGAACATAGCAAGTTCCTTTTCTGACATGTTGGCAATAGATTCTCCTTCACAAATTACCTCTCCAGTTGTACAACGATCCAAAGTCCCTAAAATATGTAGCATTGTTGATTTTCCCGAACCACTCTTTCCTATAATAGCATAAAAAACCCCTCTCTCAATTTTCAAATCAGTTTCTTTCAATGCCTCTACCATCAAATCTCCATTCCCATATACTTTTCTAACTTTTCTCAATTCTAATACAATATCCATATTATTCACTCCTTTACTCTTCCGCTAACTGTCTTATATTTTCTGTAATACTCTTTTTCAACTGCCTTCTGACTGGCAACACATACACAAGTATTGTTAAAACCACATACAACATAGCTGCAATTACATGATATCCTATCGGATACCCGGCAAGTGCCACACCAAAAAATCCTTTCAAATTTAACACTCCCGCTGTAAAAAGTTGAAACGCTGTTCCTCCTGTCTCCAATGCATACCCTGACGCATCCAAATAATTTCCCGATATCCAGAAACTCGCAATTATAAAACATATCATACCGAATACAAGCCCTAAAATAGCTTGCCCTATTGCCTGCAACACATAGAGAAGATAAAACTTTTTACTGCTAATACCAAGTGTACGCAAAATACCAATTCGATTCTGTTCTTTCCACAACTGGGACTGATTGTTGGTAAATTGTACATAAAATGTGAAAATCAAAATGCACATTCCTACAAACAGAACTACTCTCATTCGATTGCTTCCAGCATTTTCACTTGTCTCCTGTTTAATCCGCAAATTATACCAATCATGCCCTTGCAAAAGACTTGCCATTTTTTTATCAGTCTTGTTATAGGTTGCATGCTCATCAGTATATACATCACAAGAACGATACGCACCATTCTTCATTTTGCCCCCCTGATCAACTGCTACAATCTCAAAAGGTTTAGAAAACCAACAAACAGAAGGGTCAAACTTTCGTATGATTCCACCTATAATAAATTGTTTTTCTTTTCCATCCATCGTTTTTAATAGAATGATATCCCCTACTTGTAAACTCTTATCTCTGTGTACAATCTGTCGAAAATATTTGGAATCTGTTTTGACATATTCCAAAATTTCTTTATTCTCTTGCCCGTCTTGTGTAGGACCCCCTTGCAACACAGATTCCAATTCTGCAGAACATGATATATAATCCGGTATATAGATTAAAATAGTCTCTCCATTAATAAAACGCTCCATATCCACTGATTCTTCCGCCTGACTTGCAAGTTTTTTATAATAAGTCTCATCTTCACATGCCTTTGTTCTATATAAAACAGTATTATATTGATCCTCAAATTGACTTTCTTCATCTTCATATGTAACTTCATAAATTTCCTTTTTTACTTTAATGTCTTGTAAAATTTTACTTTCCTGCATTTTTTCAAACGTAATTTGACCATACACCCAATTTTCTGCTACGCTGTACTTCACCCCGTCTATCGCATCCAGTTTTTTTAATGCAGGCGTTCCCAAACTTCCATCTTCTTTTCCATAAATTACATACTGCCCCTGGCCAATTTCTTCATATTCTTTTCCCTGAAATAACTGGGTATATGCAATCAAAATCGTAAGAAACATGGCAACACAAATCAATAAGGAAATACCCATTCCCGCCAAAAACTCCGTTTTGTGATAAGCCGCATGCCGAAAGGATATGGAAAGAAGAGATTGTTTTGTATTGCTCTTTCTTGTTCTTTTCTTCAGATTTTTGTGTGACACCTCTTTTCTATTTTTGTCTTTCTTTTTACTAAGCACCCTATGCAACGGAAGCAAAAAGCATATATTTATCATCACATATTCCGCCAAAATACCTAGTAACAACCACCTCATGTCACACCCAAATACAATATTTCCTTGATAAAACAAAGAACTAAATTTCACAATTCCAAAACTGAAAACAACTGCCAAAATTACCCCTATTGGCAATGCTAATAATAGTAGCTTCTGCCTTTCTTGTTTAATCATATAAAAAAGTTGCTCTCTCGTTGCCCCAAGATTTTGTAACACCGTAAAATAGTGACTTCGTTTTTGCATTTGCACCATAAATTGCTGAAATACAATATAAATACTAATTACAAATATAACAACCAAAAACATCACATTTGTAATCTTCTGTGCATCATCACTTTCATACGCAGCTTGATTACAGACTAATGATGGTTGCTGCTCAGTATCGTTTTCATACCGCTTCTCCGTTAAAATTTTTTGTATTTCTTCTATGGAAGTTTTTGTAGTATAAAAATGTTGTGTCTCTATTTTCTGTGAAAGAAGTGAAGATTTCTCACACACAATAATGCCATTTAGCAACCAATACCCACCATTATCCCAATCTGTACTATAATCCTTTATTACTCCTGTCAAAACAAAGGACTCTTCTTTAACCTGATAAGCATTTTCTTCTTCTCCATTGTTTATATTCACACATATTAACCGCTTTCCCTGCTGTTGCACCTCTATGTCCTCTAACGGTATCCCAGTGCTTTTTACCTGCTCCACAACAGAAAGCGTAATTATCTGTCCTAAATCATAAGAATAATTTAACTTTCCAAGTACACTAGCCTCTATAGCCACCTCATCCTCTTTAGTCGGCCATTTTCCATCCAAAAGCTGAATATTTCCCATTTCCCTTAACTCTTGATCCATTGTACCAATACCACAAACTGTAGTCTGCTCCGCATTCAACACTGCTCCCACAACAATTTCTTGACCTTCTTTTTCATATGCTATATCTAGAAAGGAAGCCACACTCGGGTCTTCCTTTGTTCCATATTCAGCCAATTTCCATGAACCAAAGGTGTGTAACTGCTCCATTTCTTTTGTTTTCTCAACAGTCTGCAAAATTAAAATAGCCACAGTAATAAGAAAAAATACTAATGTTAGTACACACTGCATTCTCTTTGTTTGACGCTTCCGTCCCAACATTCCCTGTTTTGTAATCTCGTCTAAATATTGATACTCTTCATTTTTTTCTTTTCGCATGTTACAACTCCCTTAAAATACTCTATTAAGAATTATTTGAACACAACTGTCCATAATCTTGAACAGTCGTGCTCAAATCAAACTTTTATTTTTGCTTTTCTAAGCAATATATTTTATAAAAATTTTTTCACTTCTTAAAACAAATGTATTTACTTACCATGTTACAGACTTGCTACCACTTACAGAAATAGGTGTCTTTCCATTATCGAAACTAACATTTCCATAATAAGATATCGCTGCAATATATTTATTACTTGATACATTTGTAGTTATCCCAACATAATAGCATGGATTTCCATTATATACAGTTACTGTCTTAGCAGTGGTATCACGATAACTTACCCAACTAGATGTAGCTCCTGATTTTCCACTTTTATATGTTTTATAATTTACACCACTTGTAAGTGAAGCTACATGATCCCCATTTGAAACAGGATAATACACCTTAGTTGTCACAGAATGCTCTGTTGCACTATACTTCACTGTTGCACTATTCTTAGTTATTGTTCCGCTTGTATTTGCATATGCAGTATCTCCAAACCCTAAAGACATCACTGCAACAGCACACGCTAACACCCCCAATTTTTTCTTTCCCTCTTTACACCAATTTCTCATTTTTAACTTATTCATGTTCTTTCCTACTTTCTCTTTTGTTTTTCCAAGTTTAAACATCAACTTTTCCTCCTTGTATATGCTATTGAAATTTTCTTCCTTGACAATCTCCCAATTCATGATAGAATTGGTTAACTTGATTTATCAAGTAAAACTACTTGCATTCTCGAAAAATAATTAACAAGCGCTTTTCGGGAATGCATTTTTTAGTTACATTCATTTCTTCCTTTCTGTATATATACTTAAAGTATTTGTTCGAACGCCACTATCCTACCACATAAAAGAATATAAAAAAATACCATTTGTTCAAACGGTACTTTTTTTGTTCGAATGGTATTTTTATCTGTTTGCCACATTGAATTTCCACTCTAAATATGCACTTTTCCATTCCTTATATTTTCGTCTACTTAAAATAAGACAATCTCCATTTTTCATAATAATTTCACTATTCGTAAACGAGCTAACCCATTCAAAATTAAGCAAATATGAACGATATGGCATAAAAAAACCATCCCCTTTTAATCGTTCTTCCAATTTCGAAATCTGCTCCATACATATGTATTCTTCTGTATCTGTATGCATTTTTACTACTCTTGACACCACCTCAAAATATATAATTTTCTTAAGTGGTATCTCGATTTCTCCCGTTACTTTTATAGGTAGCGAAATTCGTTTTTCTCCTTTCAATCTCAATTGTGCAGAAGAAAATGCTTCTTGCAACTCCTCCTGCATTTGCAATTTGTCAATATAACGAAAGGCATCTACTTGATATCCTTTACGACTCATCTCCGTATGTGTTGTCAAAATCAGAACTAATCCGTTTTCATTCCATTTTCGATATTCTTTTATCGTGTCGAAACCATCCATTTCTGGCATTTCAATATCCATAAGTATAAAATCAAACTTTTCTTTTGCCTCCAAAAATGTTTTTCCACTATGATATTTAAAGATATCTATGTTCTGTTTCCAATAACCTAAAACTTGTTGCTCTGCCATTTTAATCCATTTTTCATCATCATCAACAATTGCTATCTTCAATTCATGTAGACCTCCTTCTAACTTGTAACATTTCCACTAGTGATGCTATGTACTAATTTGCACTAAACTCCCATAATCTTACAAACATTCAAAAATCCAATTGATTTAAGATTTTCTAGCTCTTAGTAGTTTCTTAAAGATGTAACACTAAGTAAAATCTGCCTAGACTTTATTTTCGAAAATTTGATATCATACTATCACAATGCTTAGCAGAAAGAAATTGTTTTTGTTTGAATGGTACTTTTTTTGTTCAAATGGTACTTTTCTATTAAAAAATTAAATTTTTTTAATAAAATTTTTAAAACATTACTTAAAAATACTCATCAGAGTAGATTAATATAAATCGTAACTACAAACTGATTTTCTCGCTGTTGTATATCCATATGTCCTCGATTTCTCTCCACACACTCTTTTACATTCACAAGACCATATCCATGCAATTCTTTATCTTGCTTTCTAGTTTGTATACTTCCATTTTTTTGCATCAATTTTCCATCAAATGTGTTTTTTATGCATAACATAAAGAAATTCTCTTCATGTCGCAATTCTAAATTTATTCTTTTTTCCATACATTTTTCTGTTGCTTCCATAGCATTGCTTAATATATTTGAAAAAATAACACATAAATCAAAGGATGAAACTCTACACTCTTTTGGCATATATCCCTTCACCAATAAATGAATTTGCTTTTCTTCACATTCCATCGCATATTTATTCAATATCGCATCCACAATCCCATGGTTTACAGAAATTGGTGTTCCCATAACCGTAAAATGCTCCTCTAGTTCGTTCGCATACTGTTTTGCCTCCTCCAATTTTCTTTGTTCCAGTAAGTGCTGCAAAATATAAATATGATTCCTCATGTCATGGCGAAATTTTTTTGTAGCGGTTTCTCTTTGCTCCAAATATTTATAATGCGATTCCTGCCATTTTAGATACTTTTGATTCAATAAATCTTTTTCTTTATATACCTCCCTTGTAGCAGCAAGAATTAATAAAAGCGCTAACTCCAAGAAAATTCCCAATGCAATAAATATAAATGCTATTCGAATCTGTATCGTTCCTGTTTTAATAATTCTTTGAAATTCTGCTAATATAATACTGTTTCCTGTAGATAAACAAATAAATATAACATAATATCGTACTGGTATATTTCTAACATATCTTTGCATTCTATACCCCATGGCATAAATGGTAAATACTAAAAAAAGAATCGTTGTCACTGATACAAGTATGTCCATTGATAGTTTTAGATCACTTTTTAACAATTCCAACAAAACTACATACATTTGATGTAACATAGCATCTATTATGCTAATCACATAGATTTCTATTAAAGTGACACATATTTTCTTCCATGCTAATTCCTCAAATATAATAAACGTCTCTATTACTAAAAATAAAACATAAAACAATAAAGGATTTATTTGTTCAGATAAATAAGAAAAAAAGATTGCTATTCCTAATAATCCACTGCCTGCTGCTATCGCTCTTTTCCAATTCCATTTTTTTTGTTTCCAAGCCAAAATATACTTATCTATTAGAAAAAATTTTATAACTTCTAAAAGATACACACCCAAATAATATAGAACACTTACAACTTCCTCCATTCCACCACTTCCTCTTCTGTTTTATCGTAATTATTCAGAACCCTCCCCATATATTCGAATGCCTCTATAATGGAACAATCAGCTACTTATATGCCAGCATAATGTATCTAATTGTTCCATTATAGAGTGTTATGAATAGTTACGTTTTTTATCTTAGTTTATTAAATTTCACTTCCCAAATCAACCATTTAAACAAAAAAATGACCATTGGAACAAATAGTATTTTTTTTACGATTTCAATATGCTAGGATATGAAAGTTCGAACATTTCCTTTTAGTATATATACGGAAGGGATAAGCATGCAAACTTGCAATATAGACTTTTTTGACTGGCTAAGCGGACTTTTTCATTAAAACTTTTATCCATCATTATTGATGTATGAATCTACTATATTTAATTCAATTATTTTTTAAGTTGATTTATATAATATTTAAAGAGTTATATTCTCAATACCACTCTTAAAAAAAGGACAGAAACGCAACCTCGCGCTTCTGTCCTTTTCATTTTATAATTGATTTGTAATCATTTCAAACGTTCTATTTTAGCACTTCTCTGCCAAATTGTATAATAATCTCTCTGTATCATCCCATCCAAGACAAGGATCTGTGATAGACTTACCGTAGCATCCGCCACCAACTGGCTGGTTACCTTCTTCGATGTAGCTCTCTACCATAACACCCTTCACTAATTTCTTAATGTCTGAGTTCATGTTTCTGGAATTCAAAATATCGTTTACAATACGAATCTGCTCTTTGTATTTCTTGTTAGAGTTTGCATGGTTTGCATCCACTACACAAGCAGGATTTTCTAAATCTCTCTTAGCATAAGCCTCGCTTAATAATAATAAATCTTCATAATAATAGTTTGGATAAGAAGAACCATACTTGTCTACTGCACCACGAAGAATACAATGTGCATATGGATTACCATCTGTATGTACCTCATACTGACGATATAAAAATTCCTGTGGAATCTGTCCTGCAAGAACAGAGTTTAACATAACTCCCATACCACCTGTAGTAGGATTCTTCATACCTGCTGCAATATCCATTCCGCTGACTACTAATCTATGCTGCTGATTCTCAACAGAACGAGCTCCTACTGCAACATAAGATAAAATATCATCTAAATACATAAAGTTTTCTGGATATAACATCTCGTCTGCACAAGTCATACCACTAATATCTGCTGCCTTAATATGCAACTCACGAATTGCTCTAAGACCGCCTAATAAATCTGCCTTCTGCTCTGGGTCTGGCTGATGTACCATTCCCTTATATCCTTCACCAGTAGTTCTTGGCTTATTGGTATATACACGAGGGATAATGATTAACTTGTCAGAAACTTTCTCATTTACTTTTGATAAACGAGTCAAATAATCTAATACACTATCTTCTTTATCTGCAGAACATGGTCCGATAACTACAAGAAAACGATCATCCTTACCTGCAATAACATCTTTGATTTCCTGGTCTCTTTTTTTCTTTAACTCAACAATATGCTGAGGTACCTTATACTCTTCGCGAAACTGCTCTGGAGTAGGTACGGGCTCTTTATAAGTGATTCCCATTTTTCTTTCCTCCTAATATTTCTATTTGTAATACAATTCGTATTCCTATTTTTAGCCATTCGCACATTAGTATAACATACTATCTTGTATTGTGCAAACAACTTTCTTCCTTATAATTATATAATCCCCTTTTAACCTTCCACTTCCGATTACACACCATTATAGTATCTTTCCCTTTTTTATGTTAAAATAATTGACGTATGCAATTATCCAAAATGGTTTGAAAGTCTAAAAGTTTATTTACTAAAAAGATTAAGGTGTCAAAAGCTCATAATCTAAATTGTACTTGTCAAATTGCGCAACAATAAAATAACAGTTTGCAGATGGTGTCCGTGCCAGACAAGCACAAGCAGACGATAGGAGAATTTCGCCCGATTTTGTGAGTAAGCGCAGATGCCGTAGATTTGTTTGAACGAAGTAAGTTATCGAAGGCATCTGCTAATAGGCGCCGAAGCAAAATGGGCGAAATCGACGTGTCTGCAGTGATTGTCTGAAACGGACGCCATCTACAAATCGAAATCCTCAATTGTGCAATTTGACAAGTGCCAAAAAAATTATAGGCTTTTGACACTCTAATCCTAAAAAATATAATCTTTTGACACCAAACCATGAATACATACAGAAAAAGAAGGGAGATAACTATGAAACACAAAAAACAAGAGCGAATTCCTACGTTCTTGCCTATCATGCTTGCAATTGTATTGTTCGCATCGGTAGTAACTACAGGACTGGTAATTCGTGCAAACAATCAAACGGTAATCACTTACCAATTTACAGGCCAGGAAGCATCTGATCCGGGTTATGCAGAAGGTTCCTTAAGTTTATATGTAAAAAACGCAGGCACCTACTATTTATATTGGGCAGATGATACAAAGGCATTAGACGGCTACTACGCCATTGGAGATATCGACGATACCACCAATAGCAGTACGGATGACAACATTGTCAAAAAGCAGGTCTACTTCCAAAACATGAGTGCTGGTGAGACCAGAACTTTTAAATTTGAAGAACACACTGCCATTCCAGCCGGTGCAACAAAAATCATTGCAACTACAAGCAAGACAAATGTAAATGTCAGCGATGCAGAAGCGGTATTTGATATACCAGAGTCAAAACAATTGCATTCCGGCTCTGGAAATTTACTTTATACATTTAACTCCTACTCAGACGTTCATATTGATACAGAGGCTTACTATCAGAAATCCAAAAGCAACTGGGAAAAAGCCTTAAAATATGCCGCTGATATGGATACAGACTTTATTATTTCTTCCGGTGATGCAGTAACAAACGCCAAAGGTGATTCAAACTCTAACGGCGGTTTTGCGGACGAGTGGAATACATATCAAAAGATTTTAGCATCTTCGGACTATTGCAATCCTATATACGAGTGTGACGGTAACCACGATATGCGTACCGAAGCCAAAGGAAAATTGGGCAGTGGTGATACTTATAAAGGAATCACCGCCTTTGTACAATCTTCTGGTACAGACAGCACTGTTGCTAATGTAGAGGCAAATAAACCTTATTATTATGTGATTGAAAAAAATACCGGTGATGTTTTCATTTTTATGGCATTGGAAAATGGTTCCGATCCGGGTAGTTATGATAACTTTTCAAAAGAACAAATTAACTGGTTAAAAGATTTGTTAGATACCTATTATGGTACAGGTGTAAACGTATATATTATTGAACATGCACCATTTCGCGGATACGGTGCGGGAGATGCTTGGCAAACACCTTTATCCAATGGATACGTTCCTTCTCATTATAAGTCGCACATGCTTGTAAACGGACAGACAGGAAGTGATGGTTCTACTGCATCCGGTATGGAGCAGAATACAGCTTTTCGAAATCTACTTGAAAAATATCCAAATCTTATTTGGATGAGTGGACATACCCATCAGGATTTTACGGTTAGTGTCAATTATTCTAACCAAAATGATACATCCTGTCATATGATTCACAATCCTGCTGTTGTTGGTACGACTTATTTTACAGATGCCAATTCAGAAAGTCAGGAGTACGATTCTACTGCTTCCAGCTCTGACGGTTGCGGACGTACCAGTCAGGGATACTATGTAGAAGCCTATGAAAACACAGTAGTATATTACGGTGCAAATCTTTACGATCAGAAAATTTATCCGGCATACTGTTATATTATGGAAGGTTCCAGAAGTTCCGCATCTGTTGTTACATCAGAAACAAGATTGATACTTACTCCAAACTACGAGACTTTATCACCAGACAAGGAACTGATTGCCTCTAATGCAGAACTTTCTACTGCATTATCTGTGGCAAAGAATTTGTTAGACAATTACTATACACTTTCTTCCTATGATCAGTATCAGGCACTTAAGAAATATTATTACGCATACAAAGATAATGCGGTTATTTCTAATACGGCTTACGCCGTGGCAAATTTAAAAGAAACATCCGAACAACTTTATGCGCTTGCAAAGAAACTTGGAAAAGTAAGTGAAGATAGTAAGACCTCATCGAATTGTTATTTGGTATATTATGTAGAAAACGCACACGCATGGACGGATAATGACTGTAAATTAACACAAGACTCCAACGGAAACCTATGTTACACCTATGTAGCAACTGGTTCCGAGTCAGCAAGTTTCAAAATTTACAACAAAGACACCAATAAATATTGTGCGGTTTCTGAATCGGTAAGCCTTGCTTATCCATTTTCGTCCGGAACATACTCTTTGTATGAATTCAGTTCTTACAACAGTTCTTCCGGCGCTCGCAGTATTACAATTACTGGAATGTCTAGCGGAACAAAAGTTACATTTACATATAATCCAACACTGAATAACCTTTCGGTTTCATGTACACAGTAAGGAGGTTGCATCTATGAGAAAGAAAAAGTATATGAAAACACTCGGTATTGGCGCACTCTCCTTATTGCTTGGTGTATCTAGCCTGCCGGCAACAAACTATACAAATACGGTCAAAGCTGTGGAAGATACTACCATTGAGTCACCGGTACTTGGTAACACCATCACATGGGATTGTATTTATTTTGGAAGTTACCCACAGGGAGAAGTAACTACCACCACAGACCCTAACACTTACCAAATTTTACAATCTGCCACAAATTGGAATACCGATAACACACTGACGATTGACAATATCACTTACAAAAGACTGAAAAAAGACCATGCTACCAGCACCGGAACTTCTTATCAATGGAATGCGGATACCTACCACTATTTTAAATTTGAGCCAATCAAATGGCGTGTTATAAAAGTAGAAAATCAGTCTGCTTACATGATTTCAGATGTTGCTCTTGATACGCAAAAATACAATCAAGAAGCAAGGGAAGTATCTTGGGATAAAAGTTCCCTAAAAAGCTGGCTAAATGGTGGAAATAGCTCTGAAAATCAAGCAAAAGTAGATTATAGTTCCAACAACTTTGTGGACACTGCATTCAGCAGTCAGGAACAGAATGCTCTAATTTCCACAAACAATGACAAAGTTACTATTTTGTCTGAGGAAGAGCTTAAAAATAACTCCATTTACGGATTTGATGCTCCAGACAATAGAACCTGTAAAGCCAGTACCTATGCACAAGCAATGGGCGCACATCAAGATGCCCTTGGAGCATGTAATTGGTGGACCTCTACCAACGGAAATACAAACTTAACTGCCAAGTACATCCAGCAGTCAGGAGAAGTTTATACAAAGGGATATTCGGTTGCCTATGCAGGAAATGCAGTTCGTGCTGCCGTTACCATCAACTTAACAAAAACGGACATTTATCAGTATGCAGGTACTGTTTCCAGTGATGGAACAATCTCAGAAACTACGCCAACTACAGCACCTACAAGTACACCAACAGCTACTCCAAGTGTTACTTCGGCAACAGAAACAGAGCCACCAACATTTACTACAACACCAGTAACTACTTTTACTGTGGTTCCTACACAAACAATCGTTGCCACAACCGCAACACCAACGGTAGCTCCTACACAAACAGCAAACACTACAACAATGACTCCTACCGTCATTCCTACGCAAAAAGTAACTGCTGCTACAGCCGCACCTACCGTTGTTCCTACACAAGTGCCAAACACTACTACCACAGCTCCGGTACAAACACCAACTTCCACAACAACGGATATTACGAAAGGTTCTGTTTGGTATCATACTGCTTCTAATGCACAGTATCGTGTCATTAAAATAAATAATAACGTTGGTACAGATGGTACAATTGGCACAGTGGCTTATTTGTGTCCAATAAAGACCACTCGCACATCTGCCACAATTCCTGCCAAAGTTACTATTGAAAATCACACATTCAAAGTAACTACCATTGCAAACGGTGCATTTGCAGGAAATAAAAAATTGAAAAAAGTAGTAATTGGAAAAAATATTACGAAAATCAATGCCAACGCATTCAAAGGATGTAAAAAACTTTCAAAAATCACCATCCGAACAACTGGATTAACCAAGAAATCCATTGGTAAAAATGCGTTTAAGAAAATCAACGCCAAAGCAACCATTAAAGTTCCAAGCACTAAGTTAAAGAAATACAAGAAATTTATCAAAGCTGCCGGAGCTGCAAAAACGGTTGTTTTCAAAAGAATAAAATAAGCAAAGTGCAAACCCTAATTACTTAACAGGGTTTGCACTTTTTCTGTCTCAACTCTAGTTATTTTACAATAATCTTAATGACTGCTTTTTTACCATTAAATGTTTTTACGGTAATCTTGCAAGTACCTTTTTTCTTAGCGGTAATCACGCCCTTGCTGTTTACAGTAGCAACTTTTTTATTGCTGCTCTTGAACGTATTTTTATTGCTGTAGTAACCTTTTGCAAAACTTACTTTGATTGTGGCTTTTTTGCCCTTCTTCATTGTTTTCTTTGTAAAGTTTACTTTTACTTTCTTAGGCGCTTTCTTAACAGTTATTGTACAAGTCTTTGTATTTCCTTTTTCATCGGTTGCTACAATCTTTGCTTTACCAACCTTTTTCGCTGTTACAACACCATTTTTCGTTACAGTTAAAATCTTGCTATTGCTTGTTTCATAAGTAACCGTTTCCGCTCCGTCCATAGTAATCTTAACAGTCTCACCAACACCTAATGTAATGCTTGTCTTACTATTTTTTATAACATCTGGTGCTTCTGTAGCTGGAATTGCAGTTTCCGTCGTAACAGCCGCTCCCGTTGTCACTTGCCCAGCAGATGCGTTACTATTATCTACAACTGGTGTAGCACTTACCTCTGCACTTGGGGGTTGGCTTGCAATTGCGCTTGGAGTTACTGTTGCTGTTACACTTGGTGTTTCAGCAGGCTGTGTTGTAGTTGGTACGCTTGTGGTATGTTCCGGCTCCATGGTAATTTCCGGTGTACTTTCCGGATTTTGCGTTTCTTTGTTGCCATCATCCGTTATAGCTGGTGTTGTGGCTGGAGTTGGTATTACAACCTCCATCTCTGATTCACCCCATACATAAACAGTATCACAAATATCTGTATTTGCTTTATAAACCACTTCTACTGCATTGAAACGATTTCCAACAATCTCATCATAGATTAAATCATACTCATCTTGTTCTAATATGCTTTCTTTTCCATTGTTATAAATAAGAATAACTTCAAAGTTGTCTTTTTCTACCTGACAGCCTTCCTTTACGGTTACTCCACTATAAGACACAACCATACTCTTTGGCTCTAATGGTGCTAACGTTATATCCACAACAATCTCTACTCCATTTGGATTTCTCAATGTTGCAGATTTTGTAGTCTCTGTTACAACTGTATCTACAATTTCATAGTCGATATAGTTGCTATCAATTTTACCAGATGCGTAATAAGCAACTACATCAAAATCACTCTTACGCAAAGTATCTCCGTCGCAAATTGCATGGTTACTCTGTATTGCGCTCATAGATACAACTTGGTCAACTTTGGTAGAAACTGTAATTGTTTGTGTGCATCCCATATATGTAACATACAATACATTTTCACCTAATTTATATACATAGCCATTTTCTAAAGAAACAAATACCTGACTAATATCCGATACAACTTCCTCTTTACTGCCATCTTCAAAACTTACATTTGTTATTTTTACATCTGTATTCTCTGGAACATTTCCTTCCAAAATAGTTCGTTCTTCTGACAATTCCACTGTAAAACTAACTGCTGTTTTCTCGTTTTCTTCCTCTGTATCCATCTCTGTCGCTGTTGACGCTTGTACTTTTTCGGTCTGTACCTGCATACCACTAAATGCCATTACAGTGGCTAAAGCAACACAGGTCAGTTTCTTTAACTTGTTGTTCATCATCGCTTTCTTTTTCCTTTCTCTTACACCAATTACTATGTGTTCCAAAATAAAGCTGTTATAAAACACCTTATATATAAGGAAGTGTCCCCACGACAGACTTATTATACAACGAAAGGAATGGAAATGGTAGACTATTTTTATCTTTTACCAAGGTAAATCCAAAACAAATACGCTCTCAAAGTAAACGAAAAAAACTGTGCAGGGTTTTATCTCCCTGCACAGTTTTACAACTTCTTATGAAGCGTGTTGACGAATTACTTTCCCAATCTGAATAAAAATGGTTGGAATTAATGCCAACACTCCAATCCAAATAATTTGATTGCTTGTAAGCGTAGCTATCAAAAATACTCGTTTTAAAAATGGAACAAACAGAACCATCGCAAGCAATGCAACTCCAGTAAAGAAAGCTGCTATACTCCACTTGTTACTTGTAAAGCCGATTTTTCCAATAAACTTATCACTTCTACAGTTAAATCCGTGGAACAATCTTGCCAATGTTAATGTTGCAAATGCCATCGTTGCTGCAGTAGCCGCATCGGTCTTTAATCCCATATAGAACGCTGCCATGGTTGATACTGCAATCAAGCCACCATACCAAACTAACTGTAATAAGAAATTCTTTGTTAAAATTCCCTCTTTTGGATCTCTTGGTTTCTTCTTTAACAGCGACTCATCGGAAGGCTCCATTCCAATAGCAAGAGCTGGTAATGAGTCTGTAAGTAAATTGATAAATAACAAATGCACTGCCTCAAACGGTGCTGGTAATGCCATCAAGGAACAATATAACACTGTAAGAATTCCTGCCATGTTACCGGAAAGCAAAAATTGAATGGCATTTTTAATGTTTCGATATACATTTCTACCATTTAATACAGCTTTGATAATTGTTGCAAAATTGTCATCGGACAAAATCATAGCAGCTGCATCCTTTGATACTTCAGTTCCAGTAATTCCCATGGCTACACCAATATCTGCCTTTTTCAAAGCAGGGGCATCGTTTACACCATCTCCTGTCATAGACACGATATTTCCTTTTCTTTGCCATGCGTCTACAATTCGAATTTTATTTTCAGGAGACACTCTGGCATAAACAGAAATTTTCTCTAAGGTATTATCCAGTTCACTATCTGACATAGCATCCAATTCCTGTCCGGTTACTGCCATATCTCCCTCTTCAAAAATACCAATTTGCTTTGCTATAGCTGTAGCAGTCACTTTATGGTCACCAGTAATCATAATCGTTTTAATTCCGGCACTCTTTGCATCTGCCACTGCTTTTTTCGATTCTTCTCTTGGTGGGTCCATCATGGAAACCAAACCAACAAAGGTGAAATCGGTTTCATTTTCCAGTGAAAGATTATCGTCCTCCGGCACTTCCTTATAACCAAATGCCAACACTCGCAGACCATTTTCCGAGAAAGTCTGATTCTGCTCTAAAATGGCTTTTCTATCCTGCTCGGTTAATTGACGCACACCATCTTTTGTAGCAATGTTGCAGGTACGATTTAATAATACATCCACCGCTCCTTTTGTCAAAACAGTTGGTATTCCATGAATACGATACTTGGTACTCATCAATTTTCGGTCAGAGTCAAATGGAATTTCCTCTAATCTTGGCATCATGCTTCGAATATTTTCCTCTGAAATTCCAGCTTCTGTAAGACCCGCATTCTGTGCCATAGTAAGCAAACAGTATTCGGTAGGATCACCAATTCCCTTTCCATTGCTAATGCTGGAATCATTATTTAAAATTGCTCCATATAATAAATAGCGGTGAAGAGATTCTTTCAAATCCAAATCCTCTGATTTACAACAGGCTCCATTGATATAAATTTCCTCTACAGTCATTTTATTTTGAGTAAGGGTTCCTGTCTTATCGGAACAAATAACAGAAACACAACCAAGACTTTCTACTGCTTTTAATTCCTTCATAATGGCATTGTCCGCTGCCATCTTCTGTGTACCCATTGCCTGCACAATGGTAACAATAGAACTTAAGGCTTCTGGAATAGCTGCTACTGCCAATGCCACAGCAAACATTAACGCATCCAATACTTCCATTTTCTGATAAAGACTTAATGCAAAAACCAATGCACAAATTACCATAATAACTATGGCAAGTTTTTTACCAAAATCATCCAGGCTTACCTGCAACGGTGTTCTCTTTTCCTTGGTATCGTTCATAAGCCCTGCAATTTTACCCATCTCTGTGTGCATACCAGTTCCGGTTACCATAACGGTTGCTCTACCATACGTAACTAATGTACCGGAATATACCATATTCACTCGGTCTCCCAATGGCACTTCTCCGTCAAGAACCGTTTCCATTTTATCTACATTTGTGGACTCACCAGTAAGAGAACTTTCATTTACCTGCAAAGAATAATTGGATAAAATACGACCGTCTGCTACAATCATGTCGCCCACTTCCAACAATAAAATGTCACCAGGCACTACATCCTTAGACGGAATTTCTATCTTCTCTCCATCTCTTAACACTTTTGCCGAAGGAGAAGACAATGCCTTTAGGGAATCCAATGATTTCTCTGCCTTTACATACTGCACCGTTCCCAAAATAGCAT
The DNA here is from genome assembly GCA_963643465.1 of Lachnospiraceae bacterium. Classification (GTDB taxonomy): domain Bacteria; phylum Bacillota; class Clostridia; order Lachnospirales; family Lachnospiraceae; genus CAG-411. Next base: position 82,214 of record CAVIJT010000003.1, on the reverse strand, counting down.
TTAAAACAATTACAATCACAATTACCGCTGTACTTTCCACATTTCCAGAAAGCATAGAAATGACTGCTGCGACAATTAAAATAATAACAAGAAAGTCACAAAATTGTTCCAAAAATACTTGCAGGACACTTTTTTTCTTTCCCTCCTGCAAAACATTGGCACCCTTTTCTTCTAATATTTTCTGTGCCGCTTTTCCACTCAGTCCATTGGCATCCGTACCCATATAAGAGTACAGTTCCTTTTCCTCCATCTGATATATTTCCTTCATTCAGCTACCTCCATCCTTTCTCTGTACATTTTGAGTGTATGCAAAATACTGGCTATTTAGCCTTATTCTTGATCTTTCATTCGGTATCCTACTCCTAATTCATTGAAAATATATGTATTTTCTCCCGGACTGGAACCCAGTTTTTTTCGTATGTTTGCCATATTTACTTGCAACTTTTTCACACTTCCAGAATCCGATGTCCCCCAAACTTCCTTAATAATATCCGAATAGGTCAACACCTTTCCCACATGTCTGGTAAGCAATGCAACAATATTGTATTCTGTCTGTGTCAGCTTCACTTCTTCATCCTTTATCCAAAGTTTCCGCTTGGCATAATCCATTTTCAGCTCTCCCATAACAAACGTTTCACTGGCAGGTCCTTCCAAATCCATTCCTTGATACCAGTTTCGCAATGCAGAACGCACCCTTGCAAGCAATTCTTTTGTTCCAAAAGGTTTTGTCACATAATCATTTGCCCCTAAATCAAGAGCTTCTACTTTGTCATTCTCATTGGTCCTTGCTGATAATACAATAATAGGAATTTTGCTGCTTTGTCTTGTACTTTTAATAAAATCCAATCCATCCATATCGGGAAGTCCCAAATCTAAAATAACCAAATCCGGACAATGGGATGCAAATAGTATTTTTCCTTCCGCCCCGCTTTTTGCCTTCAAAACTTGATATTCATTGGTCTCCAAAATAGTTCCCACAAAATTACAGATGTTCGTTTCATCCTCAATGATTAAAATTTTGTATTTATTACTACTCATGCTGCTCATCCTCCAGCTCTAACGAAAATCGGAACACTGCACCTCCGCTTTTTTGATTCTTGGCACTGATGGCTCCTCCATGTGCTTTGATAATGGTTGCACAAACGGAAAGTCCAATTCCCATGCTCCGTTTCTTTTGATCCACAGGAGCATTCTGCACTTCAAAATAACCAGTAAAAATGTGTGAAAGCATTTCTTTTGGAATTCCACATCCATTGTCTGCCACCTCAAAGATGGCTCGATTTCCAAGAATGTACACTTTCAAAGTCAACTCCGTCATTCCTTTGGCATGCTGTACCGCATTTTCTAAAAGGTTTACAAGAACCTGTTCAATTAACACCGCATCCATAGGAATACTGATAAACTCCTCTGGAATGTCCACATTTGCACTATATGCCGGATATCGTTTTCGAAACTTTACTAATACCGTATCAATAAGTTCTTCCAATACAATAGGTGTTTTAATTAAATTCGCACCATTTCCATCAATTCGAGTAACCGACAGCAAATTTTCCACCATACGCATAAGCCAGTCTGCATCCTCACAAATTCCACCGAGCAACTGCATCTGCTGTTCCTTTGATATGCAATCAAAATTTTCCATCATAGCCAAACTGGAACCATAAATAGTGGTCAGCGGTGTGCGCAAATCGTGAGAAACCGCACGCAATAAATTGGCGCGCATTTTTTCCTTTTCGCTCTCTGCCTTTAGCTTTTCCTGCTTTCTTATTTTTGTAGTAAGGGTGCTGGTAAGAATTGTCACCATCAACATAATGATTGCAGAAATCAAATTTTCCGGCACACTAAAATTAAATTTAAAATACGGAAAGGTAAATGCAAAATTTACCGCCAGCACACTGATAAGAGAGGACACAATTCCATATATGTAACCTTGTGTAAGTAATGCAATTAAAAATACTGCCAACGCAAACACCGTAGGAATTAACGTTTCTTCCCGAAACCAATCCTGTAGGAAAATACTTGTCAAAAATGCCAACAGTAAAATTCCTGTCACTAACAGAATTTCCTTGATATATCGTTTTACTCTCTTCATTTTACTCCTCCATACAGGTTGTATTATAACACAGTGCTGGTAAAGATGTGGTAAAGATTACAGTTGTATTTTCCTCACTACTCGCGTAAAAAGAAAGTCTGAGGTATCTAAGCCCCAGACTTTCTTTTTTACAATATTAATTCAATTTTGTTACCTTTTGTCCTGAAATTGCATATTCTCCAGTTCCTACTGAATAGTTTGCACTATTATTACTATCCCAACTGTTGTTTCCATTATTAAAGCAAACAGTTGCACTTGTTGTATCGCCTAAATCAATTGTATACATCCAAGTATAATCGCTGCGATCGCTAGACTGCATCTGTACACCAGGAACGCTTGTCCATGATCCGTTTACTTTATAATGGATATATGCTTTAGACCAACTGCTGTTTTTATAATACACTTTTACTGTATTACTTGCAGCCTTTACATCAAGAGTAATTGCCTGAGAATTCTCTGTATGATCTTCATACTCACTTACAGAATAAGTCACTTTCACTTTTCCTGTTTTCTTAGGTGTCCATGAATATGTATGTGTATAATCTGCTACCTTTTCAAATAAAGTTGCATAGCTAGAAGTATCATAAGAATTCAAAGTCTCAGTAGTTCCATCCTCATATGTAAATGTCAAATAACGACTATTCTTATAGTTGCCATTTTCATACTCTGCTGTCATAGTGAATTTTACAGTATCTCCTACTGCTACAGTATCTTTATCTGCTAAAACAGATGGTACAATTGCTATACGTCCAGTAAGTACAGAAGAATTTCCCCATGTTCCTTCTGATTTATTCTTTGCACTATTTGGTGTAAAACATTTACCCTCAGTAGATGTAGTATATGCTGGCAAAGTCAAATCTGCTGTTTGCTGATCCCAATCTGCTTCTGTATTCTTAAATATAATGTTCTTGTAAGAACCTGTAATATTGAATACTGCAGTTTTTCCAGTTATATAAGCAGCAGTAAAGACTTTCGCATCTGTTGTACTATTCCATACATACGCATATACATTGTCCCATTCACTTACAGAGTTATCAAAAGCAATTGTTACATAATCTGTATACTCTGGTGTTGCTGATGGAGTTACAATTGGGGTTATTGTTGGGGTCACTGTCGGAGTCACTGTTGGAGTCGGAGTCACATTTCCCATTTTTGTTACTGTTCCATCTGTTATAAGAGATGTTCCCACTTCTACTGTATAATTTGCCTTGCTGTTATTATCCCATGTACCATTTCCATTGTTAAAGCATAAGGTTGCTTCTGTTGCTGTTCCAAGATCAATTGTGTACATCCAATATCCTGCACTGATTTTCTCCATCTTTACTCCTGGAGACTTTGTCCATGTTCCATTTACTTTGTAATGAACATAAGCATCTGTCCAAGATGTAGAAGAAGAACGTTGATAATATACAACTGCTTTGTTTGTTCCTACTACTACTGTTGGTGTTGGAGTTACTGGACTTGGTGTTGGGGTTGACACTGTTGGGGTTGGGGTTACAATTGGACTAGAACCATTGTTCTTACCCTTTACTTCAATATTGTTAATCGCAAACTCTCCACCAGTTGCTCCTACAATATCATTTCCATTAATAGCTGTTGTGTTTGCTAATTGAACTAAAATATTAACATTATCTTTGTTTGCATATGTTGCTGGAATATCAAATGATACATCGCACATAGTCTTATTATCAGACAATGTATAAGTTCCAAGTTTTTCCTTAGAATTACCGTCAGTTACATAGAATACATAATTTGCTGGTCCTTTCTTTGTTGCTCCTAACTGAAGTGACAAAGTAAGATCTGTGTATCCCTTTGTAGATAATTGAACAGTTACATTTGCATTTGATGCCCAAGGATTAGAAGCAGAAGCTCCAAAAACAGGTACGATTCCTGCTGCTGTTCCCTTTGCATTATCATAGTCATCTGATGACCACTCTAAATGTTTCTTTGCACTACCACTTACAGAACCTGTCAATGTAGCATTTCCAGTAGTTGCTAAATATGTATATGAATCTGCACTATCTGCATATTCATCTAAATCTGTTTCTGCAGTCTTACCTGTGTTGTCATAGTTGAATGCTGCAATAGTTTCCACTTTTGCAGCCTCTACATACTGCGCAATCCAAATCTTTCCATCAGAAGGTCTGTAGTAAACACTTACCTTACTCCAGCTATCTGGATTTGAGAACTTATATGCTTTTGTAGCACCTGAGATACTACCTGTTACACAGTATGCCTTTTGTGAATCATATGTAGTTGCTGTTGTAATTTCTACATCAGAAGAACCGCTTGGTCCGATATAAGCAGAACCATCATTCAACTTGAAGTATCCTGTTACTAAACTAGCATCAATATTTGTAATTCCATAAATCTTTGAAGTCTTATCTTTTAATGACAATTTATATTCTGTCAAAGAAGAAGTCCATCCAATTGTGTTACCTGTTAAGCTATAACTCTTTGAAGTCTGTAACATATTTTTAGACATCCATGCTGCACGAGAAATCATATAATCTGCAGCAAACTCATACTGTCCACCACTATTTGAACTTGTACTAATAGCGTATTCTTCATAATAACGTGTAGATGAAGAAAGAGATACAGAAGAAGATACCGAATAATCCATTGTATCTAATTTCTTGTATAAGTCATCATAGTCCATTGTATACATTGTCAACTTTGTATGACCACCACACCAGCTATTAGGCACGATTGACCATTTTTTAGAGTTGTTGTATGCAGATGAACCTAATACTGCTGCATAATATTTTTTAGAAAGTAAACCTGTATTTTTTCCTAAAGTCGCCTGTGTTGATGTACCATTTGCAAACTTATTGATGTTATACACAAATGAAGTAGTATCATTCTGTGAAGTACCATACCAACATGCGCGAGCTACATCAAGAATTACAGCATTCTTAGCCATTCTGTAAACAAAGTTTCCGTTATAGGACTGGCTATTTCCCTTCCACTGATTACACCAGTTACCAGATGTACTCTTGTAATCAGAAATTCCTGAATAATTTGCATTTCCAAGTGAGTTGTCATAATCCCAAGCTGGTGACGCATAGAACTTGCCATTTTCATAAGTTAAATAGAAAGAAGATACTCCGGAATCAAAGTTCTTACCAAGTTCATTAATCAAATAGATTTTTGCAAGAGATTCTACATCTGCAAGTTTACTTAACTCTTCATAAGTTGTTGAAGAACTATTAATTGCATTGTATAATGCGTCATATTTTCCTTTAATAAAGCTCTTTAACGCACTTTTTTCACTGTCCTTAGTTGGTTCAGGAGCTGTAACGGATATGATACCAGATCCATTTCCAGGTGTAATTTCAAAATCATCTCCCTGTGTTCCACAAGCTAACTCAATGATAAAATCTGTATCTTGTACAGAACCATTACTATAAACTGGATCCTGTAAATCTGCAAGATCATCATGCTTCTGAGTCAATAAATAAGAACCAATGTATAATCCGTCCATATATACATCTGCATAACGAGAATCGGAAGCATAAGGAATACCAACAGAATCTGCTAAATCATATAAAAGACGGTTACGAGATAAAGATGGGTCCTGGAAATTTGCAAGTAAAGAATATTTCTTTCCTTTTTTCATTCCTCCAACAGAAACCTTTTCATCATTTAATGTAAAATTCCATGATTTCTTATTGGTATTTGACCAAGTAGTATTACCTCTTCCCTTGATTTGCTTTAATGTCTGAGTAGTATCAATTGTACCATCAGCCTGCACTAAAGTAACATTACCATTTGTTACAACAGCATCTGATTTAGAATTCTTAGACCAGTCCAAACCTAAAGCAGATACATAGTCTGATGAAGAATCAACCGTTCCACTCCACTTATTCTTTGTGTTACTTCCACTATGTGTAAAATACACATTTTCTTCTGCATTGGAAGTATAAATCTTTAAAGTGCAAGTAGAATTAGAACCAATTCTTACGGTGTTAGCACTAGCTGATACATAACCAGTCTTTCCGCTTCCAATTGTCTTTCCACCAATTGTAATATCACTTCCATAGTTGTTATACACTAAGTAAGTTCCATCACTGTTCTTTGCTGTTGCTGGCAAAAATACACGAAACGTTGAACTAGATGAGTACGAACCAATTTCGGGTGTGCTACCTGTACTTGTTGATGCCGATTCCATTACTGCCCATGCGTGAGAGTCTGTTGTATCATTTGCTATTGTATGAAAATACAGACGATTCTCTGCCCATGAAGGCACTGCAATGGAGGATGCGGCAAACACGCTCACAGTGTTTCCTGCAAATAAGGAAACTACCATTACTACACTTAATAAAAGTGCAAATACGTGTCTTACTCTGTTTTTCTGTTTGAAATTCATAATTTCCTCCTTTTGTGAGATTTGTAGCAATATTTCACAAATATTACACACTTTTTACACTATCTTTTCATTTATATAACATTTTCTAAATATTGTCAACCGCCTGCCTATAATTTCATAATATATTGTACCGCCTTCGGACTATTTTCTGCCCTCTATTTTTTATACTTATCTTCTTTTAGTGGCACCCACTTTGTTCATTGTCTAAACCATTATAATAAGGAATAAACCCCGGTGTTTCAATAATAATTCCAGACAAATACTACCGATAGAACATCCTTTTTGCTTTTTTTCTTTCATATGTATTCCTTCCTATTTCACTACCCTCGAACTTAATTCTCCGGTGCTGGCATTTACATAAAATCTGGTTTCTTTATCATCGGTTTGTCTCCTTAAAAGTAACATCCAAACTGGTGTTGCAGTACAAATTCCATCCTCTCCCCTAATAGATTGATATGCCAGTTCCATTCCATAAAGGTCATACACTGTAGAATCCCCTATTTTTTTTGAAACATAATCCACCGCTGCTATAGGATCTAAGATTTCCTTTTTTGTATCAATTACTGTAATTTTATTATTTAATGACATTCCATTAAAGAAAGGAATCTCTCCTTCACCTTCTAATAACACTACCATCCTATCTGCTTCTTGATTCACACCATAATCGGCTCCCAACAACTCAAACTCAAACAATACACCATGATAAGAATTACGAACGAACATCTCAAAAGCATAGGTTCCATCCTCTTGCTTTATTACTTCAACCTCCGAAACACAATATCGTTCATCACTTTCTAATGGAATAGGTAAATTTTCATTAAAGTAATTTTCCACTTCTGCAATGGCCTCCTTCACTGACATTTTTTTATTGCTCGTTTTATAACAGGTTGCAAGATCTTTTTCTGCTCCAAAAGCATAATATTTTTTATCCAACGCATTTTCATCATCAGGCATTGCACCCTCTATTCCTAAATCCATCCAAAGGGAAGAAATACCACCCGAAACCTGCCCATGCAGTTCATCTTTGTCATATACCATATAAGGAATTTGTTCAGAAGAATAGGTTCCATTTTCAAATTCTTCCATAAGTTCTTGATAAGACTGCTGTGTATTCCATTCCACTAACGCATTCATATCCATATCTTCACCAAAAAATTGTTTTAATACTTCCACCTGCGTTTCCACCAAACTTTCATTTTCCATATCGTGATACCGTGTCGGTGTTTCTATTTGTAAAGTGTAAATAGCATCTTCACTGGTAATTGCTGGCGTAAACTCTTCAAACACTAAATTGCGATACGCCCCTTTTTTTCCTTCTTCCATTAAAGAATTTAAGTTTTCTCTAGCTGTCTGCAAAGAAACCATTTCTTCTTTTTCCTCAGAAACAACAATTTCTTCTACTTTTTCTTCTTTTTTCGTTTTGGACGTGTTCATATAACTCACTCCTAGAATTGCTATTACAAGCATTATTCCCAATACTACCATAATTTTCTTTCGCATTTTTTTGCCCTCTCTTTCTTTTTTTGACCGTCTAAAGTCTGAACATATTATACTGGCAACACCTTAAATATAACTGACATTTTTCTTACTTTTTCCTTAACATTTATAAGGCTGCTTTTGCTTTATAAGCCACACTTTTCTATAAAATTTTGAGTGCTAAAAGTTCACTAAACAATTTGACAAAGACTAAACAAAAAGGACTTTTGACACACGAATTCTCTAAACTAAAAAAACACCTTCCTTCCAATGGATATTTTTATAAATATTCCACTCAAAGTAGGTGTTCTTTTTTTGCATATTTTGTTTCAACAAACCAATCTTATCCTAGATATTTCACTAACATTTCTTCTAAAATATCAATATCAATTGGTTTTACAATATAATCTGTCATTCCATTGGCAAATGCTTTTGCTTTATCCTCTGCAAACGCATTTGCACTCATTGCTAAAATAGGAATCTCTTCTGCGTACTTTCCATGTATAGCCCGGATATCTGCAGTGGCATCTAATCCATTTTTCACTGGCATACGAATATCCATTAAAATCATGTCATAATAAAAACTTCCCATCTCTAAAAACTTCTGTATGGCTAGTTCCCCATTTTCCACACAATCCACTTCAATATGCTGCATTTCTAACATTGCCACAGCAATTTCTTGATTAAGTTCATTGTCTTCTGCAAGCAAAATGCGTTTTCCTACTAATAAATTTTTCTTGTGGGACTTTTCCACATTTTCCTGCACGATTTCCTTAGTAATCCACACGCTCTCTTGTTTATCCACCATATCCATCTTAATCTCTACAATAAAGGTAGTACCTTCCCCCTTTTTGCTCTTACACTTAATATGTCCATCCATAAGTGCGATTAAATTCTTTGTGATAGAAAGCCCAAGTCCGGTGCCTGCCATTCCTTGCGCACTGTTAGAATTCTCCTGTTCAAACGGATTATACATAACCTTCATAAATTCCTCACTCATTCCAGCACCCGTATCTGAAACAGTAAAGCATACATAACTTTCTCTGCCTTCCCGACGATTTTCCTTTACAGTCAAAGACACTGTACCCTGCTCATCGGTAAATTTAATGGCATTAGATAACAGATTAATCAGAATCTGGTTGAGCCGCAAACTATCTCCCAAATAAGTACAATCAAAATTACTATTCTGCTCAATAAAGAAATGAATCTTCTTATTTTTTGCTTGTGGTCCTATCATATTATGAATGTTATCTAACAGTTCCTGCATTCGAAACTCTTTCTTCTCAATGACAATTTTATTGCTCTCAATTCTGGACATGTCCAAAATATTATTAATAAGAGACAATAGATATTTTGCAGAAATATCTACTTTATTTAAGTAATTAGAAATACTCTCTGGTTTATCTACTGCATTTTTTGCAATCTCCGTCATACCAATAATAGCATTCATCGGAGTGCGAATTTCATGAGACATACGAGACAAGAAATCTGATTTTGCTTCACTTGCCCTTTCTGCAGTGTATAGAGCATCTCTAAGACTTTGCTCCATCTCCTTTTGATGTTCAATATTACGACCAAACACATACAGCAATAAGTCTTCGTTCAGCGGATTGTCAATGCGAATGCACATGACAGATGACCAGTAATAAGTACCGTCTGGCCGCCCCTGTCGAAATTCCATAGCAATTTCCATCTTTCCATTTGCAAATTCCCGATGCAAATGTTCTCTATCAAAAGTAGCAATAAAAGTATCCCTATCATCTGGATGTAGGTGCATGGCAATATCAAGTACCGCATTAGACATTACTTTTGTATTTATGTTCAAATACTCATTTTCCGTTTCATTGGAAATCATAGTGACTTCATTTTGGGTAACATTAAGAGAAAGCAAAAATGGATATACATTAACCAAAGCCCGATTTAATTTCTGACGCTCTAGTAAAATTTGCATCTCTTTTCGTTTTTGATCGGTAATATCACAATAGGTTGCTACTACACTTCTCCTACCATTTTCATCTAATACAAAGGCACGTATTTCTTTAATGTGTATACTATCTACCCTGCTATACACAGCAAAATTATCTGTAATCATAGTTTCCTCTTTTTCAACCTTTTGCCTTAATGCCTCCAAAGAGAAATGCTGTCTTACATGATTTTGATCCTCCACAGATACTTTACTGTTTACAATTTCCTCAAACATTTCCTGATAACTTCCGTACATTTTTAATCCTGGCCAAGGTGCATCCGGATTAATCACAGTCACTTCATACCAGTCATTTTCCACATCTATATCAAAAATACAATCACAGGAATGACTATAGATAAACGCATAACGCTTTTCCAGATATTCCTGCTTACGGCGTCTTGCCAATTCTTCCGAAGATTCTACATGTTCATTGATCGTAATAATGTAGGCATTTTTCTTGTTCTCCCACATCATTTTGGTTACCGTAACCTCATAGTCTTTCTCCCCATCCAGACTATGTAACACCATTCCTTTCTCGGTATTTGGCAGCTGACCTTCCACTACATTTCCCAAAAGACAGTCTGTACATGCTTGATTCCTTCCAAATAAACTTGCATAGCAACTCTTCCGTTCCTCAAAATTTGGAAAAATACGCAAAATTGCATCATTATAATAATACAGCTCTCTTGTCTCTTGATCTACCACATAAATTCCCGTGACTACATTATCCAAAATATTTTTTGTATTCTTATAATAACTTTCTATTTTTTGAGACATATTGCGCTTACGCATTACTTCTCCCAAAACTCTGGACATGAGTACCAAAAAATCTACTTCTTCCTGTACCCACACATGCCCCCCAGCGCATACACCAAAATCAATGTACCCAAGACAGGTATTTTCCTCACCTGTAATTCTTACTTCAAGCAAAGATTTAAAATGTTCTTTGTCCGCATATTCCCGCATTCTGGCTGGCATCTTATCCACATCTGTACAATAGAAAATCCCCTCAGAATTATGGGCATAATTAGTCTCGCTATCACGAAAAGCAATATTTTGCTGTTGCTGCTGTGTATTTGGAAGTCCTTCTTTTGCCCACTGAATCGTATTGGTTATGACTCCTTGAGAATCATCATACTCCCAGACCATAACCTTATCCAATTGAAATACATTTCCAATAAAAGCAATGGCATCATCAAAACTTCTCTTATTATCTGTATTCCGATATAAACGCTCCAATAAATCTGCCCATATTTTTCCCGAATCATACTGCTTTTGACTCTTATCCCATTTGCCAGTTACCAGCTTTTTCACATATTTCTCTCCCTGCATGTTCTGGGAATAGAAAATATACTGATTCTTACCTGCATTTTTACCATGTCGCAAAGCAATATCTAACTGCTCCAACGCATCTTTGTAAGTCATATCACAAGTAACCAATGTAATTCCAATACTTACCGTTACATCTCTTGTCAAATTCAATCGGTCTGCCAAACCTTTCAGCAATTTCTGCATACGGCTGGCAAGCATACGTGCAGTCTCCTTTTCTTTAACCTGAGAAACATAAACAAGAAATTTATCACTTCCAAGATGCCCTACAATTCCATCCTCATGAAAATGTACAAGCAATTCTTTTGCAAACAAATGTAACAACTCTTCCAGTGCTAACACACCAAAATCCGCTTGTATCTGCTTCATATTATCAAAATCAATCAAAAACATAGCAGCGTGTTCTTCCTGACTAAGTTTTGCAATCTCGCACCCCACTTGCTTTTCAATACCTACACGATTCTCCACGCCTTCCATCTCATCGGAAATCACATGATATTTATGCACAACTTCCTGTCGCTTTTGCTGATCAATATTTCTCCAAATACCTACGGCACTTACATTTCCTATACGATCTACCACATGACGGAATACTACTTCACACCACTCAAACTTTCCCTGTTTGTTAGGCCACTGAAGTTGAATGTAGTGATTCAGCTCTCCATATTCCAATACCTTTTTTAAATTCTCTAGCTGCTCAACCGAACTTGCAGAAAGAATATATGCTTTTTTACTCTCCCTTAGAAAATGTGATATTTTATTTTTTCTCCCATATACGGTTCGATACTTCTCAGAGAATACCATGGTATCTGTGGATACATCATAGGAAAAAGAAATCTCCTCCGACAATTCTTCTATTATTTTATTTATATTTTTCTCATTCTTATGACCCATGGCACCCTCCCCCTCTCGTTTCGTGTTATACTTCTTAATAGAGCTAAAAAGGCTGTGCTTTTACACAGCCTTCCTCCCTCTTTTCCCTAATCATCCAAATAGGAATCTAAAAATTCCGGAAACCACATAGAAATCTCTCTCTTTGCATGTTCTACCGAATCAGAACCATGCACTGTATTATCAGTCTTGCCTCCTCCGTACTTATAACGAATTGTTCCTTCTTCTGCCTCCGCAGGATCTGTGGCACCATTGACGCGACGTACGGTATCTACTGCATCTTCTCCCTCTAAAATCAGTGCCACCAATGGACTTCTGGAAATAAAATCAACCAATTCCTGATAAAATGGTTTATCTTTCAAATCAATATAGTGCTGTCTAGCAAACTCTTTATTAACCTTAATCATCTTAAGTGCTAAAATCTTAAGCCCTGCCTTCTCATAAAAACCTAAAATCTCGCCTACGTGATTCTCTTCCACACCATTTGGTTTTACTAATGCCAATGTCTTTTCCATCATAAATACCCCTCCTTAATTAGTCGAGAAAAAACTCACCTTATTTCGTAAAAATAATAAAGTAATTCGGCTCCGTTTTTCTTTTTACGTGTCATATGTTGTCTGCTAAGATGCCTGTATATTTTAGCGTCAATCTCTTCTATTCAGCACATGCCTTTTGAAGCCTATTATTCCACATTTTGCAAAAAACATACATCCTCTTCACTTTTATAAAACAATTATAACATAGATGCTCATTTTTTCAAAACAATTCCACAAAAAAAGATATTAAGTTTATGTTACAAATACTGCCTATTTTTTATCTACCACACATCGTTTGGCGCTCTCCAGACAAAATGTATCTTGGTGCATATATATAAATAATTGCAAACTGTATGGGTAGTTTTTTACCATCTCCAAATCACTGGCATCCGCAAGTACATTCCAATTTCGATCCACATAAATACACGTAAGTGATTCATCTTTCACCTGCATCACATAAGGACAACTTTTCCACACAATATCAGCATCCCCAGTTTCCACAAATTCTATGTGTGGTGCTAATTTGGCAATGGCATTTTTCAATGAAATTCCCTCTTCATCCACCACACAAATTTTTTGATATTTTTGTAAGGTATCTATAAATTTTCTGTTATTACCATCATTCTTTTGTATCTTTCCTGTTTCCGCCTTTCCCCTTTTTCCCATCATGGCATCAAAAAACGCAAATTGTATGGTACTTGCCACATTATGCTCCTCCCGATAAAGGCTCTCATATATGGCATCAAACACAGAAGAAAGCATAGAAAAGCACATGGTATCTCTAAGGTTTGCTGGCGTATACTTCATATAAAAATTTAAATTATTTCTCCACAAATAATAATTCGAGAATGTATTTTCTCTTCGTACATTGGCACTCATTTCATGATATACCTTGGCAGCTCCAATTGCCGCCACTTGATACCCTTTTTTCTTAACAAGGTATCCCCACTCCATATCATCCCAATAAATAAAATTATCCTCTGGCATCAATCCTACCTCTTTTACCACTTTGACAGGCATCATAAGAGCACATGCTGCTACTGTATCACAATACACCACTTCCGGAAGACTGGCATCGTCTTTTACATCTGCAAATATAGTCTCTGCATGAAAGGGATTAAAATGAATATACAACCCCATTTGCTGCACATATTCTTTCATTTGTAAATGATATACTTTGGCTCCTACCATACCTACCTTTGGATTTTGTTCCAAAAAGTCTCTCATAGCTCCAATGGCTTCAGGCGTCACCTGCACATCATTATCAAGACAGCATACATATTTATACTCTTTTTCCAAAACCTTACGAAGTCCCGTATTAAATCCACCAGAACCTCCTAAGTTTTCTGAATTTTCTAAAATCTCTACGCAATTTCCATATTTCTCTCGGATTGCCTTCACAGAATCATCGGTAGAAGCATTGTCTACTACATACAGATCAAAATCACGATACTCTGATGCAAGCACCGTTTCAATACACTTTAACACATAGGAAACCTTATTATAGTTGCAGATTACAATTCCAAGCTCTTTCATTTATTTTCTCCTTGTGATTTCTTTTTTGTTGTTCTAATAAAAATAGTAATTTTTTCCTTATTAAGTATTATTTCGGCAAATTTGCATAATCGATTAGACTGACTCCTACTCGATTCGCTTGCAAACATTCCTCTAGAATAAAAAAAAGAGACTGGCAAGTGCCAATCTCCTCTTTCCGTTCCATTCACTTTTTCATTCTACTTTCCATTTTTATTTGTTTTTCTCTCTCTCATTTCACATTCTATCTTATTTTTTTGTAGAATTTATGTACTTTTTTAATATACCAAAAAAACGGTTACAATAATCCCCACCAATGTAGCAAATAAAGCCCCTGCAAGAGTATATCTGCTTTTTTTCACTTTTGCTGCAGCAAAATATACTGCCATTGTATAAAAAATGGTCTCCGAACAACTCATCAATATCGATGCCATAGTTCCAATAGTGGAATCGGTTCCATAGGTTTTATATAAATCAAGAAGCAGTCCGGTAGCTGCCGAAGAAGAAATCATTTTTATGATAACCAAAGGCATCAGTTCTTTCGGAAAATGCAAATGCTCTGTGAAACCTCCCATCTGATTTCCAAGCCACTCAAGCGTACCACTTGCCCGAATAATGGAAATGGCTACCATTAACCCTATCAAAGTAGGTAAAATGTCCACCACCACTCGGATTCCATCCTTTGCCCCTTTTAAAAAGGAATCAAAAATATTTACTTTTGTCAGCATTCCATAACCAACAATATAAAACACAACCATCGGTATCATAAAATCAGAAATCTTAACCAGCATACTCTCTACCTGCTCCTTTTTTCCGCCTATTATGTCTTATGATAAAATTTCAAACATTATTACTTTTTTTATTATCAAACCACTTTCTATGTGCTACAATAGGCTTATTGTCGATATACTAACAATAGCACCAAATTTTTAGAAACGAGAGGATAACAAGAATGAAAAGATGGATTACTTGGATTTGTGTGATTGCGGTCTGCCTTCAGGCAACCGGTTGTGAAAACCTAAACGAGAAAACGAAAGAAAAGAAACAAGTGGACGCAAAAGAAGAACAGGCCGCCTTTGATGAATTCACAGATGAATTATTTGTAAAAAAAGTGCAAGAAGACGGTATTACACTAAATTATACGTTATCAAAACCAGAAGATTATGGCATTACAAATGTGACACCAACCTTAGGGGAGTTTGGTGTAGAAGCAAGCAAACAGACCATTGCCGAAGCGGAAAACATGAACGAACGTTTAGAGGAATTCGAATATTCTGCATTAACAAAAGACCAACAGCTTACTTATGATATATTAGAAGATTACTACCGTATTTCTGATGACGAGGAGGACTTTTTACTTTATGGAGAAGCACTTGGAAATACCACAGGTATTCAGGCTCAACTTCCAATTCTTCTTTCTGAATACAATATAGATGACAAAGAGGACGTGGAAACGTACCTTTCCCTCCTTCTCACAGTAAATGACTATTTCCAGCAGATTGAAGAATATGAGCGTGAAAAATCCGATGCAGGTTTATTCATGCCAGACCATAATGCGGATAACATCATTTCCCAATGTGAGGACTTTATTAAAAATCCTGATGACAATTTACTGATTACTATATTTGAAGACCGTATCGACAATTTTGATTGGCTTACCAAAAAAGAAAAGACTTCTTTCAAAAAGGAAAATGAAGATGCGGTAAAGAACTCTATTATTCCAGCTTACCAAAGTCTTATTGAAACACTGGAAGAACTGAAAGGAACCGGAAAATACGAAGGCGGTGTAGGAAACCTTCCAAACGGAACCGAATACTACGAAGAACTTGCTCAGTCCATTACTGGCTCTGACAAATCGGTTTCTGAGATGAAAAGTGCATTGACAACAACCATGCAGCAGGCAGCTACTAAATTGTCTCTTATGGCAAGCAATGACTCTTCCTTAGAAAAAGACTATATGAATATGAAATTTCCGATGACGGACCCAGATGAAATTATGGAATATCTCATAGAAGCAGTAAAAGAAGATTTCCCTGACTTGGGAGATGTAAATTATACGGTAAAATATGTAGATAAATCTTTAGAAGATCATGTAAGCCCTGCTTTCTATCTGACACCACAGTTAGATAACTACAAAGAAAACAGCATTTATATCAACGGTGCCAGTGACAACGATTTATCTCAAATTTTTACAACCCTTGCTCATGAAGGATATCCGGGACATTTATTGCAAAGTGTATACTTTAACCAGCATAACGAAAGCCCTATCCGTTCTCTGTTAAGCTACGGCGGTTACAGCGAAGGCTGGGCAACTTACTGTGAAATGTACTCTTACAATATTGCAGGTCTTGAAGATAATGTTGGGGAATTTGCAAAACAATATATGATTTTCAATCTTTGCTTGTATGCCCAGATAGATATTGGTGTTAATTATGACTGCTGGACAGAAGATGACCTTTTGGATTACCTTGGCAATTATGGAATTACAGACAAAGAAGTTGCATCCCAGATATTTGATATTGTAGTGGATGATCCTGCAAACTATCTGCAATATGTGATTGGCTATATTGAATTTATGGAACTTAGAAAAGATGCAGAAGATACGTTAGGTGATAACTTTAACGCTAAAGAATTTCATACTTTCCTTTTGAATGTGGGCGATGCTCCATTTTCTATTATCGACAAATATATGCAGGATTGGATGGAAGAACAGAAATAAATTCTCAGAAAAAGACGTGGCACAGGCAATTTTGCCTGTGCCACATTTTTTATTCTACTCGTCAAGTTCTGCTTCCATAAGTTTTGCATCTGATTTTCTATTTAATATTGCATAAATACAAGGTACTACAAACAATGTAAGCAATGTTCCGTAAATCATTCCCCCGATAACAACAATAGACATCGGTTTCATCATATCTGAACCGCTCTCATTTGTAACTACCATTGGTACCAAACCAAGAATAGTAGTAATGGCTGTCATTAAAATCGGACGAAGTCGAATACGTCCTGCTGCCACAATCGCCTCGTATTTCTCCACTCCAGATGCACGCAACTGGTTAATGTAATCCACAAGTACAATACCATTGTTTACAATAATACCGGCAAGCATAACAAATCCAATCATGGCAATCACACTGACTTCACTTCCTGTAAAGTAAAGTCCCATGAAACCACCGGTAAACGCAAGTGGTATAGTAAACAGGATAATAAATGGAGAAAGCAGTGATTGGAACTGCGCCACCATAATCAAATACATAAACAAAACACCAACTACCATCAACAAATATACCTGTCCCATTGCTTCAGATGTTGTCTCATCCTCACCAGTAGAATCATAAGTATATCCTTTTGGCATCTCATAATCCTTTAATGCCTCTGACACATCTTCACTAACAAGACTTGCATTATATCCTTCTTTCAATGCAATAGAAACGGTCATATATCGAGTCTGATTTCTTCGATTAATACTGGTTGGTGAATCTGCCATGCTAATATCTGCCACTTTAGAAAGTTTTACCTCTTTACTCTCCTGTGTCTCAGAATCTGTATAAGAGAGTTTCAAAGACTTCAAATCCTCTCTTGTCATACTGGTATTCTCTTCATTGCTCACATATACATCCAAATCTTCCGTATCTGTAGACAATGTAGTTGCACTTTTGGCATCTGCCAGCTTTCCATAAATCTGTTGGTATACCTGTGCCACTGTAAGAGAATATTCCATAGCCTTGTCTTTATCTACTGTAATTCTCAGTTCCTGCTCGCTGTCTTCCAAACCATTTGAAATAGTTGCAATTCCATCCACATCCTGCACACGTTCCATAATATCTTCGGAGATTTTTTGTAATTTATCTAAATCCTTACCTCGAATTTCCAAAGAAAGTCCAGAACCCATAAGACTACTCATATCCATGGCAGACTCTTCAATGTCTATTTGCACATTGAAATCTTTACATTTTTCCTGCATTTCTGCTTTCACTTTTGCATTGTCTATATTGGCATCCTCATCCAACAAAATATATACAGAAATGGCACCTCCCCCAGAACCAGACATCATGGACATGGTACTGGAAGCACCTGACATAGCTCCTACGGTTTCTACATTTTCCACTTCTAACATGCGTTCCATAACTTTATCCATCTCTTTATAAAGTTCTTCATCTGTCATATCAGAATCTTCTGGTGCAGATACCGTTGCCGTCATCTGGGTACTTCCCATGGCTGGCATAAAGGTCGTTCCTCTTGAAAATGCTAAACAAACAAATAGAATCAACATTCCAAGTGAAACCAAAAGTACAATGGCTTTCTTATGAATTACTTTTTCAAGCAAAAATCCATATCCATTTTGTATCTTTTCAAAAAGACCTTCTTTTCGTATTTTATCTTTACGAAGCAATCCCTGTGCCATAGCAGGTACTAATGTAAGACTGACAACCAGACTGGCAAGCAAAGAATATGCAAGAGTCAATGCCAAATCCACAAAAATCTGCTTTGTGATACCCTCTGTAAAGACAATTGGTGCAAAGACACAAACGGTAGTCAATGTAGATGCAATAATAGCACCTGTTACCTGTTTTGCACCTTCAATACATGCCCGTCGCACGCTGGCACCTTCTTCATTTCTCATACGGAATATATTCTCAATAACAACGACAGAGTTATCTACCAACATACCTACACCCAGTGCCAAACCAGAAAGAGAAATTACATTTAATGTAACTCCCGAAAAATACATTAATACAATAGCTGCCACTACACTAAGTGGAATAGAGCAGGCAACGATCAATGTTGGTCGAATATCCTTTAAGAAAAGGAATAAAATAACAACCGCAAGAAATGCACCTACTACCAGATTTTCCAAAACAGAATTTACTACCATGTCGATGTAAATACCTTGGTCCATCAATACACTAACATGCAGACCGTCCATTTCTTTTTCCATCTCTTCAAATCGTTCATTCAGATTATCCGAAACGTCTCCCGTAGAATATCCAGTTGCCTTTTCAATGGTAAGTGAAACCGCTGCATTTCCATTTACTACGGTATAAGATTCATCTGCATTATCAGTCACTGCCACATCTGCTACATCAGAAAGACGAATAGGCTCTAACCCATCAATTCCCATATCCATAAGAATCAAATCTTCTATCTCTTCCTGCGATTCCAATTCTTCTCCTACCTTTACTAAGTAAGAAGCATTGTCCTCTGTCACATATCCGGCAGGCATCTCAAAGTTCTGAGCCGTCAAAATATTTTCTATCAATGAAGTAGTAAGAATTCCACTCAAATCTGCTTTTTCCAAAGCAGCTTCCTTGCTATCCTTCAAAGTATCTTTTGCAGTGGAAAGCTGTGTCTCTCCATTATTTACTTCCACAGATGCCACACTTAAATTAATAGCTGCAAGTACCGTTTGCTTATTCAACTCTTTCTTTGCTGTCTCAATGGTAATCTGACCTTGCTCAAGCTGTGCTTTCGTAGCCGTCAACTTCTTTTTAGCTGCAGTAATCTGTTCCTGTCCCGCTAAAATTTCTTTTTGACTCTTTTTAAGTGTTTTCTCTTGTGCTTTTATCTCCTTTAGAGCCTCATTTGCCTGCGTAATACCAGCTTCTACTTCCTGAATCTTAACTGGCAAATCTTCTTCTGTTATTCCCTGGGCTGTCAACTGTTCCAATATAGCATTGATTTGTGCCTTAACAGCCTCTAACTGCGCTTCTAATGCAGCAGTATCTCCGCCAGCATCAATTTTTTGCTGTAACTCTGCCTCCTGCTTACGAAGAGCCGCTAAGGTAGTCTGTATCTGCTCCAACGTAGCTTTTGTATTAGTTAAAGTAGTAATGGTCGCCTCAAGTTCTGCCTTTGCTGTTGCAATCTGTGCAAGTCCGGATTTGACAGAAGTAAGACTTTCTGCTAAAGTAGCCTCTTTTTCCTCAATATCTGCTAAACTGGAATTAATCGTGATTAAAGTAGAATCAATTTTCTTTCCATTCTTGTCTAATTGTGCAGCACCTTCCGCCAATTGTTCAGCAGTATTTTCCTGCGTCTGCTCTAAGGTTTGTTTTCCCTCTTGAACCTTATCCTCATTGTCTGCAATTTCTTTTTCTGCATCTGCAAATTTACCGCTGATGGCAGCCTGTACTTTCTCGTTCACATCATCGATCTTCTTCTGCTGCAATACCACATTTATCTTTTGCTCCACTTCGCCAGATGTACTTACAGAAGCAATCCCCTCTACACTTTCTACTTCTGGCAAAATATCAGTCTCTAACTTTTCTGCTAACTCTGTGGCATTCAATCCATCATAATCCACTGCAGCCACCATGACTGGCATCATATCCGGATTGATTTTCATAATGGTCGGACTTCCAATGGCGTCATCTGTCCACGCTGCCGAAACAGCATCTAAACTTTCCCGCATATCTATGGTTGCCGAATTCATATCCGACCCTTCATTAAACTCCAATATAACCATAGAATAGTTACTGCTAGATATAGACGAGACTTCTGCCACATTGGTGACACTGGCCATTGCCTGCTCCACTGGTTTAGAAACCGCCGACTCCACTTCCTCCGGGCTTGCTCCTGCATATGTAGTAATAACTACCGCATAAGGTAAATCCATATCCGGCAGCAAATCTGTACTCATGTTACGCAGAGACATAAATCCCAACACAAGCACGATTACTACACCCACCAGTACGGTGTAGGGCTTTTTCACACTGAGTTTTGATAACATACTCTTCCTCCTTACTGTACTCTCCCACATAGGTATCCCTAAGCGACATTGACATTTATATATCTTCGCAATTGTCCTATCGCTCTTACAATGTAAGATTTCTAAATTTCTCCTATTCTATTATAATCGAATTGTAATTCCAATTCTAGGTAATATATGGATATTTTATGAATTGTTTATATTTAAAAAAGCCAAAATTTTTCAATTTTGGCTTTTTACATTCTATTGCACTACCTTTATAGAAACCACAGAGCGACTTATAATTTCTCCATCCTTTACATGCACTTCACAATCCAAATTTACCGTATCCCCAATTTTCAGACCGTCTCCATTCATATTGATATATTCTGTGCTAGGTCCTAATAACTCACAAACAATCACTTCATCGCTATCTGAAAGTTCTATTTGCAATTGAGCCGTTGTAGAAATTTTATCAACCTCATTATTCTCTTCATTTTCTACACCAACAATAACACCCGTATAGTTTTCTATGTGTACAGAACACACCTCATCCTCAGAGGAAGCAGTTGTATTTACCTGACTCTGCGTAACTTCTTTTGAAGTATTTTTATTTGTTCCACAACTTGTCATACAGATTGCTATTCCTAAAGACATGAATAATAAGCATAATTTTTTCATAGTAACACCCCCTAATATTTAATCAATATCATAAGTAACACCATAAGTATTTACAAAATCAACATTGTTATAATCTATAAGATCGACCTTATATAATTTACTTGTTTCTATTTGATTCGCAAATGTTTCTATATACTTTCTAATATCATTCGCATATAATTTCAAATCATTTTCCGTAATTTTATCAATTACCACATCTGTCTTTGTATTAGCTACTGCAATAATATCTGCTTCGCTTACTATTGGTGATAAAAATAAAATCATAGACATTATTAACACATATAGTTTTCTTTTCATAATTATATTCATCCCTTCTCTTTGATTAAAGCATTAACACACCATATAAAAATTATCTACCTCAAAATTCCTCATTATTGTTCCATTTCTATCTTCCTCCTTTGTACCGTACTAAGCGCTCAATTTCATTATATCTGCTTATTTTAGGCTTTTCCAGCACAATGGTGTGAAACGCATTTTTTTGGTGTGAAACGCACTTTTTTACACATCTGGTATCATAACTTGGAGTGAGAATACATGATTTTTCCAATAAACATCTTTAACACTTGAATTCCAATTTTGACGCATTCCTCACCTACTCCCCACATCATATACACCTTCCATTCTTGTCCATGTAAGCCCAAAATGCCAATTTCACACTTTCATGTTTCCCTCTAGCAATCTTTATTTTAGTCCCATCATAGAGAACTACTTCTTTTTTTATAATCTTTACATACCGTAAATTTACTAAGTAACTTCTATGGGTACAAAAAAAACCGTAGGCTTCTATTTCTTTTTTTAATGTTCCTAAATTTTTCCTTGTAATAATGACATCTCCACTATTCATGTATAAATGACTATATTGACTTTCTGCTTTTATATATCGAACTTCTTTTAATTTAACAACTTCCTGTACATCTTCTATACATATATTCTTCTGCTTTTATAAAATTCCCTAAAACGATTTATCGCTTTTTGTTACTTTTTTTGCGTATTTTATCGTTTTTAGTAACCCTTACTATTTTCAAACTCTTTTGTTAAAATCCTTTTCTAAAAATATACCACATTTATTTAGGTATTTTAAAAAATTGTTATAAACGGCGAATTTTTGTTATGAACGACCATTTTTTGATAATTTTTTCTAAAATAACTTGGAAATTGTATGACCTACTACTAAAACTATAGAGCAAAAAGATTTGATTCTCTTTTGCCTAAAGATAAAAGAACAAAACAAAAAGCCCCAACCCAACAGCTCTACGTCTGCCAAACTAGGACCTTAAGTGCGCCGCCAGGGGTTCGAACCCTGGACACCCTGATTAAGAGTCAGGTGCTCTACCAACTGAGCTAGCAGCGCATATTTTATTGATTTCTTAACGCTTACCGCGTCAACAATTAGTATTATATATAATGTCATTACAAAATGCAAGTGTTTTTTTCAATTTTTTTTATTTTTTTTCAAAAACACGTAAAAAGCCTATAAATGCAGGTATGTATGACTTATTTTTTTAGGCATTTAATCGAGTAGGCTGACTCACTCGATTAAATGCCTGTTTCTCTTACTTTCTATTCTGCTGGTATTTGTGTCACAGAAATTGTTTTACCATCACTGGAACAATCTACTTGTCCATTTCTCGTCTCATATACTTTTGCCCCGGTCTTTTCCAACGCATCTACTACTGCCTGATCTGGCATATTTTTATTGGAACAGGTAATTACTGCATATTCTGCACTTACTTTCTGCACAAATGAATTGGTATTGTTATCTCCATTTCCATGATGAGGAACTTTCAAGAAATCCACATCTACATTAAGCTGACTTGAAAGTTCTTGCAAACGACCATTACAAGCATCTCCTGTAAATAAGAATCTGTTATCACCGTGAGTTATTTTTGTAACAAGAGAAAATTCATTTTCCATTTCATCACCCGGTTGTGTATCTGCAGACACATAAGAGTCTTTCAATGGTGGATAAATTTCTATAAGCACATCATCTAAAGTAAGTTCTACCGTATCCTTCACATAGTCCAAAGATAATCCATGCTCCTCCAACGCTTCCATCATATCCATGTAAGTACCGGAAGTCGCTTCATTGTCATACGCATAAATATGACCAACTTCTAATCCATTCTTCAATAATTTCTTCAAACCACCAATATGATCCTTGTCATAGTGGGTAAGTTCCAAATAATCAATTCTTGTAATGTTGTTGGCTGCCAAAAATTCCTCAATATCATCGGCATTATTCTTTTCTGCCGTATCAATCATCATATTATAGTTTTCTGTCTGAATTACAATACAATCTGCTTTTCCTACATCTAATATAGAAATATCCATATTACCTGTTACTTCTGGCGCACTGGCATGCTCCGTTACATCTTTGGGCTGTTCCCCGCATCCAGTAAATAAAAGCATGCTGCAAAGCATTACGAAACTCAAACTCTTTTTTAATCTTGTTCTCATAAAACAGTATCTCCTTTTTTCTAATTTATTTCCACATCTCCTACATTACAGGTAATGTTTATATTTTGTGACAGCTTATTATCCAATACATAAGATGAACTCTGTTTTGTATCATCAATCTCAACTTCTCCCACACCAGTAGATAAATCCAGATTATAATTATTCACATTCACATCTTCTACTTTACAATCTCCCACATCACAGGTAGCTGTAAAATTAACAAACACTGTATGCTTGCATTCCACATCTCCTGTATGCGCTTCTACCGTTACATTTCCCACATCTGATTTCTTCATCTCCACATCTCCTACATCAGAAATGATAGAAACGTTATCTACCGCAATTCCATTAATTTTGGTATCTCCTACTGCATTTTCAATTGTTATATTGGATAATCTCACATGAGATGGAATGGTAATAACAAAAGAAGATTCCTTGCTACTTTTCAATTTGTCAATAGTCTGTGTTATATAAGCAGTACCTTCATTATCCGGTTTCCAATCAAGAGCATATTCTGCTCCGGAAGATACTTTATATTTACACGAAAATTCATCTCCGTCTTTTATGGTAATATCTGCGGTATCACAATCAATAATCAAATTTGTAAATGTCTGTTCGTATTTGTGCGTTCCTTTTTCACCATTCTCTTTTGTTTTTCTTTCTACAGACGTATCAAAATCCTCTACATCTTTATAAGTCTCTTCTCCCCAAAATCCCCAGGAAAAAGAATACG
This sequence comes from Lachnospiraceae bacterium, assembly GCA_963643465.1. GTDB lineage: Bacteria > Bacillota > Clostridia > Lachnospirales > Lachnospiraceae > CAG-411. The sequence goes on along the minus strand of CAVIJT010000003.1, from coordinate 57,463 downwards.
AGTACCGATTGCAGCCGATCATAATACAAAATAATGTGATAATCCATATCGTTGTCAAATAAATTTTCTTGCCCATTCTATCTCACCTCCTCGTAGCTTTCGCTGAATAAGCTTTTCAAAATGTTGTATATAACTGCTGCAATTGGCCATACAATCCAACTGATATGCCAGTCAAATGTAAGAAAGCTCCAACATAAATATACACAAGTTACCGTATTCCAATACACGCTCATAATAAAATTTGTACAAGGATTTGTATACACTTCCTGATACTTTATCTCTTCTCCGCTGGTTTCTTCAATGTGTAACAATTGGTTGTAACAACCTTTCTTCATGCCGCCGTACACAATCATATATACGCCAATTGCCACAAGGATTAAAAACATTCCACATGATAACTCTTCCCATAAGTCGTTCAGATCTAAGCTGTCTATCAGAATTGTAGGCACTAGACTAAGTACACATACTGCGATTCCAATTGCTATCATCACTTGGAACATTCCAGACTTTTTCCGTTTTTCTTCCCATACATATTGTTCTGCCTCTTGACTCAAACGAAAACTGCCTTCTTTCCATTCCTTTGTAACACCGCTTGATGACACAAACAAAATTACTGCAACCGCAATAAAAGCAAACATAATGCACACTCCGATTCCTTCCAGCAAATTCTCATAACTTTCAGAACTTAGTGCATCACAAAAAACAATTGATACGGTAGAGGCAATACAAAGAAATACACCAAACGCTATCATCCATGCACGTTTTCCCAGTGCAGCCAAATAATTCTTTGCCTCTTCTATATTCATTTCTCTTCCGGAAAAATTATGTATTTCTTCCTGTTGATTCATCACACCTTGAATTCCTAAATCTTCCGCTAATTCATCTAAATTTCCAAACTCAGAAATAACAATTCCAATTGCTTCATTCTCCGTCTTTCCATCTTCTTTTAATTCTGTATATTTATCTTCCATCATCTGGAACAATTCTTCTCTTGCCCGCTGCACCTGTGGTGTATTTGGCAAATTTTGAAACATATTATCCAGATATGTCTTAATAATATCCATGATATTTCCCTCCTTTTTCTTTCATCCCACCTTGTGAGAAACTACAAAACTATATCAACTTTCACACTCTTCTTTTAAAATAAATTTTGTTACTACTTCCTGCGTAACATCCCATTCCGCACATTTATTTTTATAATATTCTCTTCCGGCATCCGTTATCCGATAATACGTTCTCCGCTTTCCCTGCTGATTATTATTATCAGAATAGGACTCCACATATCCATGCTTCTCCATCCGGGTAAATGCAGAATACAAAGTAGTTTCTTTTATCACATATTTTTCCTCAGAAATTTGCCGTATTTGCTTTGAAATTTCATACCCATAAGATGGACCTTCCAGTAACAAAAACAAAATAATTGTATCGTTATATCCGCGAATCACATCACTACTTATACTTATCATATTCACACCTCCCTCGACTGTCGTTGTTACGACTGTCATTGCTATGTCTGTCGTAGTACGATTGGTATAGTAAGATTATCATAGTTTCTATGTATTGTCAATACTTATTTAAAAACTATAAAAACACCCTATTCCCAATTTCATGCAAGCATGATTGTGCTTGCCGGGCTTTTGCACTAAAAAAGGAAGAGTATCTTCTACTCTTCCCTTAAATACTTATATTAACTTTTTTGTTATAAGCAAACGCAATTTAGAATCACTTATTTTTTTTTATATAACGTACGATATAAACCATAACATAAATGCAAAATGCAGACATCGAAACAAGCACTATTAAATTTAGCAAGGTCCAAAGTAACTCAACCATAAAAACCATCCTCCAATACAAATATTATTCTATAGATACCAATGCTTCTGATAGATTCAAATAACCTCCGGATGATATCATTCCTTCTAAATAAGAAACCTTGCTGACCGTATTAATAAGCACTGTTTTTACTTCTGATGCACACATTGGTACTTTTGCTTTTTGAAACACTAAAACCGCTGCTCCTGCTACTAGCGGTGCTGCACACGAAGTACCACTCATATAACAAAAACTATCCATTCCACAAATACTCAATATATCCGTTCCGGGTGCTGCAATATCCACACAAGTTCCATAATTAGATGTCTTACTCAATTTTCCATCACACCTTAAGTCAGCAACACTAATGACATTTTCAAACCCATAACAGGTTGGATAATTATTCATACTTTGATCTAAACACACACCATCATTTCCTGCAGAAACGACAAACAACATACTACTATCTTGTATTGCGTATCTCAACCTTTCATCATCTTTATATGAATTGAGACTCATACAACAAACCTGTGCCCCATTCTGTTCTGCATACTCTATTGCCGAAACAACATTCTCTATACTTCCAGTGCCAGATTCCTCATCCGTAACTTTAAGACACATCAGCTTGCACATAGCATTTTGTACCACTCCATGAACCGATCCTTTACTGGCTATTAAACCAGCCACAAAAGTTGCATGATTATCCGAATATCCACTCCGAAAAGTACACTTAGCTGAATTGTTTACAAAATCCCATCCTAATACATCATCAATATAGCCATTCTTATCATTGTCTAAATTATCAGCAGCTATTTCGTTCCCATTATACCATATAAAATCAGTGACAGCAACATTTTGCAAATTCACACCTGCATCAAGCACTGCCACGATTACTTCTCTTTTCGGCTGAAAGTTTATCTCCTCATCATAGCCAATATCAATCCCAATATTGCGAAAGGTATCCCCCTCCCAAGCCGCTTCATTATAATTTTTAAAAGTAACTGATGTATTATTATAAAACCATTGCACATACTGCTCACTATCAAGATTACATAAGTTCTTTCCTTTATTCACATCTCTCTCTTGGTTATCCATTATGTAAGTTCGCATCATAATGATACAAACGTATAACAAAACAACAGTTATTAATGCAATCCTTACTTTTTGATACCTCATTATCTTATAACCTATTTTTTACAAACAGTGATATACATCTCACTTTTCTTAAAATTACACGTTAATTTATACCTATTATTATTCTTTTCCCAAGTTCGCAAATAGGACTGCCCTTCTTTACTCTCCTTAGAATTTGCAAATTCTTCGCCTTCAGCAGCATATATTTTTTGCATTATGCTTATCCAATCTTTTTTTACATCAATATCAAAATAAACTTCAATTGTTTCTAGCGAAGCATCCACAAATTGATATTGAATATAAGCTGCTAAATCCCAATATTGCGTATATTCTATAAATTGATTTCCATCGACCTTGGCATACGTTACATCCTTTTGCTGTTCTTCTTTTTCTGCCAATTCTTCCATACTAATATCCCAGTTAATATTTCGTATTCCTGTATCCTCATTCGAAACTCCAAATGTATTTCGAATGAAGATATTCCCTACACATAAAAAAGAAACAAACAAAACCGTAATACAAACTTTTCTCTTCATAATTTTTAAAAATTACCACCACCAGAACTATGATTGCTATAAACCCAAGAAGGTGTGTATGTTTTAGTTTCCGACCAAAGCTCCGTCAAACCAACATCAAGCAAAAAGTAATGTGTCACCACTCCTTTTACAGTTACACTCATTTCTTTTCCATTACTAGAAATTCTCTGACTCGTCGATTTTTGTTCCCAACTATTTCCAAATGTAACACCAGTAAAATAGGAACTTATACTTTTTATTGACTTAAATTTTTGATTTTTTACTGTATATTCCACGTCAATGTGAATATATCCAGCTCCTAATTTTTTTTTCGAAGTTGCCGTATGTGTATTTGCAGAACTTAATACTTCAGAAATATTCTCAGGCTGTTTATTTTCATCCCCCATCTCCATTTCCTTTTCTACATCAACTCCACTTAAATCAATCACATTATTTTCTATATCATAGCATTCAAATAATGTTTCTGAAGACATCTCATATTCCGGGTTTTCTTCTAGTAGCTCTATATATTCTTTTGCTTCCTCTACATCATTAAATTTAATAGGAATTACATTTTCAGGCAATTCCGATTGTTCAATTATTTTTGCTTCTTTCACTGTTTCAAGTTCCTCAAGCTCCATTATTGCTTCTCTCTCATCGGTATTCTTAGTAGACGCGTTAATACTACTTCCCCCCATTGAATTTGCAATTGCAACCATACATAATCCCACTGCTAACCGATTTCTCCATTTTTTGTTCATTACTATCCTTCTCCTCTTTAATAAAAATTTTTGTGTCGCACATAAGGCACAATACATTATATATATATATATACTTTGTCAACCCCTCTTTTAATTATTTTTTGTTTACAATACCTTCATAGAAATAATCTGTTTATTTGTACATAAAAAGGTGCAAAGTCTTACTAAATAATAAGACCTTACACCTTGCTTTTCTTTATTTTGTTGTTATGGCTTTTCTTCTCTTCTCACAAATCATTTTTTTTACAAAAAAAATGACAGGCAAGCTGAGGGGAGGTGCTTACCTGTCAAAATGAGAGGGAGTATAACAAAAATTTATAAATACCATGGGAGTATGGTATCTATAATGGAAATTGGCTAAATCACAACCTTCACTTGGTTGCATGTAGTACAGAAAATAAGTCTTGGCATTAAAATGCCATTACTTATTATCAATGTACTACCTCATGAAAGAGATTACTTTCTCTCTCTTATCACAAGAAATGCTGTCTAATTATAAATCAGCTGCTGTTAAACCTGCACTCTTAGCTAATTCAATAATAGACTTCTTCGAAATCTTCTTACCACAAAATTCAACTAAATCTTCTTTCTCACCAGTGAAGATACAAGCTGGCTCGTATTTGTTTAAGATAATCTTGTCATCTTCCACAGAAATTTCCAACGCATCCTTATCAGAAACACCAAGTGTTCTTCTTAATTCAATTGGAAGTGTAATACGTCCTAACTCGTCTAATTTTCTTACAATACCTGTTGTTTTCATCTTATAATGTCTCTCCTTTGTGTTGTGGCTAAAACCACACCCAAGTATAAACTCTATTCCGCCGTAGCGACTTTGTACTTATACAATATCACAAAAAGCAAAGTTGTGCAACTTAAATAATTAGTGATATATAGCATTTTTTTAATCAATTTGAAATTTTTACCTAAAAAAAACAAAAAAAGGAAAATTAACTAAAATCCAGCTTATTTAGCCCTGTTATGGTAAGTTATTTTGTTGTAAATAAATGGATTCTTTGTAAAATTACTTATTTTATTGTAAATTTTGTACAATTTTCTTCTAAAAATATACTACTTTTTAGTCATTCGATTAAAAAAATCCAAGCAAGAGTAGCGCCTAAGACCTATTATTAAACTTCACAAAAAGTGATTTTTCTTAAAAAATTTGTAATAATTACAGATTTTGTTAAATATTTGATACATTTTTTTCATAATTTAGATTCCCACACATACAATATAACACAACCAAAAGTCGGTGATGTTTTATGTTAAATTATCTTTGGGGATTTTTAATTTTAATCGGTATCGCAGTAGGTGTCATTTCCGGAGATGCCACAGAAGTAAATACCACATTGATAGATGGTGCCAAAGAGGCTGTTTCCCTATGTATCACAATGCTTGGTATCATGGCATTTTGGACCGGACTAATGGAAATTGCAAAAGATTCGGGACTAATTTCTTATCTTACCCGAAAATTACAATTTTTATTTCGGATTTTATTTCCCGACCTTCCAAGGGATCATGTTGCCAATCAATATATTGCATCCAATATGATCGCAAACATACTGGGACTTGGATGGGCTGCCACTCCTATGGGAATCAAAGCAATGCAGGAACTTGCTGCCTTCGACAAAGAAAAAAACGGAGGGGTTTCCACTGGTATTGCATCTGTAGATATGTGTACATTTCTCATTATTAACATTTCCTCTCTCCAGTTAATACCAGTAAATATTATTGCCTACCGTAGTCAATATGGCTCAGTCAACCCTACCTCCATTATAGCTCCTGCAATTGTAGCTACTTGTTGTTCCACTGCTGCCGGAGTTCTCTTTGCCATAATAGCAAGAAAATTAGCTAAATCACGAAAAACATAATTTTCCCACTTGGCAGATTGGTTCTATGCACGTTAAATTTCCTCACTACTGGAAATCGAGTAGACTGACTCCTACTCGCACAAATAAAAACAGCCAAATGGATAAACCAGTGCTATCCATTTGGCTATTTTACAATCTATCTATTTTTATGCACTCTCACTGTCTGACGTATTTTTTTCAGATGTTTTTCCATCTGTACCCTCTTCATTTGGCATTTGTGGTCTTTCTCCATTTGGCATCTCACCATCTGGCATTTGTGGTCTTTCTCCATTTGGCATCTCACCATCTGGCATTTGTGGCACTTCTCCGTCTGGCATCTCCGGCATTTCTCCACTTGGCATTTCACCGTCTGGCATCTCCGGCATTTCTCCATCTTGTGTTTCGCCATCTGTTGTGTCATCCCCTGTACCATTTGGTTTCATATGACCACCACGTCCCCCAAACATACCTGTTGAGGTAGAATTTGTAGTATAACTTTCTTCCAAAGTAATCTCACCAGACTGTTCTCCTGCTGTTATTGTGTATGTTTCTCCTTTGGAAAGTTCCTTACTACTATAAATAATGCTATCACAATCTTTTACAGTAGTTACTGTTGCAAGCTCCTTACCATCTGCATCTGCAATAGTAATCTCTGTTCCCTCGCTTACTGTACTATCAAATACATACATAAAGGAATACTGAGTCGAAGAAGTATCAATAGCTTCTGCCATAGTAGAATAGCCAACTGCCACTACTGTTCCTCCTGTAATCTGACAAATTCCATTATTTTCGGTTCCAATATCTATGGCACTATTTCCACCATTTGCAGAACCATCTACATATACATTTCCACCAGTAATTGTGATATCTTTATTAGAATCAATACCATCACCACCAGCATTTACATAAAGATCTCCACCATTAATAGTAATAGATGGGTCTACCGACTCTTCTGTTGTTTCAGTATCTGTAGTCTCAGAGTCCTTTGTTTCAGTATCTGTCGTTTTAGAATCCGTTGTCTTAGATACAGCTGTTTCCTCCGTTGCAGTATTTGAATCTGCATTTCCTCTTCCTCCAAAAAATGCACCCATTCCAAAATCAGAACTTCCGCCACCAGCATTTAGTCCATCATCACTTGCAACCACATCGATATCTCCATCGTTGATAACAAGTTCTGTTGCTTCTATTCCTTCATAAGATTGTGTGATATTGATACTTCCATCATTGATTGTAAGAGCATTTTCTGCGTGAATGCCATCGTCTCCTGTTGCAATCTCAATTTTTCCGTCATTAATAATCATTCCATCATTACTGTGAATGGCATCATCTGCCGTGTCAAAGGTAAATGTTCCTCCGTCCAGTGTCAATGTCAACTCACACTTTAATCCTTTTTGACTATCTCCCGATGTGGATTCTTGACTGCTGTCTTGTTGGAAAAACTCTGCCATTTGTCCTGGGTTCCTTCTATTCTGCGCCTGTTTCTCTGTTTCTTTCGTATCTGTGGCGCCGTCCCCACTCTTTTCTGTATCTGTTTCCGCGGTTTTGTCTGTTGTTTCGTCTGTGCTTTCTTTCTTCTCTTCCGTATTTTCCTCTGTAGCTTTACCCGTATCTGTCTCCGCGGTTTTGCCTGTCGTTTCGTCTGTACTTTCTTTCTTCTCTTCTGTACTTTGCTCTGTATCAGAAGCAGCATCCCCATTCTTTTTCTCTGTCATATTGGCTGGCATAGCACCACCCATGCTCTTTACTTCACCAGCGCCTTCTCCAGTTTTTATACAAAATGTACCATCTGCAACCGTCAGATTCTCTCCAGCAGAAATACCATCTCCCACTGTTGTCGTAGTTATGGTTCCATTTGCAATTGTCACATCTGCTCCGCCTTTAATACCATCGTTAGATGCTGTTACGGTAATCGTTCCAGACTTAATCTTTAAATCCTCTTTTGCCTGAATTCCATTGTTCATATAACCATTTACTTCTAAACTTCCTTCTCCAGACAATGTCAAAGCATTTTTTACATAAATAGCCGCCTTAGTTGTGGTAGCAACCTGCTGTGTTGTCTCGGTTGTTGCAGCCGTAGCATCCTCTGTATTAGATGCACTTGCCTTTGCCGCTTCAAGTGCCTCTTCATACATACTTTCCTCACCACTGCTGACAGTGTTCTCGCTTCCCTTTGCCAAAGTAATAGTAACTTGCCCAGCTTGCTTCTCATAAATGGCACTTTCCGCCGTATTAGTAAGGTTCACTCCATCCAATATAAGCTCTACCTTATCGCTCTCATTCTCTGTGTCTACCTTAATCTGACCTTCTGAAAGAGTACCACTAATCTTATAATTTCCTCCGGCGGTAATCGTTACTATATTTCCATCACTGGTCGCTCCAGTTCCATCTATAGTAATCTTATCCTGTGATAAATTAATAGTTGCAGTGGTCTTTTCTCCACATCCCATACAAAATGGTAACATAACGCCAGTCAATCCAATGGCTGCAATTATTTTCTTATTCATATTCATAGACATGTCACCCTACTTTCCATATTGATTACAAAGTTTCTGTTGCTCAAATCGCAAGGATTTTCAGCATTTCACAATCCTTTTACTTTATCGTTACCTTAACTATTCAGAACCCTCCCCACATATTCGCACTCGTCGTCCTTACGGACTCCAGTTCCGTGCTACGCACTAAGACTGCTCATATATGGGAAGGCAACTCTATTCGAGTACCTATATAATGGGACAATCAGCTACTTATATGCCAGCATAACGTATCTAATTGTCCCATTATATAGGGTTCTGAATAGTTACTCTTTTTTTCTTAGCATACCAAAAAAGTATGAGAACATTGTGAACAACCAAAAAAATTTTTAATATTTTTTCAATCCAAATTGTAAACCTTCTATTTTTTACAGTTGACAATTATCCATTCCTCCTGTATACTTCATGTAAATAATGAAGGAAATCCCGAAGAAAGGATATAGAATAATGAACAGCACCACAAATGAACAACTATTTTCAACGAAATCTACTGTAAAAATGGCTATGTTTGCAGCAATTCTATGTGTATCTGCCTATATTAGCATTCCACTGCCTAATGGCTCCCATATTGCATTTTTAAATTTTATATCTACTCTAATAACATTAATTTTTTCCTGTAGCCAGGCATTTTGCATTACTCTTATCTGGATGCTTTTAGGTATGGTTGGTCTTCCTGTGTTCGTTGGTGGACAAGCTGGAATGGGCTATCTTATGAGTCCTTGGGGCGGTTACAATTTTGCCTTTCTAATTGTAGCAATTCTTTTACCATTGATTCGAGGCAAGAAATACAATCGTATTCGTTATACTATCGCATCACTAATTTCCGTTATTATAGTTAATCTAATTGGTACTGTTTGGCTTATGATTGCAAATCATTCCAGTTTTCTCTCTGCTTTTATGATTGGATTCGTTCCTTTTATCTTTTTGGACGTAGTGAAAGCAATCATAGCTGCTCAAATTGTTCCAGCTTTTCGGCGTATTATTTTCTAATCACAAAACATTTTTTACTATAAAAAAGCAAGGCAGCCAAAACTGCCTTGCAAAAAATTTAACTTTTTAGTTTCCTTTATACTAACCAAAGATGCTTTATTAAATTTGAAATTTATTCATCATCTGTACCATTGTCTCAACCTGTGCTGCCTGTTCTTCGCTAACAGCAGCAGTTTCTTCTGATGTAGCAGAGTTATTATCTACCACTTTAGCAACCTCATTTATATCTTCATCAATCTGTTCCATATCACTTGCCTGTGCTTTTAGCTCTTCTGCCATTTGCATCATTTTTTCTGTAGCAGTCCTTGCTCCCTTTATTACAATTTCCATATTGGCAGCCGTATCACCTGCAATGGCAATTCCTTTGTCAACTGCTTCAACTGTAGTTTCAATCAATTCAGTAGTCTGACCTGCTGCTCTTGCAGACTCTTCTGCCAAATTTTTCACCTGTTCTGCTACTACTGCAAAACCTTTTCCAGCCTCTCCAGCTCTTGCTGCTTCAATAGCTGCATTCAAAGATAACAGATTAGTCTGATCTGCAATTTCCTGAATTGCTTCAATAATTGTACGAATCTCTTCGGAACACTTATTGATTTCAGCAATGGCAACTTGTAATTCTTCCATTTTTGCGTTGCTTTCTAATACAGTATCACCTGCACTGGAAGAAATCTTTACAGTTTCCTGTGCTTCTACAACCATATTTTCCATATTAGTAGTCATCTGATTAATCATTTCTGCTACTTGTGATACTTTTGTAGCCTGTATTGTACTTCCTTCTGCCAAATCCATAGAAGCCTTTGCAAGCTGCTCGGAACCTCCATCAAGTTCTTGGGCAGTCTGTCGAATCGTACATAGCATATCCTTGGTATCGTCTATAATCTTGAGCAACGATTCTTTAATCTTTACGAATTCTCCTACATATTCCTGTGTTACTTCAATTTTATAATTTCCTTGTCCCATCTCTCCAAGAATGTAAGAAATCTCTGTAATCATATTAGTGAAATTCTGTTTCATAAAAGCAATAGACTCTGCCATCTGACCAACTTCACTTTCATCTACTTCTATATCCAATGTCTCACCTAAATTACCATTGGCAATCATTTTCATCTGCTCAGACACTTTTACAATTGGATGTAACAATTCCTTATACACAAATGATATGGTGCGTTTAATTGTTATAATAATGTAAACAAAAGAAATAACAAATACTAACTGTGCTACTAACATAATAGCGTTAAGCATATTTTGCTTCTTACTGATACGATTTTGAATATTATTAATACAACTATCCGTTGTATCACTAATTTCTATTAAAATCTCTTCATAGGAATCACCAAAAACTAATTCCATAGCTTGGGCTGAATCGCCTGCCTGCACAGCCTCTATTGCCGCTTCTTCCAAAGGAACAAGCCCATTGGACAACTCCGCAATATGATTCAATTCTTCCCATTCTTCATCCGTAATATCGTTCTTTTTTAATCCTTCAATGGCTTTATCACGATTCTTGTCTTCGTTTAACTCTTTCATATACTTATCATAATATTCCTGCTTACCTGTGACTGCATATGACTGCACTTCTGAAGTTAAAGTTTTAGAACCAAGACGATATTGATTTAAAAACATCGTACTTTCCAACTGTTCTGCATTCACCGAAGACAACCAGATATTTACTACAGAATAGAAAACCAACAATACAATTCCGATAATAATAGAACGGTATGTAGCCCTAGACATCTGCCTCAATTGTTCTGACTGACTTTTTCCCTTAGTAACCACGTTCTGCTTTTTCATAAAAAATCCCCCTTTTTTTATTTTCCCTATAACTTTCCCTAAAGAAAATATACCCCCTTTTCTCCACATGTTCCGCTCTGTTGGACTTTACCTTACATAGCAGTAAATTTTTTCCAAATGTTACTATTATTGTATCTCTTTGGCTTTATATTTGTCAACTATTTCCTATTCTTTAGAAAAGGGCTTTGTACTTAATACAGCAAGTACAAAACCCTTTTATTTCTTACTCTGATTCTTTTGATAACAAATACTGATACACATCTCGCTTTGATATTCCTCGGTCTTTGGCTACTGCTTTCATAGCATCCTTTTTTGACATATCCTGCCCCAAATATAGGTCCATATGAGCTTCAATAGAAATCTCTTCCCATTGCTGCTGTTGTTCCTTTATAATATCCTCTTGCTTTTTTCCTTCAATAACCAGCACGTATTCCCCTCTTGGTTCATTACTCTCATAATACTCTACCGCTTGAGCAATGGTAGTTAAAAAAGCGTTTTCATGCTTTTTGGTAAGCTCCTTGCATAACGTAATTTTCCGATCTCCAAGTTTCTTTAAAAGTTCTGCCAAAGTTTTCTTTAATCGGTGAGGTGCTTCGTACATAATAATAGTTCTTGTCTCTCTCTCCATCTCATCCAGTACCATAGCACGCTCTTTTTTGTCCGTTGGCAAAAAGGCCTCGAAAGAAAATCTTCTGGTTGGCAATCCAGACAAAGTAAGTGCAGTAATACACGCTGCTGCCCCCGGCAAAGAAGTTACACGAATTCCGGCTTCATATGCCTGCCTCACAAGCTCCTCGCCGGGATCTGAGATACCAGGAGTTCCTGCATCTGTTATAAGAGCAATATTGGTTCCCTCCTGCATTTTTTTCACCAACACTTTTGCCTTTTCTACTTTATTAAACTCATGATAACTGGTCATTGGCACTTTAATTTCAAAATGATTCAACAATTTTATACTATTTCTCGTATCTTCCGCAGCAATTAAATCCACGCTCTTTAAAGTCTGAACCACTCGGAACGTAATGTCTTCCAAATTTCCAATAGGGGTAGCACACAAATATAACATTCCTGCCATCTTCCTCATCCTTTCTGCTTCATATTTATCTATCATACCCATAAATTTCATAAATCTCTGGATGATATACATTTACATCTTCGTACACCACCAAAGGTTTTTCAATTTTAACCATAGACTTTGCACCTTTTATCGCCTCAATAAGCACCATATTCGGTTCCTTGTCCACATAAGGATGTACAAATCGCATTCGCTTAGGCTCCAACTTGTATTTTGTGAGCGTAGTAATAATCTCTATGAGGCGAAATGGGCGATGTACCATATAAAATCTGCCGTTTGGCTTTAACACCTTTGCCCCTTCCCGTATTACATCTTCCAAAGAACATAACACCTCATGGCGCGCAATGGCTTTTGGCAAGTCTGGATTCTTTAACCCATGCTGGTCGTTCATATACGGGGGATTGGTAGTAACCACTTGAAATTGGGAAGTTCCAAATATATGGGAAGCCTCCTTAATATCTCCTGTAACAACCTGTATTTTTTGCTCCAGTCCATTGAGAGCCACACTTCTTCTTGCCATATCCGCACTCTCTTCCTGTATCTCCAAAGCCACAAATTCCTCTCCCGGAGTCTTTGCCTCCATCAAAATAGGAATAATTCCAGTTCCAGTTCCAAGATCCAGCACACGCTCTCCCGGCTTTACTTTTGCAAAGTCAGACAATAACACTGCATCCATTCCAAAACAAAACTTCTTTTGATTCTGAATGATACGATATCCATTTCGATGTAAGTCATCTATACGCTCTCCATCTTTAAGTTCCATCCGATCTCTCCATTCTGATTCGTAATTTTTAGAAACTCCCTTTACCAGTTTCTCAGATTATGGCGGTGCTTTTCAAATCCTCATGCAAGCACTGGGTTTTCTTTATAACTTGCGTAAAAAGAAGCCTTCCCATTAAATAATAGGAAAGCTCCTTACATTTGTCATTCTTGTTCATACCTTTTTAAGCATATATGATCAACTAATCTAACTTTGACTTTTTATCTTCCTGCTTTTCCAGTTTCTCTAATTCACGAAGTGCCTTATCCTCTTTTTCGTTATTGCTGCGTTCTCTTCTACGTCTAGGCTGGAATTTTAAATCATTTACATGATATTCTCGAACTTCTTTCTCATCATTATCCATAAAGACAACAACTCGAACCATTTGTTTTAGCACGCTGATACTTTGCACTTCTCCCTTAAAGCCATCCGCAGTTTCCACTCGATCGCCAATATTAGGAAGTTTACTGTTTAGCTCTTCATATGCCTCTTCTTCATTTTTCAGACAACACATAAGTCTGCCGCATACACCGGAAATCTTTGTAGGATTAAGCGATAAATTTTGCTCTTTTGCCATCTTAATAGACACTGGGGCAAACTCTGTCAAATACGTATGACAGCAAAGTGGTCGTCCACAAATACCAATTCCTCCAAGAATCTTCGTCTCATCTCTAACACCAATCTGACGAAGCTCAATACGTGTCTTAAACACTGCTGCCAAATCTTTCACTAACTCACGAAAATCGATTCTTCCGTCTGCAGTAAAATAAAACAAAATCTTGTTATTGTCAAAGGTATATTCTGTATCAATCAACTTCATACCAAGACCATGTTTTGCAATCTTTTCCTGACAAATTACAAAAGCCTCTTTTTCTTTTTCCCGATTTTTCTCTTCTGTCTTATAATCCTGCGCTGTAGCCACACGAATCACCGGTTTTAAAGGCTGTACAATCTCGTCATCTGAAACCTGCTTAGGACCAAGAACAACCGAACCAAATTCCACACCTCTTGCCGTTTCTACAATAACATGTTCTCCCTTTTTTACTTTATATTTTGCAGGACTAAAGTAATAAATCTTTCCTGCTTTTCGAAATCTCACTCCAATAATTGTAACCACAATTGCCTCCTAATTCTCTTTCATCACAAAGATCATCAGTTCCATAGCAGTATCAAAATTCACATTTGCCTTCAGACGAACCTTTGCCTTTTCAATCGCCTGAATAATCGACTCAATTCCCTCATACTGCTTACTCTGTGCTTGCTTTCGAATACTAGAAATCTCATCTGCAAACAACAAACCATTGGTATCTTGTGTCACCTTAAACATAAGCACATCTCGATACCATAACAGCATCAAATCCAAGTAATCGTCAACATCACCCTTTTTCTCTGCCATCTTTTTAATGAACTGCATAATCTCATAATTTTTCATATCATCCACATGGGTCAGCACATGAATGGTATCTTTCTTCATCTCTATAAATTCTTCGCTGGACGCATAACGAATTGCTTTTCCCACATTTCCCTGACTAAAAGCGGCACTAAGCTCTGCAAGATAATCCGGTACTTGTCTTTTTTCCATAAGGAACTTTTTAATCAATTTTGCATCTACCGGCTTCAGCTGCAATGTGACGCAACGGGACAAAATAGTTTGCAAAAATGCGTTAATATTTTCCGTAAGTAGCAGAAATACTGCATATTCCGGTGGTTCTTCGATAGTCTTTAACAGTGCATTCTGTGCCTGCTCTGTCATCTTTTCCCCGTCTGGAATAATATAAATTTTTCTCGCACTGCTGTATGGCTTAATTGCCACATCACTATTTACCTGCTGACGAATATCATCCACACCAATGCTCGCCTTTTCATGGGTTACATAAATAATATCTGGCTGATTACCGCCTTCCACCTGCATACAAGATTTACATGTACCACATGGCTGTATGCTTCCTTTTTCACACTGTAGCGTACTGGCAAAAATATCTGCCAACAATTTTTTACCAGAACCCTTCTCTCCAGCAAAAATATACGCATGTGAAACCTTGTTCTCCTGTATCCCCTTCTGGAGATGCTCGATAACCTCGCTATGTCCAATTACCTGCCCAAAATCCTTCATCGAACCACTCCTCCTATCTATCCCAATTATACTTATGATACTACGAATTGCTTCGCTCTTTCCATTCTTATATCATGTGAATATATCCAACAAAAGTCCACGAATCTCATCAATTTTATTAAGAATGGCAAGATTATCTTTCTCATCTTTAATTAACTCTGTTGCCAATTCATCTAAATTCTGATTCACCAGCTTGATGATTCCATAAACTCTATGTCGCCCTCTACGATCCAAAAAATTCTCACGATTAAACTTATGTGAACGGGTAACAATTTCATTCATAAATTCCTGTATCAAACCACGATATCGTTTCATATCACGAATATCCATCTTCTTACTAATACGTTTTCCCTGCTGAATGATATCTTCCATCATAAGCGTCAATCTTTCCTGCAAGCCGCTTTCTTCAATCTGGCTGGCAAGGGTAAACTTAAAAGAGCCATCCGATGTTTCTGCTGCTGATTTTGTCATCTCTGTATTAATCTGTTGCATCTGATTAATTTTTAAATCCATATCTTACCACCCCTATCTACCCATACTCCTCTACACATATTTTAGACTAAACCATTAATAAAATCAAGAAACTTCCTAATAACAGTAACTCCACCCTTACATTTCCTGTTCTCTTCGAATATTCTCTATGAGCTTAGCCAGACAACGTCGCATATTTCTATTTTCATATCGTTCTTTAATGCCTAATTTAGTCAACTTATCTTCTGAAAAATCCTCGCTATCCGCTAAAAAACGTCTGCAAAGCTCCTGATATTTTGGCTCTTTCTGCGTCTGTTCCCGCCGAAGCGCTCTGGATAATCGCATTCCATCCTCCAACTCAATGTATAAAGGAATTACCTTTTCTTTGCCAAAATAAGATACAAACTGCTCATAACCTTCCAACGTATTAATTAAAAGCACATTTTCCTCTCCCTGAAACTGGGAATCATTCACCGTAAAATAACTCCATACTCCATGCACCGTATTATAATCCCGATACTCAATCACTTTGCCTTCCTGCTTTAATTTCTCGTATGTATCTTTTTCTACAAAATGATATTCCGTCCCCTCCTTCTCACCTTCTCTGATTGGACGGGTAGTATAGGAAATGACTGGTTTAATTCCCAAATCTTTTTTCTTTAACAATTCCTTATAAAGGGTATCTTTGCCCGTTGCACTTTTTCCCATCAAAACAAATATTTTATTCATCTATACACCTTTCCAGACCAAAGTCTTTTATTTACTTACCACAAACACCTTACCGTCCTTTACCCCTTTTACTAAAAGTCCCTGTTCCATACAATCTTTTACATAGGAGACTAACTCCTTTCCCCATTTTTCCCCCGGTACAATAAGAGGAATTCCCGGAGGATACAAATACACATAGTCCGCTGCCACTTTATCGTTTGCTTGAGAAAGTTCCACACTTTCTACCTCCATACACTCTGCCTCATACGGTGAATATACCATTGCATTTTGTATCGGTTTCCACGAAACACTTTTTTGAGATTTCTTTTGCTTTTCCTTTTCACTCCTATGCTTTGCAAAAGCTGCCAAATCATTAATTTCCTCTAATGCGTGAAACAAACGCTGCAATCCTTCTTCTGTGTCCATAACACTGGTCATGGCAATCACATATTTTCCAGCTGCCATCTCCATTTCTAAATGATACTTTTCTCGCAATCTATCATATAATTCCGCACCAGAATATAAGCCGTCCTTCACACCAAATACTAATTTTCCAAAATCATAGTCTTCTGCTGCCAATCTATCCTTCTCTTCTGTTATGTCAAATAATTCAATCATATCCAAACGAGATATTCTTCTTCGAATCCTCCGCAAACGCTCCTCATATTTGACAAATTCCTTTCGACTCTCTTTTTTACAATAATCCATACACCAAGATATTGCTGCCATCATTGGATAAGAGGGACTGGTGGTTTGGTAAATACTTAGAAATTTCTTTAATTTCTGACAATTTACACGATTTCCTTTCACATGAAGCAATGCGGTCTGGGTAGGGGCTGGAAGTGTTTTATGCACACTTTCAATTACCAAATCTGCTCCTAACTCCAATGCAGATTTAGGAAATTGTTCTCCCATTCCAAAATGCGCTCCATGTGCTTGATCTACAATCAAGACACCTCCTTGCTTATGGATTAATTTTGCTATACTGTCAATATCTGACACAACACCCTCATAAGTGGGAGATGTTAATACAACTACCGGATTTTTTCTGAAAGTTATCAACATTTTCTCTATTTCTTTATAAGAAATTCCACCATTTATCCCCAATTTGTGGGAAAATTGTGGATAAATATATTGTGGGTACAATTCGTTCATATAAATTGCATTGTAAACTGCCTTATGACAATTTCTCGCAACAAGAATGTCATCTCTTCTGGATACACAAGCACTGATAGCAGCTAAAAGCCCGGCTGTACTTCCATTTACCAACATAAAAGACTGATCCGCTCCGCGAAATTCTGCAATTTTGTCCATACTTTCCTTTAAGATATCCTGCGCATCATGAAGATTGTCAAATCCGTTAATCTCTGTAATATCTAAAGCATATGGATAAATATCTGACAATTTTTCCATTCTTCTTTTATGTCCCGGCATATGAAACGGATAATTATCAGATTTACTGTATTCCTGCAATTTATCATACAATGTCTCTTCTCTCATATGACTTCCCCCTGCTTCTATCTGCTTGTGCAATTTCAAACTATTTGATGCCAGCATCTTCTAAAATTTTCTCTTTTAACTGTGGATCAAATTCTCCATTCTTTAGCATAGCAATCTCCCATCTATACGGAGCAAAGGATTTTTTCTTATTATCCGGCATTGGAATATATGGTGTCTCTAAAATTTTTGGAATATTCTCAAAATTAGAATCAAAAACAACTTTCCGCAAAGTCTCATAACCTAATGTTCCAAAACCAATATTCTCATGGCGGTCTTTTCCAGCTCCACGGTCATTTTTACTATCATTAATATGAAATACTGCAATCTGGTCTTTTCCAATTACTCGATCAAACTCCTCCATTACCGAATCATAGTCATGAACCAAATCATATCCTCCATCATTTGTATGACAAGTATCAAAACAAACTCTTAATTTGTCAGAATATTTTACTCCATCATATATGCGTGCCAATTCCTGAAAATTTCGTCCAATTTCACTTCCTTTTCCAGCCATAGTCTCCAGTGCCACATACACATTGGTATCTTTTGTAAGCACTTCATTAAGCCCCTGAATAATCTGTGCAATTCCAGCATCCTCACCAGCTCCCACATGAGAACCGGGATGTAGCACTAACGTTTTACTCCCCATTGCCTCTGTACGTGTTAGTTCGGTCTGCAAAAATTCCACTGCAAGACTGTATACTTCCGGCTTTACAGTATTTGCCAAATTGATAATATAGGGAGCATGAACCACAAATTCATCAATCCCCTGTTCTTTCATCAATGCCTGCCCTTCTTCAATACGAAGCTCAGAAATTTCCTTTCTTCTAGTATTTTGAGGCGCTCCCGTATATACCATAAATGTATTTGCCCCATAGGATAATGCCTCTTTTACAGATCCCAAAAACATTTCTTTTCCACTCATTCCCACATGAGAACCTATTTTCAACATATTCTTCTCTCTCTTTCTAACAATTACTAGGCATTTGCCAAACATTTTTATACGATAATTCTTTGTAAAAGGATACTTCTTTTAACAGAAAATTTTTCCTATTATATTGCTTTTTTCTACCTCTTAACAGATACCTTTAGTATAACTTATCCCCATAAAATATTCCATATATTCGTTGACTTTTCCTATGTTTATTTTTATAATGATAGCATGTGTGAAAAGAATCAATATTTACACAACATATTATTTTGCCCTCATAGTTAAATGGATATAATAAACCCCTCCTAAGGGTTAGTTGCAGGTTCGATTCCCGCTGGGGGTGCTTTTCATTCTGTTATTGATAGAAATGTATATACAATTTGTGTATTAGGGAGGTACTCATTTTTGTATATACAACTTATATTATCACTTTTACTTAATAACAGTTTATGAAAAACTTCTGACGGTGAAGGGATTATCTGTTACACTCGGGGAACTTATACTTGTAGCAGAAACCGTTAATATTTATGAATGAGGGATTTACATATGAAAAAGGGGATAACTTCGCACAAAGTCCTTTTGTGTACATTACTTATTTCATTCGCTCTTATCCTTCTTACTTATCTTGGATTTGTCTTTTACTTTTCCAATCATTTCTTTTTCCATACAGAGATTAATGGAATTGATGTTTCATGCAAGACGGCTGAGCAGGTAAATGAGATATTGAAAGAAGAAGTAAGTAACTATTCTTTAACCATCTACGGTCGTAACGAAGTTACAGATTCGATTACGGCACAGGATATTATGCTTACCTATACTTCCAACGGCAGTATAGAAGATTATATGGAAAAGCAGAATCCATTTTTATGGATTGTAGGCGTATTTCGCGCAGATACTTCAACAATAACAAATAGTGTTACTTATGATGAGCAGGCTTTGGCTTCTCTGTGTGATTCACTGGCTTTTTTTCAGAAGGAACATATAGTTGCTCCTACGAATGCCACAATTGCATATCTGGAAAACGAAGGATATACGATTATAAATGAATCCCACGGTGCCACCTTGAAACGTAAGGCTTTTTTAAACTATCTTCATGATGCCATTATTTCTTTGGAACCAGAAGTTACATTAGATAATAGCGGATGTTACAAAACTCCTGCTGTTACTTCTGACTCAGAAGAATTGGTTGCCTTGCTTGAACAAGTAAAAACTTATACAAGCACCGAACTTACTTACCAATTTGGAAAAAGCACTGTTGTGTTAGATGCTTCCAAGATTCACAAATGGCTTAAGATTAACGAGAAAACATATAAGGTTTCCATTCGTAAAAATAAAGTACAATCCTTTGTTAAGAAATTGGCATCTACATATAACACCTATGGAGGAACCCGAAACTTTAAGGCAAGTACCGGCAATCAGGTATCTGTTTCCGGGGGTAATTATGGTTGGTTATTGGATCAAGAAAAAGAAACCAAACAAATTATCAACTGTATCAAAAAGGGTGCTGTTAAGACTAAAAAACCATCTTATACATATACAGCTGCTTCTCATTCCAATAAAGATTGGGGCAAGACCTATGTGGAAATCAATTTGACCGCACAACATTTATGGTTTTACAAAAAAGGAAAATTAGTAGTTGAATCAGATTTTGTATCTGGTAATGTAAGCAGAGGTGACGGAACCCCTCAAGGAGTTTACTATTTACTATTTCGAGAGAGAGATGCCATTCTTGGCGAACGTTCCAATGCAGATTATCGTACACCGGTTTCCTTCTGGATGCCATTTAATCGAGGAATTGGAATGCACGATGCCACATGGAGAAGCAAATTTGGTGGTACCATTTATCAGAATGGTGGTTCTCATGGTTGCATCAATTTGCCTTATTCTGCGGCAGAAACTATTTTTAACGAAATTGAAGCTGGAACACCTGTAGTTTGCTATTATGATCCTAATTATAAATCATCTCAATCATGAGAAGCATACTTTGCGAGCTTCTCAGATTATCAAGATACTCAGCAAATCTTCATGCCAGCACTCAAATTAGTGAATCAAAAAAGGTGACTAAGTCACCTTTTTTGATTCTTTCTTCGATCAACGTACAAATCCCTGCATCCATATGTTTCCTTTAAATCGTGCGCCAACCATTGGCATTCCCTGCAAATCTTTCGTATTCATACAAAGATTAAATACCATTTCATTACAACTAAGCACCATAAGATACAATTCTTCTTCTGTAACAGGATTCTTTACAATCTTATACTCTAAAATAGTAGCAAGTATAGAATAATTGTCAGACTCCGAACCGTATGGAATAAAGCTGTTTTCCACTATGGAATATAAATCTTCTGTACGCACTCTCCTTGATACCATAGCATAGGTATCAATATCTTCAATAGTAAGACTGTCAATAGCCTCCTGATTTCCCCGCTTTGCTTCTGCAATCAAACGTTTTCTCTGGGCACTGTCTTCTCTGCTGTGTCTCAATTGAATCTCATTTTGAGCTAAACCTAAGATAATTTTTCCTTCTACAGAAAGTGCTGACAATGATATTTGTACCTCTTTTGCCACACCCTCTATCATTTTTCCATCTTGAATTAAATTAGCCACATTCTGTAAATAGAAAATCATAGAAACACCAAAGCGCATATCGTCATACATTCCAGTATACGCATCTGTATCAACTCTCTTATTGATACAGACATCCTCTTTGGCACTTATATAAGTTCCTCTACAATACGGAAAATAATGTCCCAAGTAGAAAAATCCTTTCTCATCATATTCTCCTACAATTCCGATTCCCACATCACGCAAAAAATCTTTCTTCATCTCTGTAAACTTAATCTTATTTCCCATATCTCTAGTAATCTTCTCTGTAGGGCTTTCCATAACCATCCCTAGAATCTTCTCAAAATCAGACCGATTCTTCACATTACTAAAACCTATTGCTCTAAGATAACTATGCATACTTCTCACCTGCCTTATTCCATAAAACCTTGTCTTATCATAACATACTTAACATCTATCTTCAACTAATCCTGAGAAACATGTAAGGAGATGTTACATCCATGTGCAACACCTCCTTTGCTCCTTCTTATTTCACTTTTATTTTTTTCGTTACATAAACCGTAGCAATTTTATCTTTTGCATACATAGTTACTTTGTAAACACCTGATTTCTTTACTTTGTAGCTTCGTGTTCCCTTGCTGGAATATCCATAATTCTTCACAGTTTTATTTCCCTGTCGAATAACGTATTTGTATTTAATACTTCCACTTCCAGGAGTCACATTTGCACTCATCTTAATCTTCTTTCCACTGGCTTTTACTGTAAAACTATTATATGTAAATTTCGTTTTTGTAATCTTGAAAATTACATTTTGGCTTGCGGTTTTGTCATTTGTAATATCTTTTGCTGTTACTGTAATCTTATAAGTTCCTGCAGTAGTTGGTTTCCAAACTACTTTTTGATTACTGCTGTAAAAATTCTGTAACTGTGTTACTTTCTTTGTACTTGTATTCGTTACATAAATTAAGTAGTTATAATTGCCACTTCCGCCTGTTGCCTGTGCGCTAATCGTAATTGGTGTCTTCACCATTTGTGCAGATGCCTTATTTGTAGTTATTGTAACTGCTAATTCTTCTGCATTGGTTCCATTAGAACTTCCACTATTAACAATTCCTCCATTTGAAATGGTACTTGCCGTTGCCGATGGTGTATTACTAGGTTGTACACTACTTGTTGGATTTGGCGTGCTAGTTGCAACAGATGAAGAAGGCTTTGGTGTTCCGGTAGATGGTGTTTTGCTATTTGTTGGCTCTTTTGTCTCTTCTACCTTGTCTGTCTCTTTTGGTTGCTCTGAGGATGGCGCTTCGGTTTCCTTATTATCATCCTCTGGACTTGGTGTATCCGTTACTTTTGGTGTTGGAGTTTTTACAACATCTCCACCCTGTGCATAAACATATGTAACTTCACTACTCTTCTCAAATACACCAGTTGCATTATCTGGCTCTTCTACCAAGGTATATCCTTCAATAATTGCCGGATAAGTAGTATATTTCTTTCCAACAACACCTACTCGGTAAATACTCTTTAATTCATTGCCATCTTGATCTACATAGTTAATTGTTACTTTTCCAGGTTCTCCAGATGGAAGTTCTTCAAACTCTCCTGTTGACTTAGAATAGCATACAGCTCCCTGTACCACATCACCTGGTACCTCTTCGCCTTTACTTCTCCAACTTCCAGAAATCAAAATAACTCTTGCTTCTTCTTCATATCCAGATACAGTGTATGTCCAATATTCTGGATCATCTGGGTCCTCTTCCATTGTATCTCCCGGCCATTTGGTACTTACCAAACAAGTTTCAGCCGCATCATTACTATATAACCAAATATTTGGTGCTGTAGAAAAATCTGATTTCTTTGTCTTAACACAAAGTTCCGAATCTCTTACTTCAGGCTCGTCAATTCTCTGATAGGTTACTGTCTTTTGCAATTCACTTCCATCATCCTGTGATACTCCGGTAACAGTAACTGTTGTCTTTTCACCATAAGCAGTTCCTTTTCCTAAAGTAATAACATCTCCTGTGTTATAAGCTACTTTCTCTCCGCCATCAATACTATAATAAGTATCATCTGCTTTGTTTGCTTTTAAAGTAACATCAAATGTTTCTGCGCTATACTTTTCAGTCTTAACAGTACTCTTAATACTTACACTAGCTTTTACAATTCCAGAACCTTCTAACAAGATAACGCCGTTTGCATCACAAGTAACAGATACAGAACCGCCACTAACCTGATATTTTTCACCAGAATAGTAATCTGTAATTGTCTCTCCATCTTCGAAAATATCTCCAACAGAAATGTCATAAGTTCCTGCTTTTCCAGGAAGACTACATACTACCTTATCTTCATCATCTTCTTCTAAGTGGTAGGTACGACTAAATGTATATGGACTTTCCGACAGCATTTCATGCTGTCCACCACCTACAGACAAATGCTTGTTACGGAACTGTCCCACTTTCTGCCAATGTGCAAGACAATCTTTGTCATAGTTTGTCCAGTCCATATCACTACGGAATCTTTGATCCAAATAATCTGATCCTGTAAAGAAATCATTCCATTCCAAACCACGATTAATCTCGTTACCATAGAAAATTTGAGCGCCACCTGGAGATAAAAGAAGACAAGTTCCATTATCTTTCATCTGCTGAGTGCTAATATCCCAAGTTACTTTTGCACTATCATTATCATCATGGGAATTGATATAACTTAATGTATTCCATTCAGGATCATCATTGATAGCAGCATATGCACTATAAGTTCCCTCCATATTAGAAGGAGTACCATTCTTAGGGAAACCAAAGTTAATCATAGAATCAAAGCCACCAGATGTATGGTATGGACTCTTGCTCATTCCATGACCCCAACACTCACCAGTCATCCAAAAATCATCTGTCCAATCTGCACCAGGCTTATCAGGATTATTGGTTCTCCACTCTTTTAATGCTTCTACACACTCAGTCTTTAAATCTTTCCATGCGTCCAAATCTACGTGTTTTGCGGTATCGCATCGGAAACCATCCACACCATACTCACGCACATAATCAGACAACCACTTGATAATATAGTAACGTGGCTGTTTTTTATAACCATTGCTAGAGAAGAAATCATCTAATTCGCTCTGTTCCTGTTCGTATCTTCCCTCTTGTTTCCATTTCGTTACAAGCAATGGTGGTGTACTAACCTCTGCTGCTGTAGACTCTGTCACAACGTCTGGCAATCCACACAAACTCATATGGGTATCATCACCACCAGCAGCTGTATATCCTGGATAATCTGCACGTACAAATCCAGCTCCCCACCATTTTGACCATGCAGAAGAAGTCTTGTCCCAATAATTTGTACTCTCTGGATCTCCACCCATCAAATAGGTTGCATTTCCATAATAGTAAGATGACCAATCACCTTTCAATGCTGCGTCAAAACCATAATCTACCGCATCTTGCATGGTTGTATATCCAACATGGTTCATAACCACGTCCATTACCACACGAATACCGTGTTCATGACAAGAATCCACAAATGTCTCAAAGTCCTGCTCATCTCCCATATTCTCATCAATATTGGTATAATCTAAAGTCCAATATCCATGATAAGAATAATATGGGAAACCTTGTCCATCTGGATCTGGATATGTACTAGCATTATTACTCTTTACATTTCCGGAAGTATAACCATGAATCTGCTCATAAGGAGCTGTAATCCAAATAGCATTTACACCAAGATCATTAAAATATCCCTCTTCTACTTTTTCTGTCAATCCTTTTAAATCTCCACCATGGAATGTTCCCGGATTGCTGTAAGTATCAAGTCCTGCTACTGCCGTCTTACCATCTGCCTGTAATCCTCTTCCATAAGAATGATCATTAGACTTATCTGCGTTGTTAAAACGGTCTGTTAATACAAAATATACAGTAGCATTATCCCATGTAAAATTCTGATGCTCCAAATCAGATGAATTATCTGATACAATTGTACCACTCTCATCTAGTTCTACTTTAAATACATTACCTTCTTCGGTGCTTTCCACCGAATCTACGCTGTCATTCACTTGCTCTGCCAAAGTCATCTGCTGTGGATTTCCCACTACACAGAGAGAAGCAGCCACCGTAAGTGCCAACCAGCGTTTCATTTTTCTTTTTTTCATATTTAACCTCCATTCTGCGTCAAACAAATCTCATGTTCCCAATCACTTTACAGCGAACGGTGTTACTAATTTACATAGTAACCAATTTCTACCACTATATATTTTTATTATACTTGAAATTTTCGGATTAATCTATAATTTTTTCTCGTTTGAGAGAGTTTTTTCTATAGTTTTGTATATTTTTTTATTATTATAGTTCTCTCCACTAATTCTGTTGTGTATTTTGTTTCTTTTCGTTTTGTGATATTGTACAATTTTTCTATATTTTTTCTGAACCTTTAGCATATTGTATTCTAAAATAGTTGCTTTTCTATTCCATTATTTTTAATATACAATTACACAGAAAATACATAAAAAGTACATAAAAATTACATATATTTATAATAAGAAAACGTTCCCATTAACAAACATTTGTAAAGGAGTATAATTATGAGAAAAAATTTCAAACGAATTGGAGCCATTGCTTTAGCATCCACCCTTATGGTATCTGGATTTCCCAAAATGGAACTTGCTCAGGCAGCAACTACATTTTCACTAACAAACAAAGTAACCATAGGAAAAGGTGAAACGTTTCAATTAAATGCCAAAAGTTCCTCAAAAATATCTTTTCGCTCTTCCAATAAGAAAATCGTATCCGTAACAAAATCAGGAAAAATCAAAGGAAAAAAGATTGGAAAAGCTACTATTATTGCAAAATCAAATAAAAAAATAAGAAGATGCAAAGTAACAGTCAAAGCTGCTCCTAAAAAAATTTCTTTCTCTCAACAGGAAATCACTTTACTTCCTAAAGAAACAAAGAAACTTGCCGTAACCTTTTCTTCTGGTTACAGCAACAAAATTACATACAAAACAGAAAATAGTGCTATAGCAAGTGTTTCCGCAAATGGATTTGTTACAGCAAAAACTACAGGAGAAACTACCATTACAGCAAAAACTTTTAATGGAAAAACAGCTACCATTCACTGTATTGTAGCTGACAATAGCACACCTGCATCTACAAACTCAACCGTAACCACTATTCCTGCAACTTCACCTGCCATTACCAATACTCCATTGCAGACAGCAGGAACAGTAACAAATGCACCAAGCAATACTCCAGTTTCTTCTTTAGAACCTACGCAGGCAGTAAATACAGAAAAACCCACATTTACAGACACTCCGGCAGCTACGGCAAAACCGCTGGAAGCTACAACTACACCGGAAGCTAGTAAGATTCCATTTACGGAGAATCCTACAACAGTTCCAACTCCAACCATTGTGCCTACTGCTACTGTAACAGCTACAGCAAGTGCAATAGTAGCAGCTTCTGCTACACCTTCTGTGACACCAACTGCTACAGCAGAGACAACAGTAACCTGTTCTGCTGTTATCAGCAAAATCGAAGATGGCACGATTTACATCAACAACAATAGAATTAATTTAGAACTTACTTCTTGTATTACTTATTATAAAACTTCCTTGGACGGAACTTTATATGACATTACCAAAGAGGAATTGTTACCTGGTGACACTATTGAGATTACCTCCAGTGGACTTATATCCAATACTTATCCCGTATCTACTTTAGCTGGTTGTGATCAAATTATAGTAAAAAAATCCGTTGCAAATGCTATCCTAGAAGATAAAGTTTCAGGTATCATAAATGCCCACACCTTGGAAGTAGTGAATCACAAAGATTCAAAATTTTATTTTGATAACGATACCAAAATCTATAAAAACGGACAGGAAATTACTCTTGAACAATTAAAAAATAATGATGTTGTTCGTGTATGCGCATACGACCCAACTATAAAGAGCGAAGATGCTATCATAACTTCTATGGACTCTTATGTGGGTTATGCAAGAACCATTGTTGTATTAGGTGATTCAGTCGAAGGTTTACAGGAGGAAACAGCATACTTCTTCTATCGAGACTATGCAGAGCCTAAACTAGAAAGTGTTATTTGGCGCACCAGCAATGGTTCTTATCTTGTTACCACTGATACTTTACTTGAAATCACACAACCAGACGGAAGTATTATATATCATTATTTAACAGCACTTAACCAGGTTCCACCTCTAAGTGCAAAATTGACTATTTACTACGAAACCTTATCGGAAGACACCGTAGCATCCAACACTACCAAAAAGATAATCCGAGTTTCCTACGAAGAAGAATATTATGATCCAGATGAACCTATCGTTGCCAAAAAACCAATTATCTATTTATATCCGGAAGAAAAAACAGATGTAACTGTAGATTTGGATTTTGATGGTAAGTTGACTTACACTTATCCATATACAGAAGATGGACACTGGGAAGTAACCGCAGACACGGATGGTACTCTTACAAACAAAGCCGATGGATTAGAATATTCCTATCTTTTCTGGGAAGGCGTTACTAATAGCTTTACCGCAGACTTTTCCAAAGGATTCTGCGTAAAAGGGGAAGATACCACAAAATTCTTGCAAACCATTCTCCCTAAAATGGGGCTTACTCCAAAAGAATACAACGAATTTATTGTATACTGGGCTCCTCTCATGCAAGAAAACGAATACAATTTAATTTCTTTCCAGACAGACAACTATGAGGCAAATGCTCCTCTCCATATTAATCCTGCTCCAGACAGTATGCTTCGTGTATACATGGCATACAAGCCATTAACCAATCCAGTAGAAATCGAACCACAGACTTTTGAATCCTTTGAGCGTACGGGATTCACCGTTGTAGAATGGGGTGGTTGCCTCGTAAATAATTAGAAACACATAAGGCTCTATACTACATAACAAACCATAGTATAGAGCCTTATTAATAATACCGATAAAAAATACAAATTATCTTTCAATTTTTGATTTGTACTTTTCAAATACAAGAATTACACGGAAAAGGAGTATAAACTATGAAAAAAACAAAAAAATTTTTCAAACGAATTAGTTCTATTGCTTTGGCATCCGCTCTTATAATGTCTGGATTTCCCAAAATGGAACTTACCCAAGCTGCAACCTCATTTTCTCTAACTAACAAAGTAACCATAGGAAAAGGTGAAACTTTTCAATTAGCTTCTAAAAGCTCCTCAAAAATATCTTTTCGCTCTTCCAATAAGAACATTGTATCCGTAACAAAGTCAGGCAAGATTAAAGGCAAAAAGATAGGAAAAGCTACTATTATTGCAAAATCAAATAAAAAAACAAGAAAATGCAAAGTAACAGTCAAAGCTGCTCCTAAAAAAATTTCTTTCTCTCAACAGGAACTTACTTTACTTCCTAAAGAAACAAAGAAATTAACTGTAACCTTTTCTTCTGGTTACAGCAATAAAATTACATATACTTCAGAAAAACCTTCCGTAGCCAGCGTTTCTGCTAACGGAATGGTTACTGCAAAAGCTACTGGCGAAACAACAATTACAGCAAAAACTTACAATGGAAAAACAGCTAACATCCAGTGTATTGTAGCAGATATCACTCCTTCTACTGATGACACTTCTACACCATCTTTAGAACCCACTACTACGCCACAGACAACAGTAACCACTTCTGCTGCTATCAGCAAAATTGAAAACGGAACCATATATATTACCAATGATACTACTACACTGAATCTTACTTCCTGTATTACCTATTATAAAAACAACTTAGACGGAACACTCTATGATATTATCAAAGAAGAATTATTACCTGGTGACACCATCGAAATTACTTACAACGGACTTACTGCCGAAACTTTTCCATCTTCCTTATGCGAATGCGAAAAAATTGTAGTTACAAATTCCATTGCAAATACCATTATAGAAGATAAGATTTCTAACATTGCAGATGAACATACTTTAGAACTTACTAATCAAAAAGATACTACATTTTATTTTGATTCAACTACTAAAATTTATAAAAAAGGTCAGGAAATTACTTGGGAACAGTTAAAAAATGAGGATGTGATCCGCATATGTGCATGCGATTTAAACCTAAAAAATCCAGATATCTCAACATCTACAGCTTCTTATGCAGGATATGCAACAACCATTACTGTACTAGGAGATTCCGTGGACGGTTTACAAAAAGAAGAGGCAGCTTTCTCATATAGAAGCTACTTTAGTACCCAAACAAATGAAACAATTTGGAACACCAATCAAGGTTCTTATCTTGTTACTGATAGCACTTTACTTGAAATAACGCAAGCAGATGGAAGTATTCAGTACGAAACTATAGCAACTGCTCAGATTCCAACTAAAAATACCAAATTAACTATTTACTATGAAACAATTCCTGATACTACACTTAGAAGAGCCGTTCGGATTTCTTATCAGGCAGCAAAATATAGTCAACAATATCCTATGCCTTGCTATAAACCAATTATTTATCTCTATCCAGAGAAAAAAACAGATGTAACTGTAGATTTGGATTTTGATGGCAAACTCACTTACACTTATCCATATACAGAAGACGGACACTGGGAAGTAACCGCAGATACCGATGGTACTCTTACAAGCAAAGCCGATGGATTAGAATATTCCTATCTTTTCTGGGAAGGGGATGCCAATAACTTTACCCCAGACTTTTCTAAAGGATTCTGTGTAAAAGGGGAAGATACCACAAAATTCTTACAAACCATTCTTCCTAAAATGGGGCTTACTTCAAAAGAATACAATGAATTTATCGTATACTGGGCTCCACTCATGCAAAATAATGCCTACAACCTAATTTCTTTCCAAACCAGCAATTACGAGGCAATTGCTCCTCTTCATATCAATCCTGCTCCGGACAGTATGCTTCGTGTATATATGGCATACAAGCCATTATCAAACCCAGTAGAAATTGAACCACAGAGCTTTGAATCTTTTGAACGTACCGGATTCACTGTGGTGGAGTGGGGCGGTTCTATTATTAATAACTAGAAATATTTTCAAAATAGGCTCTATCTACATAATAAATCGTAGTATAGAGCCTATTTTTACCCTACGCAAATAGCGTATTTGTCATTCTTAAAATCTTCCTGTAATCACTTCGCGACCATTCATATATTTACGAAGAGCTTCTGGAATTACAACACTTCCATCTGCCTGCTGATAATTTTCCAAGATTGCGGCAGTTGTTCTACCAATTGCTACACCAGAACCATTTAATGTATGAATAAACTGTGCCTTATCCTTTGCGCTATCTTTAAACTTAATATTTGCACGGCGTGCCTGGAATGATTCAAAATTAGAACAGCTTGAAATCTCTACATATCTTCCATAAGAAGGCATCCATACTTCAATATCGTATTTCATTGCTGCTGTAAATCCTAAGTCACCCATACAAATCTTAACTACACGATATGGCAATCCTAAAATCTGTAATACTTCTTCTGCATCATGAGTCAAACGCTCTAACTCAGCATAAGAATCTTCTGGTTTTGAGAATTCTACCAACTCTACTTTGTTAAATTGATGCTGACGAATAAGTCCTCTAGTATCACGACCAGCAGAACCAGCTTCTGCACGGAAACATGCAGTATATGCACAATGTTTAATAGGAAGCTGTGTTCCATCTAAAATCTGCTCACGATACATATTTGTAACAGGAACTTCTGCAGTTGGAACTAAGAAATATTCCTTACCATCTCCACTAACCTTATATGCGTCTTCTTCAAATTTAGGAAGCTGACCTGTTCCAGTCATACTTTCTCTACTTACCATAAATGGTGGAAATACCTCTTCATATCCCTGTTTTTCATGTACATCTAAAAAGAAGTTTCCGATAGCACGCTCAAGTTTTGCTCCTAATCCCTTATAGAATGTAAAACGAGCTCCAGTTGTCCTTGCACCCATCTCTGGATCTAAAATATCTAAATCTTTACCAATATCCCAATGTGCCTTTGCCTCAAAATCAAACTTTGTAGGCTCACCGAACTTACGAATCTCTACATTTTCTTCATCACTAGCACCTGCTGGCACAGATGGATGAGGAATATTAGGAATCGTAAGCATCCACGCATCTAACTCAGCATCTACTGCACGAACCTGATCATCTAACTCTTTGATTTTATCA
The DNA here is from genome assembly GCA_963643465.1 of Lachnospiraceae bacterium. Classification (GTDB taxonomy): domain Bacteria; phylum Bacillota; class Clostridia; order Lachnospirales; family Lachnospiraceae; genus CAG-411. The sequence goes on along the minus strand of CAVIJT010000003.1, from coordinate 25,809 downwards.
GATAACTGCTTCATTTCCTCAAACAATGCAGTAGTATCTTTTCCTTCCTTTTTCATAATAGGCACTTGCTTTGATGCCTTATTCTTCTCACTCTTCAATGCTTCTACTTCGCCAAGCAATGCTCTTCTCTTCTCGTCAAGTCCTTTAAACTGACTTAAATCAAACTCCTCATTTCTTGTAGATAATGCTTTCTCTACTGCTTCAAAATCATTTCTTAATAAATTGATGTCTAACATTATTTATTCTCACCTTTCTTTTATTATTTACTACTACTAATTTAATGAACACTCATGAGTGACTTGTTCCATTACAGAGGGTTCTGAATAGTTACGAGTAAAAAAAAAATTCACTTCTCCCTACTATTGGGACGAAATGAATTCCGCGTTGCCACCCAGATTGCCTTTGTATCACAAAGACCTCTTTCGGTAAAATAAAGGATACCAACCTTCCGGCTCTTAACCGGCTCTTAACAGAAGTGGACCGATAAACTTCCATTACCGATTCACACCACCCATCGGCTCTCTGAAAATTTCCATTTATCTTTTCTTCTCAGATTTACAATATAATAAATGGTTGTCAATGTAGCTAAATGCTCACCGACAACCATTATTATAACTCATTCATTTTCTGATTTCAACCCTATTTATATAGTTTCTATCGTATCCTTTACAAACAAACTCAACTCTTTCAACAAATCCTTTTCTACCCATTCCTTATATTTGTTTCCATTTTTATCTTTTAGCATTCGAAGAACAGGTCGTGTTGGCTGCTCTTTATTTTGTCTGATTACAATACCGATTTCTCCCTCATTGGTAAGCACTGTAGTTCCTGTTGGATAAGCTGCAATGCTTACATTAAATACTTTTACCACTTTAGGATCAAATTCTGTTCCCGCATGAGATACAATATATTCTATTGCCTCATGCACTTTCATACTATCCAAAAATGTCCCATACACAAAATTATCGAAAGCATCACAAACAGCTACAATTTTTGCACCTAGGTGCATTTTTTCACCGTCAATATGCATAGGATAACCAGTTCCATCCACATGCTCATGATGATGCAATATAATATCCTTTGCCATATTAGAAATCCAATCCTGCTTTTCTATGGCTGTATAACCGTAGATTACGTGCATTTGTATTTCCTTTTTTTCCTTTTCCGAAAAATCTGCGTATTTCTTATCCTTCATTTCTGTCTGTACATAAGTATATCCAATATCATGTAATAATGCTCCTATTGCAATTTCTCTCACTCTTTTCTTATCAATTTTCATTCTAAGAGCAAGAAATACTGCCAGTGCTGCCACATTAATAGAATGGGAATATGCACTTTCCGCTTTTTGCCGTACACCACTTACATTAAACATAATGTCTGGTTCTTCCAACAAATCTACTATAATTTCCTGTGCCACTTCTTTCAGCACTTCTAATTCACTGCTTCCACAATAGGTAAACTTGTCTAATGTTTCTTGTACTTCTTTCTGACATTGCTCTTTAATTTTAATCTCAGTAATGTCACTCTTTTCAATTCCCTGTGCAAATTCATCTTCTACATAAATGTATTGAATTCCCATTTCTTCCAGTCTATGTACATATTCTTTTTTCAAGACAACTCCAGCAGACATAAGTAATGTATCATATTCACTGATAATGTCCTGCGCCAGCACTTCGTCTCCTTTTATCGCTTTCACAGCTACTTTTCTCATTATTGCACCAACTTTTCTTTATTCGTTTGCATTCATAGCCATATCCAATGCTTCTTTTTCTTCTGTTGCAAGAATTACAAAAGATTCACCCTTTATAATCTCTTTTACATAAGTATAACATCCTTCTCTTGTACTGTGCATACAATTAATAATAAATCCATCATTCTTCTCATTTAATAGAGCTAATACAAAACTCAGTTTTCCTCCCATTTCAAAAGCATCGTATTTTACAATACCGAGTTTTTGATAAGTACCAAGCAATGTTTCATCTATAATCTGCATCTTTTTCTCTAAACTAGATGTCTTTTGTATTAATCCATCTACTTCACCAAACTTTTTGGCAAACATTTTTTCCAAACTGGTTGCCTCTTCCCCCTGCATAAATGTTTCATATTTCTTTCGCAATTTACTGTTCTTAGCAAATAGAACAATAATCAAAATCAATAAAATTATACTAAATGCTGCTAATCCTAATACTACATAACTTCCATCAATACCAATTGTGTCAAATAATTTCATTGTCTCTTTCTATTCCTTTCCTATTTTTTTATAAAAATCACACTTTCAAAGTAAATCTATGCCTGCTTAATAGACATTAATAAATCTAAAATGCGGTCTAAATCTTCTGGAGAATAATATTCAATTTCTATTTTTCCCTTTTTCTTAGTTTTCTTTTGAATAGATACCTTAGTACCAATAATTCCTTTGATTTTTTCTTCGATATCTTTATATATTATATTTTCTGTTGTATTCTTTTCTTTTTCCTTTTTTTCAGGTTCATCTTTTAGTAACTTCTTTACTAATGCTTCCGTTTCTCTTACACTTAACTTTTTATCAAATACTTCCTGTGCTACAGTTTCTTGTTCTTTTGCATCCTCAATAGGAATCAAAGCTCTTGCATGTCCACTACTAATCATTTCTTCAATTAGCATCTCTTGTACTTTGGGACAAAGTTTCAACAATCGCATAGAATTTGTAATTGCTGTTCTACTTTTGGATACCCGTTCTGCTAATTCATCCTGTTTTAACTTGAATTCTGTAATCAACTTTTGATATGCCATTGCCTCTTCGATTGGATTCAAATCTTCACGTTGAATATTCTCTATCAATGCAATTTCAATCACTTCCTGAGAAGAATACTCCTTAACAATAGCAGGAATCTCTTTCACTCCTGCCATTCTAGCAGCTCTCCATCTTCTCTCTCCGGCAATAATCTCATAATATTTATCCTTCTTCTGCAAAAGCAACGGTTGTAAAACACCATACTGCCTAATGGAATCTGCCAATTCCTGCAACGCATCCTCATTAAAATTTCTACGTGGCTGCTCACGATTTGGCTCAATCTCATTAATTTTAATTAATGTTTCACGTGAAACATTTTCTTTTTCTTCTTTTTTTGTTTGTTTTGTATCAGGCATTACTTTCTTTGGTATCATGGAATCTAATCCTTTACCAAGTCCTTTTGCTCTTGCCATGTTTTAACTCCTTCCTGTATTCTATCATTCTTGCTTCGTGATTATGGTAATAAACAATCTCTTATTTGCATTCCAAATCACTTTCTACAACACATACGTTTTCACAGTATCACTTTTATTTTGCAAATTTTATCTGCAATCTTTAGAAATATCCACCATCCATTGCATTTTCAATCACTTCATTTGCAAGTTCACGATATGCCTCTGCTCCGGCAGACTTTGAATCGTACATTGTAATAGGTTGTCCATGACTAGGGGCTTCCGCCAAACGAACATTACGGGGTATAATAGATTTATAAATAGTTTGATTTAAATTTTCTTTTACATTTTCTACTACTTGTAATGATAAATTTGTTCTGGCATCATACATAGTGAAAACTACACCTTCGATATCTAATGATGGATTTAATCTTTCTCGAACTAGATTGATAGTATGTATCAACTGTGACAATCCTTCCAATGCAAAAAATTCACATTGAATAGGAACTAGAACTGTATCTGCTGTTGTCATAGCATTTACTGTTAGTGTATTTAATGATGGCGGACAATCAATAATGATAAAATCGTAATCATTTTTCACCTGATTAATAGATTCTCTTAGAATAAATTCTTTATTTTCCACTCCAATAAGTTCAATCTCAGCTCCTGCAAGATCTACATTAGATGGCAATAGTGATAAATTTTCTAATATTTCCTCTTGAATACATTCTTTTATGGTACACTCATCTAATATCAATTCGTATACTGTGTTTTCCACTTCATTTTTGTCTACACCTAACCCACTTGTCATATTACCCTGTGGATCAAGGTCTACTGCTAATACCTTTTTTCCTTTTTCCGCAAGGCAGGCAGATAAATTAGTTGCAGTTGTTGTCTTACCAACGCCGCCTTTTTGATTGGCAACAGCAATAATTCTCCCCATCTTATTTCCTCATTTCTTTTTGTAATCCATCCTGTAAAACAATTCACCTTACGCAGCTGTGACATCCTCGTAGAGCGTTTTCACTTATAGGACGTTCTTTTCTATAAAGTGAAAAATGTTTCACGTGAAACATTTTTCGCAACATACATTATAACATTTTTTTTATTATATATCTATAACTTGAATAAAATAAAAAACAAAAAAGTGTATTTGAACAATTAATATTGAACAAATACACTTTTACTTATAACTCTACAAATCCGTTCCGAATAGCATATACCGCTGCTTGTGTTCGATCCGATACATCTATCTTTCTAAAAATATTGGAAACATGATTTTTTACTGTTTTCTCGCTAATAGTCAATCGGTCTGCAATTTCCTTGTTATAGAGACCTTCTGCAACTAATTTTAATACTTCCATCTCTCTCTTTGTAAGGCCTTCTTCATTTCCTTCAATTGGAGCAGGTTCTTCCAATTTTTTCTTTAACAATGGAGCTAAAGAAGGTTGAATGTAAGTGTTTCCTTCATATATAGAAAAAATTGCTTTGCGTAACACCGAAAGTTCAGAATCTTTTAATACATATCCATCTACACCAATCTCAATTGCCTTTAACAAATATTCCACTTCGTTATGAATAGTAAGAATAAGCACTTTTCTACGAATTCCACTTTCTTTTATTTTTTGTAAAACTTCTAACCCATTCATTTTAGGCATATTTACATCTAATAATAAAACATCTGGATCAGTTTCTTCTACTACTTTTAATCCTTCCTCTCCATCACTTGCTTCTCCAATTACTCGAATATCTCCATCCATCTCAAGCAATTGTTTGATACCTTCTCTGACCATTACGTGGTCATCCACGATAACAACCTCAACCTGCATCACTTGTACCCCTTTCTGTTTCATCTTGCCTCGTACATCCAATAGATAACTACCCATTTCAATTACCTATTTTTAGTTTATTCTTTTGTTCATAAATAGTTCCATTTTAGTGGTAGTTTGATTAAACTCCTTCTTCAACTGCCCCATAAGGAATCTCGATAGAGACTTTTGTTCCCTGACCTAACTGACTGTCAATAGAAAAAGAACCGGAAAGAAGCTGCACTCTCTCCTGCATAATCGAAAGTCCAAATCCCGAACTCTTACTCTTTTCGCCTTTTCCTATAGAACTCTTGTCAAATCCAACTCCATCATCCTGTACCGAAACTTCAATTTTATCCTCTAAATAGGAAATTGCAATAATTACATTCTTTGCCTGAGAATATTTGAAAATATTGTTACATGCTTCCTGCACAATCCGAAAAATCGTCAACGTAACTACAGAAGGCAAATCTACTTCCGCACTCTTTGAAGTCACCTGAATCTTAAACTTCATGCCTTCATGTTCTGCCTTATTCTGTTCAACAAATCTTTGGATAGTAGGGACAAGACCAAGATCATCAATAGACATAGGACGCAAATCATAAATGATTCTTCTCATATCATCAATGCAATTGCGTATATTCTCCATCATAGAAACTAATTCGAATTTTACTTGTACTGCATCTTTATCTATCATCTTGCTACAATATTCTGTCTTATGCACAATATTTGTTAAACTTTGCACCGTAGAATCGTGCAAATCCCTTGCAATCCTCTTTCGTTCCATTTCTTGTGCTTCTAAAATAGAAATACCACTGGCTGTAAAATGGTCTGGCTCTTTTACTTTATTCTCAACCTCAGGAGAATGTTCTTTCAAAAACGAAACAATCTTTCCCATCGTATTTATCTTAGCGTTGAGTTCTTTCAATTGCTCCTTGGTAGCATCTATCTCACTATGACACTGTAAAAGCGATTGATTAATCTCTTCTAGCTTCTCTCTATTTTTCGCACATGTAGGATTAAAAAAGCTAATATTATCCTGCAACTTCTGTTCTATTAAGACTTTTTCGCGGTTTAATGACTCAACCTTACGGTGAAAATCTTCCAATCTGCGTATTGTAATATTCTGTTCACTCTCGATGTTCATTAAAATCTCACGCAGAAAAATCTCCATCTTCTCATGCTCCGTCAAATCCAAAACCTCCCGATACACTGCTTGTATCTCCTAAATTCCAACTAAGGTCACTGCACCCAAAACAGGGCTTGTATCCCTAATCTTTATAGTAGACGCAAGCAAAAAAATACACCTATTTTTATTATATCCCACCATCCAAGATTTGTAAAACAAATTATACTTTTTTATTGTATGAAATACGCATTTTTATTATAATATAAGATAAGAGAGGTGATTACATGAAAAAACAGAAACAAAAATTATTTGATTTATTGGCACATATATTTTCTATTTTATCTGCAATCTATGCCATCAATCGTTTCATTTTTTATTTTTCTACCAAACAGGAAAAACTGTTCAGCAAACACGGTCAATATTATAAACACAAACACGGCAACATCTTTTATACCAAAACAGGAAAAGGCACTCCTTTGTTATTGTTACATGATCTAAATTGTTGCAGTTCTGAATATGAATGGCACAAAGTAGTGCAAACTTTTGCCAAGAATCACACAGTTTATACTGTCGATTTACTTGGCTGCGGTCGTTCTGATAAACCAAGAATCACTTATACCAGCTATTTATATGTACAAATTCTTTCCGATTTTATCCGAAATATAATCGGTGAACAACCAGATGTAATTGCAACGGGCAATACAGTTCCTATTACCATCATGATAGAGAAATTTAGAAAAAATACCTTCTCTCATATGATTTTTATAAATCCAGTGGATTTCTGTGATGCGAATCAAATGCCAACTAAACAGGATTTGTATAAAAAGAAACTTTTAGAGTTCCCAATTATCGGAACGCTTATTTACTGTTGTTATACTACCAATTCTGCATTACTCAGAAGATTCCATACAAAATACTTTGCAAGCAATTCATCTGATACACTAAGCTATGTATCTCGTTATCATGAAGCCGCACATCTAAAGGGAAGTACAAGCAAATATTTATTTGCAAGTGAAATTTGCCATTATTTAGGCTGTGATGTAATAGATAAATATACAGACATGTCCACTCCAACTTGTGTGATTCTAGGCGAATTTATGGAATACAAAACAGATATTTCAGATTGGAAGATTTTCTTAAATTCCAACACAGAGGTAGCAATTATACCTAATTGTAAATTCTTACCTCAAATTGAAAAACCAGAAGAATTTTCAGATATTTGCGAGACCTATCTGGAAAATGGAACAGTTGAATAAATATATAAAGCGAGTAGGCTTCAGCCTACTCGCTTTGCTTATGAACATTCCATTTAATGCAAAGGGTCTTTTGAAGGTTTCCCTCCACCTCTTGGATACTTCTTTTTGGTACTTTCCTCTTTATCAATAACAATCAGAGAACGACTTACATCCGAATCTGGAAGTAAAAATTCCTCCACAGAAGCTAATGTTCCTCCAAGCATAAGAATTGCAGGATCTGCCGCATTCAGTTCTTCTCCTATCTCTCCAGACTTATATGCCACAAAACTTCCTCCCACTTCAACAAAAGGAATACAATATTCTGATAAAGTAGATAAATTTGCAACCGCTCTGGATACTACTACTTCAAAAGATTCTCGATATTCCTTCTTTTGAGCAAGTTCCTCTGCACGACCATGAATTGCTTTGATCCCTTTTAAAGCTAGCGTATCTATTACTTCCTGCAAAAACTTAATACGCTTATTCAAAGAATCAAGAAGTACAATGTTCATCTCTGGAAATGCTATTTTCAGAGGGATTCCCGGAAATCCAGCCCCTGTTCCTAAATCCAATACCTTCATACCATCTTCTATATCCACCGCATACACAAGAGATAAACTATCCAAAAAATGCTTCTGTACAACCTCTTCCCATTCTGTAATGCCAGTTAAATTCATGACCTTATTTTTTTCAACCAACATTTCATAGTATTTTATAAATTGATTCATTTGTTTTTCAGACAACGTTATCTCCAGTTCCGAAAGACCTTTCTCAAATGCCTCTAACGAATACATTCACTTCTCTCCCTTCTATTTTGCACCAAGATAAACCAATAAAACAGAAATATCTGCTGGCGAAACTCCTGAAATACGAGATGCCTGCCCCACAGATTCCGGACGTATTTGATTCAATTTCTGCTTTGCTTCTAAACGAAGGCTGTATATATCATCATAGTTAATATCCACCGGTATCTTTTTCTTCTCCATTTTCTTAAACTGCTCTACCTGCTTAAGCTGTCTCTTAATGTAACCATCATACTTTAACTGAATGTTTACCTGCTCGATTACCTCTTTTGAAAGTGGCTTTCTTCCCTTATCTACCGATTCCAGATATTCGTATTTCATTTCCGGACGTTTTATAATTTCCGCCAAAGTAGCACCAGAATTTAATGGTGTACTATTATATTTTTCCAATAACTCATTTACTTGTTGATTAGCACCTATGGTAGCTTTCTTTACTCGCTCAATTTCTTCAGAAACCAACTGTTGTTTCTCTAAAAACTTCTCATATCTTTCCTCACTAATCAAACCAATTTCGTGTCCAATTGGAGTCAAACGAACGTCTGCGTTATCCTGACGTAACAACAAACGATATTCCGCACGGGATGTCATCATTCGATATGGCTCATGCGTTTCTTTTGTCACTAAATCATCAATCAATACACCAATATATGCCTGTGAACGATCTAATACAAGTGGTTCTTTCCCAAGTAATTTTTGTGCGGCATTGATTCCAGCTACCAATCCTTGCGCTGCAGCCTCCTCATACCCGGAACTTCCGTTAAACTGCCCTCCGCTAAACAGATTCTCTACTTTCTTAAATTCCAAAGAAGGCTTTAACTGCATTGGATTAATACAATCATATTCAATTGCATAAGCATTTCGAACAATTTTTGCATTTTCCAATCCAGCAACAGAACGATACATCTTATATTGCACATCTTCTGGCAAAGAACTGGACATACCACCTATATACATTTCATTTGTATAATTGCCCTCTGGCTCGATAAATACTTGATGTCTGTTTTTATCAGAAAAACGCACTACTTTGTCCTCAATGGATGGACAATATCTTGGTCCAGTTCCCTGAATATTTCCAGAGTACAAAGGAGAACGGTCAAGATTCTCTCGAATAATATTATGAGTTTCTTCATTTGTATAAGTCAACCAACAAGATACCTGTTCTCTCTTAATATCCTCTTCTGTATTTGTAAATGAAAATGGAACAATCTCCTCGTCACCCTTTTGTTCTGCCATCTTACTAAAATCAATAGAACGCTTGTCAATACGTGCTGGAGTTCCAGTCTTAAAACGATACAATTCAATCCCAAGTTCTTGCAGGCTATCAGACAAATGATTTGCCGCTGACAACCCATTTGGTCCAGTATAATTGCTCACATCACCATACACACAGCGCGCTTTTAAATACACGCCAGTACATAACACAACTGCTTTACATGGATAAATTGCTCCGGAATAAGTTTGTACCCCAGATATTTTTCCATCCTCCACCAACAATTTTGTAACCTCTGCCTGTTTCAAAGTCAAATTGTCTGTGTTTTCTATCACTTGACGCATTTCTCTTGTATAATCCTGCTTATCCGCCTGTGCGCGTAAGGAATAAACAGCCGGTCCTTTGGATTTATTTAACATCTTGGACTGAATATATGTCTTATCAATATTTTTTCCCATTTCACCGCCAAGAGCATCAATTTCTCGAACTAAATGCCCCTTAGAACTTCCACCTATATTAGGATTACATGGCATTAGCGCCACGCTGTCTAAACTTACTGTAAACATAATTGTTTTAAGTCCCAATCTTGCAGTAGCCAATGCTGCTTCACAACCTGCATGTCCTGCTCCTACTACACATACATCATAGCTTTCGTATTCGTACGCCATCTTTATTCCTCATTTCTCAACACTTTTATCCATTGCTTATAACTACTCATTTCTGAATAATTATTTTCCCATACAAAACTCTTTGAAAATCTTATTTACCAAATCTTCTTCTACTGCTTCTCCAATAACAGTTCCTAATACCTCATAAGCATTCATCAAATCAATGGAATAGAAATCTTCCGGCATTTGATTTATAATACTTTCTCTTACCTGCTTAAGACTTTCCAATCCCTCTGCAATTGCCTCTTTCTGCCTCATATTTGTAATATAAATCTCATCATTAAATGAAATTTTTCCTTGATAGAACATATCTTTTAATATATTTTCTAACTGCTCAATTCCCTTCTCTTCTTTGGCAGAAATGGCAACAATATCAAAGTTTCTATCACTATAAATGGATAATTTTTCTTGCACTATCTCTTTTGTGGTTACTGGCTCCAAATCTGTTTTGTTTAGCAAAAGAATGACTTTCTTATCTTTGATAAACTCCATAATCAAAGCATCATTTTCATCCAATGCTCTGGAAGAATCCACCACATATAAAATCAAATCTGCTTTATCCGCAGAACTTCTTGCTTTTTCAACTCCAATTTGCTCTACCACATCTACAGTTTGTCTAATACCTGCTGTATCCATCACATGCAACATAATGGAATCTAACAAGATTGTCTCCTCCAAAGTGTCTCTGGTAGTACCTTCAATATCTGTTACAATAGCTCTATCCTCTCCTAATAATACATTCAACAAAGAGGATTTTCCTGCATTTGGCTTTCCTAAAATAACAGTCTGTATTCCTTCCTTTAGGATTCTCCCGTTATCTGCTGAACGCAGTAACTTCTCCAATGCTTTGATATTTTTTTCAACTTTCTGTGACAATTCCTCTGAAAATCCATCCAAAGAATAATGCTCCGGATCATCCAATGCCGCCTCAATATACGCAGTATCATGGAGAATACTTTCTCGAATCTCTCCAATCTTATCATGTATATTTCCCTTTAACTGATTTAAGGAACTGGACAACGCATAAGTATTTTTTGCATTGATTACATCAATAACAGCCTCTGCCTGAGATAAATCAATTCTCCCATTTAAAAATGCTCGTTTGGTAAATTCCCCTGGTTCTGCGGTTCTTGCACCATATTTGATAACTGTCTCCAACACTTTTCTAGTAACCATAATGCCACCATGACAGTTTATTTCCACTACATTTTCTCTTGTATAACTATTTGGTGCTTTCATTAAAACCACCAGCACCTCATCAATAAGAGTATCGCCATCATATATATATCCATAATGCACGGTATGACTTTCTTGCTTGGAAAGTATTTTCTTTCCAGACTTGGAACGATAAATTTTATCTACAATATCAAGAGAATCCTCACCACTAATTCGAACAATACTAATTCCGCCGTTACTCATTCCCGTAGCAATTGCAGCAATTGTATCCGTCTTCATTGTGTACACCAAACCTTTCTATCCATGTAAAGAAAAAGAGGTTTTTTCAAACCCCTTTTTCTTCTTATTCTTCGCCGCCCATGTCCGCCATTGCATTTTCTGTGGATGCAGAAGTATCTCTGTTTTCAAAATTACGCTTCTCATATCCACCACGGCCATAGCTATTTTTCTTATAATTTCGATTGTATTTCTTGTTATAACCGCCTCTGTTACCATTATAGTTACGGTACTCTTTCTTCATGGCGATTACGACTTTACGATTAGGCTCTTCACCCTCACTATATGTTTCCACAAATTTATCATACTGCAATGCAGAATGAATGATACGTCTCTCATAAGGATTCATAGGCTCCAAAGCCACTGATTTTTTTGTCTTTTTAACCTTAGATGAAAGATTTTTTGCAAGATTCTCAAGTGTTTCTTTTCTTCTTGCACGATAATTTTCTGTATCAAGTTTCACTTTATAATAAGTTCCACTCTCTTTATTTACAACTAAGCTAGTAAGATATTGTAACGCATCTAAAGTCTGTCCTCTTTTACCGATTAATAATCCCATATCTTTTCCAAGAATATTAATATTAATACGATTGTCATCAGAATCGCAAGTAATCTCAAAACTAGCTTCTACACCCATTTTATCACAAACTTCTTTTAAAAAGTTCTCTGCAGCCTTCACCATTTGTCCTTCATCCACGGTAACAATTGGTGTCTCCTCTGCAACTTCTTGTGCCAAAACAGTTTTTGTTGTTACTGGCTCTTCTAATACTTCTGCATCTTCTTTCAAACGAACTCGAATCTTTGCTGGTTTACTAAACAATCCTAACAAACCATTTGATTCTTTCTCAAGAACTTCATACTCTACACAGTCGCTGGAAGTACGAAACTGATCCAGTGCAGCATCTAATGCAGCATCCACTGTTTTTCCTGTAAATTCAACCCACTCCATTTTTTATCCCCCTTATTTCTTTTTGCTCTCTTCCATCATATGAGCAATAGAAGCAATGCTTCCTTTTTCATACTGTTTCTTTTCAGAATTATTTTCTGACTTCTTTGTACTCATCTTAGCAATATTGTTCACTGAATTGTTATTTGTCTTCATATTTGCTACGGTTTTTATACTTCCGTCTGTAGCCTCTAAATGTAACTTCTCTCTCTTTTTCTGTGCTTTAGCCATATTCTTTTCAATTTCAGCGTCCACATCCATGTTATCCATAGATTTATTCACAAGTAACTGCTGAATAATACGGAATACACTACTAGAAACAAGATAAATACCATTACCTATTGGGAATCCCAAACAAATAAATCCAGACATAATTGGCATTACCTTATTCATCATATTCATAGATGCCATAGTAGGATCTTCTGTATTCATCTTTTGTTTTGACATTACTAAATGTGTCTGTATATACTGAGCAATCACACTCAAAATCGGAATAACTAATCCAGGAAATGGCTTAGCAAGTGGTGTCTCTGCAAGATTCAAATCACCAAAAATACTATTTACTTTCATAATGTGACTTGCGCCTTCTGATACAAGTTCTCCACTATTGCCAGTAAACAAAGCTGACAAAGCATCCCAATTAGAACGTCCGAATTTTGTAAATGCGTCTATAATATAGTTTGTATTCTCTTTCAACATATCTACTGTCACGCTATTCCATGTAACAGTAGTAATATTTAAATCTTTTCCTGCATCTATAATATAATTTAATGCACTCTCGTTACCTACTGATAAATTTGCCACTTGTTCATAAATTTCTTTGATTTGTGGTACATATGCTGGTATTGCATAAATAACACGATACAAAGCAAAGAATACAACAAATGTAACTAACATTGGTAAACATCCTCCTGCTGGAGAAGTACCATATTTCTCATATAACGCTTTCATTTCTTCCTGTTGTGCATACATGGAAGCGTTATCTTTCTTTCCTCTATATTTTTCCTGAATCTTTGCCATTTCTGGCTGCATCTTTGACTGCATCTTAGAAAACTTTTGTTGTTTGATAGTCAAAGGCATCATCAGTAAATTCACAAAAAATGTAAATAAAACAATCGTTACTGCTGCATTTTCAATTCCTATCTGCGATAATAAATTGTAAATAGCACTAAAAATATATCCAAGAACCTTAGCAATCGGTCCAAGAATCTGACCATTATACTGTGTCAAATAAAAATGTAACACGCTTACTTCCTCCTTGAGTGTCTCTACTCACTCTACGGAACCGGATCGTAACCACCTTTTGCAAAAGGATTGCAACGCAAAATACGCCAAATCGTTAATAAACTTCCCTTTATAGCTCCATGTTTCTCTAACGCCTCGATAGCATACTGTGAACATGTTGGCGTGTAAATACAAGTACAACGCCCTTTCATAGGAGATAAAAATTTACGATATATCTTTATAATAAAAATTAATATTTTTCTCATTTACATCATCTTTTCATCCAAAATATTATGAAGTTTACCTAAATGCAATACTGCACTGCTAATATCCCAATAATTTTTTCCTTTTGCAGTATTTCTGGCTATCACTACGATATCCAGTCCGTTCTGAAATTTGTCTCCATTCAACCGAAAACTTTCTCTTATCAATCTGGCTAATCGGTGTCGTACCACACTATTGCCGACTTTCTTACTCACAGAGACGCCAATTCTGTTATTTTTCAATTTATTTTCTAATACATACATAACTAAATATTTGTTGGCATAAGATTTTCCACATTTGTATACTTTTTGAAAATCCTTGTTCTTTTTCAATGATTCTGACAATTTCAAAATCTCCAATTCTAAAAAACTATTCCTGCAACTATCCGGGACTACTTTCGCAAACTTGTCCCAGACAGTCACCCACTATTCCAAAAACTATTCACAGAAAACAAAAGGCCACAAATATTGCGACCTAAGCGGATAATTTATTTCTTCCTTTTGCTCTTCTGCTAGATAAAACTTTTCTTCCACTCTTTGTACTCATTCTAGCTCTGAAACCATGAACCTTTGATCTTGATCTCTTCTTTGGCTGAAATGTCATCTTCATTTCCATGCACCTCCTTGAAAAAAATGAATAGGCATATTTAGACTATTCTAACTAAATAACATGTGTATTATAGTATGAAAAAATAATTTCGTCAAGCCTTTTCTTATAATGCCATTTAATATTTATGTGATTATTTCACCAACACCTCACCCTTTTTATAATCTCCACACAATCCCCAATGATGTTATCAACTTATCCACATTTTGTTGATAACTTGTGGATAATCTTTTAGTTTTTCGTGGATAAACCACTTTCACATCTCCCGATTCTGTTTATTTTTCAACATTTTTCTGTATTGTGATTCACTTGGATGAATCTATGCACACAATTGTGGGTAACCTGTCATTTTTTATTTATCCACATGCTATCTCTCATTTTTCACATTGTTTTTCACATGCTTATTTGGCTAAAAACCCCCTTTCAATATATTAGAAACAAAAAAATCATATCCATTGAAAAAAAGTGAATTTTGGTATAAAATAGAATAAATATGTACGTCTATAACTCGTACACTAGACTTTGTTACAACTAAGAGAAAATATGTAACTGTTCAGGGTTCTAAACAGTTACTAAAATATAAATGAAAGGGAGCAATGGTTATTTATTATGAAAGAAACTTTACTTGCAAATTGGGATACCATTCTACAACATCTAAAAGTGGAGCATTCTATTTCTGATGTTGTATTTAAAACCTGGCTTCTTCCATTGAAGATTCATGCTGTGGACTTTAATGGAAGCAATGAAAATCATGTGGTACTTTCGGTAGATGAATCTAAAGTTGGAGTAGGAAGCATTCCTTATTTAACTACCAAATTTAAAGTACCTTTAGAAGTGTGTATTGAAGAGATTATGGAAATACCATTTTCCATTGAATTTAAACTGGCACGAGATTTGAAGGAACAACCTCTTTCAGAAGCACCTCTTCCTAAAAAAGAACCAGAAACTTCTTATTTAAAAAGTTCTCAGAATATTGCAACAAATTTAAATCCACGTTATACCTTTGATACTTTCGTAGTAGGTAGCAACAACAGCCTTGCTCATGCTGCATCCCTTGCAGTTGCGGAAAGTCCTGCTGAAGTATACAATCCTCTATTTATTTATGGAGGCGTGGGACTTGGTAAAACCCATTTGATGCATTCCATTGCTCACTATGTTTTAGATAATGACCCTACTGCCAAAGTGCTTTATGTCACCAGTGAGGTTTTTACCAATGAATTGATTGAAGCAATTCGTAACCGTTCGGATACATCTTCTATTCAAGAATTTCGTAAGAAGTACCGTAACATTGATATCCTATTAATAGATGATATCCAATTTATTATAGGTAAAGAGAGTACACAGGAAGAATTTTTCCATACATTTAATGCACTTCATGAATCAAAGAAGCAAATTATCATTTCCAGTGATAAACCTCCAAAGGAATTCGAGACTTTAGAAGAAAGACTTCGCTCTCGTTTTGAGTGGGGACTTCAAGTAGATATTCAAGCTCCTGACTATGAGACTCGTATGGCAATTCTCCGCAAAAAAGGCGAGTTAGAGGGCTATACCATTGACGATGAAGTATTAAATTATATTGCCACAAACGTAAAATCAAACATTCGAGAAATTGAAGGGGCTCTTACTAAAATTGTAGCCGTTTCACGCCTTAAGAATATTGAAGTAAACGTAGTATTAGCAGAAGAAGTTCTAAAAGACTTAATTTCATCTGATGTTAAGAAGAACGTGACCGTAGAATCTATTACAGAAATTGTAGCAGAGCATTTTGGTATTACCGCTGCAGACATTCTTTCTTCAAAGAAGAGTCGTAACATTGCACATCCACGACAAATCTGCATGTATCTTTGTCGTGAATTTACAGATGTATCCTTAAAAGACATTGGCGCAAGATTAGGAAAAAGAGATCATTCTACTATCCTTCATGGATGTAACAAAATTACAGATGACTTAAAGACAGACACTTCTCTTCAGAGCGTGATAGATGTACTTAAGAAAAAGATTAATCCACAATAGGCTGTGAATCTTTATGTGAATTTAATGTGAATAGAATCTTAGGGTATATTTCAGAGATTCTATTCACCCAGTATCAACGGGCAAATTTCTATTAATTCACATGTTTTTAAATGCGAAAAACCTTGCTATCTCTACGATTCAGCGGTTATTCACATTTTCACACCCCCTATTAATACGATTACTATATTTAATTAATTTTACTATCTTACTTGAACTTGAAAGGAGTTATTCACAATCATGCAGATTATATGTAAAAAGACGGATTTATTGAATAGTGTAAATATTGCATTACGTGCAGTTTCTTCTAAAACGACATTACCTATTTTGGAATGTATCGTTATTGATGCACAAGATGGCATTATTAAATTAATTGCTAATAATCAAGAGCTTGGTATTGAGACTGTAGTAAAAGGAACAATTGTAGAAGCTGGAGCAATTGCCATTAACGCTAAATTATTTGCCGAGATTATCCGTAAATTACCAGATAACGATGTTACATTTACCTCAGATGCAAATCATATGGCTTTGATTCAATGTGAGAAAGCTAAGTTTAATTTAGTTGGAAAATCACATGAAGAATTTCCTATGTTACCTCAGGTTGAACGAAACAAATCCATTCATATTACAGATTTTGCTTTAAAGGAGATTATTCAGCAAACTATTTTCTCTGTATCCGATAATGAAAGCAATAAGATTATGACTGGTGAGCTTTTTGAGATTAAAGGTGATATTTTTAAAGTAGTATCTTTAGATGGTCATCGTATTTCTATTCGCAAGATTCAGTTGCATGAATCCTATGATGATATTCGCGTGATTGTTCCAGGAAAAACATTAAACGAAATCAGTAAGATTCTCTCAGGTGAGATGGATAAAATTGTAGATATTTATTTTACAGATAAGCATATTTTATTCTCTTTTGATGAAACAACTGTACTTTCCAGATTGATTGAAGGTGAGTATTACAAAATTGAACAGATGCTTTCAGACAATTATGTTACGAAAGTAACGGTTAATAATAAAGAATTCTTAAATTGTATCGACCGAGCTTCTTTGCTGATTAAAGAAGTAGATAAGACACCAATTGTATTAAATTTTGAAGATGATAATTTGGAACTTAAGATTAATTCTACTGTAGGTTCCATGAAAGAAGATATTGATATCAGAAAAGAGGGAAAAGATATTTTAATTGGCTTTAACCCTAAGTTTTTGATGGATGCACTTCGTGTAATTGATGATGAAACGGTAGATATTTATTTATTTAACCCAAAAGCACCTTGCTTTATTAAAGACAAAGAGGAAAATTATATTTACCTTATTTTGCCAATCAATTTTAATGCAGTGTAATGATTCAGGTAGAGGTACGCAGATAATAAGCGTAGAATCCTAGATTGGAGAATGTGATGGAGACAATTAAACTTAGAGATGAGTATATTAAACTTGGACAAGCATTAAAGGCGGCAGGGTTAGTTCCTTCCGGTTTAGATGCAAAGATTGTGATTCAAGATGGTCAAGTATTAGTCAATGGTCAAGTGGAATGTCAGCGTGGCAAGAAGTTATATGCTGGTGATTTAGTAGAATTTAACGGGGAACAAATCCAGATAGTAGGTTAAATGCAATATGTATATTAAGTCAATTGAACTGAGCAATTTTAGAAATTATAAAGAGTTATCCATGGAGTTTGATCCGGAAAAAAATATTTTATACGGGGATAATGCCCAGGGGAAAACGAATATTTTAGAGGCATTATATTTTTGTGGTATGACTAAGTCTCACAAGGGAAGCAAGGAAAAAGAAATTATCCGTATGAATGAAAAAGAATCACATATACGGATGTATGTAGAGAAAAAGGGCGTTTCCCGTAGAATTGATATGCACTTAAAGCGTAACAAGGCAAAAGGAGTTGCTATAGATGGCATTCCTATTCGTAAGTCTAGCGAACTTTTGGGACTTGTAAATATCGTTTTTTTTTCGCCGGAGGATTTGGGAATCATCAAGCATGGACCTAGTGAGAGACGAAGATTTTTGGATATGGAATTGTGTCAGTTAGACAAGGTATATTTTCATGATTTGGCAAAATACAATCAAGTTGTGAATCATAGAAATAACCTGTTAAAGCAGATTTCTATGGATAAAAGTTTGCTCCCTACATTGGATATTTGGGATGAGCAGTTAGTAGAGTATGGGAGTAAAATTATCAAGCGCAGAAAGAAGCATTTAGAGGAACTCAACGAAGTAATTACTCCGATTCATGAGAAATTGTCTGGTGGACGTGAGGTTTTGACACTTGGCTATGAGGCAAATACAATAGCCCAAGATTTTGGCATGAAGATTGCTATGAATAGAGAACGAGATTTATTTCAAAAAGTTACAACTACCGGACCACACAGAGATGATGTAGAGTTTGCAATTGCAGATATAGACATTAGAAAATATGGTTCTCAAGGACAGCAGCGAACAGCGGCATTATCTCTAAAGTTAGCAGAGATTGAAATTGTAAAGCGTGTGGTGGGAGATTTACCAGTGTTGTTGTTAGATGATGTGCTATCAGAATTGGATCGTAATAGACAGCATTATTTATTAGACAGCATTAAAGATATTCAAACAATTATTACCTGTACGGGTCTGGAAGAATTTATTCAGGAACGTATCAAAGTGAATCAAGTGTACAAGGTAACAAATGGAACAGTGAGTCAGGAAAAGAATTAGGAGGAAGCGTATGAATCAGGAATATGGTGCTGACCAGATACAGATTTTAGAAGGATTAGAAGCGGTTCGAAAAAGACCGGGTATGTACATTGGAAGCACGTCCATAAGAGGATTGCATCATTTAGTTTACGAAATCGTGGATAATTCTGTTGACGAAGCGCTGGCAGGATATTGTACAGAAATCAACGTTACAATCAATGAAGATAATTCTATTACCGTGGTAGATAATGGACGAGGAATTCCCGTGGGAATTAATCATAAAGCTGGCCTTCCTGCAGTAGAAGTAGTATTTACTATCCTACATGCAGGTGGTAAGTTTGGCGGTGGAGGATACAAAGTTTCCGGTGGTTTGCATGGAGTAGGTGCATCGGTTGTTAATGCGTTATCTGAATGGTTGGAAGTTGAGATTCACAAAGAAGGTAAGATTTATAAACAGAGATACGAGAGAGGAAAAGTAATGTATCCTCTAAAAGTCATTGGAGATACCGAACGAACAGGTACTCAGGTTACGTTTCTTCCTGATAAACTTATGTTTGAGGAAACCGTATTTGATTACGATACGTTAAGACAGAGATTGCGTGAGATGGCATTCCTTACAAAAGGAATTAAGATTACATTGACAGACAATCGTTTGGAAGAGCCTAAAGTTAGAGAATTTCATTATGAGGGCGGAATAAAAGAATATGTGCAGTATTTGAATCGCCATAAAGAAGCCTTGTATGATGAGATTATTTACTGTGAAGGGGAAAAGAATGGCGTACAGGTAGAGATTGCACTTCAACATAATGATTCTTATACAGAGAGCTGTTATAGTTTTGTTAATAATATTACCACACCAGAGGGTGGTACTCATATGGTGGGCTTTAAAAATGCGTTGACAAAGACGTTTAACGATTATGCAAGAAGTCAAAAATTCCTAAAAGATAATGAACAGAATCTTTCTGGTGAAGATATTCGAGAGGGATTAACCGCTATTATTAGTGTTAAAATTGGAGAACCACAGTTTGAAGGACAGACCAAACAAAAACTAGGAAATAGTGAGGCGCGTGGTGCAGTAGATAGTGTATTTAGTGAGCAACTCACATACTTTCTTGAACAGAATCCAAATGTTGGAAAATCAATCTGTGAGAAAGCAGTAGTAGCACAACGTGCAAGAGATGCTGCAAGAAAAGCAAGAGATTTGACCAGACGTAAAACTGCATTAGAAGGCATGAGTTTACCAGGAAAATTGGCAGATTGTTCAGACAAGAATCCTGAAAATTGCGAAATCTATATTGTAGAGGGAGATTCTGCGGGTGGAAGTGCAAAAACAGCACGTTCTCGTGCTACACAGGCAATTCTTCCATTGCGTGGTAAGATTCTGAATGTAGAAAAAGCACGTTTGGATCGAATTTTAACCAATGAAGAAATTAAAGCAATGATTACCGCCTTCGGTACAGGAATTCATGATGATTTTGATATTTCAAAACTTCGTTATCACAAAATCATTATTATGACCGATGCCGATGTGGATGGAGCACATATCAGTACATTACTACTTACATTTTTCTATCGTTTTATGCCGGAATTAATTAAACAGGGATATGTATATTTAGCACAGCCACCTTTGTACAAGGTCGAGCGAAATAAAAAAGTTTATTACGCATACAGCGATTCTGAATTAAATAGTATACTCAACGAAATTGGTCGTGATAACAGCAACAAGATTCAGCGATATAAAGGTCTTGGTGAGATGGATGCAGAACAGCTTTGGGAGACAACTATGGATCCAGAGAAGAGAATCCTTTTAAAAGTTGTTATGGATGAAGAACAAGAGTCAGAAATTGATGTAACGTTCACAACCCTTATGGGAGACAAAGTAGAGCCAAGAAGAGAATTTATCGAAGAAAATGCAAAATTTGTAGAGAATCTTGATATATAACGATTCAGAGCTGAAAGTAATACTTGATAAAAAAGAACAGAGTGAAAACTTTGACCAGAGAATAAATTGGAGGCAGTAAAATGGATGAAAATATTTTTGATAAAGTACATGAAGTCGATCTGAAAAAGACAATGGAAAAATCTTACATTGATTATGCCATGTCTGTAATTGCCGCCCGTGCTTTGCCTGATGTAAGAGACGGTTTAAAGCCGGTTCAGAGAAGAATCATGTATGCAATGGTAGAACTGAACAATGGTCCCGACAAGCCACATCGTAAATGTGCCCGTATCGTCGGAGATACCATGGGTAAATATCATCCTCATGGTGACAGTTCAATATATGGTGCATTAGTAAATTTGGCACAGGAATGGTCTACTCGTTATCCATTAGTAGATGGACATGGTAACTTTGGTTCTATAGATGGAGATGGAGCTGCGGCCATGCGTTATACTGAGGCAAGGCTTAGTAAAATTTCTGTGGAGATGCTGTCAGATATCAACAAAGATACGGTAGATTTCACTCCAAACTTTGACGAGACAGAGAGAGAACCATTGGTATTGCCATCTCGATTTCCAAACCTTTTGGTAAATGGAACATCAGGTATTGCCGTAGGTATGGCAACCAATATTCCACCTCATAATTTAAGAGAAACCATTGATGCGGTGGTAAAGATTATTGATAATGTTGTGGAGGAAGAAAGAGCTACTACCATCGAGGAAATCATGGAGATTGTAAAAGGTCCTGATTTTCCAACAGGTGCTATGATTCTTGGTACACATGGAATTCAGCAGGCATATCGTACAGGGCGAGGAAAAATTAAAGTGCGTGCTGTCACAGATATAGAAACCATGCCAAATGGAAAGAGTAGAATCATTGTCAGCGAGCTTCCTTTTATGGTAAATAAGGCAAGACTAATTGAGAAGATTGCAGAACTTCACAAGACAAAGAAAATTGATGGAATTACAGAACTTCGCGACGAATCCGACAGAGAGGGAATGCGAATTGTCATTGAGTTACGTCGTGATGTTAATGCAAATGTGCTATTGAATCAATTATTTAAACATACACAGCTTCAAGATACCTTTGGTGTAATCATGCTTGCATTAGTAAATAATGAGCCAAAAGTAATGAGTCTATTGGAGATGTTAGAGCATTATTTAAAACATCAGGAAGAAGTTGTTACAAGAAGAACAAAATATGATTTGAATAAAGCAGAAGAGAGAGATCACATCTTAAATGGATATCTCATTGCTTTAGATAATATCGATGAAGTAATTTCTATTATTCGAAGTTCTAAAAATACTGCGGAAGCAAAAACTCGCTTGATGGAGCGTTTTGCATTGGATGATGCACAGGCACAAGCAATAGTAGATATGCGTCTACGTGCATTGACAGGTTTGGAACGTGAGAAGATTGAAGAAGAACACGCAGAACTTGTGAAAAAGATTGCAGAGTACAAAGCAATTTTGGGTGACCGCAAGTTATTGTTAAATGTTGTGAAAGAAGAAATCATTCAAATCAGAGATAAATATGGTGACGAAAGAAGAACTTCCATTGGATTTGACGAGATGGATTTATCAAATGAGGACTTGATTCCAAAAGAAAATACCGTAATTGCAAGAACAAGTTTAGGTTATATTAAACGTATGACTATTGATAACTTTAAAGCCCAGAATCGTGGCGGAAAAGGTATTAAGGGTATGCAGACTATTGAGGAAGATTACATTGAAGATTTGTTAATGACAACAACACATCATTATGTGAACTTCTTTACGAATAAAGGCCGTGTCTATAGAATCAAAGCATATGAGATTCCAGAAGCAGGCCGAACTGCAAGAGGAACAGCATTAGTTAATCTATTACAATTGCAATCCGATGAAAAGATTACTGCAGTAATACCAATTCGAGAATATCCAGAGAACAAATACCTGTTCATGACAACGAAACATGGTATTGTAAAGAAAACCGCGTTGGAAGACTATTCAAATGTGCGAAAATCTGGTTTGCAGGCAATTAATCTTCGGGAAGATGATGAGTTAATTGAAGTAAAAGTAACAAATGGAAAGAAAGATATTTTCCTTGTGACACAATACGGCATGTGTATTCGTTTTTCTGAAACCGATGTGCGCCCAACAGGAAGAACATCTATGGGTGTTATTGGTATCAACTTATCCGATCAGGATGAAGTGGTTGGTATGCAGCTTCATACGCAGGGCAGCCATTTACTATTTGTTTCTGAATATGGACTTGGAAAACGTACCTCGTTAGATGAATTCTCAGTACAGCATCGAGGAGGAAAAGGTGTAAAATGTTATAAGATTACAGGAAAGACCGGTAACCTTATTGGCGTAAAAGCTGTAAATAACGATAATGAAATTATGTTAATCACCACAGAAGGAATCATCATTCGAACTATGTGTGATCAAATTTCTGAACTTGGAAGAATTACATCTGGAGTAAAATTAATTAACATTGATAAAGATTCAGATGTACGAGTAGCAAGTATTGCCAAGGTTAGAGAAAACAATGCAGCTACTACAGAAAATCAAGTGTTAGAACGCTTAGAAGCAGAGTTATTAGAAGAAGACGAAACGAATAGCGAGACAAATGAATAACAAAATATAATATGCAATTCACCCATCCAGTGTAGTAGATACAAAGTTTGGGTGAATTGCTATATGTATTTCCTATTTATTGTAAAAACAGATTGGCTTATTTTTTAGCAAGAAGAAATAGTGGAGGTAAAAATGAGAAATATACACACCGATGAAATTACAAAAAATATAAAAGAAATGTGCATTGAAGCAAATTTACATTTAGCTGATGATGTAGTAGGAGCAATAAATAAAGCAGAAAATAATGAAGAATCAGCTATTGGAAAAAAGATTTTAGGACAATTGCAGGAAAATATGGATATTGCAGCAAAAGATTCGATCCCTATTTGTCAAGATACAGGAATGGCAGTTGTATTTATTAAAATAGGACAAGACGTGCATATAGAAGGTGCAAATATAGAAGATGCCATCAATGAAGGAATTCGTCAAGGATATGTAGAAGGATATCTTAGAAAATCTGTAGTGGGAGATCCTATTGAACGTGTCAATACAAAAGATAATACGCCGGGAATCATTCATTATGAAATTGTTCCAGGGGAACAGGTTGAAATTACAGTGGCGCCAAAAGGATTTGGTAGTGAAAATATGAGCCGTGTTTGTATGTTAAAGCCAGCAGACGGAATTGAAGGTGTTAAAGAGGCAGTTCTTGAGACTGTGCGCTTAGCAGGTCCTAATGCCTGTCCGCCAATGGTAGTTGGAGTTGGAATTGGGGGTACTTTCGAAAAATGTGCCATTCTAGCAAAGAAAGCGCTTACCAGAAACTTAGATGAACCGTCTCCAATACCATATGTGCAGGAATTAGAAAAAGAATTATTGCAAAAAATCAATCAGTTAGGTTTTGGTCCAGGAGGACTTGGTGGAAGAAATACTGCCCTAGGTGTAAATGTAGAAACCTATCCAACTCATATTGCAGGACTTCCAGTAGCAGTAAATATTTGTTGTCACGTAAATCGACATGTAAAAAGAACTATTTAGATCACAATTAAAATTTGCACTCCATAATAAAATTATGCAAATTTCTATTAATAAAAAAGAGAAAGGAGTAGGTAGAGTTAGCACAACTTTACCACAAGTGTATATGGAAAAACATATTACAGCGCCTATCAATGAGGAAATAACAAAGGATTTAAACGCAGGCGACTACGTTTATCTATCTGGAATTATATATACAGCAAGGGATGCGGCACATAAAAGAATGTTTGAGGCAATGAATAAAGGAGAACAACCACCATTTTCATTAGAAAATAATATTGTATATTATCTTGGACCATCTCCAGCAAAAGAAGGACAAGTAATTGGTTCTGCAGGACCAACTACCAGCAGCCGTATGGATAAATACACACCATTACTATTAGATAATGGGTTAAAAGGCATGATCGGTAAAGGAAAAAGAAGTGAGGACGTTATAAATTCAATCAAGAAAAATAATGCGGTTTACTTTGCAGCAGTAGGTGGAGCTGGTGCCTTATTATCAAAATGTATTAAAAAAGCAGAAGTAATTGCATATGATGATTTGGGTACAGAAGCCATTCGGAAATTAGAAGTAGAAAATCTTCCAGTTATTGTAGTGATAGATTCAAAGGGAAATAATTTATATGAAACAGCCATTGAATCTTATAAAGAAATATAAAATAGCATATTAAAAAATGTGGAAAACAGCAGTAAATATAACTGTTTGAGAGAAATAAAAGAAAAAATTGAAAAAAACAAAAAAAAACGTTGACAAAAATATAGTGCTTTGCTAAAATAATAAATGCGTCTGGCGGGGAACGTTAGACGAAAAGAAAATATTGAACTACAAGTTCAGTTCGGAGAAGTACTCAAGAGGCTGAAGAGGTGCCCCTGCTAAGGGTATAGGTCGTTTACGCGGCGCGAGGGTTCAAATCCCTCCTTCTCCGTTAAGTTTTGAAAAAAACTTAAAAAAAGTGTTGACAGGCAAAAGGAAATGTGGTAACATGTAAAAGCTGTCTGAGACACAGACAAAAAGAACATTGACAATTAAACAGTGAAACAACCTTGAAAATTCAAAAAGAATTTCATGGGA
>CAVIJT010000002.1:0-318639 GCA_963643465.1 Lachnospiraceae bacterium | reverse complement strand
AGCATATCCTCGCTTTTTAATTATTTAGTTGTAACATATGTATTGTAATCCTACATTGCAGAGTTTTAAAAGGCATATAACTTTGTAAAAGAATATGGTGAAGGCGTTGATTGCATGTGTAACGAGTTAGAAAGTGCCGGAATGTGTATACCAGAATATTATAGTAATGCATTTATTTTGCAGACAATAATCAGGAACACAAAAGTTGAAAATGGAATGGAAAAAGCGGTGGTTACTTTTGTAAAGTCGGCGATTGATGAGAAAGAATATAAAGAGCCAACAAAGAAAAATATAATACAAGTTTATGGATCTATTGACACAAATCAAATTTTTGGTGCTAGTGATGTATCTAAAATTTTGGATTGTGCACCGTCGACAGCAGGAGAAATTATGTCAAAATTGCGAGAAATGAATGTAGTTCGTGCTGTGAAGGGAAAAGGCAAAGGAAAATATAGATTTGTGAATGTTGATGAGGAAGAATGATCGTTTTGAAAGGAACAAAAGATAGATGCAGGATACCCAAAGAAGAGTAGTAAAGTACGTCAGGATTATTTTAATAATTATAGCATTGGTTTGTTTGATTTCAGTTCTTGTATTGCTACCATTCATTATTGATATAGTTTATGAGTGTTCACCACCGATTAGTTTTTTTGATGTGGAATTATCAAAAAGTGATATTTTGGATTATTATGCCCAACTGCTATCATTAACTGCGACAATAATTCTGGGTATAATAGCTGTGGTTCAAACTTATAGAAGCCAGCAAAAAGCGGATGAAATTAATGAGTTGCAATTAAATATAGCCAAAAGAGAGTTGGCAGTTGTTGAGAAACAATATGCAGAAGAGCTGGGAGCAAGTAAAGCAATTGCCCCTAAATTCGAAATAAAAATAACTGGATATAGTGGTTGGTATAGTAAAATTCATATTGAGATTAAAAATATTTCAGAGATGATGATTTCTAGTTTTAGAATTATTTCTTTTGATGTATATAAAAATGAAGAGGAGATACTTTCGATTAAGAGGTGGAAGATTAGGTTTCAATCTTTGGCTAGTGCTGAAATACAAAATCTTGAAATTTTCACTCCGGATATGCGTGGTAATATCACAGGAAATGCTCAGACGGAACCATGGGAGAATGTTAGGCTGATATGGAAATTTTCGTGTGATGATTTTAAAGGCAATCCGCATTTCTATTCTGCGTGGTTGGACATTCCAAATACAAAGGAATATGTAGGTGATTATTGGGATGTTAACAAAATAGGTTAAATGTAAACGAATTATAAGAATAGTTGGGGCGGAGAGAAGAATAAGAAATTTGAGGCTAGAGTTTGAGTTGTTGAGAAGAAAGAGATTGCTATTGGTTGAGTACTGGAGGGGAATTTTATGGACGATAAAATTGTATATTCATACATTGATGAAATAGGAAAACGTTTGGGGGAACCCAATATATATGGTGCAGCTTCCCTGATGATAGGAGCTGGTTTTTCTAAAAATGCTGATTCACTCAGTGGAAAGAAGAATACTCCACCAGATTGGTCGCAGCTTGCAGAGGTAATGTTTGAGGAAATATATCCATTTGAAAAAGACAACATAGAACGAAAAAGCAGGGAGTGCTATGGAAACAATGTTTTAACATTAGCTCAAAAATATGAAGTGACTTTTGATAGACAGGCATTAAATTCATTAATAGAAAGAAAAATTGCTGACAAATTATTTGTGCCAGGTGAATTACATAAAAGTATTTTAGAGTTGAATTGGAATGATGTTTTTACAACCAATTATGATACACTTCTTGAAAGGGCAATAGAACAAATAAAAACAAAGCAAAGTTATAAAATTGTATATTCTCAGGATGACCTTCCGGGTAGTATTAGACCTAGGCTTGTGAAACTACATGGTAGCATAGAACATTCGGGTCACTATATTATTACAGAAGAAGATTATAGAACATATCCTGACAAGTATGCTCCTTTTGTTAATACAGTGCAGCAATCGATGTTAGAGACAAAGTTATGTCTTATTGGTTTTTCTGGCTCTGATCCAAATTTCTTGAATTGGTTAGGTTGGTTAAGGGATAATATGGGCGAAAATTGTCCAACAATATACCTTTGCGGAGTATTTGATGATATAGGAACAGCGGAAAGAAAGATGTTAGAGAAGAGAAAGATTACAATTGTGGATTTATCTGTTCTTGTTGATGAAAACGTTGAGAATGTACATTATGCTGCAATTAAAAGGTTTATTGAATTGTTAAAAGAGAATAATAATAAAAAGAATGAACACATTCTTTGTGAAAAGCCATATGCGAATATTGATATTTGGGATAATAATTCTAAGGTTAAAATTGAAGAGTATAAGAAAGCAATTGAACCAGTAGTTACCTCTTTAGTTGAAAGTTTGGAGGAATATGTATGTTTGCCAAAAGAGGAGTCAAAAGATATCGGTAGTTACATTGAACGGCAATTGCAATATATAGTAAAAGTAGATTATTTTGAAGAGAAATGCAAGTTAATAAATGCTTTTTGTGGTATTCTTAAGGTGTGTAATTGTCCGTTATATGATAATATGGCGGTTCAACTTGAAAAGATTATTTCTGATGTTAGGAACCGAGCAATTTCAAAAATAAACATCTATATTTATTTGTTACAAATGTACAGAATAGATGGAAAATTTGATGAGTATGAAAAAGTTAATAAATACATAAATATTGATAGTTTTGAATCGCCTAGAGACAAAAATGAGTATTGGATAGAGTATGCGAAATTTTCTTTATGTAAAATGGATATAAAAGCGGTTTTTAAGTGTATTGATAAAATTGATATATCATATAATGACGAGTATACGTTAAAGAAGGCAAGTTTGTTGAATCAGATAGGCAGAAAAGAAGAAGCAAAAGAAATAGTGACAAGTTATATTGCTTTTTTGTCTCAGCAAAAATATTCAGAGAATAAGAATGCATCTTTGATTGGATATGCAAACTTAGTAGCGAGAGCCACTTGGAGTTTTTATCATGAACCTGATTTATTTTCGGATTCATTGTATGAATATAACAAATATAATACAAGAAAAATTGTTGTTGAATCAAAAGAATCAATAATTGAAACTTTTGTTGAAAATAATCGTCCGGAAAATAAGAGGATTAGTGCGTTTAATCCAAATTCTTATACAGTAAGTTACACAATGGGGAGTAATAACGAAAGTAAAAAAAGGGAT
Source organism: Lachnospiraceae bacterium (assembly GCA_963643465.1). Taxonomy (GTDB): domain Bacteria; phylum Bacillota; class Clostridia; order Lachnospirales; family Lachnospiraceae; genus CAG-411. Next base: position 315,425 of record CAVIJT010000002.1, on the reverse strand, counting down.
GCGAGTTTTTATTATCTCCTATTACAAGATCAATTGTGTATAGGTATTTATCGTGATCATAGAACTTCTACAGAAGTAGCTGTTCGCATGCTAGAGAGTACTAGCATTTCACCATTGTGGAGATGGTATCAAATATTACGAATAAATGATAAGAAAGTATATAATTCATATTTTACAAGGGAACGAATTTATAATACTGATAAAGTGTACGTAGAACTTTTTTTTGACGAAGTGATGGAAGTATTATCAGATACTATACTTCGAGAGAAATCTATAAAGTATTATTTTGCTGATTGTAAGCATTTGATTGATATAGCTTCTAGAATGACTATTGTTTTAGATGTTCAAAGAATAATGGATTTGATTTCAATTTTGGTTCAATTAGACGAGATGCATATTGATGAGTATGAAAAACGTGCAATCATAGATAATTCTTTACGTTGTATTTGTTATAGTTTTAATGCAGAAATATTGAATGGCTGTATGGATTACATAATAAATGATAAGCTTATAAGTTATAGATTTGCAAGCTGTTTTGATGAAATTGATTGTATGCAAATGGATTGCTTGACACAAGATGATAAAGAGAGAGTTTTTAAAAGTATTATAAGCCAATTGGAATCAGAGGATGAAACAATAAGAAATGCAGCTGTTGTAAAATATAAGTTATTAAAACAACAGATTTATGAAAGTGAATATAAAGAAGAAGTTTTAGATAAGCTCTACCTGCACATTGATGAGTTTGGCTTTCCTAAAAATAAGACGTATTTGCCAACAGCATGGAGAATGGAAGAAAAAGATTTTATTGGAAAAATTAAGAAGTATTTATTAAACTCTATCTTTTTAAAATCATATGACAGTGGAGTGATTTCTGATAATGACGTAACAGATGAACAAATATTTGCATATGTTACGATATTATATCAGACATTGGGAGATGTTCAATACGAAGAATGTGAACTGAGTAAAATTATATGTAATTTAAGAGCGTATTTAATAAATGAGTCAAATATAGTTAAGGATAAATTTGACATATTTGGTCGTGTGTCACAAGCAATAGAAAGATTGGACAGAATTACAAAAATTGTTCTTTTGATATGCCTATATGCACATAAAAATAATAAGTTGAGTGATGTTTTGTTAAATGAAATACGCGGGTATTTGGATGCAGCGGAAGAGATAGAGTTAGATGTTGAATATATCAAAACAATATTATATGAAAAAGATATGTCTCGAATTTTTAATAAATTTGAGAGAATGATTGTATCAGGTGATGAAAAGAGGATTTCTTCTGCATTTTTGATGTTGTATGCTGCTAAAAATATTGCTATAGATAATCAGAAAGAAGTTATCCACCATTTGATTTTGGAATTTATCCAGCGAATACCATACTTTGAAATACATGTTGGGAAAAGAATTTTATTAGAATTATACAATATTATAAAAAGTGATGAGTTTTTGCAGAATGAAAATAAGGACATTGTTGTAAAAATGTTTGCGGACAGTTATGAAGTATATTTAAATGCAAGCATCGAGCATAGAAAGGATGCATTGGATGGTATGTACAATATATCTAAATTAGCTAAAGCATATTATGACTTTTTGAAAGGAAATAATGTTGAAGAGGGCGATATGTTCCGAGAATTGATAGACAAATTTAAAGTAAATAAATTAAATGAGGTAAAATCAATTTGGGGATAGAAAGGCATGGGTAGTGTATTGCAGATTCAGAAATTCATCTAGGAAAAATATACACTATAATATTGTATATGTGCAGGAGTATGATATACTATATTTGTGGCAACACTTTGGCAACAAAAAACAGTAAGCCAGAAAAATGCAACAAAATAGAGAGAAAAAACATAAGTAAATCGATTTGAAACTAAACAGAAAAGTTTAGGTGAGAAAAGAAACTTAAAGAGTTTGAATAATGTAAAAATAGCGGGAAGCCTTATAAATCAAGGTTTCCTGTTTTCTATGCTTGCAGTTTTTTGTGGTTTATTAGAAGAGTAGAATTTTATTGTTTTGTGTTTTTTGTTACTAGGTTAAATACATTACTAGCGTGGGAGTTGTAGGAAACGAAACGGGTCTGCGTTTATATATTGTGAATAAATGGAGTCCGCCAAAGTAAACTTGGTTGCAAAAAAAGAAAAATCAAGGTTGAATGGAAAAGGTAAATAGAGTTAATTACTTTATCAACAAATTTCTGAAGGAAGTTTTCCACATTTTTTTCGAATGTAACTTTACGCTATCGTGAACAATATAAATATGGAAATAGACATTTTATGTACAGATAATACGCTTGCCGCAGATGGAACTTTGCTAATCCCGTAACGGGAGGTTACAACAATGCTAAGAACATATAATATGAAAACAGGTCAGAAAAAATGTGGAGGAATATTTTAAGAAGTATTTACCACAATACGCAGTATTGGAGATTAGAAAGAAGTTTGCATTTCCAGAAGATAATTATTTGTTTATGGTATCTGCAATTAATGAGAAGGATGGTACATATGCAGTATGGACAAGCTGGAATGAAATAAACCATTCTCTGAATTATGGACATTATGATTTGCTGAGTATTGAGGATTGCAAAAAGGTATTTGAAGAATTTTATAATAATGGAAAGTAAAGGAAATGGGGAACGCTGGTTTTAATGGCTAGGGTTCTCTATAATATAGAAATTCTTTTTAGCTAAGATTATTGATGAAATCGTATGATTGAAGTATGATAATAGTACGAAGAAAGGATGTGATTCTATGTCAATTACTGCAACTGAATTAAAAAATACTTAGGTAAATATTTGATATTATCTGCAACAGAAGATATATTTATTACAAAAAATGGAAAGATAATTGCGAAACTTACTAATCCATATCAGGACAGGGTGAAAACAGCAAAATCATTGTTTGGTATTTTACCAAAGGATGTTGATTTGGAAGAAGCAAAAGCAGAGAGGTTAGGTGCAAAATAAATGAAGATTTTTGTAGATACAAATGTTGTCATTGATGCACTTGCTTCAAGGGAACCATGGAATGAAAGCGAAGAAAAGATAATTCTTCTTGGTGCAAATCATATCGTGGATATGTACATTACTGCAAGATATGCAACAGATATATATTATATTATCAGGAAACATTTACATGATACACAGGTTGCAAAACAGGTTATGGGGAAATTATATTCTCTTATGGGAATAGTGGAAGTAACCGGAACTGACTGTGTAGAAGCCATTGCTTCACCAATTACAGATTATGAGGATGCAGTTGTGGAAAAGGTGGCATCAAGAATATCCAGGCGATTGTATTGTGGATTTCGATATGCGACTGATTGATTTATTCAGGGAGTTGGATAAAAAATCATTATCTGTTAAGGAGCGGATTAAGCAGGAGTTTTATCGAGTGAAAGATTTATTGGATGGAAAAATACCAACTCGTATGGAATTGTTTACTTATATGGATGATGACATTTATCAATATTGTATTAAGCATGCAAAGGAAAATCCCTTTCGAAGGTATATGGAATTTTTAAATGAAATGCAAGAGTTGTCTGTGGATGAAGAAGAGATATATGCAGGAATTGGAAGAGAGTTCTTGATGCTGATTGAAACTACCGATATGCAGAAGGTATATAAGATGCCGATTTTATATAGTTTCTATAATGATGGTGATGTACGACTGGCAGTTAAAGATGAAGATGTGTTGGTGGCTTGGAAAAGTTTTTTGATAATGGAACAAATTGGAAGGATTTTTCAAAAGATATATCTTATGCCTATTATAAAGCAATGACAGATAAACAACATTTAAGTAAGGCAAAAAGCATGCCTATTAAATTTTTAAAAGCTTCCGGAAAAGGTTTTTTTATTGAGAAAGAGGACTATGCTATTACAATTAGAGATGATTTAGAAGGTATAATAGGGAATGAAGCATTTAAGAAACATATGAAGGATATTTTGGAATATCGCACTATGGAATATTATCGTAGGAGATATGCTGGGGAAATGTAGTAGAACGGGGAAGCGTGAGTGAAAATAGAAGGAGAAGGTTATGAGAGATAAATTTTTAGAGATTATGAAAACCGATACAGCTTATTTCGCGAAGCATAAGGATTACACCAAAGAGATACAGATGAGGGCAAAGAAACTGATCTACGAGTTTAACCGTACTGCTCCAGATGATGAGGAAGATAGAAAAAATATATTAAAGAAACTGTTCGAAGACGAAAATATAAATATTTGCATGGAGCCTCCTTTTCACTGTGATTATGGCTTTAACATACATTTTGAAGGTTTTGCCTTAATTAATTATAATTGTTCCATACTGGATACATCACCAGTGTATATCGGTGAGAATACATTTCTTGCACCTGGGGTCTGCATTGCCTGTGCCGGTCATGGGATTTATCCGGAGAATAGAATCGTAAATACATCAAAGCCAATCTATATAGGTAAAAATGTGTGGATTGGTGCAAATTCCACGATTCTTGCAGGAGTGCATATTGGAAATGGAAGTATTATAGGGGCAGGAAGCGTTGTTACAAGTGATATACCTGAAAATGTAATTGCAGTTGGAACACCATGTAAAGTGCTTCGTAATATCACAGAGGAAGACAGACTTCATATGAAGGAAGAGATTGAAAAACAATAATATATCAAGAAGAAAGAATTCATTATGTAGAAAAGGCTGACAGATAACCACAATTATTTGTTGGCTTTTTTTACATAAAATATTTTCTCTTATTTAAATATTTTTTAAACTTTAGAATGCTATCATATCTATAACAAGGAACTGCTTGCAGGAATTTTACAATGCAAAACAGGAAATTAACATAAATGAAATGATGATGAGCAAAGAGGGAAAAAGTATGTTTTTCAAAATGTTAAAAAAGGACTTAAAATTGAAAAAAGGTTTAAATGTGATATTGTTTCTGTTCATGACGGTGGCCTCCATTTTAGTGATGGCAAGTTCCATACAGGTATATGCACATCTTGGGGCGTGGATCCCGTATCAGTAAAGGCAAAGCATATCTGAATGTTTTGGACTTCATTGGGAATTAAAATTTCCATAAGAGAGCCTTACTGATTTTCGGATATGACAACTGAAAATTGGTAAGGTTTTTTGTTCAGGATATGGAGAAAAACTAAGTGCAAAAAGCTTATCCTTAACTGTCTGTGAAGCAACTTTCGTCTAATGCTGTGGATATTAGGCTTCAGATATTTGACCTCCATTCATCCTATCTGTTCTTAGATAGTCGGTTCCCCAGTCACACATAGCATCAAGAATAGGGGCAAGCGTTTGACCAAAGTCAGTCAATGAGTATTCTGTTTTGGGTGGGACAACCGGATAAACAGTTCTATTAATCAATCCATCTTTTTCTAATTCTCGTAATTGTTGGGTAAGCATTTTATCAGTTGCTTTTGGAATTCTTTTATGAATTTCACTATAACGTAGAGTTTGCGTCATTAAATGCCATAGAATGACCGCTTTATACTTTCCGCCGATTAATTGTATAGTGGCTTCGACGGGGCAATTAAACGTATTTTTACATATTGATGTCACGATAGATAACTCCTTTTACTTACTTTTTGGGTAGTATATACCTAAAAAGTGCATTCTTGTCATTTTGATTGCTTGAGATATAATTATAATATAGACCGGTCAAAGATACAATAGAAAGGCAGGAATAGTGGAAATGAATTTTTTAGATATTGCAAAAACTCGTTATTCTGTCCGTAGTTATAAGGATGAGAGAGTTGAAAAGGAGAAACTGGATCAGATATTAGAAGCTGCGCATGTTGCACCAACGGCAGCAAATTTACAACCTGTAAGGTTATTAGTAGTTCAGGAAAAAGAAGGGTTAGATAAGATCAGTAAGGCGGCAAACATTTATAACGCTCCGCTTGCAATTATTGTTTGTAGTGACCATTCAATCGCATGGAAAAGACCATTTGATAATAAGCAAACAACAGATATTGATGCCTCCATTATAACCGATCATATGATGTTGGAAGCGACCGAATTGGGATTAGGAACTGTATGGGTGTGCTATTTTAAACCTGATATTATAAAAAAGGAGTTTGGATTGCCAGATACACTTGAGCCAATTAACATATTGGTGATTGGATATTCTGATGAAGAACCAATGTCTTTAAATCGGCATAGTGAAAATCGTATTCCTTTATCCCAATTAGTTTCCTATGAAATGATTGGGGAGTAATGTATTAGAATGAATGATAAATGCGAATGTATTTATAAAAATGTTGACACAACAAGAAAATGGTGTTAGCCTAAAAGAAAATTGAAGGAGGACATAGAAATGAATCAGAACTTACATTCAAGAAGTTATATGTACATGTATTATAGACGTACTTAGCTATAAGATTTGCAAGGTTAGTGCATTAGCTTATAGCCAGTAGGTCTATTAGTCTAGTGCATAAAACCAAAATGTAAGTGATGTGTTTCATATATATATTGCATCTTAAATTGGAATTATCGCACTGGACACTTGATGTTTGGTGCGATTTTTTTGCTATAGGAAAGTTCTTCGCCCTTTCTTATAGCGCAAAAAGCCCTCTGGGCAGGATAAGCACGAATTGGTTAAGAGATGCACTACAACCAAATTTGGCGTGGCAAAGCGAGCAAGCACATGGAAAAGTGTAGTGTTGCTTATAAGAATGGTACCAAGGAGTTGGATGAAGGAGTATATTGAGTAGAAAAATTTAAGGAGGTCGATTTAAGATGATAACAGACGCATTTGATAAATCAGAGGTTTTGTTTGGCCCAAAGGATTTTTATGGGGAACAAAAGCATGTATGTGACAAGTGTATTATTGTGTTTTCAGAACTAATATTTGAGTATATGCTTGAAAACTATGTTCATGAGGAAGTAGGGGCTATAAGATGCTGTAACGGAATTACTACAGTACATATTTTTGAAATTAAAGGGATGAAGATCGCGGGGTATTTAAGTCATATTGGTTCTGCATTAGCAGGAAGTGATGTGATTGATGTAAATTGGCTTACAGGTGCCAGTAAATTTATTATGTTTGGCTCAGCAGGTTCTTTGGATAGCAATGTAACGAATGGTAGGTTTGTTATTCCAACGGAAAGTTATCGAGAGGAAGGATTAAGCTATAACTATGTTGAACCAGCGGATTACATTGAGATTAAAAATGCTAAAATTGTGAAGAACATATTTGATGAGTTGAATCTTCCGAGTGTGATGGGGAAGGTTTGGACAACCGATGCGATATATAGGGAAACAAAAGCCAAGCTTGAAGCTAGAAAGGCGGAAGGCTGTGTGGCGGTTGAAATGGAACTAGCGGGTGTTCAGGCAGTATGTGACTTTTATGGGTGGGACTTATATGATTTTCTTGTTACGGGGGATGTACTCGATCAGGCAGTGTATGATGTTTCAGGGCTTGCAAATGCGAATCATAATATGGACAAATTGTATATTGCTATTGAGATAGCAAAGAGAATTTGAGAGTGAGGTAAAAAATATGGGAAAGATAAAGTTAGTAGTACCTTCCATTAAAGATAAGGATAAGGCACTTCAGTTTAAAAAGGAATTTTTGGATAATAACGAGATGGTGATAAATGGCAGTGAATTGTTAGATAAGATGGAGTCTTATGAAGAATGGCTGCAATCTATAACGAATAATGCTGATATTAACACTGTTAATCCGGAGTGGGTTTTGACAGATACATTTTTTGCTGTGGATATTAATGATGAAATTGTTGGTATTATAGACTTGAGACATGAACTAAATGCGTTTTTACAAGACTTTGGAAATAGTGGATATAGTGTAAGACCTTCTGAGAGAAGAAAAGGATATGCGACTGAAATGTTGAGTTTAATTATAGAAGTTGCAAAGAAAGCAGGTTTGGATTCTTTACAACTTTCGGTTGAAAGAACAAATGAAGCATCTGTAAAAACAATAGTGAAAAATGGTGGGGTATACAAACGCAGTTTTGAATTTGAGGGTGAAATAGCAGATGTATATATAATAGCAGGCACTAAAGGAGAAGAATAATGAGTGTAAAATTTTATGATAAAGTAGATGACAGATTGTTAAAATTTGCAGTAATTCTTGCTAAGACAGAGGGGAAATATGTATTCTGTAAGCATAAAGAGCGAGATACATGGGAAATACCAGGAGGTCATAGAGAGCCGAATGAAGTGATTTTTGATACAGCAAAAAGAGAATTATGCGAAGAAACAGGGGCTGTAGAGTTTGCTATTAAGCCAATATGTGTATACTTGGTTATAGCAGAAAATAATTTTGATGGTGCAGAAACCTTTGGAATGTTATATTATGCTGATATAAATTCGTTTGAAAACGAACTGCACAGTGAAATTGAAAAAATTGTAATTACAGATAAGCTTCCAGAGGCGTGGACTTATCCGGAAATACAGCCGGAATTAATGAAAGAGGCAAAGAAAAGAGGATTTCTATAATGGAAAAATTGTATGATTGTGGATTTACAAAGGAAAATAATTGGTTTAGATATAGGGCTGCTGCTATAATAATTGAAGATTTGGAGCAATATAAGGCGTTTTCTGGTTTCCTAAAGGATTATTTAAGCAGAGAGCATATGGGAATCGAGCATATTGTAACGGATGAAAGGAAATGAGTTGTGAAGAATAGAAAATGGATTGAGAAACTATCGCAAAAATTGTGAGAGTTTATTGAAAGCGGATATATATTGTGATACCCTAAATGAGATGGAGTTTGTGAGTAAATGTATGATTAGGGAAAATTTTGTGGAGGTTACGAATGAAAGAGAATATAAAAGCTATATTTGGCAATTGGAGTGAGTCAATCATATGGTCTTGTTTACAAGGCGTAATGGGAGAAATACATGCTAATTCCGCAGAAGATGCTGCAATGGCTATATTAGGGGATTTTGCCTTTTATGCAGGAAAACCAAGTGAAGAAGTAGTTAGATTTAAACCGGAAAATTGTGAACAAGATTTTATCATTATGGTTCCGCAGAATGATGAATGGGCAGATTTAATTGAAAAGTGTTACGGAGATAAAGCAAAGAAAGTTTCAAGATATGCAATCAAAAAAGAAAAAGATATTTTTGATGTATGCAAATTAGAGTCGGCGATTTTGGAATTGCCAGAAGGCTATGAATTGAAATTGTTAAAAGAGCATGAATATGATTTATGTCAGAAAAACAGATGGGCAAATGATTTAGTATCACAATTTAAGGATTATGATACATATAAAAAATTAGGATTGGGCGTAGTTGTTTTAAAAGACGGAGAATTAGTAGCAGGAGCTTCATCATATAGCAGATACCATGAAGGGATTGAAATAGAAATTGACACAAGAGAAGATCACAGAAGAAATGGTTTGGCATATGCGTGTGGAGCAAAGCTTATATTAGAATGCTTGGAAAATGGGTTATATCCAAGTTGGGATGCACAGAATATGTGGTCAGTAGCATTGGCTGAGAAGTTGGGATATCATTTTAGCCATGAATACACTGCTTACGAGATAACTGGATATTAAGGAAGATGGAGCAAAAATATGATATACGAATTAGCGACAGTAGGAGATGTGCAGGCTGTATACGATATAGTGCAGCATACAATAAAAACAATATATCCCCAATATTATCCGGCAGAAGTGGTGGTATTTTTCTGTGAGCTTCACAGCAAGGAAGCAATAAGAAAGGATATCGAAAATGGATATGTGAGCGTCCTTAAAATGGACGGAAATATTATTGGTACAGGCAGCTTTGTAGATAATCACATCACAAGAGTTTATGTGTTGCCAGAATATCAGAAAAAGGGATATGGCACATTTATTATGAAAAATATCAAAGCTCAGATTAGCGAAAAATATGATAAGGCATATTTGGATGCTTCGCTGCCGGCAGCAGCACTTTATGAAAAGTTGGGTTTTTCTACCATAAAGCATGAGCGCTATCCAGTAGACAATGGAGTGGTACTTGTGTATGAAGTTATGGAAAAAGAGCTTTATACAGATACTAATTATGTTAGACAGCGGCAAAATAGAACTATCTGAGCAATGGGAATGGACAAGTGGAGAGTATTCTAAAGGAAAATTTTTGTTGATGGAGGTATAGGATGGTAAAAAATTTTGAATATAAAAAAGCAACCATAGAAGACATAGAGGAATTGGTAAGAACAAGGATTATTGTTCTTCGTGCAGCCAATAAATTGTCTGATGATGTAGATATGTCCGTGGTAGAGAAGGAGTCTTATACATATTATAAACGGGCTTTAGAAACAGGTGAACATATTGCATATCTGGTGTATGATAACGGGACCTTTATTGGTGCAGGTGGTGTCAGCTTTTATCAGGTGATGCCTACCTATCATAATCCGACTGGTAAAAAGGCTTATATTATGAATATGTATACCTCCCCTGAATATCGCAGGCAGGGAATTGCATTACACACATTGGATTTATTGGTAAAGGATGCGAAGAAACTGGGCATGTCACAGATTGCCTTAGAGGCAACCGACATGGGACGACCATTGTATGAAAAATATGGATTTGTAAAAATGGAAGATGAAATGGAGCTGGTATAGTGAGTAGGTAGGGAATAATGGAAAAAAAGAGGATACAATTTGATAAAAAAATAAAAGGATGGCTGGTTCAAAATGAATAATCAACAATATGTAAATTATATAGAAGAGTGATTATCGTTATTAGCAACAAGGATTGATTGTAGAGGTAAATTGAATGTTTTGGATTTGAATACATATGCAGAGTCTTTTTATTGTGAGATAATTAATTTGATATTTGGATACAATGTGAAAAATGCTAACATTCAGCAACATAATAATTCTGGGTATGATCTTATTGACTCTGAACAAAGAATAATTATACAAGTCACATCTAACACTGGAAAAAGTAAAGTGAAAAATACGGTAGAGTTAGTGGATAAACAACAATATAGCGGTTATACATTAGTTATGTTATATATAGGAGGCAGAAAATACAAATGTGACAATCAGATTCAAAAAGAGTATTTAAAAGATATAAGGACCTGGTATAAGGAAGATATATTAAGTAAAATAAACAGTAAAGGTATTGAAGAGCAAAAAAATATATATTTATGTTTTAAAAACTATTTTGATAAAGGGGATGGAAATTTGGCATTAGATGTAATATCAAAAGAAATAGAGATTAGGGGGATCGATGAAATAGACGATAATTATTATTTTGATATGTTATATGCAAATAGAATTAATTATTTTAAAGAAGATATAGTGGAGTTGGAGCAAAGTGAGGATTTAGATGTATATTCACTGTGTATTGAGTTGCAGAATGTTGGGAACAAGGCAATTAAAAGAATTATAATTAAAGAATTTACAATAGTGGATAGTTTGTGTGTAGACGAAGGTGAAATGCATGGTTCCGTATATTGTTCACATGTTGAAAAAAAGTGTATTGAATCGTTAATACCTATAGGTCAAAGTGCGGAGTTGATTATAGATTTTTTCCCTGAGGAAGTGTATTTATCTCAATCAGATGATTTGATACAAATTTGTATCGTCTTAGATATGGTTGTTAGTGAAAGAGAAACAGAAGAATGTTGTATTAGACTGATTTTGGAAAAAAATGAAAGTTCATCAAAGGAAGAGGTGTATTTAGAAGGAAAGTATGTTGTGAAATACAAGAAAATATATTAAAGATATATCATTTCTAGGGCTGTGAAGTAGTAGTTAGAAAACGATATTGTCATAATTGATTTGTGATGGATGAAATCCATTATATTCATGAATGTGTAACTTAGGTGATTGCAAAGTGGGAGTTATGACATACCATCGCATTCGCTTCCATTCGGAATTACAAAACTGAATAAAACCTTATCTGCAAAAGATACTTTTAGCAGCTAAAGTCAGACACCTCAAGGTATGTCACTTTCGGTTACGGCTGATGCCGTATATTTGAACCGGAATAATCCTATGCTTACATGCAAGGCATATATTAGAGGAGTGAAGTTGCGATTTAAAGGAAGAATATGGATTTGTAGTCAATGAGTAACAGATTTTGTTTTATACCAGAGAAGTATACCTATAAAGATGCCAAAAGAGTTTTATTACTTAGGAAGAATGGAAGCAACGGGACGCACAGAAGAAATAGTTATGAATAATACAGATAAGACTGCTGTAAAAATTGAGTGGAAGCTGGATGTACCAGTGCGAGAAGATATTTATAAGTATATTGTGAAAGAGTAACATAGAAAAAATGGGGAGGGGATAGTATGGGATTATTTTCAAGTTGTGGACCTATTTTCCTAAAGGAATCCAGTGATGCATCCGCATTCATTAAAAAGATGGAAGAATTATCAGAGCAGGCAACGGGAGAGTGTAAAAAGGAAATTGACAAACAGATTAAGATTGCCAGTTATGGGGTTTCTGGCGAAGAAAATATTGCATTTGAATTAAAGAACAGTGGAATGGATATGTTTATTTTGCATGATATTTATCTAGAACATGAGGAATTGTCTGCTCAAATAGATTATCTGATTGTAGCGAAGAAAAATGTTTATATCATAGAATGTAAGAATTTGATTGGTAATATTGAAATTGATAATAAGGGTACATTTATTCGTACATATGAGTTGTATGGAAAAAAAGTGAAAGAGGCAATTTATTCACCGATTACGCAAAATGAAAGACATTTAAATGTATTGAAGGCTGTTCGAAAGGAAACAAAGAATGTTGTGCTGCAGTTTTTCCTTGAAAGAAACTTTGCAAATTGCTATAAATCTATTGTATGTTTGGCAAATCCTAAGACAATTCTAAATGATAAATACGCAAAGAAAGAGGTAAAAGATAAGGTTGTACGGGCAGATCAGTTGGTTGCACTTTTAAAGAAGATGGAAAAAGAAAGTAAGAATGAAAAATCTTCTGAAAAAGAAATGAGAAACTTGGCGGAATTCTTTTTAGAAACTTCAAAATCGAATAAATCTGATTATGTAGTTAAGTATGAAGAGATGATTACTAATTTGAAGAAACAAAAAGAAAGTGTACCAGTACAAGTCCAGGAAGAAGTAAAGATGGACACATCAATGCAGAGAAGTGTTGATGAGAAAACATGTCCTCGCTGTGGTGGGAAATTAGTAATTCGAACGGCGAAAAGAGGAGAGCATGTTGGAAGTCAGTTTTATGGATGTGACAAATTTCCGAAGTGCAGATATATGGAGCAGATATAAAATGAAAAAGAACGAAACAACAATTATGAAATAAGTGGAGGGGGAATAACCATGGATTTCATCCAACTTATGAATTCAGCAGAATATGATTTTTTAAGAAACGATTCAAGACTTGGAAATCGCATTATTTTAATGGGGCTAGGCGGAAGTTATGCCTATGGAACTAATTATGAGAGCAGTGATATTGATTTTCGAGGGATTGCATTAAATTTGCCATCGGACTTGCTGGGATTGACGGACTTTGAACAATATGAGGATGACAACACAGATACGGTTATTTATTCCTTTAATAAGATTGTGAAGCTTTTTTAAGAGTGTAATCCCAATACCATAGAGTTATTAGGATTGGATGAGGAGCAATATTTGATAAAGACAGAACTAGGGCAGGAATTGTTAGAGCATAAGCAGTTATTTTTGTCAAAGAGGGCGGCTAAGTCTTTTGGGGGATATGCCAGTGCGCAGCTTAGGAGATTACAGAACGCCATTGCCAGAGATTCTATGCCACAAAAGGAGCGAGAGCAGCATATTTATCAGTCTGTAAAAAATGCTTTGGAAGATTTTAATCGAAAGAATGCAATGTTTGACAAAGGTAATATAAATCTTTACATAGACGAATCGGATCATCCAGAGTTTAAGACGGAAATATTTATAGATGCAGAGTATAAGCATTTGCCGTTGCGGGATTATCAAAACATGTTAGGAACCATGAATAGTGTGGTCAGAGATTATGACAAGATTGGAAAACGTAACAAGAAAAAAGATGATAATCATTTAAATAAACATGCCATGCACTTGATTCGATTATTTTTGATGGGAATTGATATTTTGGAAAAGGGAGAAATAAGAACCCACAGAATAAACGATTTAGAATTGCTAAAAAGCATTCGGCATGGTGATTTTCAAAAAGAAGATAAGTCATTTTCTAGGGAATTTTATGATATAGTATCTGAGTATGAGAAGCGATTAGAGACAGCAACAAAGCATACAAGTTTACCAGACAATCCAGATATGGAAAAGGTCGAGCAGTTTGTGGAATATGTGAATAGAAAAGCAATTGAGGTGGATTTTTAAAAAGCTAGAAAAGTACAATAAAACTTGTAATGTTTAAATGTGTTTTATATAATAATAACATTGGGATGTGTGTGATTTAATAAAGACAAATACCAATAAAAATGAATGAAAAAACAATATTCCTGCAATAGCTGGGATAATTGAAGAATGAAAGGAGATAAATATGTATAAGAGTAAGAAATATGGTTATGAGTATGAGGAAATTGATGAAGAAGGAAAGTCTTGCGAGACCATAGTTGCAGATATTTTAGCGGATCCGGAATTTTTGAATCTGGAAGAGGTTATAATTGGATGCTGGGGCGAAGCATGGGATGATGGCGAAGGTGCAGAGACCATCATAAATGATATTATTGAGAATAAAGAAAAGTTTTCACACATTAAGAGTTTATTTGTTGGAGACATGGATTTTGAAGAGTGTGAGGTTTCGTGGATTGTTCAAGGTAATTATGAAAAATTATTTGAGGCTATGCCACAGCTTGAAAAATTGACTATTAAAGGAAGCACTGAATTGGAACTTGGAAAAGTAAATGCACCAAATTTACGGTCATTAGAGATTATTTGTGGTGGATTGCCAAAGGAAGTAATTGAAAGTGTTCGTGATGCAAATCTTCCAGCCTTAGAGGAACTTAGATTATACATAGGTGTGGATGATTATGGATTTGACGGTTCTATTGAAGACATCAAAGAACTACTGGAAAAGTCAAATTTCCCTAAATTGAAGATTCTTGGTCTTTGCGACAGTCAGATTCAAGATGAAATTTGTGAGGCTGTATTGGCGTCTGGCTATATGAAACAAATTGAGCGTTTGGAATTATCTATGGGTTCTCTTACAGACAAAGGCGGACAGCTTCTGCTGGATAAGCTGCCAGAATTTCCAAATGTAAACTATCTGGATGTACATTATCATTTCTTGTCTGATGAAATGATGGAAAAGTTAGAAGCGTTGCCGATTGAAGTGGATATAGATGAACAGAATGAGCCGGATGAATGGGATGACGAGGTATATTATTATCCAATGCTGACAGAGTAGGAGATGGTTGTGAAAGAGAAACGGATTATTTTAATCGGGGAAGCAGACAGTAAAAGAACGGAGTTCTTTTTAAAAGCTGCAGACAGACAACAGATTCCGGTGGAATTTTATACATGGTCAGAATGGAAAAACAAGGATATCGAGGGTGGGGTTGTAAAAATTGACCCACCCTCTTTTCATGAGTACAATATTTTGTCCCTTCCAAAAAGAATACAGGAATATCAGGAACAGATTTTTCAGTTAGAGGAAATGGAAAAGAAAAAGGGCGTTTCTTTTTTGAATCATCCTTCAGGAATTTTGCAGTTGTTAGATAAAGTGGCTTGTAAAGAAAAATTGCAGGAGAATCATGTGGCAGTTACCACTATGATTGGAAAAAATGTAAAGAATTATATGGAATTGAAAGAACGAATGGTTGAAAAGAGGATTCGTTCTGTATTTCTAAAACCTGTGTATGGATCGGGGGCAGCGGGAATTTTGGCACTTTCCGTTCATCCTACTACGGGGAAGGTGGTTGCGTATACGGCTGCCTGTGTAGAAGGAGATGTTTTATTTCAGCAAAAGAACATTCGGAAAATAACAGATGAAAAAGAAGTAGAACCCATTGTGAATGCCATTACCTCTTTAGACACCATTGTGGAGCGCTGGTATCCAAAGGCAACTTTGGAAGGAGAACCCTTTGATTTTCGTGTGTTGTGGCAATTTGGACGAATAGAATATATTGTAGCTAGGAAATCTGCAACACCGATTACCAATCTTCATTTAAATAACGGTGCTATTCCATTGGAGAACGTTTGGAAAAGTCAGGAATCTTGGAATCAAGGGGAGATTCAAATGGATATTGCAAGAGTATGTGAAGAGGCTATGGCACTTTTTCCAAATGTGCATGTGGCAGGGCTTGACGTAATGTTGGACAAGAAAACAGGAAAACCACGCATTATTGAAATGAATGGACAGGGCGATTTATTGTATCAGGATATTTATGGAGAAAATACGATTTACCGAAATCAAATTGTCAAAATGAACAGTATTTGCGAGAATACGGGGAATTACCACTTAGTATAGTTTTGAGAAAGGGGAATATGTATGATTACGCATAACAAAAAATGGACGAATGTGGATATGAATCAGATTGTGGGAAGTCATCATATTCTTTTTTTGTGTCTGGATGCACTTCGTTATGATGTGGCAAAGGAACAGGAGAAATTAGGGAATACACCTGTTTTGAACCAATGGGAACAATGGCACAAATGTCAGGCTGTGGGCAATTTTACCTATCCTGCACATCAGGGAATGTTTGCAGGATTTTTTCCTTGTTACGCAGATGCAAAAAGGCATGGAGAACGGATTCAGCTCTTCTTTCCGGAAAATGTGGGAATGGGGAGAAAGGCACCAAGGGGAGTCTATGGATTTTCTCAAAGAACCTTCGTAGAAGCTTTGTCTGACGAAGGGTATGAAACCTGTTGTATTGGGGGCGTTTCCTTTTTTGATAAACGGTCTGGTCTTGGAAACGTATTTCCGAGATATTTTACGCACAGTTTCTGGAATCCGTCTTTTTCGCCAATGGTGCCAGATAGCACGAGAAATCAAGTGTCATTTGCAAAAAAATGGTTAGCAAAAATCCCCAAAGAAAAGAAACTATTTTTGTACATGAATGTTTCCGCTATACATTATCCCAATTATTATTATTTGGAACTGGAGCAGGATGGAAAGGGAGACAAAAAAGTTCAGCCAGACAGAGGCTATGAGAAGGATACCAGAGAAAGCCATGGAGCCGCACTTCGGTATGTAGATAGAGAATTGGAGCCGCTTTTTGAAGCATTTAGACAAAAGGGAGATACTTTTGTCATTTGCTGTTCAGACCATGGAACCTGCTATGGAGAGGACGGTTGCTTCTCTCATGGCATCAATCATCCTATGGTAAATACCATTCCGTATAAACAGTTTTTCATTTAAGAAAGGAGAAAAGTGTGAAGAACGAGATATACTATCAATATATGTATAGCTATCCTCATAAGACTGCCTATAGGACATTGGAAGGTGTGGATATCCAAGAGTATTTGCCTCGATTGGAGAAGGAAGAGAATAGCTTGTATTTTCATATTCCTTTTTGTCAGGCAAAATGCGGGTATTGCAATTTGTTCTCTGTAACAGGTAAAGGGGCGGGTTATGTGGATGCCTATTTAGATGCCATGGAAAGACAGATAAAGCAGTACGACCTGACATCCTATACTTTTTCGGATGTTACGATAGGCGGAGGAACTCCTTTGTATTTAGAAGAAAAACAGTTGGTCCGTCTTTTTCGTATGATAGAAGCTGTTCAAGGAAACACAGAATATCCTGTTATCATAGAAACGTCACCAAACCAAACCACAGAGGAAAAGTTAGGGATTGTAAAGGCGAGAGGAACGAAAAGAATAAGTCTTGGTATTCAAAGTTTTCAAGAGGAAGAATTGAAGAAATTGTATCGGGTGCATACTCCAAAACAGGCGAGAATGGCTGTAAAATTTATAGAAAGGCAGAATTTTGAGTGTGTAAATCTTGACTTTATCTATGGAATTCCCGGACAGACGGAACATTCTTTAAAGGAAACTTTAGAAGAGGGTGTTTCCTATGGACCCCAGGAACTATTTGTATATCCTTTGTATATTAAGAATGGAACTTTGCTAAAAGAAAAACAGGAAAAAAGAGACGAAAACACTAGAAAATTATATGATTTTGTCTGCGAATATTTGAGCAAACAGGGGTATGTGCAATACTCCATGCGCAGATTTGTACACAAAGAGTATGTGCCTTTGACGCCGGCTTTGGAATGTGGCTTTGGAAATACCCTTTCCATTGGATGCGGAGGAAGAAGTTATCTTGGGAACCTTCATTTTTGCACACCGTATTACGTGAGACAAAAGGATTGTAACATGCAGTTAGAGCGTTATTTGGCAACAAAGGATTATAGAAAAATTACCCATGGATTTTTTCTTGATAAAGAGGAAGAAAAAAGACGTTATGTTATAAAAAACATATTGTTTCTCAGTGGCTTAAATAAGGAAAGGTATCATAAAAAATTTGGAGAACAGGTAGAAAAAGAGTTTCGAATACTGAATACATGGAAGGAAAAAGGATATTTGAAAGAAGAAAACAATACCTATGTGCTTACCAAAGAGGGCATGGCATTATCGGATTATCTGGGACCTCAACTGATTTCTTCAAAAGTGAAAGGGCGGATGGAAGAATGGGAAAACAAATTTTTTACAGGGGATATTTAACATCCTGTAATTATGCTTGCCACTATTGCCCTTTTTCGAAAAGAAAGATGACCAAGGGACAAATAGAGAAGGATGAGAAGGCACTTTGGAATTTCATAGATCATATGAAACAGGAGAAAGAAAAACATGCGGTGCAGATTGTTCCTTATGGGGAAGCGCTGGTTCATGAATATTATTGGCGCGGATTAGCAGAACTCAGTCAGATTGCAATGGAGGAGTATACAGGCTGTCAGACCAATTTGAGCTTTTCGGTAGAAAAGATGCTGGGAATTTATGAGAAATATAAGGGACGGAAAGAAAAGCTGCGTCTGTGGTGTACCTTTCATCCTTCCATGACAACAGTGGAAGAATTCGTAGAACAATGTCAAAAACTGGAAAAGGCAGGCGTTTCTTTTTGTGTGGGAATGGTGGGAAATCCAGAGAAAATCCCCACGCTTTTAAAATTGCGTAAAAGACTGCCGGATTCTGTATATGTCTGGGTGAACAAAATGGAAGGACGAAAGAAAGCGTATACTATGGAGGAAGTGGAAGTTTTCCAAAAAGTAGACCCCTATTTTTTCCTTCAATTGGAACATAGAAAGGCAGATTTGCAAAAATGTGGACATTCTGTTTTTTATGAGGCAGATGGGAGCAAATATTTTTGCAATTTGCATGCAGCAGCTAAAGGAGCATCTCAGACAGAAGGCTGTGGAAGGTCAGAGTGCAATTGCTATCTGGCATACAGCAATCGAAAAGACATTGAAGAGTTATTGTTTTTCCAACCGTATCCTGCATTTCGTATACCAAGTTATCCAAAGGCGATTTTTCTGGATGTGGATGGAACCATTGTGCCAGAGGGAGAAAGTGGACTATCTGATCTTATGGCGGAGCGCTTACGGCGACTTTCCAAAAAGTGCAAGCTGTTTCTAGCAACGGAACTTCCTTTTTGTGAAGCAATGAGAAAATGCAAAAAGATTGAGGATTGCTTGTCAGGAGGTGTGTTTGCAGGAGGCGGGCATATTCGAATCAGAGAGGGAAATCAGAAAGCATGGGAGCAGATTATTCCCATAAAAGAGATTTTTTCAAAAGAGCAGCAGAAATGTTTCGAACGAAAATATCAGTTGCAGTTTCGAACTTATCAAAAAGAAAATATCCTTTACCGACAGACCTTGCTTGCAAAAAGAAAAGCGGGCTGGTCTTTGGAAGAACTAGATGGAATGCAAAAGGAAATAGAGGAAATAGCAGAAGATAAGGGGATTTCATATATACTTCATTTGGACAAAGGGCATCTGGGAATTACAGGAGAAAAGGCGGATAAGAAAAATGGTGTACTTACCATTTGCCAAAAAGAAGGGATATCTCTGGCTGATGGAGCGGCAGTCGGAAATACGAAAGAAGATATGCCAATGCTTCAGCTATTTCCGGTGAATCTTTTTAGAACTGGCTTTATTTAGAAAATGACAATCATAAATTTGTAAATTGTAATACTGACGGAAGGTGAAAATACAAATGAAAGAAAAAATCATATGTTATAAAAAGCAATTATTTAGATTGTTGGGAATTGTATTTGGGATAATAGGTGCGGTATCCGTATTTTTACCCATACAATTGAGTGTTATGGAAGGTATGGAGATTTTAGGGATTATTCTTTTAGTTGTAGCTATTGTGGCTGCATGTATGACGGTCTTTGCAATATCACGTAAAAGTAGAGAAGTATATAGTGTGGGAAAAACGAAAATTATTTTTGAGTACATGGATATGAAAGATGTGTTAGCCATGGAAGATAAGACGCAGGATAATTATACTGTAGTTATTCCTATAAACACATTTTTGAATTTAGTCGGTGATAGAAGTATTGTAAAAAAGAATAGTATACATAAATTGTGGCTGGATCATTTATTTGAAAAGAGTGGCGTTGAGTTTGAGAGAAGTGTTTTGGAGAATGCTAAAGTGAAAAAGACCAGTGCAGATTTTACGGCTACCGAACCGATAGGCAGGATTGGAGATTGGTTTTTTCTTACGGCTTCGGATATTGGTTATGAAACCAATGTACGCTTCTTGTTGCTTGAAGTGAATAATCTTAAAGATAAAAATGGTAAAAAGATAGTAAGTGAGTTAAGTAAAGAAGAGTATATCGTTGGAATACAGTCGTTGATTGAAGCAATTCCAGATGTATTAGAGCTAGAAGAAAAAGTATATATGCCTCTTATTGGAGCAGGAAATGCCAATGTAGGAAAATCACCAGATATAATGGATATTATGGAAAGTATGCTCAGATTTAACAAAGGAATACTTAGGCAAGAGATACATGTAGTTTTAAATGAAAAATATAAGGATGAAACACCATTATATTTGTTGAAAGAAATATGATTTTATTTAATGGGGGAAATTAAATTGTTGAAACCAGAGGCTTTACGCTAATGTTACAGTTCACAGGTATGTGAACTGTAACACGCTAATTTCTGTAAAAAAATGAAATAATTTGATGTATTTTTTGAAAAATGATGTATAATGTATAACTGTAAAAAAGGAGGATTATAAAATGATATGTAACCAATTAAAAAAAGTAAGAAAAAATGAAAAAAGTGCGAATAAGAAAACATGGAAAAGAATAGGCGCTATGATGGGAAGCTTAATGATGGCAATGAATGTAATCTGTGCTAATTCTGTTTATACACAGGCAGCCAATGTTACAAATCAGGAAATCAGCGCAACTGGAGAAATTTCTGAAAAAATGGCTTTAAATCCAAGTCTAAGTGCTAATAAGGTAACTGTAAATGTGGGAAAAACAAAGAAAATTAAAGTAAAAAATGCTTCAGAAAGTGTAGAATGGTCTTCAAAGAATAAAAAAATTGCAAGCGTTTCAAAAAACGGAGTTATTAAAGGAAAAAAAGCTGGAAAAACATCCGTTATAGCAAAAGTTTCAGGTAAAGAACTGGTATGCAAAGTTACAGTAGTAAAGAAAATTACAAAAAACCAAGCTATAAAAATGGTACAAAAAGAGCTTGGAACGGATTTTGCATATTTTTGCGGGGATGAGATTGTTTCCTACAAAGGGAAAAAATATTATGTTGTATACGTACAGGTCTTAGTGAACGGTGATCACTATTCAACAGTAACCCAGTATTTAGTTTCAACAGATGGAAAAGTATGCAGAGAGGGATACTGTCACGGTGATGACATTGGATTTTATTAAAACTTCATAAGGTAAAAATAGCCGCCTATTACTCCAAAGAAGAGGAGTGGGCGGCTTTTGGTAGCAAAAGACTAGCAAGTGGGAGCCAGGGAAGTCAGAATTGTCCCCAAATCACTTGCACACATATAGAAAACGATATATCATAAAATATAAATAATTACTATTTTACTGAAAAAGGTAAGAAGGGAGAAATAGATATGAGAAAAAAGTTAAAAAAAGGTGTGGCAGGAGTTATATTGACAGCAATGAGTACGTGCATATTCGCATTCCCGGGAGAAATGGTAAAAGCCATTACAAACAATTCGTATATTCAGGCTGCATCGTTGGATACGAAACAGACACAGGCAGACGATGTTAGTATGGATGATTTTTTAGAAGCATACGGTAATGAGGATTTTGATACAGCAGAGCAGATTGGTAAAAAACTGGAAAATGTGAATGTTTCATTAAACAGTAATATGTCATCTTCTGTGAAAAAAGCATATTTAAACCAGATTTTAAAAACGAAAAATATGGATAGCTATTATTTGTCTGATTTGACAGGAGATGAGATTCCGGAATTGATTGTAAAAACTGGTACCTGTGAAGCTGATTATGAACTGGTGTATTATACCTACAGTAAAAGCACTACAAAAAAGTTGGGAATTACTACAGGAGGACATTCTTTTCTTGCACATTGGCCGGAGAAAAATGGTGTAATCAGGATTAGCGCACATATGGGAAGTGAAGCTCTGTATGCTGTAGTTTATGAGGATGGTAAATTAACGGAGTCTTTAGTTGGTGATAGAGATTGTAGTCTGATTGATTATACTCCGATTCCATATACTGAATATGGTTATGTTTGCTGTTATCGATACGATTGTGATTTGTCTCCGTTTTCTGACGAGGTATCCACATCTCTAACCACTGCAAAAAAGAAAATCAAAAAAGTGACTAACCGAATCAATTCAGTTTTATATATTATGACTGCAAAAAAAGGAACACTAAAACTGGATAATCGTGCAAAAGTTGTTTTAGCAGGAATTAATACATATCTGCATAATAGAAATCTGAAATATAAAGACGAATATGCAATATTACCAAAAGCTGCTGTTGCAAAAGAATATAAAAAACTTTTTGGAACAACACCAAAGTATAGCGCATTAAAGAAAAAGATTGCATATTATAATAGCGAGACAACAGTGGATGATATGGTATTTCGAGATGCAAAGGGTAAACTATATAGTGTAGCTGGGGATTATGGGACATGTGAGCCAAACGATACAAAGATAAAGTGTATACAGAAGATATCGGGAGGTTATCGTGTTGTAGCGGCTCTTCGATGCAAAGATTATGAGAACAATGGAGCAATCAATACTTATAATGTGGTTGCGATTACATTGAAAAAGAGCAGCAAAGCAACCTATGGTTATTGGATTACCAGTATTAATTTTTTAGGATAATAGGATACCAAGGACCCAATATAACACAAGAAAATGATATTATTCCTAGATTGCAAAATATGGAGTCTTGTTATACTTCAAAAGATATAGTTGTATTTCTAAAAAAGGTGTAAGCTCTTATAAAATAAGATGTTACACCTTTTTTGAGTTTAACAGGTAAAATTTATATGGAAGTATTTGAATGTAATAAGAATATAAAACTTGTGAAGGCAGAGGCTTTTGGCGATATTATCATTGATGATAATCATATTGTTATTGATTGGGACATAGACGGATGTGAAGTAGAATTTTACTATGAACAGTATTGGGATATCATGAGAATGACCATAGAAAAAGCAATAGAAAAACAAAGCAGTTTGAGGAGAGGATAAGTATGAAAACAATTATTTTTGATATGGATGGAGTGATTTTTGATTCAGAGAGAGCTGTATTTAATGGGTGGCTGGAATTGTCTCGAAAGTATGGGTTTGAAAATCTTGAAATTCCATATATGAAATGTGTGGGAGTGAATTCTAAAATGACAAAGAAAATTTTCATGGATTATTATGGTGAAGATTTTCCATATGATAAGTATTGTAAGGAACAGTCGGAGAATTATCATAGAAAATACGATAATGGAAAGTTACCAATGAAAAAAGGAGTTGTAGAATTACTGACAGCATTGAAAGAAAATGAATATGAAATAGGCATTGCATCGTCTACAAGAGCAGAAGTGGTAAGGCATCAAATAGAGGCAGCAGGGTTAATGGAGTATTTTAAAGTGATTGTTGGTGGAGATATGGTAGAAAAAAGTAAACCTGCACCTGATATTTTTGTGAAAGCTGCCAAGGAACTTGGAGGGAAAGTAGAAAGTACATATGTGATAGAGGATTCGTATAATGGAATACGGGCTGCATACGTTGCTGGAATGATTCCCATTATGGTACCGGATATGATTGAACCAGATGATGAGATGAAAGAAAAAGCAAGATATATAAAAGGGGATTTGTTGGAAGTAAAGGATTTATTGTGTAACATAGTGAATCCTATTGATATAGAAGAAATTTGAGAGGTGAAATATTAGTATGAATAAAATGGAATTACTATTCTACGATGCTTATGAAGAGTTTTATACAATGGCAGAAAAATCAGATGCTTTTCAAGTATTTTGTAAAGATGCTTTTGGCGAAGATTTTTCACAGGATGGTTTTAGTGATATAAAACAAATAAATATGATTTTAGAATATATACCACAAAAAGAAAATGTACATATTTTAGATATAGGTTGTGGGAATGGAAAAATGCTTGGATATTTACAGAAAAAAACAGGTGCTTATATTCATGGATTTGACTATTCTGAGAAAGCAATAGAAACTGCCAAGAGTTTATTTCCTGTAAATGCAGAATTTAAAGAAGGAATAATTGGTGAAATAGAGTATCCAGAAAAATTTGATGTTATTATTTCTATGGATACTATGTATTTTGCAAAGGATATGGTTGCTTTTATAGCACAAATAAAAAATTGGTTAAAAAAAGATGGTGTGTTTTTTGTTGGGTATCAAGAGGGCGATATTATGCCGAAAACAGAATGTGAGTATACAACGGCATTGGCAAAAGCATTAGAGAAAAATGGAATGAATTATGAAGTAACGGATATAACCAAACAAACCTATGATTTGCTTAAAACAAAACGAGATTTTGCAATTATGTATCAAGCAGAATTTGAAGCAGAAGGACATAAAAAATGGTTTGATATGTTGATAGGACAAACTGAGAGTGTTACGGAAACGTTTGAGCAATTTAAGCAAAAAATGGCACGATATATTTATGTGATAAGGAAATAGTGAAATCAGTATATGGGTCAACAGCCAATCTAATTTAGTTGCAGTTATTATAATTATGAGTTACATAGGTACGGAGTATCAATTTTATTAAATTTCTTGTCAAATAAATTATCTTATGATAAAATAGAACAAATGTTCTGGAATATAAGGGGTGTTTGGGTGGAAAGAAATGTAAATATTGTAACTGATACTAATGGAAAGAAATTGGTCTTAATAAATGATATACAATTTAAAGGTAGACAGAATATTAATTGGGACGCTGTTGAAACATATATAAAGCAATATGTAGGTGATTTTATAGAAATTTCTGAGACTGGTGATTTTGTATATATTGGAGCGGATCTTCCGGATGAATATGCAGGATCAAAATATACAGCCAAGTTAAAAGGTGCAATAGCAAAAGCAAAGGCAAACGCAGCCCAAGGAATACCTGAGATGATTGAAATAGCAAGAAATAAAAGATTTAAAGAAAATTTGGAAGAAAAGCATCAATATAATGCGAAATTTGGCTGGTATCGGTATGATACTAGATTTGCATTACCTGTATATGATGAAAAAGGAGAAGTTAGTAGATATAATGTATTTCATGCAGAGTTAGTTATAAGGCATTCAGAAAATGGAAGATTATATTTGTACGATGTAATTAATGCAAAAAAAGAAACGGGTACCCCGTTTGAGCAATAAGCTGTACGGTAAAAAACTCGTTTCTTTGATAAAATTTTAAGGCTAAATGTTTTTTTTGTCAAGGTCTAACAAGTAATTTTAAATACTCATTTCGGAGTCCCACTGATAATCTTTTAATTTATTGTAATCAAAACTTCTCATTCGCTTAATTATACCATTGTTTTAGGTGTATTACAAATTTAGGAGAAAATATTCTGTAACCATTTCAGCTATGGGCTGAATGGTACTGATTTTCTACTAGAATGTAATTTAGATGGAATTCAATTTTCCAAGTGTATCTGTAATCGCAGTAAGTGCATCTTCAGGAGTAGATACATTTAACGTTGCTTGCTCCATAGGACAATACCCTGTATTTGTTCTGTTTCGTATCATATCTACCTTTTTTTCGAAAGATACGTCTATACCATGCTTTTCCAAAACAGCAAGTGCTGGAACGCTGATTACAAGAGCGTGAACAGCCTTTACTTCAAGCAATACATAAAGGAAAGCGGCTGCTTTTCCGATTACTTTGTCAGCTACGCTGTAATTTTTTGTGTCCTTTTTTTCATTAAGCCAATGTAGCAAAGGTTTCACCCCCCGGTCGGTGCTTGTATAAACGGTATCGTCCTTTACCAGTACACAGGTGTAACCGCCATCTTTTAGAATTTTTTTTGCCTTTACAATATCATCGTTTCTCTTCATATATTTTTCATGTTCCTTACTGTTCAAATTCTTTTGCAACTTCTTCAAGTAAATTGCGGATGTTCAAATGTTGAGGACAGATAGCTTCACATTTTCCGCATTTTATGCAAGCAGATGCCTTTCCACCGTTTTTGGTATGAATATTGTTATAATAATATCCAGTATTCCAGTTGTTAAAGATTTTCTGGGCGTTTAGACAGGCAAATAAATCAGGAATTGCGATTCCCTTTGGACATACTTCCGTACAATACCGACATGCAGTACAAGGGATAGTACCTAAATCTCGAAAAATCTTGCAAACTTTGTCAACAGCAATCGTTTCTTTTTCAGTTAAAGGCTGAAAATCCTTCATATAGCTGATATTATCGTTCATCATTTCCATATTACCCATACCAGAAAGGACCATCATAACTCCTTCTTGACTGGCCGCAAAACGAATTGCATAGCTTGCATTGGAACCACCGTTTAGTTCATCAAATACTTTTTGAGCCTCTGCTGGTAAATTTACAAGAGAACCTCCTTTTACCGGTTCCATAATAATAGCTGGTTTGCCATGTTTGCGGCAGATTTCCAGACATTTGCGTCCTTCTACGGAAGGATCGTCAAAATCCACGTAATTCAATTGGATTTGAACCACTTCTACTTGTGGATATTCACTAAGAATTTGATTAAGTACATCTGCTTTGTCATGGAAAGAAATGCCTAGATGTTTTATTTTTCCTTCTTTCAGAAACTCTAGTGCTGTTTCATAAGCCTGACATTCTTTATATTTGGTATAAATGCTCTTATCTTGGGCATGCATCAAATAAAAATCAAAGTATTCCACACCACAGATTTTCAACTGATTTTCAAAGAGAGGACGAATTTCTTCGGTATTATTGAAATGATGCGTTGACAGTTTATTCGTTAAAATATAAGCGTCTCTTGGGTAGCGGGATGTTAGACATTCTTTTAATGCAATTTCACTTTTGCCATCCAGGTAACCATGTGCAGTATCAAAATAATTGAATCCTGCGTCCAGAAAGGTATCTACCATTTTTTTTGTTTCCACATAATCCACTTCGCCGTCTATCATAGGAAGACGCATACAACCAAAGCCAAAATTTTTCTTAATGTTTTCAAAATATATTTTCATACATAAGCTCCTTTCATCAAAAGGGTTCTGAATACTTATATCTTTTTTTATTATAAGATAATTGTTTTCCCTTTGTTTTTTAGCTTTCTTGATTCTGGTTTTTAAATTTGATATATTAGTTTCATTATAAAGGTAAAACCATACTGAAAGTCAATAGGGAGTAATGAATTTTTTGAATTTTGGGAGGAAAACACGACACACAGTTGTCGTGTTTTCTGTAATATAATGATACACGTAAAAGGAGCAAGTTATGAAAATAGACAGACAAATTGGCATTTTATCAATTTTACTGCAAATGGAAGTGGTTACGGCACCTTATCTTGCAGAACAGTTTGAGGTTTCCAGACGAACCATTAACCGGGATATTGAAGATTTGTGCAAAGCTGGAATTCCTATTGTAACAAAACAGGGGGTGAGTGGCGGTATTTCCATTATGGAAACGTATAAAATGGATAAGACGTTGCTTACCAATGCAGAAATGCAGGATATACTTGCTGGTCTCCGTAGTTTGGATAGTGTAAACGGGACAAATCGTTATGGACAACTTATGGAAAAACTATCGGTAGGCTCATCTGACTTTATGGTTGGAGAACAGTGGGTTTTAATTGATTTGTCCTCTTGGTATAAAGATTCCCTTGCTCCTAAAATTGAGTTGATACGCAACGCTGTTGAAAACCGGAAAGAACTGGAATTTGTTTATTATTCTCCTAAGAGCGAGTCTATAAGGTGCATAGAACCCTATTATTTAATATTTCGATGGTCAAGTTGGTATGTGTGGGGGTGGTGTAAAAAGCGAAAAGATTTTCGGTTATTTAAACTGAATCGTATGGATAAATTGAAACTATCAGAGCAGGATTTTGAAAAAAGACAGGTGCGAATGCCAGATTTAAGCAACGAAAAAATTTTTCCCGGTGGAATAAAAGTAAAAGCTCTATTTGAAAAGGAATGCAAATGGAGGTTAATAGAAGAATTTGGAAACCGAAGTTTTCAGGAGCAGGAAGATGGAAGGCTGTTATTTCATGCAGATTATACAAATAGGGAAAATCTCATAAACTGGTTGCTTACGTTTGGCGACAAAGTTGTATTGCTAGAGCCTTTGGAAATACGAGAGCATATAGTGGATATTGCAAAAAGGATACAAAAGAAATATTTGTAGGAGAGTAACTGAACTGTTTGTCAAAAAGTGTGGATGAAAGAAAGAGTGGAGGTAAAAGACAAATGCGATATGTGTGGTTAGATGAGTATTTATTAAGTAAAACAGGTGTGACAAAAGATATTCAGAAGGAGTGGAACTGGATTCGCTATCAGATTGGTGGAAAAATGTTTGCGGCTGTTTGTTTGGGAGACAATAATGAACCGTATTACATTACACTGAAACTGGAGCCATCAGAGGGAGATTTTTTAAGAAACCAATATGAGGATATTATTCCGGGATATTATATGAACAAAACCCACTGGAATTCCATTAAGCCGGATGGGGAAGTGCCAGATGAATTATTGAAAGAGTTGCTGGATAAATCGTATCAATTGGTGATAGGGGGATTTAGCAAGAAAAAGCAGAAAGAAATTTTGGAGAGTGAAAAGGAGGGGGAAGAAGATGGCATTTGATTATAAAAAGGAATACAAAGAATTTTATATGCCAAAGAAGAAACCGGGTATCGTAGAAGTGCCGCCTATGAATTACATTGCGGTTCGTGGCAAAGGAGATCCTAATATAGAAGGGGGAGAGTATAAGGCATCTATTGGATTGCTCTATGCAATTGCATTTACCATTAAAATGAGCAAAAAGGGAAGTCGCAATATTGAGGGATATTTTGATTATGTAGTTCCGCCGCTTGAAGGCTTCTGGTGGCAGGATGATACGGAAGAAATTGATTATACCCGAAAAGAAGATTTTCATTTTATTTCTATAATAAGATTACCGGATTTTGTGACAAAAGAAGATTTTGACTGGGCAATAGAAGAAGCAACAAGGAAAAAGAAAGAAGATTTTTCTAAAGTGGAATTTTTTACATATCACGAAGGTTTATGTGTGCAGTGTATGCACATAGGTGCTTATGATGATGAGCCGGAAACAGTTAAAATGATGCACGATTTTATGACAGAACAGGGTTATGAATTAGATATTACAGATAAAAGATTTCATCATGAAATTTATTTGAGTGATGCTAGGCGGGTGGCTCCTGAAAAATTAAGGACGGTAATCAGGCATCCGGTGAAGAAATGTTAAAGGAAACATTGTAATGTGGGACAATTAAGAGTAATATTTTGATTGTCCCATTTTTTGTAGCAAAAAACCGGTAAGTACAATCGTGCTTGCATGAAATTGTATTTGCTGGGCGTAAGAACATGGAGCACGAAGTGTGGAATGTTCGTAAGCGAATCGAGTAGGAGTCTACTTGGTTGTGAATAACAAGGAGGTACTAACATGTTGACATCACTTTCATTTATTTTTCTTGTAGGTCTTGCTATGGCAGCAATATGCCAAAAAATTCGATTGCCCCGAATGATTGGTATGTTGTTGACTGGTATTATACTGGGACCTTATGTGCTTGATTTGCTCGAACCGTCAATTTTAGGGATTTCTGCTGATTTGAGAAAGATGGCATTGATTATTATTTTGTTAAAAGCTGGTTTATCATTAAACTTGAGTGATTTGAAAAAGGTAGGTAGACCAGCTGTTTTAATGGCATGTTTGCCAGCCTGTTTTGAGATTTTAGGCTATGTAGTATTTGCACCATATGTTCTTGGAATTTCAAGAATAGAAGCGGCTGTTATGGGGGCTGTTCTTGGAGCCGTTTCTCCCGCAGTTGTCATACCTAGAATGGTTCATTTGATAGAAACAAAATACGGTACAAACAAAAGTATTCCTCAACTCATTATGGCTGGAGCATCCTGTGATGACATTTTTGTAATTGTATTGTTTACTACTTTTATGAGCATGGCACAGGGAGGAACTGCGAAAGCTACTGACTTTTTAAATATCCCAGTGTCTATCCTTCTGGGAATTTTGCTTGGTGCTATTGTGGGAGTGTTATTAAGTTGGTTCTTTGAAACAGCTTACGCCCATAAACATTGTGTTCGAAATAGTATGAAAGTAATTATTTTGCTTGGAGTAGCATTTTTGCTTGTTTCTATGGAAGAATGGTTGGAAGGTATCGTATCGGTATCTGGACTTCTTGCAATTGTTAGTATGGCCTGTGTCCTAAAACTAAAAAGCACAGCATTGGTTTCCAAACGTTTGTCTGAAAAATTTGGAAAACTATGGTTAGCGGCTGAAGTTATTCTGTTTGTTCTTGTAGGAGCAGCAGTTGATATTCGGTATATGGCAAGTGCAGGTGTTGCAGCAATTGCAATGATTTTTATTGCATTGGCTTTTCGAACAATTGGTGTACTTTTATGTATGATAAAAACAACATTGACGTGGAAAGAACGGTTATTTTGTGTAATTGCATATCTTCCAAAAGCAACGGTTCAGGCAGCTATTGGCTCGGTACCGCTTGCAGCAGGGTTGCCTTGCGGTAAAATTGTGTTGTCCATTGCTGTTCTTGGAATTATCGTTACAGCTCCAATAGGTGCGTTTTTATTAGATTTTAGTTATAAAAAGTTACTTCAAAAAGAAAATGGAGAATTGTAGGTTTGAGATTAGAGGATGGAAAAAATCAAAATTCATTATACGTTGCTTTATTTAGTGCCAAAATGTATAATAGGAACGATATAAAACCTAAAAAATAAAAGAACAGCGAAGAGTAAGAACGAGGTGAAGTATGAAATTATTGATAAAACAAAGAGTCTTTTCGTGGAGAGATTCCTATGACGTGTATGATGAATATGGAAATGTAAAATATGTGGTTAAGGCAGAATTATTTTCTCTAGGACATCAATTGCATGTGTATGATGTTCATGAGAGGGAACTTGGGGTTATACATGAGAAGGCATTTAAGTTACTTCCAGCTTTTGAAATTGAGGTGGGAGGCAGAATAAAAGGAACGATTCAGAAAAAGTTTACCTTTTTTAAACCTAATTATGAGATTGATTACAATGGGTGGAGAGTGGAAGGGGACTTTCTTGGATGGAATTATGATGTATATGAAGGCTGTAGTTCTATTATGCACATAAGCAAAGAACTGTTTCAGTGGGGAGATACCTATGTGATTGAATATGGAGATCCAGAGCAGGAGTTGGATGGATTATTGTTAGTGATTGCCATTGATGCAGCTAATTGTACGAAGAAGTAGTAAGTAGGAGACGATAAAGTGAATAGAAAGCGTTATGTAAGACGAATATTGCATAAGGGAATTTCAAAAGAGCAGATGTCTGACTCTATTTTTAATAGTGCATTTTTGGCATTTTCAGGAGGATTGCAGGATGCCTATACATATAACACCAGAGATGGTGTGTTTTCCAATGCACAAACTGGAAATGTGGTACTTATGAGTCAATATTTTATGGAAGGAAAATGGCAGCAGGGTATTCGTTTTCTCTTTCCATTATTTGCGTTTATGCTTGGGGTGCTGGTAGCTGAAAATATCCAAAATCGCTTTCAGAATACGAAGTATATTCATTGGAGACAGGGGATTTTATTGGTAGAGATAGTTTTGCTTGCTGTGGTTGGTTTTATTCCACAGAATCATAACTTGATTGCCACTTGTTTAGTTTCTTTTGCTTGCGCAATGCAAGTACAGAGTTTTCGAAAATTGGGAGGATATGCCTATGCAACCACTATGTGTATTGGAAATTTAAGGAGTGGAACAGAGGCGTTATCTATATTTATTCGAAATAGAAATAGAGAACAATTAAGAAAAGTAAAATATTATTTTGGCGTTATTTTCTTTTTCGCAGTGGGAGCAGGAGTTGGAGGAATCCTGTCTGTTCGATACGGAATTCCTGTTATCTGGATTTCTTGCATAATGTTATGTGTAAGTTTTTTCTTAATATTCGTAGAAAAAGATAAATCATAAAGAAATGATAGGCAATTTAGAATCCACCAAATAAAAGATGAAAAAAGAGTGTTCTCATGCTATAATAGAAGGAAAAGACTGGTGTTATGAGAAAATACCAGAAAAGAAAGAAGTATAGAAAACATGAGGAAGAAACAAAAGCGAGAACAGGTAGGAGTATGTAGAAAAACGTGGGGATTGCAATGGGAAAAATTGCTAAAGTTGTATATAGTGCAGTCTATTTATATTGTAGCGGGGTATATGCTGATGGGACCGGTGCTTTTAAGATTGTTAGAGATATTGCTGAAAGTACATGGGTATAGCTATATTACAGCAGAGATGATGTTGTCCTTTTTTACATCGCCATTGTTTTTAGTGGTACTTGTTGTGGTTTTAGTAGTTATTAGCATATTCATTGCTGGGTGGCACATATATGTATATGCTTATTTAGACAGTGTATGTATCAGGGGAGAAGGCAGTATATTTAAGTCCTTTGTGCATACGGCAAATGCTGTTTGGAGAATTTGTAAAAGAAAAGAATTTTCTATTATTTTTATGCTGGCTGGAACATTGCTATTTCAAAATATAATTGCCATTGTTTTGGGGTGCAGACATATTCCATCCATTTGGTATGTGGTGAAAAACTTTTTACAACTTAAATATGCAGAAACATCTATAAAAATTTTCATGGCAGTATTATTTTTATACTATTTCCGTCATATATTTACTATTCCATATATGATTTGTGAAAAGAGAGGTCTAAAAGAAGCTAAGAAGAAAAGTTTAGATTTGCTTAGAAAAAAATGGCTGCGGGTGGTAGTGGGATGTTGTTTCTGGTGTCTGGTAGCAGGTGTGTTGGCACTTTTATTCTATGTGATTTCTATGGCAATATCCGTTGTGATTATCTCTATTTTTGTATCTCCAGCGTTAAAAATAGCGGTACTTTGTACGGTACAAAGTCATTTGTATAAAGTCAGCTTTTTGGTATCTATGTTGTTAGGAATGACTTTGCAGGTTACCAGTAATATGGTTGGATTTTATACATATAAGGAAGAGACAAAAGAACAAAGAGAAGTGGGAGCGGATAAGGATAAGTTAAATGTAGAAGAAAAAGTTCGTGTAAGAAAGCGATTCCTTGTCATTTTTTTAGTTTTAGTGTTATGTGTAGACCTTATTATGGTATACGACCGTATAGAGAATGGTGGAAATATTACCTTTGAACATATAGGTTCCATTACGATTACTTCCCATCGGGGAGATTCTAAAAATGCCCCTGAAAACACACTTCCGGCTGTAGAATTAGCACTGGATAGTGCATCGGATTATATTGAAATTGATGTGCAGGAGACAAAAGATGGAGAGGTCGTTCTTATGCACGATTCTACTATGGCAAGAACTACAGGAGTCAACAAAAAAGTTTCCGATCTTACGCTAGAGGAAATCAAACAATTAGATGCAGGTTCTTGGTTTTCCCAGGAGTATGCAGGGACACAAGTTCCTACTTTGCGAGAAGTTCTTGAACTTTGTAAAGGAAAATGCAATCTGAATATAGAGATTAAAGCGGGAAAAAATATGCCGGATTTGGAAGAAAAAGTAGTACAATTGATAGAAGAGTATGATTTTTCCAGACAGTGTGTAGTCACTTCGGTTTATAAGAAATCTTTGAAAAAAGTGAAAGCATGCAATAAAGAAATTCGAACTGGATATATTTTATCTTCTGCTTATGGCCGATATTATTTAGATAAGGAGATAGATTTTTTAAGTATGCGAACAACGTTAATTACAGAACGTGTGGTTCGTTTGTCTCACAAATATGGTAAAGAAGTATATGTATGGACGGTAAATACAAAAGAAGATGCTATTCGGATGAGTCAGCTTGGAGTCGATAATATCATTACAGATCGTCCGGTTTATATGCGAAAAATCTTATATGAGCAAGGTGGGAATCAAACATTATCAAGCCTTTTAAAATTGTCCTTTTAAAAAAGAAGAGGGAATGGTTTGAGGTGAAAATACAGAGGGAGAGGATAACATTATGAAGAAAATACTGTTGAAGGTGGGAATCACAAGCCTATTGATGGCAATTGCTTTGGGTGGTGCCAGTATATTTTTGTACAAGCAGAGTCAGAATATACAAGAGCGGAAGAATGCACAGGCAGAGAAGGAGCTAGACATTTTACTCGAAGATGTTTCAAAAAAAGTCTATGAGGAGCGTGAGATTACTACTCTTGATTTAGATATGAGTGAACCAAAGGCAGAAGAGGTTTACTATGGAACTTATACAGAGGAACAGAATAAAGTCATTAAGAAAAACAAAAAGAAAAATCTGTACGACTTTGAAAGTCCTATGTGGATTTGGGATGTATATGGAACCAATCATTTATCTTTATATACGTATTTTAAGACAACCCAGCCAGCCTATGTACGTTATACCATTCAAGTAGAAGATGACAGTATCCCTAATTTTACAAGAACATTGTACAATGGAGAGAAGGATAATCTGACAAGAGAGCATGAATATCAGATTACTGGTTTTGTACCGGATATGGATAACCTTTTAATTTTGGAAATATATGATGAGGATGGTATTATACTGAATCAAAAGGTATTTCGTGTAAAGGTTCCAAAACTTTCTTCTAAAGCAGATACCAAAATTGAAGTGGCATCTGGAAGAAGTGAGGAGCTGGTTAGTAATGGGCTATACTGGTTTTTTGGAACAAACAATATATGGCTATATGATAACAGTGGAATTCTTCGTGGAGAATTTCCTTTGAATGGAAGCGCGTCCTCACAAACATTGTTGTGTGAAGATAATTCTTTGTATTATGCAACAGACAAGAATCATATTGTAAGAGTAAATCATCTTGGTGCAGTGAAAGATGTGTATAGCTTGGGAGAATATAGTCAGTATGATGAATTTGTATACAATGGATATGGAAGTCTTTGGGTATTAGCATCCAAAGAGGGAAAGAAGAGCAAATCTGTGCGAGATACATTACTTTCTGTTGATTTGAAGGATAAGACGGTGTCGGAACTTTTCTGTATGGAAGACTTGCTGCCAAAGATGGAAAAAAAGGCTACGCGACCAAAAGGAGAAAAGACACTAAACTGGATAGACTTAAATTCTGTAACGCAAGTAAACAGTGACGAGGTATTAGTTAGTTCCAGAGAACTTTCCTCTATATTTAAGATTGTAAATATTAATAGTCGTTCCCCTCGAATTTCCTATATTATAGGAGAGAAAGAAATATGGAAAGGAACGGACTATGCCAGAAAATTACTTGCAAAGACTGGACAGGAAGAAGCAAATGAGGAACAGGAAGCTGTGCAAGCAGAGAGTGTCCTTGATTTAGGTGAGGCAGAAGAAGTGTTCTATGCCACATTTGGTCAAACGTGGATTGCTATAAAAGAGAGCAGCAGCTTATCAGAAGGTCAGTTCTATTTATATGTTTGGGATAGTAACTACGGTTATTCTCCTACAAGAACAAACATAAAATGGGCAGATTATAATGGTGTGGGAACAAAAAATAAAGATGCCAGACTTTCTCATATTAAAAAATATTTAGTGGATGAGAATAGTGCAGAATATAATTTAGAGGATACAGAAGATGTTTCTTATACTAAGACACTTGGAGGCATGCAGGAATACGGGGAGCATCGTGTGGAGAACTATGGATGTAGAAACGAGTATGCAGAATATGATTCCAAAGGGAAATTGATTCGCAAATTTAAGCATAATATTTCTAACGTTATTTGTGTGGAAAAGAACAACTTTAAAAAATTCTGGTATCAATAATGAGAAAATAGGATTTGCTATTAACGGAATAGAGAGTATGAAAGGTCAGTATGAAGGAAAACATACTGACCTTTCTTCTGTGTTTTTCGGGAGTCATTGTTTTACATTAAGAAAGAAATGTGGTATAGTTAAATTAACTGTGAGCATTTTTGGAAGAATAGTAACTATTTAGAAGTATTTGTTCCGCAAAGTAGGAATGCTTGGGAAAAATTGGATAAAATGCTTATGCGATGAAGAAAGGATTGGGCAAAGAAAGATGGAAAAGCTGATCAATGAGATTAAAAAAGAAGTAACAGAGGCTTTTGTGAAAGCTGGATATGAGGAAAAATATGGAATGGTGAGTGTTTCAAACAGACCGGACTTATGTCAGTATCAGTGTAATGGTGCTATGGCGGCTGCTAAACAGTATAAGAAAGCACCGATTATGATTGCACAGGAAGTGGTGGCACTTTTAGAGAACAGTGATATGTTTCAGTCTGTTGCAGCAATTGCACCTGGATTTATCAATATAACATTAAATGGAAGCTATTTGGCACAGTATGTATCTAATATGTCAGAGAGCGAGAAGTATGGTGTGGAGGAAGCTAAGAATCCAAAGACCATTATCGTAGATTATGGCGGACCAAATATTGCAAAGCCATTGCATGTAGGACATTTGCGTTCTGCAATTATCGGAGAGAGTATCAAACGTTTTGGAAAATATATGGGACATAAAGTGATTGGTGATGCGCATTTAGGTGATTGGGGACTTCAAATGGGCTTGATTATTACGGAGTGCAAGAAACGTAATCCGGATTGGGTATATTTTGACGATACTTATGAAGGAGAATATCCAAAGGAAGCACCGTTTACGATGGCAGAGCTTGAGGAAATTTACCCTTATGCAAATGGATATTCCAAAGAACATCCGGAATACAGAGAGGAAGCACAGAATGCTACATTCCTGTTACAGAATGGAAAACGTGGATATCGCGCTCTTTGGGAGCATATATTAAATGTATCCGTAAATGATTTAAAGAAGAATTACACAAAGTTAAATGTAGAATTTGACCTTTGGAAGAAAGAAAGTGATGCACAGCCGTATATTGCAGATATGGTTGCAGATATGAAAGCTGGAGGATATGCTTATGTAAGTGATGGTGCATTGGTAGTAGATGTAAAAGAAGAGACGGATAAGAAGGAGATACCACCATGTATGATTTTAAAATCGGATGGTGCTACTCTTTACAATACTACAGATTTGGCTACCATTGTGGAACGTGTGAAATTATTTCAGCCAGATGCGATTACCTACGTGGTAGATAAGCGTCAGGAATTATATTTCGAGCAGGTATTCCGTTGTGCAAAGAAAACAAAATTAGTTGGAGATGACGTAAAACTTACATTCCTTGGTTTTGGTACAATGAATGGAAAAGATGGAAAACCATTCAAGACAAGAGAAGGCGGGGTTATGCGTCTGGAAACTTTAATCCAGTTAATTACGGATGCGGTATATGACAAAGTGGCAGACAGAGAAGTTTCTGAGGAAGAAGCAAGAGAGATTGCAAGAAAAGTTGGTGTGGCAGCTTTGAAATATGGAGATTTGTCCAATCAGGCATCCAAAGATTATGTGTTTGATATTGAACGATTTTCTTCTTTTGAGGGAAATACAGGTCCATATATTTTATATACCATCGTTCGTATTAAATCTATTTTGAATAAATATGCAGAGTTACATGGTGATGCAAATGAACAGGCAACCTTTTTAGCACCTGCTACAGAAAGTGAAACAGGACTTATGTTAGAACTTGCCAAGTTTAATGATATGATGGAAAACGCATTTGAGGAAAATGCACCTCACAAAATGTGTCAGTACATTTATGAGTTATCCAATGCCTTTGCTCGTTTTTATCATGAAAACAAGATTATTGCAGAGGAAGATAAGGCTCGTCAGGCTTCTTGGATTGCATTAATTACTTTAACAAAAAATGTATTAGAGACTTGTGTAGATTTGCTTGGTATGGAAGCTCCAGACCGTATGTAAAAGTTAGTTTTGCAATTACTTATTTGTTTGGGAGGAATAAAAATGAAGTTTACAAAAATGCACGGTTGTGGAAATGATTATGTGTATGTCAACTGTTTCAAGGAAGAAGTAACCGATCCGTCTGCTTTAGCAATCAAGGTCAGTGACCGACATTTTGGAATTGGTTCGGATGGATTGATTTTAATTTTACCATCCGAAGTGGCAGATTTTCGAATGGGAATGTACAACGCAGACGGTTCCGAAGGAAAAATGTGTGGAAATGGTGTACGTTGTATTGCAAAATACGTGTATGATTATGGTTTGACAGATAAAACTCAGATATCCATTGAAACAAAAGGTGGCATTAAATATCTGGATTTGCATGTGGAAAATGGAAAAGTAGCTACCGTAAAGGTAGATATGGGAGAACCAATTTTAGAGACAAAGAGTATTCCAGTTACATGGAAAGAGGAAAAAATGATTGGAGAGAAGGTTTCTGTTGATGGAAAAGAGTATGAGATGACCTGTATTTCTATGGGGAATCCTCATGCGGTTGTCTGGGTACCAGATACAAAATCCCTTGACTTAGAAAAGATTGGTCCAGCCTTTGAAGAACATGAGATGTTTCCAGAACGTGTCAATACAGAATTTGTCCAGATTATCAATGAAAAAGAAGTAAACATGCGTGTTTGGGAGAGAGGTTCCGGTGAGACATGGGCTTGTGGAACAGGAGCTTGTGCAACTGCAGTGGCATGTATTTTGAATCATAAGACAGAGGACGAAGTTATTGTTCATTTAGTTGGCGGTGATTTGAAAATTCAGTATGACCGCGAGACAAACCATGTATTTATGACAGGTCCAGCAACAACTGTATTTGACGGTGAGATAGATTAAGTTTAGAAAGAGATTTGTGGAGTGAGATGTGGACGGAGGAGAGAAGGTATGACATTAGAACGATTGATTGAAAAACTTTCCTATGAAGTGGTACAGGGAAGCATAGATGTACCAGTGACTGAACTGGTATTTGACTCCAGAAAAGCGTGCAAAGACGGTGTGTTTGTGTGTATCAGCGGAGCAGTGGTAGATGGACACAGCTTTATTGAAGAAGTGGTTTCTAAAGGTATCACCAGTATTGTAATTGAGAAAGATGTGACAGTATCAGAGGGTATAAACGTAATTAAAGTGGAAAGTACAAGACTTGCGCTTGCGTGTATGTCAGCCGCGTATTTTGATTATCCGGCAGAAAAGCTAAAGACTATTGGAATTACAGGAACTAAGGGAAAAACCACTACTTCTTATATGGTGAAATCTATATTAGAAAAGACTGGGTTTAAGACTGGCCTTATTGGAACCATCGAGACAATCATAGGTGATACTCATATCCCTGCTGTAAATACAACACCGGAATCTTATGTGGTACAACAGTCTTTTCGTAAAATGGTGGATGCAGGAATTGAGTGTGTTGTTATGGAGGTTTCCTCTCAAGGACTTATGCTTCACAGAGTAGGTGGATTTACTTTTGATTATGGTATTTTCACTAATTTAGAACCGGATCACATTGGACCAAACGAACATAAAGATTTTGAGGAATATTTGCAATGTAAAGGTATGTTGTTTAAGCAATGTAAGATGGGAATTGTAAATATAGATGATGCACATACACAAAAAGTTTTGGAAGGACATACATGTCAGGTGGAAAGTTTTGGTTTTTCCAAAGAGGCAGATTTGTGTGCCAAAAACGTAGAATTGATAAATAAGCCGGGATTTTTAGGTGTTTCTTATCAGATTAGCGGTAAGATGAATATGGAAGTTGCCATTGATGTACCGGGAACGTTTAGTGTGTATAATTCTTTGGCAGCCATCTCTATTTGTAGACACTTTGGAGTGGAAGATGAAGCAATCAAAGAGGCACTAGCCGGAATACGAGTAAAGGGGCGTGTAGAATTGCTTCCGGTTTCTAAGCATTTTACCGTAATGATTGACTATGCGCACAATGCTATGAGTCTGGAAAGTTTACTTACCACATTAAAAGCATATCAACCAAAGCGATTGGTGTGTATGTTTGGTTGTGGAGGCAATCGTTCCAAATTGCGTCGATATGAGATGGGCGAGGTTTCATCAAAGTTAGCAGATTTGACTGTTATCACTTCTGATAATCCTCGTGATGAGGAACCGCAGGCAATCATGGATGATATTCTTACTGGTGTGAAGAAAGCAGATGGAGAATATGTAATGATTGCAGATCGAAAAGAGGCAATCCGTTATTGTATGGTACATGCCAAAGAGGGCGATGTCATTGTACTTGCTGGAAAGGGTCACGAAGACTATCAGGAAATCAAAGGTAAGAAATACCATATGGATGAGCGTGAGCTAGTGGCAGAAGTAAAGGCAGAAGAGGGTATTGAATAGTAACGGAGTAAATATACGATACAAATATAAGAAAGGACATGTGCAGATATGAAAACAGTTTATGCACAGGAGCTTGCGGATGCAGTGGGAGGTACCCTTCTTTCTGGCAATGGTGATGTGGCAGTTTCCTCTGTAAGCACAAACTCAAAAGAGATTGAAAAAGGGGCATTATTTGTTCCTATTATTGGAGAACGGGTGGATGCACACCGGTTTATTGATATGGCATTGGAGGCCGGAGCTGTCGCTACATTTACCTCAAAAGAGTGTGAACGATATTTGCCGGGGAAAACATATATTAAGGTGGAAGATACCTTAGAAGCACTTCAGAAGGCAGCAGCTTGGTATCGGGAACAATTTCATGTAAAACTCATAGGAATTACTGGTAGTGTGGGAAAAACCACTACAAAAGAAATGATTGCAGCAGCCGTTGAGACTAAGTATAAAACCCTAAAAACTAAAGGAAATATGAATAGTCAGGTAGGACTTCCGCTAATGATGTTTGAGTTAGATGATACAATCGAAGTGGCAGTCATTGAGATGGGAATGAGCGAAGTTGGAGAGATGAGCAGACTTGCAGCAATTGCTAAGCCAGATATGGTAGTTATGACAAATATTGGTGTATCACATATTGGTCAGCTTGGCTCTAAAGAAAATATTCGTAAGGAAAAGATGAATATTATTGACCAGTTTACAGGGGGCAATTATGTATTTGTAAATGGAGATGATCCCCTTTTGCATCAGATGAAACAATATGTGTCAGATGCAAAACAAGGATTTTTGCCAACTGAATCCCTATTTGATCGGGCAACCGTGGAAAAACTTTCTTTAGCAACGGTACAAGAGTTTGGAACCAGTCCGGATTGTGAGTATCATGCTAGTGGGAATTTAACTATTGGAGACAGTCAGCGTTTTCAATTTACTGCCAAAGGAGCCTCAGAGCAGGTAGAGCTTGGAGTGCTTGGAGCGCATAATGTAAACAATGCTACGGTAGCACTTGCCATTGCTATGAATCTTGGAATCGACCCTGCTGTGGCAAAGAAAGGATTAGCAGCGTATCGTCCAATTTCCATGCGTGGGCAGACATACCAGTGTAATGGAATGAAAATTATTGACGATACATACAACGCAAGTCCAGATTCTATGAAAAGTGGTGTATCAGTCCTTTTAGATACAGCGGGCATACAGAGAAGAATTGCTGTATTTGGGGATGTGTTGGAACTGGGAGAAGTTTCCAGGGAGTGTCATTATGATGTGGGAACCTATATTGCAAAGACACATCATCATGGAGTGCAAGTGGATATGGTGCTTACTGTGGGAACAGAGGCAAAGGCTATTTGTGATGGGGTTGCAGACAGTGGTTCGTCTATTGTAACAAAAGCATTTGAAAATAATCAGCAAGTTATCGACTATTTGAAAGAACAGGGGAAAGCAGGAGACGGAATTTTAGTAAAAGGTTCCCGTGGAATGCATATGGAAGAAGTGGTAACTGCATTAAAGGGTGAATAAGGTTCCTTTTTAGGAACTAGCAATGAGATAGAACGGAGAAGCGGATGAGTTATGCAAGTGTGATTGTGAATATTTCACATGAAAATTTGGATAAGGTGTACG
The DNA here is from genome assembly GCA_963643465.1 of Lachnospiraceae bacterium. Lineage (GTDB taxonomy): Bacteria > Bacillota > Clostridia > Lachnospirales > Lachnospiraceae > CAG-411. The sequence continues at coordinate 273,162 of CAVIJT010000002.1, read as the reverse complement.
AATATGAAATACCAGAGGAATGGGAAGCCTGTGCCAAAATAGGCGCACAGGTACTCATTCCTTTTGGTGCAGGTAATAAAGAAAGAAAAGGATTTATTCTGGACATTTCAGAAACCTCAGAGTATGATCCTGGAAAGATTAAGCCTTTAAAAAGTATTCTTACAGATGGCATGGTGTTAGAAAGTCATTTTATACAATTGGCAGCATGGATACGGCAGCAGTATGGTGCTACTATGAACGATGCCCTTCGGGCAGTCCTTCCGGTAAAAAAGAATATGAAGGAACGGGAGAAAAAATTTCTCCATTTGGCAATCAGTCGAGAACAGTTATCCTGTTACATGGAAGAGTGTGAGAGAAAGCATTATAAAGCTAGACTGCGATTGGCGCAAGTGTTAGAGGAATGTGATTCCATTGAGATGGGAATTGCCATAAAAGAATATAAAGTGAGCAGAGATGCCATTAAAGCTTTAGAAGAGTTGGGAATTTTACGGATTAGCAAAGAAAAGACTTATCGCAATCCAGTAGAGTCTCATATAATAGAAGAATATGGTATTAGGCTTACAGATACACAGCAGGAAATTGCTGATGGTATATGGAAGGAGTATGTTTCTGGGGAACGAGGCGTATATTTGCTTCATGGAGTAACTGGAAGTGGAAAGACGGAAGTATACATGGAAGTCATGGAGCGTGTAATAAATGCTGGTTATCAGGTGATTTTTTTAATACCGGAGATTGCACTTACCGTACCTATGGTGGAACGGTTTTATGCAAGATTTGGAGATCGGATTTCGGTACTTCATTCCAGATTATCTGAGGGGGAACGTTCGGATCAGTATAATCGGGCGAGAAATGGAGAAATTGATATTATGATCGGTCCACGTTCCGCATTGTTTACTCCTTTTGAAAGATTGGGATTGCTTGTAATAGATGAGGAACATGAACCTTCCTTTCAAAATGAAAATCTTCCTAAATATCATGCAAGGGAAGTGGCAATAAAGAGGGCTAAGATGTGTCATGCCAGTGTAATACTTGGCTCGGCAACGCCATCTGTGGAGAGTTATTATCAAGCAAAACAAGGAAATTATAAATTATTTTCCTTGCCGGAGCGAATTGGAGACAGTCAGTTGCCAGAAGTGACAGTGGTTGACTTGCGGGAAGAACTGAAGGCACACAATCGCTCGATTTTCAGTAGATATTTAGCCAAACGGATACAAGAGTGTTTGGAACAAAAAAAGCAGGTATTGTTGTTTATCAATCGGCGTGGGTATGCAGGTTTTGTGTCTTGTCGTTCCTGTGGACATGTAATGAAATGTCCACATTGTGATGTTTCACTGACAGAGCATAACAATGGAAAATTGATGTGCCATTATTGTGGGTTTGAACAACCAAAACCCCCAGTTTGTCCAACATGTGGTTCTAAATATTTGGCAGCATTTGGAATTGGAACACAGAAAGTAGAAGAATATGCAAGGAAAGAATTTCCAGAGGCTAGGATTCTTCGGATGGATGGTGATACTACTGGGCGAAAAGGAGAGTATGAGCGAATTCTTCATACATTTACCAGTGGCAATGCAGACATATTGATTGGAACCCAGATGATAGCAAAGGGACATGATTTTTCTAATGTGGCTTTAGTGGGAGCTGTGGCAGCGGATATGTCGTTATATTTTAATGATTTTCGAAGTGCAGAAAGAACATTTCAATTGTTATCTCAGGCAGGTGGTAGAGCAGGCAGACGAAAAGAGGCAGGAGAGTTAGTCATACAAACATACGATCCTACACATTATAGCATTGAAATGACAAGACAGCATAATTATGAAGGATTTTATGAGAATGAACTGGCTTATCGCAGTTTACTCTGTTATCCTCCGATGGGACATATTTTAGCAATTCTAATTGTTTCTAAAAATTTAGAAAAAGCAGATATGGCTGCCAAACTTTGTTGTGGAGCAGCAAAAGAGCAGACAGCACATGCGACCGTAATAGGTCCTGCAAATGCAACGATATTTAAGGTCAATGATTATTTTCGAAAAGTAATCTATATTAAGGCACAGGAAAGAGAAGCATTAGCAGAGATAAAGGAATTTTTAGAAGGGTATACCCGGTATTCACAATATTTCCATCAAGTGAATGTATACTATGATTTAGATCCAATGAATGGATATTAAATAGAAAGAGAAAGGAAAGAAAATTATGGCATTAAGAAATATTAGAGAAATGGGAGATGAAATATTAGAAAAGACATCTCGCGAAGTAAAAGAAATGACACCAAGAATTGAAACTTTGATTGAAGATATGTTAGAGACTATGTATGAAGCACAGGGTGTAGGATTAGCAGCTCCACAGGTTGGTGTATTAAAGCGTGTGGTTGTTATTGATGTAGATCCAGGTGAGGAACCAAATCCAATTATCTTAATCAATCCTGAAATTTTAGAGACATCAGGAGAACAGAGTGGATACGAAGGTTGCCTTAGTGTGCCGGGAAAATCTGGTTTGGTTACAAGACCAAATTATGCAAAGGTAAAAGCGTTAGATATGAATATGGAAGAATTTATCATTGAAGGAGAAGAATTGTTGGCTCGTTGTCTTTGCCATGAGATTGACCATTTAGATGGACATTTGTATGTGGAGAAGGTAGAAGGCGATTTGATTAGCAACGAAGAACTTTATGCCAGAATGGAAGAAGAAGAGATGGAGTAAAAGAAAGGAGGTGGCGTGATGCGCGTAGTTTTTATGGGAACACCTGATTTTGCAGTGGGAACTTTGGAGGCAATTCTTGCCGCCGGACATGAGGTAGTAGGAGTCGTTACGCAACCGGATAAACCAAAAGGAAGAGGAAAAAGTATGCAGGCTCCACCAGTGAAAGAGACTGCATTGACACATGGATTGCCAATTTATCAACCAGAAAAAGTAAGAGAGGAAAGTTTTGTTGATACTCTTAGAAAGATGGAACCGGAGGTAATTGTGGTAGTTGCTTTTGGGCAGATTTTAACAAAAGAAATCCTTTCTATGCCAAAGTATGGTTGTGTCAATGTACATGCCTCTTTATTGCCAAAATACAGAGGTTCAGCACCTATTCAATGGGTAGTGATTAATGGGGAAAAAGAGTCTGGTGTGACTACCATGCTTATGAATGAAGGAATAGATACTGGCGATATGCTTAAAAAAGTGGTAGTACCACTTGACGAGAAAGAAACTGGTGGAAGTCTTTTTGATAAACTTGCTATCGAAGGAGCGAAACTTTTGGTAGAGACGTTGAAGGAATTGGAGCAGGGAACTGTAACAAGAACACCGCAACAGGACGAGGAAGCTACTCATGTGAAAATGTTAGACAAAAAAATGGGACTGATTGATTTTTCCAAATCAGCGGTGGAAATTGAACGTTTGATTCGAGGGTTGAATCCATGGCCAAGTGCATATACTGGTTACAAAGGGAAAACGTTAAAGATTTGGGATGCCGAAGTAGTAGATAAAGAAATGAATGGAGAAGCTGGAGAAGTTGTGGAAGTAACCAAACAGGAGCTTTTGGTTCAAACAGGAAAAGGATTGCTTTCTTTACAGGAAGTACAGTTGGAAGGAAAAAAACGAATGGATATTGACGCATTTTTGAGAGGAAATGCAGTGGAAGTTGGAACAAAGTTAGAAAAATAGGAGGAAAAAGAGATGGAATTATTATATGTAAGCTATCACAGGTATGGAAGCTATGGATACGCATGGGACCCAACATACATTTTAGTGATTATTGGATTGTTACTTACTTTAGGCGCATCCTTGTTGGTAAAAGCAACCTACGCTAAGTACAAAAAACAGCATTGTATGTCAGGACTTACAGGAGCCCAGGCAGCAGAGCGAATTTTGCGTGGGGCTGGAATTATGGACGTGCGTATTCAGCATATTTCCGGAGATTTAACAGATAATTATAATCCGTCTACAAAGGTGCTTAGTTTATCAGACAGTGTATATAACAGTAGTTCTGTGGCAGCTGTAGGTGTGGCAGCTCATGAGTGTGGACATGCCATTCAACATGCAAAAGAATATGCACCAATCAAAGTGCGTACTTCTTTAGTGCCAGTAGTAAATTTCGCATCTTACGCATCTTGGCCTGTTATTTTAATTGGAGCATTGATGAGTTGGAATCAAGTATTAATTACACTTGGTATTATATTGTTTTCTGCATCTGTGTTGTTTAGTTTAGTTACTCTTCCAGTGGAATTTGACGCATCACACAGAGCGCTTAAAGTTTTAGATCAGACAGGAATTTTATCCACTAGAGAAGTGGGACAGGCAAGAAAGGTACTTGGAGCTGCCGCACTTACTTATATAGCATCAGCAGCAGCTATGATTTTACAGCTTCTCCGTTTGATTATGATATTTGGAGGAGATAGAAAAAAATGATGGATACATCAAAAGTAAATGTAAGAGAACTTTCTTTAGAAGTGTTAATGAAAGTTTTAGAAGATGGAGAATACAGCAGTGCTGTTATTGGACAGGTACTCACCATCTATCAGTATTTAGAGAAACAGGAACGGGCATTTTTTACTAGACTTTGTGAGGGAACCATAGAGCGTGCTTTGGAGTTAGATTATATCTTAAATCAGTTCTCGAAAGTAAAAGTGAAAAAAATGAAACCTGTGATTCGAAATATTCTTCGTATGGGGGTATACCAGTTAAAATATATGGAACAAGTGCCAGACAGTGCTGCCTGTAATGAGGCAGTAAAGCTGGCGCAGAGAAAGGGATTTCATAATCTGAAAGGCTTTGTAAATGGTGTACTTCGAAATGTGGGAAGAAATCTGGACAAAATTTCATATCCATCCAGAGAAGAGCAGCCTATTTTATATTTGAGTGTTTGTTATTCTATGCCAGAATGGATTGTTACACGCTGGATTACACAGTATGGGTTGGAGCAGACAGAGGCTATGTTAAAAGCTGTCTTTGCAGAACGTCCTACTACAATTCGATGTAACTGTAGCAAAATTTCTGTAGAAGAGTTAAAGGAAACACTTGGCAAGGAACAGGTTACAGTAGAAGATGGATTTTATGTGAATGAGGCGTTACGGATTTCTGATTACAATTATTTGCAAAAGTTAGAGAGCTTTCGGCAGGGATTCTTTACTGTTCAAGATGAAAGTTCCATGTTGGTAGCACTGGCAGCAGGTATCAAAGAAGGTGACCAAGTGGTGGATGTATGTGCAGCACCGGGAGGAAAGAGCCTTCATGCTGCAGAACTTTTACAGGGAACCGGAAATGTGAGTGCCAGAGATTTGACAGAGCAAAAAATTAGTAAAATTGAAGAGAATAAGCAGCGTCTTGGTGTGAAAAATCTGGATGTAAAAGTTTGGGATGCCACAGCAAAAGATGAGGCTATGGAGGCATATGCAGATGTAGTCATTGCAGATTTACCATGTTCTGGACTTGGTGTGATGGGGAAGAAAAATGATATTAAATATAAAGCATCCCCAGAAGGAATAGAAGAACTTGTAAAGCTGCAACGTGAGATTTTGCAAGTGGTTTCTTCTTATGTGAAAACAGGAGGAACTTTGATTTATAGCACTTGTACCGTAAATCAAACCGAGAATGAAGAGAATATGCGATGGATAGAAAAGGAATTGGGACTTACCTTAGAGAGTCTTGATCCGTTCATTCCAGAAAAATTGCAGAATCATACTACAAAAAAAGGGTATTTACAATTAATTCCGGGTATACATAAAACAGATGGATTTTTCCTTGCACGTTTTCGGAAATAAGAGAAGAGGTAATCATGGATAAAATAGATATCAAATCCCTGTCCTATGAAGAATTGTTAGAAACCATACAGGGAATGGGAGAAAAAGCCTTTCGAGGAAAGCAAATTTATGAATGGTTGCATCAAAAGGCTGTGATGCAATTTGAGGATATGACAAATCTGTCAAAAAAATTGCGCGAGCAGCTTTCTGAGCAGTGTTATATTGCAGATATGAAATTGTTGGATCGTCTGGTTTCAAAAGATGGAAGTACATCTAAATTTTTGTTTGGTCTTGGAGATGGAAGTGTCATTGAAAGTGTGTTAATGAAATATCATCATGGAAACAGTGTTTGTATTTCTTCTCAAGTGGGATGTCGCATGGGATGTAATTTCTGTGCCTCTACCCTTGGAGGTTTAGAGCGAAATCTAACTGTGTCAGAGATGCTTGGACAGATTTATGCCATACAAAATATTTCAGGGGAACGAGTTTCTAATGTAGTTGTGATGGGGACTGGTGAGCCTATGGACAATTATGATAACTTTGTAAAATTCGTAAGAATGCTTACAGATGAGCATGGCTATCATATCAGTCAGAGAAATATAACCGTTTCTACTTGTGGTTTAGTAGAGCGTATTCGGCAATTGGCGGATGAGCAGTTTTCTATTACTTTAGCAATTTCACTTCATGCGCCAAATGATGAAGCAAGAAAGAAATTGATGCCAGTGGCAAATAAGTATTCCATTGCAGAGATTATGGATGCCTGTGATGAATATTTTGCAAAGACTGGACGGAGAGTGAGTTTTGAGTATAGTTTAGTGCAGGAAGTCAATGACAGTGCAGAGTTTGCAAAAGAATTAGGCGGACTTCTTAAAGGAAAGAATTGTCATGTAAACTTGATTCCAGTCAATCCAATCAAGGAACGTGACTATAAGGATTCGGATTCCACATTTGTGCAAAATTTCAAAATGATACTTGAAAAATTAGGAATAAATGTTACTATAAGAAGAGAAATGGGCAGAGATATTGATGCTGCTTGCGGACAATTGAGAAGAAGTTACATGAAACAAAAAGAGGAGGAATAACATGGAGACATATTCCATTACTAATATTGGTATGGTAAGGGAAATGAATCAGGATTATGTTTTCTGTTACGATAGCCCCGTAGGAAACCTGTCTAATTTGTTTTTGGTAGCAGATGGAATGGGTGGTCACCAGGCAGGTGATTATGCGTCCAGATGTTGCGTGGAAACAGTGGCGAACTGTACGAAGAACAGCAAGGCAAAATCGCCAATTAGTATATTAGAAGAGGCGATACAAGAGGGAAATAGGGCGGTTTTCCGTCAGGCAGAAAACGACCCATCTCTGTATGGGATGGGAACCACATTAGTTGCAGCGACTATTGTTGGGAGCGAGTTGTTTGTGGCTAATATAGGTGATTCCAGAGCTTATTTAATTCATAAAGATAGTATAAAGCAAATTACAGAGGACCATTCTTGGGTAGAGGAGATGGTTCGTCTTGGTGAACTTGAGAGAGAAGAAGCCAGAACCCATCGGAATAAAAATGTAATTACTCGTGCAATTGGCACCAGTGCTATTGTACAGGCAGATTTTTTTGAACTTACTGTAAGAGAGGGAGATATTCTTTTAATGTGTACAGATGGTTTGACTAATATGTTGGAAGATGAGGATATCTGTGACATCATTAAAGAAAAGAATACAGTAATAGATATGGGAAAAGAATTAGTACGTGCGGCAAATGCCAATGGAGGTAAAGATAATATTGGTATTGTGCTGGTACAGATATAAAAAAGCGAATGCGAAGGATTGAGCATAAGGAGGAGAAATATGACAATACGACCAGGAGTCTTTATAAATGATCGTTATGAGATCATTGATAAAGTCGGCAGTGGAGGAATGGCTGACGTATATAAAGCGAAAGATCATCGTTTGAATCGATATATAGCAGTAAAGATATTAAAAGCAGAATTTAGTAATGACACAAAATTTGTGGAAAAGTTTCGCGCAGAGGCGCAGTCTGCGGCGGGGTTATCTCATCCAAATGTAGTCAATGTCTATGATGTAGGCGATGAGGATGGCATGTATTATATTGTGATGGAATTAGTTGAGGGAATCACCTTAAAAAGTTTCATTGAGAGAAAAGGAAAATTAGATGTGAAAGAAGCTGTGGGAATTGCCATCCAGATTGCGCAGGGTATGGAGGCAGCACATGGTAACCACATTGTTCATAGAGATATTAAACCACAGAATATTATTATATCCAGAGAGGGAAAAGTAAAAGTAACAGATTTTGGTATTGCAAAGGCAATTTCTTCTGACACAATTACTTCCAATGCTATGGGATCTGTACATTACTTGTCACCAGAACAGGCAAGAGGTGGATTTAGTGATGAGAAGAGTGATATTTATTCCTTAGGTGTGACGCTGTATGAAATGCTTACCGGGCGTGTTCCGTTTATTGGGGAGAATACAGTTGCGGTGGCTCTTTGTCATTTACAGGAAGATGCAGTGCCAATTCGGGATATCGAACCATCAGTTCCACTTAGTTTAGACCGAATTGTGCAAAAGTGTATGCAGAAAAAGCCAGAATATCGTTATTTGACTGCATCTGCTTTGATTATGGATTTGAAACATTCTTTGACAAATCCGGATGGAGCATATGTGCAGCTCAATCCTATGGAGAGTGTAATTAACTCACCTACCATTAGTATTACCGCCGATGACTTAGATAAAATTAAAAATGCGTCTGCACAGGGGGATACCAAAGTGCAGCCAGTAAATGCAATACAGGAGGCAGAAAAAATGGCAGCTCAGAGAAATGGTAACGAAGTAGAAGAGGATGACGATGAAGACGAGGACGTGAATCCAAAACTGGAAAAACTCATGAGTATCGGAGGCGTTCTTGCAGCAATTTTAATTGTATTTATCGTTATATTTTTAATTGTTAAGTTAAGCGGATGTTTTGGAGGCGGTGGGGCTTCCCAAGCAGATGAAGCAACAGAGGCTCCAGAGGCAACTGTTGAAGTGACCGCCGATGTTCGCTCAGATAACAAAGTACCAGATGTGGTTGGATTGCAGTTAGATACCGTAAAATCACAGTTAGAAGAACTTGGATTAGTTGTTGTAGTAAACGAAGAGGCTTCAGATGATGTGGAAGCAGGTTATATTATTAGTCAGGATATTGAGGAAGATACGGTAATTGAAGATGGAATGACAATTACGCTTACGGTAAGTTCTGGAGCACAGACTGTGAAAGTGACGGATGTAACAAACCAGGCAGCAGATAGTGCAATTAGCGCATTAGAAGCACAGGGCTTCCGCACAAGCAAAGAGTATGAGTATAGTGACACTGTTACAGAAGGAAATGTAATAAAGACAAATCCAACTGCTGGTTCTGATGCAGTAAAAGGCGAAACCATTGTTGTTTATATTAGTCAGGGACCAGAAGATACAACTGTAGAAGTTCCAAACTTATTAGGTCTTACAAAAGCGCAGGCAAAGAAAGAGTTAGAAAAAGTAGGTTTGAAATTAGATACTAGCAATGGAGATTCCTTTGTATATAGTGACACTTATGAGGCAGGACAGATTGTGTCTCAGAGTTACAGCAAAGGAAGTAAAGTAGAAAAAGGAACAGCCATTTCTGTAACTTATAGCAATGGACCAACCCCATCTTATAGTTATTGGGCATATGGAGTCGTAATCGATACCAACCCATTTAACAATGAGGATGAAAGTGGAGTGATTAAGGTCATTTTAGAGCAGGATGGAAAGAGCAAACGTATTTTCTCTGGAACCTGTGATATGTCCGATTTCCCATTGTCACTTGGAGATTTTGAAGGATATAGCGATTCATCTGCTGTGTTGGTTGTGTATTTAGACGATGTAGAAGTAGGCAGACAGAGCGTTTCCTTTAAAAAGGTAGCAGAGGACTAAAGATGAAGGGAAGAATTGTAAAAGGAATTGCTGGATTTTATTACATTCATACAGGCGAGCATGGCCTGTATGAATGTAAAGCAAAAGGTGTATTTCGAAACAAAAAAATAAAGCCGCTTGTGGGAGACAAAGTAGAGATAGATGTTATCAATGAAGAAAAGAAGATTGGGAACATCATATCTGTGGAGGAAAGGGAAAATTGCCTAATTCGTCCAGCTGTAGCAAATGTTGACCAGGCGGTTGTTATTTTTGCAGCCGCAAAGCCGGCACCAAATTTGAATTTATTAGACAGGTTTTTAGTGACAATGGAGCAATATGGTGTGGAAACGGTAATTTGTTTCAATAAATGCGATTTAGTTTCCGAAGAAGAAAAGCAGAAATTGCGAGATATTTATGAAGAAAGTTATCGTGTTATATTTACCAGTGCCAGAGAAGGAATAGGAATGGATGAGCTACATCAGTTATTGGAACAAAAGACAACGGTTCTTGCAGGCCCATCGGGAGTGGGAAAATCCACTACCATCAATTTATTGATTCCGGATGCCAATATGGAAACCGGACAGATTAGTGAAAAAATTGAACGTGGGAAACATACTACCAGACATTCAGAACTTTTCAGGGTAAGAGAAAACACGTATATTATGGATACACCGGGATTTACTTCTTTGTATGTCACTGATTTAGAAAAAGAAGAACTGCATTTCTATTTTCCAGAGTTTTCCCCATATGAGGGAACCTGTCGTTTTCAGGGATGTGTTCATGTCCATGAGCCAGATTGTATGGTTCAGAAAGCAGTGGAGGAAGGAAAAATTCCAAAAAGTAGGTATGACAATTATGTATTGTTTTACGAAGAACTAAAAGAGAAAAAGAAAAAATGGTAACAGATAAGTTACACATAGAATATGGAGGATTAAAATGTATAAGTTAGCACCATCAATTTTATCTGCAGATTTTTCAAAGTTAGGAGAAGAGATTGCAACCATCGAAGAGGCAGGGGCAGAATATGTCCATATTGATGTAATGGATGGTAGTTTTGTGCCAAGTATTTCCTTTGGTATGCCTATTATGAAATCCATTCGGAAACAGTCAAAATGTGTGTTTGATGTACATTTGATGATTGATGAGCCAGTTCGCTATTTACAAGATTTTAAGGATGCAGGTGCTGATTTGATAACCGTACACGCAGAGGCTTGTAAACATTTAGACCGTACAGTGAATGCGGTAAAAGAATTGGGCTGTAAAGTTGGAGTGGCACTAAATCCATCCACACCTTTACATGTGTTAGATTATGTATTGGATTCTTTGGATATGGTGCTGATTATGAGTGTAAATCCAGGATTTGGTGGACAATCCTTTATTCCATATTCTTTGCAAAAGATTAAAGACTTAAAGAAGATGATAGACGATAGAGGCTTGAATATAGATATTCAGGTAGATGGTGGCGTGAAACTTAGCAATGCAAAAGAAATTATGGATGCAGGTGCCAATATACTTGTAGCAGGTTCAGCAGTGTTTGGTGAACATACAGCCGAAAATGTGAAAGCATTTAAAGAAATTTTTAGAAAATAAGATTGCCTAGAACAAACACCCCGTAGCAAGGTAGCTACGGGGTGTTTGTTGTTTGTTTCATTGCTTTAATAAGTTGAAACAAAGCATCAATTTCAATTTGCGTCAATCCGGATAAGTCAATTTCCTGTTTGTGTTCTACTCCTAAAAGATAATCGGTACTGACTTTAAATATTTGTGCAATGTGTACTAAAACATCATAGGAGGGTAAACGTAGACCTGTCTCATAGGCGCTAATTACAGATTTGGTTAGACCTAGTTTTTGGGCAAGCTGTGCTTGGGTTAAATGTTCTCTTAGTCGTAATGTTTTTAATCTGCTTCCAAAATCAACCATCTGAATACCACCTTTCACTGATATTCTACAACATACTGCGTATTGGAATGGTGGATAAAGTGTTGGATTGGTTGACTTTTTGGCGCAAAAAATGGTATAATTTGGGAGTGGGTAGAAGGGCAATATAAATAAAAATTAAAACAGAATAAGGGGGTTTTCTTATGGAGAAAATGAGTAACTATGCACAAGAAAAAAGGATGAACCGAATTATGTTTGTCGTATGGGGACTTATGATTCCAATTGCAGCAAGCAGTTTTGTGCTATTGTTTTTGGGCGGAAATGTTACAACTTTCAGTGCATATTCTATGACTTTGATGGCGGTTTTGACACTTGTATTTGAAAAGCAATTAGGGGAAAAGGCAAAATATTGTTATTCTTGTATAATGCCCATTGCTGGTGCGATTATTATGGTAGCAGATGCAGAAGGTCGTTTTGGGGCTATGACTCAAGCATATTTTTTGGCAACGGTTATGCTTATGATTTATTATGACTTGAATGTATTAAAATGGAATGCCATTGTAACCCTTGGTTTAAATATAGTAGCTGGTATTGTATTTCCAAGTGCATACCTGAGTCTACACAATTTGATTGTATGGATATTCATTTGTATTGTATATATTCTTTTGGTGATAACTATTTCATTTATTATCAAGTATACAAATGGATTGTATGTAAATGTGGAGGAAAAGGGTAAAGAGGTAGAAGATGTTTTAGCCAATGTACAACAGGCATTCGATAATTTGGAAGAGTCCTCTTCAAAAATCTTTGCATCTTTGCAGGAATTTGAAGGTAATACAGAGGAAATAGCAGCATCAACAGAAGAGATTAATCGTAGTGCAGATGTACAGATTGTAGAAGTTGAGAGCAGTATGACTATTTTTGGACAATTGAATGAGAAGATTGCAAATTCGGAAGAACGTGTAAGTCAGACAGTTGAAACAATGAAAGAATTAAAGCGTAAGAATGATGAAGGAATTGCTGCAATTGGAGTGTTATCAAAGAAGTTTGAGGAAAATATTCAAACTACGCAGGTGGCAGCTGATGGAGTGGCAGAGTTGTCTCACAAATCTACTGCTATTAGTGGTATTATTGAGAGCATAAGACAAATTGCACAGCAAACCAATCTTTTAGCATTAAATGCAGCTATCGAGGCAGCAAGAGCTGGCGAGGCAGGAAAAGGATTTGCTGTTGTGGCAGATGAAATTAATTCTTTATCTGCGGAATCTTCCAATGCAACAGAAAAAATTGATATGATTTTGAAAGATATTATTGAGACTGTAGATAATACTCATAAGGTAATGGATCATAACAGTGAAGTAGTGAATAGTTCCAATGAACAATTGGAAGATACTATAAAGATATTTAATATTATGCTGTCTTCATCTGAGAACGTGATTTCTGTTACAGAGTTACTTAAAAATGAACTGAATGAAATTGTGGATATTAAAGAGCAATTGCTTGGTGCCATGGAGCGATTAGAGGAGATTTCAAAGAAATCCGTTAGCATCAGTGGAGAAATCAGTGCAGCTACTGAGGAACAAGTGGCAGGAGTAGATAGCATTGTAAAATCTATGCAGAATATGCAGACGGGAATGGAAAAATTGTCCAACAGTTTGCATAATAAAGAGAAACAGGCAGTAGAATAGTATGAAATTTTTTACAGGAGGGGAATTACCCCTCCTGTTTGCCTTACAAGTGAATGTAATTTTTTCTTTCCAGATTGGCTTATGAAAAATTGATAGCACAAAGAAGCTATATGTGGTATACTTATATTTGTATGTCGTAATATGGCTTTAGTTTTTTGCACGAGTAGTGAAGAAAATACTATGAAATAAAGAAAGATTAAAGGAGATAGAGAAACATGAAATTAGGAATCGTAGGATTACCAAATGTAGGAAAGAGTACCTTATTTAACTCTTTAACAAAGGCGGGAGCAGAGTCAGCCAATTATCCATTCTGTACCATTGATCCAAATGTGGGTGTGGTTGCAGTACCGGATGAACGTTTGAATAAGTTGGATGAGATGTATCATACAAAAAAAGTAGTACCTGCAGTCATTGAGTTTGTAGATATTGCAGGTTTGGTAAAAGGTGCATCCAAAGGAGAAGGACTTGGAAATCAGTTCCTTGCAAATATTCGTGAGACAGATGCCATAGTACATGTAGTGCGTTGCTTTGAAGACAGCAATATTGTTCACGTAGATGGTTCTATTGATCCTCTTCGTGACATTGAGACTATCAATTTAGAATTGATCTTTTCTGATGTGGAAATCTTAGAGAGAAGATTGTCCAAATTAGGAAAAGGTGCCAGAAGTGATAAATCTCTTGCAAAAGAGTTTGATTTAGTGGATCGTTTGAAAGCCCATTTAGAGTCTGGAAAGTTGGCAAAGAGTTTTGAGGCACAAAATGAAGAGGAAGAAGAGTTGATAAAAACATATAACCTCTTAACCATTAAGCCTGTTATTTACGCAGCAAATGTAACAGAAGATGATTTGGCAAATGATGGTGCGGATAATGCTTATGTAAAAAAAGTAAGAGAGTATGCTACGTCTGAGGATTCAGAGACATTTGTTATCTGTGCTCAGATTGAACAGGAGATTGCTGAATTAGAAGAAGATGAAAAGAAAGAATTTTTGGAAGATTTAGGATTGCAGGAATCTGGTCTTGAAAAATTGATTCGTGCAAGTTATCATTTACTTGGATTAATCAGCTTTTTAACAGCAGGTGAAGATGAGTGTCGTGCATGGACAATCACAAAAGGTACTAAAGCACCACAGGCGGCAGGAAAGATTCATACAGATTTTGAGCGAGGGTTTATTCGAGCAGAAACGGTTAGCTATGAGCATTTGATGGAATGTGGTTCTATGACTGCTGCAAAAGAAAAAGGATTGGTTCGTTCCGAAGGAAAAGAATATGTAGTTCAGGATGGAGATATTATTTTATTCCGTTTTAATGTATAAAAGGGAAAAGACAGATAAGACCTTAGTATGGGAGTATCTGTCTTTTTTTGTAGCAAAAGCCCTATAATTTTTCGACACTCGTCAAATTGTACAACAATAAAATAACAGTTTGCCGATGGTGTCCGTGCCAGACAAACACCATCGGCAAATCGTAATTACCGTTTGTTATTGAGAAAAAGTGTGCATTTACCCCTATTGACGTAAGAAGAGATGCACGGTATTATTAAGATGTTAGTTAAAACTAACAAGAAAGGGGAAGCCATGAGTTCTGAAATATTTGAAATGATGCAGCAGATGGATATAAAAACCATAGAAACTCAAATTGCATTACAGTGTGCGCCATTGTTGTCAGGTTTAAAAATATCCAATTTGTTTAATGTAAGCAAGGATCAAATTCCTATGGTGAAAAAATTGTTTCGTGGTACGAATATTTCTTATTACATATTGCTGGAGCAAAAAGATATGGTAGCCCTGTTTTTGTATCAAAAAGAGGAGCTTTTATCCTATATTTCTAAAAAAGAAGTTCGTATGTTTTTGGAACAGTATGGATATCAAGGGTTATCTGTAGAGACGGCTCTTTCTTTCCTTGCAAAAAGATATGAGGCGCATATTCTATATCAGGCAGAGTTTCCACATGAGATGGGTGTGTTTTTAGGCTATCCGGTGGAAGATGTAATTGGATTTATTGAGCATGAGGGAAAAGAGTGTCTGGGAGTGGGATATTGGAAAGTATATAAAAATATGCCCCAGAAGAAGAAAGTTTTTGAACAGTTTGAGCGGGCGAAAGAATGGATGGTAGTATTGATTTCAAATGGAATTGATTTGATGGAGGCGGCAGATTTGCTTCGAACAGGTCAGTTATATTCTGTTTGTATATAAAAGAGAGATAGTGTGTGTGGGCGTTGCAGCACAGGCTGTTCATGTATAAAGGCAGCGCAGAAATGAGGTAAATATGAGTAAGATTAAAGTAGTATTTTGGACACAGTCAGGTAACACAGAGGTTATGGCAAATGCAATTGTAGATGGTATTAAAGAAGGGGGAAAAGAAGGCGAAGCAATTTTTGTAACCGATCTTACACCAGGAGATTTAAAGAATGATACTGTATTTGCACTTGGATGCCCTGCTATGGGAGATGAAGTATTAGAGGAAAGTGATATGGAACCATTTGTAGAGGCATTGGAGACAATGGTTAGTGGAAAGAACATTGCCTTGTTTGGCTCTTATGGATGGGGA
The DNA here is from genome assembly GCA_963643465.1 of Lachnospiraceae bacterium. Classification (GTDB taxonomy): domain Bacteria; phylum Bacillota; class Clostridia; order Lachnospirales; family Lachnospiraceae; genus CAG-411. The sequence goes on along the minus strand of CAVIJT010000002.1, from coordinate 257,392 downwards.
GATGGACAATGGATGCGTGATTGGGTAGAAAGAATGACAGGAGCAGGAGCAAACATTGTAGGTGGTGAAGGACTTATGGGACATGAAATGCCAGATGAGGATTGTTTGGCAGATTGTCGTTCACTTGGAAAACAACTGGCAGCATTGTAAAAAAATACAAAAGGGAGAATTCGTTGGTTTATCTAGCGGATTCTTCCTTTTTTAGATTGTTCTTTTACTTGTATTTAGGGTGTTTGGGGATTATAATGAATAAAAAAAGTTATCCTTAGGGAAGGCATGTAACATAGTAGAAAATACAACAGTTGTCTACTACAATGGATAGGAGGAATTTGGGATGAATGCAAGTGTAGCAATTCAGGTGTTGCCAACTGTATTAGATGATGAAGAGGTAATTCGTATTGTAGATGAGGTTATTGCCTACATAAAATCTACTGGATTAACCTATTCCGTAGGACCTTTTGAAACTACTATTGAAGGGGAATATGAGGAATTGATGGAAATTGTAAAGAATTGTCAATTGGTTGCGGCAAAGGCTGGATGCCCTGCTATGAATACTTATGTAAAAATTGCATATAAGCCAGAGGGAGATGTGTTGACAATCGAAAAGAAAGTTTCCAAACATCACGAATGACAAGTTGGAGGTAAACAATGAACACAAGAATATCAGATTATATTAAGTACATTGGAGTGGATGATAAAGATATTGATTTATTCGAAAGTCAGTATGTAGTTCCCAATGGGGTTTCTTATAATTCATATGTAATTTTAGATGAAAAAATCGCCATTATGGATACTGTAGATGCAAGAGCAACAGAACAATGGTTGTCAAATTTGAGAGAGACGTTAGATGGACGTACACCAGATTATTTGATTGTGTCTCACATGGAGCCAGATCATGCAGCAAATATTCAAAAGGTAGCAGAGTTATATCCAACTATGAAGATTGTGGGAAATGCAAAAACATTCCCAATGATGGCTCAATTTTTTGATTTGGATGTATCAGAACGTCAAATTATTGTGAAAGAGGGGGATACCTTATCTCTTGGGACACATAATCTTACATTTGTAATGGCACCAATGGTTCATTGGCCAGAAGTTATGGTAGCCTATGAGTCTACAGAAAAAGTATTGTTTTCAGCAGATGGATTTGGAAAATTTGGAGCATTGAGCATAGAAGAAGATTGGGCATGTGAGGCAAGACGATATTATTTTAATATTGTAGGAAAGTATGGCACACAGGTGCAGGCCTTGCTTAAAAAGGCAGGGGCCCTTGATATTCAAACCATTTGTCCGCTGCATGGCCCCATTCTAAAAGAAAATTTGTCTTACTATATAGATAAATACCGCATATGGAGCAGTTATGAACCGGAGGACAAAGGAATTTTGGTAGCTTGTGCATCCATTCATGGAAACACAAAAAAAGCTGCACTAAAGTTAGTGGAAAAGCTGGAGGCAAAAGGAGAAAAAGTTGCATTTGCGGATTTATCCAGAGATGATATGGCAGAGGCAATTGAAGATGCGTATCGTTATGACCGTTTGGTAGTGGCATGTTCTACCTATGATGGGGGTATGTTCCCATGTATGGAGGATTTTTTGGCACATCTTAAATCAAAAAATTATCAAAAACGTACCGTTGGATTTATGGAAAATGGTAGCTGGGCTCCTATGGCAGCAAAGCAGATGAAAGCTGTGTTTGAAAATATGAAAGACATTACAATATTGGAACCTACAGTGACAATTCGCTCTACGCTGAATTCCTGTTCAGAGGCACAGATGGATGAATTAGTTTTCGCATTGACAAAATAGAAAAGAAAAAGTCTGCCGCAAAATTGCGACAGACTTTTTTTTGTAGCAAAAGCCCGGCAAGTACAATCATGCTTGCATGAAATTGTATTTGCTGGGCGTAAGAACATGGAGCACGTAGTGCGGAATGTTCGTAAGCGAAGCGAGCAGGAGTCAGCCTACTAGATTAATCTATTATGATTAGTATGTATAATAGATCATTTTGGTAGCTCCAGATGCTTTTACAAGTTTAGAATAAGCAGCTTTCTTTCCAGAGAGAACTACCATGTAACTTCCGGATTTAATATTACCAAATGCTTGTTTTTTTACTGTAGTAAGAGCTTTTCCCTTTACTAAAATTGCTTTTAAGGAGTAGCAATTATAGAAGGATTTTTTTCCGATTGTTTTAACATTTGTAGGAATTACAATCTGGCGAAGACTGGTACATCCGTAAAAGGCATTTGCCTTAATGAAAGTCAGTGAAGCTGGTAGATTTACTTGTGTCAATGTAGTTACACCACGGAATGCTCCTACTCCGATGGTAGCTACGTTTCCTTTAATATTTACTGTTCTTAATTTTGTACAACTTCTGAATGCTCTATCTCCGATAGCCGTTACTTTATAAGTATAGCCGTTTACTTTAATAGAAGATGCCACAGTTAGACTTGTTTTTGAAACAGCAGTGCTTGCAACCTTTTTCAATGTAACTTCTCCGCTTGTAGAAGTGGTTGGAGCTTTTGATACGGAATAGGTGTAATTGCCGTAGGTAAAAGTTTCACCTGCCTGATACATAGGCAAAGGTGTAACGGTAACACTTGGACCAGTTGTAATTTCTGGTGTTTCCGTTGGAATTGCTGTTGGTGTTTCAGCTGCAGGTGGTGTTGTAACAGCTGTACCAGTTGTAGTTTCTGGTGTCTGTGTAACTTCCGGAGTTTGTGTTGTATTTGGAGTAGAAGTAACAATAGCAGTGGCGGTAGGAATGGCAGTACCAGTTACCGTATTGGTTGGTTCCACAGTTGGAACTGTAGTTGGCTCAGAAGTACCATCTGGTTTCTTTGTAGGCTCATTGCTAGGCAATGTAGTAGCAGTGGCGGTAGGAGTTGCAGTAATAACTGCACCAGTAGTTGTTGCAGGTATCAGTGTTGCTATTGCTGTTGAAGTTACTGTGATTGCTCCGTCTGATACCGTAGAAATGGAATTGCTTCCGGTTTCTTCTGTGCTTGCGTTTGCATTTGACATTAGGTTTGCGTTGGAAAATAGCAACGCGGTAGCCAAAAGTAATGCAATTTTTTTGTTATGTTTTTTCATGTGATAACCCTCCTTGAAAATCTTGTTGTAGTATCCTATGATGTAAGACAAAAGGTATGTCCTACAATGATACTAGGAATTTTTATTCCTTGCATTATCATAGCAGTGAGAATTGTCAAAAAGTATATGTATTTGTAGCAATAAGATGTCAAAAACATAACACTTAAATGAAAATAGTAAGAAAATTGTAAGATATAGGGGTTAAAATGGATAGGAATATGTATAAGTAAAGCAATTATCTACATATTACTTGGAAAAGAGAGGCAGGAAAAAGGATGGCAACTATAGTAGAAACAAAAGAGTTGTGTAAGATTTATGGAGATGGAGAAAATCAGGTCAAGGCATTAGATGGAGTTTCTATGAGTGTAGAAGAAGGAGAATTCGTGGCAGTGGTAGGAACTTCAGGAAGTGGAAAGTCCACGTTATTGCATATGCTTGGAGGTTTGGATTATCCAACTGGCGGAGTGGTTACAGTAAATGGGAAAAATTTGTTTTCTATGAATGAGGAGGAACTTACTATTTTCAGAAGAAGAAATATAGGATTTGTGTTTCAAAGTTATAATCTGATTCCGATTCTTAATGTGTATGAAAACATTGTACTTCCTATGCAATTAGATGGTACAGTAATTGATCAGGAATTTGTGGATCAAATTATTCAGCGACTTGGCATTGAAGAGAAAAAATATGTGATGCCAAATCAATTATCCGGTGGACAACAACAGCGTGTGGCAATTGCTAGGGCATTGGCAGGAAAGCCTGCAATTCTTTTGGCAGATGAACCTACAGGAAATCTAGACAGCAGAACAAGTATGGATGTCATTTCTTTGCTGAAACTGACAAGTAGAGAATTTCATCAGACAATGGTGATGATTACGCATAATGAGGATATTGCTCTTATGGCAGATAAAATAATCCGCATAGAAGATGGAAGAGTGAAAGCGGGGGAGATACATGCTTGAAAACAATAATAAAAAAATTGTGAGGGAACTTGCCAAAAAAACAGGAAAACAAAACCGCATAAGAAATCTGATTCTTGGAAATGCCATCATAGTAGTAACGGTATTGATTACTACTATTTTGACGGTATGTTTGTCCATGTGTGACAATATGACTACAATGTTTGTGCGTCAAAATGGTACTAGAGAGACGGCTACACTTACAAGGCCAACCAATGAACAGGTTTTAGCTGCAAAAGAAATGGTTAATGTACGTGCAGTGGGGATAACGATATTAACTGGTGAAGTGACAGATTTATCGGAAGAAATGGAAGGGGAATTGGTCTATTATGATACAGAGGAATTTACCAAGCATATACAGCCTGCCATTAGTGATATAGAAGGACATTATCCAGAAAAAGAAATGGAAATTATGTTGCCTAAGAATGCCATGAAACAGTTACATATGGAAGATGCAAAAATAGGGGATAAAGTAACATTTCTCAGGGATGGAAAGGCAGAAACCTTTACGTTGTGTGGATGGTTTTGGGAGTATGTAAATCGTTCTTATGATTTTAGAGGATTGGTATCCAAAGCCTATTGTGAGAAACAGGGATATACGATGGAGAAAAATGGGATGCTCTGCTTTTCTGCCCCATATGGGTATATGTATGCCATGATGGCAAAGATGAAACTTCCCCCTACAGACTGGGAGCAATATTGGTGGACTTTCTATGAGGAGGTTTTAGAGGGAAGCTTTTATCAGGGAATTGCAATTATAATTACGTTAGTATTAGCAGTTCTTTTAATGTTATGTGGATTTTTTCTAATTTATAATGTGATGCAGATTTCTATAGGAAAGGATATTCGTTATTATGGATTACTAAAAACAATTGGTATGACATCTTCGCAAATTTGGGACATGGTAATGAGGCAAGCCATATTTATGTCCGTAGTAGGAACCATAATTGGAATGGTGTTAGGAAGTGTATGTTCTTTTTGGGTAGTTCCGTCTGTCTTAGATATGTTTGATAATCTGAATGGAGCTATGCCATATACAATTTACTGGGATCCTTTTATTTATCTTGGGACCATTCTATTTATATGGATTACCGTATATATTAGTTTTCGAAAGCCTGCAAAATTTGCAGCAAGTATTTCACCCATTGCAGCTCAAAAATTTCAGGAACAGGGAAGTTGTAAGGTGCAAAAAGATTCTGTCAATGGGGGAAAACTTTACAAACTTGCATTTCGAAATGTGTTCCGACAGAAGAAAAAAGCGGCGTTAGTGTTTCTTTCTATTTTTCTTGGAATTGGTGTATATCTTGGGATTGACAGTTTTGTAGGAGGATTAAAACCTGAAAATTACGTGGCGGAATATAATGCTTTTGACTATACATTACTTACTTATGACCAAGAGGATGAGAAAGAAAGTTTGGAGGTTATCACAGAGGAGGAAAAACGCATCTCTGCTAGAGCCATTTCTTTGGCAGAGCAATTAAAAAAGGTTCAGGGAATTTCAAAAGTATGTGTTCAAAAACTTGTATATTGTCGTTTGGATTTTGATGAGAATCTATTTTGGCCTTTTTTAGAGCAGGATTTTCCAAAAGAAGAGGAAAGAGCCAACGTGGTGAAACAATACAAAGAAGGGAATGACCCTAACTGGATTTATGATGCACAGGTAATAGCAGTTGATAAAGAAGTGATAAAACGCTATAATAAGCAGGCGGTGCAGCCTGTGGATTTAGAGGCGTTTGAACGGGGAGAAGTCTGTGTCATTGGATATACAGATACCGAAGAGCAGGCAGCTACTTTAAAAGGAAAGCAAATTACCATAAATCGAGATCAGGAAGGAAAAAGTAAAACATTTACGATTGGGGCTTGCATGTCTGGAGATTATGCAGGAAAATACGCAAGTATGTGGCATATGCTTTATAATGCTGGAGCGCCTATGCACATTTTTGTATGTGAGGATGCGTTGAATGAATTAAGCAAGGAAACAATTGTAAGCAGTATTTGGATGGACTGTGTCAATGAGAAAGAGGAGTCAAACATTACTGCAGAAGTAAAGAAGTTAGCCAGAGAAAGTGGTGTTGTAATTGAAAGTAAAATAAAATCAGAAAATTTTCAAAAAGTAAAAATTGCGACCACAACTATGAAACGACTGGGAGAGGGGATTGGTCTTGCCTTTTTGTTAGTAGGAATTGTAAACTTTATTCAAGTATTTTTCACAAATGTGCATGGAAGAAAACAAGAATTAGCAATGATGGAAAGTGTAGGAATGACTAAGAGACAGGTGAAAAAAATGTTGCTTTTGGAAGGTATGTATTATGCAGGAATTGAAAGTATTATGATACTTACTCTGGGAAGTGGAATTGTATTTGTTGCAGCAAAATCCGTGATGTATGTGGCCGACTATGGTGTATTCTGTTATCCCTATAAAACTGTAATTGGATTGCTTTTGCTCATATGGCTCATATGCCTTTGTGTGCCTGTTTTGGTGTATCAAAAGATTTCAAAGGAAAGTATAACAGAGCGGATACGAAGAGGAGAATAAAATGGAACGGTTGCTAATCATTGAAGATGACAAATATTTATCTAAAGGAATATGTGATGTGGTAGAAAAGAAAGGATATGAAGCTGTCTGCGTGGCTACTTTGAAAGAAGCGGAGCAAATATCTTTGGAACATGTGAATTTGATTCTTTTAGACTGCAATTTACCTGATGGGGATGGATTGGTGTTTTGCAAAAAGTTGCGAAAAAAGAGTGATGTACCTGTGATTTTTCTTACTGCCAGAGATACAGAAGGGGAAATGATAGAAGGATTTTTGGCAGGGGCAGATGACTATGTGGCAAAACCATTTTCCATCGGGGTGCTATTGCAACGGATTGAAGCGGTACTGCGTAGGAGTGGAAAGCGGCAGCAGGACTGTTTTACTTATAAAGAATTGCAGGTGGATTTTGCAAATTGTAGTGTAAAGAGAAAAGATGAAATCATTAAATTATCTGTTACCGAGTACAAATTGCTGGAACTACTCATTAAAAATCGTGGACAAGTTCTTACCAGACAAACGTTATTAGAAAAAATATGGGATTGTGATGCAAAGTTTGTGGATGATAATACGTTGAATGTGCATATACGAAGATTGCGACAGAAACTGGAACCGGATAGTGCGAATCCTATTTATGTGCTGACTGTTTTTGGAATTGGATATACATTTGGAGAATAATGGAAGAAGGGCAGAGTGTGATGAGCAAAACCAGTGGAAAGAGTGGTTGTGTACAATTAAATTGGATCGCTTGGAGTTGGATGGCAGTAATGACAGCCATTGTTTATGCAGGGACAAAAAAAGTGGAATATAGTTTATTTATAATGGCAGGGTGTAGTGTGTTCTGTGTGCTTCTTTCGGTGCAAAATCAAATCAATCGAACATTTACCAGAGAATTGGTACTACAATTAGACTTGGCACTGGATAACCTGATGAGAGTAGAAAAATGTGCTGTGTTTGAGGAAAATAAAGAAAATTTGGCATCGAAACTGCAAAGCAAAATTTTCCGTTTGTCTGGGATTTTACAACAGCAAAGAGAGCAGGAGAAAAAAGAGCATGAAAAAATAAAAACGTTAGTTTCTGATCTTTCACACCAGTTAAAGACACCGATTGCAAATTTAAAAATGTATGGTGAATTGTTACAGGACAAAAGTTTGTCTGAAAGTGACAGGGAGATATATATGAATATTTTGCAAGCTACCATTGACAAATTGCAGTTTTTAACAGAGGGGCTTATAAAAATGTCCAGATTGGAGAGTGGGCTTATAAAACTTCATGTGCAGGAACAAAATCTTTCAGAGACATTGCTTCGGGCGTTAAAAAGTGTATATGGAATGGCAAAAAGCAAGCATATGGAAATCGTATATAAACAGGAAGAAGAGGTGGTTCTTTGTCATGATTCAAACTGGACCAGTGAAGCGGTATATAATTTATTGGATAATGCAGTGAAATATGGGACCAGTGGAAATCCGATTCTATTGCAGACGAAAAATTATGGAATGTTTGTGGAAATCATGGTAAAAGACGCGAATGCACCCATTGTAAAAGAGGAGCGACATCTGGTGTTTAAACGATTTTATCGGGGAAAACAGCAGCGGGAAAAAGAGGGAATTGGCGTTGGATTGTATTTGGCAAAGGAGATTGTGGAAAAGCAGGGAGGATATATGCGGTTACATGTAAAAGAATCGGGAAATTGCTTTTCTATTGTTTTGCCTAAATAATAAAAATGAAAAAATGATATAGCAGGTTGATTTTTTTTAGAAAATATGGTATGTTTGTAAAGTGTGTGACGGCGAATAAGCTGTCCCAAATAAGAGTGGCGATGACGGAAACAGTACCATATATGGAACATGCAGAGAGAACAACATTTGGTGGGAGTTGTTTATGGAAAGTATATAGGAAAACCATTCCTGAGCTGTCGTGGGGAGAGAATATCAAAACATGACCGCATTGCTTGCGTTACAGGCTGTCAATGAAGAGAAAAATTAAGGTGGAACCGTGCATAGAATAGCACCCTTAGATATGTGTAGACGCATATGTAGAGGGTGCTTTTTTTCTAAACCTGTTGTTTATGCGTATGCAAACACCTAAGTGATACTTATAAAAGGAGAGAGAAAAATGGTAGATTTTAAGGAAGATGAAGCGTTAAAAACATTGAATCATTCTTGCGCCCATGTATTGGCACAGGCAGTAAAGCATTTATATCCACAGGCAAAGTTTTGGGTAGGACCTGTAGTTTCAGAAGGTTTTTATTATGACATTGATTTAGGAGAAGATGTAGTCCGCGATGAAGATTTGCAGAAGATTGAGAAAGAGATGAAAAAAGTCTGCAAGAGTGGAAAGAAAATTATACGTCGTGAGCTTTCTAAAGCTGAAGCAATGGAACAGTTTAAGGATGACGAATACAAATTAGATTTGATTTCAAACTTGGAAGATGGAGAAATTACTTGTTACGACCAGGGAGACTTTACAGATTTGTGTAGAGGACCTCATGTGGACAATGTAAAACTTTGTAGATATTTTAAGCTAGTAAAGCATTCCGGAGTATATTGGAAGGGCGACAGCAAGAACAAAGTGCTTCAGAGAATTTACGGAGTATGTTTCCCTACTCCAGAACAGTTAGAAGAGCATTTACAGTTGTTAGAGGAAGCAAAAGAGCGTGACCACAGAAAGATTGGTAAGGACATGCAGTTGTTTATGGTAGATGACTTAATCGGAAGAGGTTTACCAATGTTTTTACCAAAAGGATATACCGTATGGCAGGAATTAGAGAACTACATTAAGGAGAAAGAGAGAAAATTAGGATATCATCATGTAATGACTCCTTGTGTTGGTACTGTTAATTTGTATAAAACTTCTGGTCACTGGGATCATTATAAGGAAAATATGTTCCCTGCAATGGAAGTGGAAGGAGAGTCCTTCGTATTAAGACCTATGAACTGTCCACATCATATGATGATTTATGCAAACAGAATGCACTCTTATAAAGATTTACCAATCCGTATTGGTGAGATTGCACATGATTTCCGTTTTGAGGCAAGTGGAACATTAAAGGGAATTGAGAGAGGAAGACATTTCTGTCAGAATGATGCCCATTTATTCGTAACACCTGAGCAGATTAAGGACGAGTTTAAAAAAGTGGTTGATTTGATTTTTGAAACTTACAAAGATTTCAATATTACAGATTACCGTTGTGTATTGTCTCTTAGAGATCCAGAAGATACAGAGAAATATCATCAGGATGATGAAATGTGGAATACTGCAGAAAATGCTTTAAGAGAAGTTATGAATGATATTGGAATTCCTTATACAGAGGAAATTGGAGAAGCTGCATTCTATGGTCCTAAGTTGGATGTAAATGTAAAACCTGCCGTTGGTAATGAATATACATTGTCAACTTGTCAGTTAGATTTCTGTTTACCAGCAAAATTCCAGTTGGGATATATTGATAAAGATAGCCAGAAAAAGACACCAGTTGTTCTTCATAGAGCAATCTTAGGTTCTTTGGACCGTTTTATGGCATACATTTTAGAGGAAACAAAAGGAAACCTTCCTTTATGGCTTGCACCTGTACAGGTGAAAGTATTGCCTGTAAAGAACGATGATGAAGAGTTATTGGCATATTCCAAAGAAGTGTTTAAGGCATTGGACGACGCCAATGTGCGAGTAGAGCTTGACGATCGTTCAGAAAAACTTGGATATCGTATGCGTGAAGGCCAGATGCAGAAAGTACCATATTTATTAGTGCTTGGTAATAACGAGAAGGATGAAAAGACAGTTACTTACCGTTTGCATGGTGAAAAAGAGACTACAACGGTTTCTGTAGATGAATTTATAAGCATGGTAACAGAAAAGATTCAAAATAAGAGTTACAAATAGAAATAGATAAAAACTGCCAGAAATTAGGAAAAACACCTGTTTTTAGCAGTTTTTTCTATATAGTCTTGTCTAAAATGGGGAAAATATGATAAAATGTAAAAAAATGGGTTGGGTTTCGAGGTGGTGTAGTGTATGGGGGATAGACACGTTGCATTTATAGAAGAGATTTCTAAGGCACCGATTATAGTTCAAGCATTCATGGTTTTCATGTGTGCCATTTTTGTAATAACACTTTTATCAAAAAAAGTGAATGAGGTAACGCAATGGCTATTGGTGGCTTCTTTTCTTGCACTGATACAGAATGCAGGATATTTATTGGTAATACAGTCTAAAAATGTGAGTGAAGCAAGTATTGCATTAAAGGCAGAATATATTGGTGCTGCTTATGTGTCTACTGCTTCTATGCTTTTTGTACTGGCATATTGTAATAGGAAATTACCAAAGGCAATGAAGGTGGCAATTATTGGAATAGATACTTGTATGCTACTGGGCGTGTGGTTTTGGGAATATACGACAGTGTATTATACAAGTGTGGAATATCAGGTGATTGGTGGGACTGTAAAATTAATATTGGGCAGAGGAATTTTGTACTATATAGGAATGTGTAAAATATTGTTGGAACTGATGATTGGTTTATTTATTTCCATCTGGAAAATGATAAATGCAAGAACAAAAATAATGACAAAAAAGTATGGGATTATTGTTCTTGCGTTACTATTTCCCAATATATCCTATATAGGTCTTATTTCTGGTATATTAAAATCCTATGATCCAGTTCCAGCATCTACGGCTGTTACATGTGCAATTCTGTTTGTTGCTGTGGTGTATATGCGTATTTTGGAAGATGTGTATGTTGCCTATGCAGACATTGTGCGGCAAATGAAAGAACCCGTTGTGATTGTAAACAAAGAGTATCGCTTTATTGGTGCAAATGACAGTGCAAAGGCATTGGTTCCTAAAATCGGCAAGTTGGAACATGGAGATTCCATTATCAAAGAACATATTATAGAAGATGAGCTAGTGAACAAACTCATGAATCGGGAAGAATGTGAAGTGGAATTAAATGGGAAAGTATTTAATGTTTCTGTTAATGATGTAATAGAAGATAATAAGTGCAAGGGATATTATTTACTTTTGGTGGATTTGACAAAAGAGAGACGGCAAATTTTGCAGATGCAGGAGTTAAAAGAAGAGGCAGATAAAGCCAATCAGGCAAAATCTGCATTTTTATCCAATATGTCACATGAAATTCGGACTCCTATTAATGCAATAATGGGTATGAATGAAATGATTTTGCGAAAAGCGGAGAAACCAGAAGTGGTGGAATATTCTCAAAATATTCAGTTTGCCAGTAAAACCTTGTTATCTCTTGTGAATTCTATTTTGGATTTATCTAAAATAGAATTTGGAAAGATGGAATTGGCAGAAGGAGAATATAAGGCAGAGCAATTATTGTATGATTGTTATATGATGGTTTGTTCAAGTGCCAACGATAAAGGATTGGAATTGTTGGTAAAAAATAATGAAAATTTACCAAGTGTATTGTGTGGAGATGAATTTCGTGTTCGGCAGGTTATCATAAATCTTCTTACAAATGCTATTAAATATACAAAGAAGGGAACGGTTACACTGGAATTTGATGGACACATCATAGAAGATGGGGTATTACAATTGCAGGTGGCTGTCAAAGACACCGGAATTGGTGTGAAAGAAGAATACATTGATAAACTCTTTGAGGCATTTCAAAGAATGGATTTAAAGAAAAACAAAGCCATTGAAGGAACTGGTTTGGGACTTGCAATTACAAAGCAACTGGTTGAGTTAATGGGTGGAACGATAAGTGTGCAGAGTACATATGGGACAGGTTCTTGCTTTACCGTTAAAGTGCCACAAAAAATTATAGATTCCCAACCAATGGGAGGCTTTCAAGGGGACGGTAAAGAGGGGACAAAACAGACAGAGGTTTACCAAAAGCAGTTTGAAGCACCTGAGGCATCCATTTTGGTGGTGGATGATGTGGATATGAATTTAGTGGTAATGAAATGTCTGTTGAAAGAGACAAAACTTCAGATTGATATAGCAAGAAGTGGACAGGAATGTCTCCAGAAAGTAAAAGAAAAAAGATATGATATTATATTTATGGATCACATGATGCCAGAAATGGATGGTGTAGAGACACTGCAACATATGATGGAAATGACGGATAGTTTGAATATTCATACGCCAGTCATTGCGTTGACAGCAAATGCTCTTGCTGGTGTAAAAGACATGTATTTGCAGGCAGGATTTGTAGATTATCTTTCAAAGCCGGTGGAAGGTTGTGCTTTAGAAAGTATGATCATAAAATATCTTCCAAAGGAGAAACGGAATCTTAGTGAGGAAGATAGTTCAGAGAAGAAGGGGGAATTGACCATGATTGAACAGTTAAAACAAGTATTACCGGAAGTGGATATTGCAGCAGGAATGGAGTATTGTGCAAACGATGAGTCTATTTATCAGATTGCAGTGGAAAGCTATTGTGAACAGGATTTTTCCGAAAAGCTTTCTGCATTTTTTGAGGAGAAGGATCTTGCAAATTATCAGATTTTGATTCATGGAGTAAAAAGTACGTCTCTTACCATCGGGTTGTGTGATTTATCAGAACAGGCAAAGCAACTGGAAATGGCATGTAAAGAGAATAATTGGGAGTATGTAGAAGAACATCATGCAAAAGTGTTTGAAAAATATGTAGATGTATTGGAAAAGTTAAGAAGTGTTCTATAAAAATAAATAGAGCGGAAGAAGGACGTATAAATTTTTCGATTTGTACGTCCTTTTTGTTGGAAAAACAACCAGTTTTTGTTATAATAGAATGGTTGCAAACAAAAATAGAATAGATTTGAGGAAAAAAGATGAGTGATAATCGAAGTTACAGGGAACGTGCAAGGTTAAATCGGGTGCGAAAAAAGAGAGAAAATAAGCAAAAACGGATGTATATTCTTATTGGAACAATTGTGATGGTTGTTCTTGTTGTCATTTTTGGAATTGTGTTGTGCAAGTGTTCCAATGGTGATTCTAGTGGTTCCGACAAAGAAGCGGTTTCACAAAAGAATGCAGAGGTAACAGCAAAGCCTGTGGAAACAGAAGAACCAGTGGTGACAGCCACTCCATTTGCTTTTGAAGCAAGTGCAGATGCAGATACAGAAAAGTTTTCCAAGGCAGTAGCAAGTAAGTATGGTATTGTAATTGATGTGGAAAATGAAAAGATTGTAGCGCAAAAGGGTAGTAAGAAAATGATTTATCCTGCGTCTATGACAAAGGTAATGACTGTGCTGGTGGCAGCAGAACAGATTTCACAAGAGCAGTTATCGGACAAGGTAAAGATTACCTTAGACATTACAGATTATTGTTATAGCAATGATTGTAGTGCTGTAGGATTTGCAAAGAATGAAAATGTAACGGTGGAAGACTTATTCTATGGGACTATTCTGCCATCTGGAGCTGATGCAGGAGTAGCACTTGCTACTTACGTTGCAGGTTCTCATGATGCTTTTGTAGACTTGATGAATGAGAAAGCAAAAGAGCTTGGGATCGGAGATAGTACACACTTTACTAACTGTGTAGGTATTTATGATGATGACCATTATAGTACCGTTTATGATATGGCAAAGATTATGAAAGCTGCCAGTGAAAATGAGTTGTGTATGAAAGTATTAAATGCAAGAACTTACACTACATCAAAAACAAAGAAACATAAAAAAGGAATTCTTATTTCCAATTGGTTCCTTAGAAGAATTGAAGACAAAGATATTAATGGAGAAATTTTATATGCCAAAACTGGTTTTGTCAATCAGTCAGGAAGTTGTGCAGTAAGTATGGCACAGGATAAAGAAGGTCATCCGTATATTTGTGTAACAGCAGGTTCCACAAGTAGTTGGCAATGTATTTATGATCAAGTAGAGTTATATCACACCTATATGAAAAAAAGCAGCAATTAAGCTGCTTTTTTTTGTGTTTCTATGATAAGAGCCTTTTTCATCCACTTTGGTTTTAAAATAGACTGTAGTATCGGTGCCAGTAGTGGGATAGATAAAGCTAACGTTAGCAATAGAGAAAGTCCTAATAATACAAAGTGTAGATTGACTTCACCGCATATTTTTAGTAATTCATCTGCTGGCATATAGTGGTAGAATAAGTAAATAAGTCCCCGATGAAGTGCATAAACTTGTATGCTCCGACTACCCATGCCGCTGATGATACATTTTGCGGCTGGTGCAAGTGCAATAACAGAGAAAATCAAAACAAATGCAACCATATAATAAATTAAGCGATACCGAAAATAGTGAATACCGATTTCATCTATGTGTTCTCGACCGGTAACAATTGGATGCCAGATAACAGTGGCGTCTTTAACATTCCAAAGATAAGCAAGCCAACCAATATGTACGCCAATGGCAGCAACCTTTGCATACCATTTTGAAACAATGGCAGCAATTTTTTTCTGGTCTAAGAAAAATCCGGCAAGGAAAAATGGATAAAATACAATAATTCGAGAGGACACCAAGAAGTCATTGATATCTTCGTCATATCCGCAAATACATCCCATGATAATAGCAAATACAAATAAATATATTGGATGAAGTTGTTGCAACAACATAGTGATTAAGAAAAATGCCATTAATGCAAAGGCATACCAAGGAACACTGCCCTCATCCAATAATGAAAGACTGTAATCTTCCGCAGTAATTATTTTTGATAGGAAAATACACAGTTTTGTAAATACATAAAGTACAAAAAATTCAAAACATTTTCGATAATTTTTAGCTTTGATTACTTTTTTGCTGAACAAACCGCTAATAAATAAAAAGGCGGGCATGTGGAACGAGCAAATGTATGTATATAATTTTTCGGTAATCATGGAATTATCGGTGTAGTTATGAATAAAATGTCCAAAAACTACTAGAAAAATAAGAATAAACTTAAGGTTGTCCCACAAATAAATTCGGTGAGAAGCCTGTGTTGGAAACGTTGTTTGTTTTGCTTGCAAGATAAAACCCTTCCTTCCAATTTTGATGTTGCGAATAAAATTGTGTGAAAAATTCGCATATCGTGAATACATTTCTTAACGATTTTAGCACAATAGCAAATGAGAATCAATAGCGAAAAAACACTTTTTGAGAATTCATTTGCAAAAATAATATAGTAGCAATATCTGCAATTTTCTTGTAAAAAGGAAACATTTGTATACATGAAATTGCTATATAGAACTTGGAAAATGTACAAGCATTTGATATAATGAACCCATTGACGAAATTTCTTATGATAGATGAGAGGAAAGGAGAAACTACCACACAAAATATCAGGGGATGGGATATTTTGGAGGTTTAGTAGTATGTGAGATATGCAACAAAACGGACGAGAGAAGTTTGCATCCAGGCTAGGGTTTATATTTGTGTCAGCCGGGTGTGCAGTAGGCTTAGGGAATGTTTGGAAATTCCCGTATATTTGTGGGAAAAATGGAGGGGCAGCATTTATTTTGCTATACCTAGTGTGTCTATTTTTATTAGGTTTTCCCATTTTGATTTGTGAATTTTCAGTTGGACGAGGAAGTGGAAAAAGTCTTTGCCAGGCATATGAATTGCTGGGACCAAAGGGAAGTAACTGGAAGAAGTTTGGGAAAATTTGTATGTTTGGAAATTACCTGCTTATGATGTTTTATACTATGGTAGCAGGTTGGATGCTTCGTTATGTGTTTATTATGGCATCGGGAAAAGATTGGGGAGAAGGAACCCAAGCAGTACAGAATACCTTTCAACAGATGTTGGCAGACCCTGTAGGAATGTTAATATTGGCATTTATAGTTATTGTTGTATGTATTGGAGTTTGCGCCCTTGGACTGCAAAATGGAGTGGAACGGGTATCTAAAGTTATGATGTCAATGTTAATTGTATTGATGCTTGTTATGGCAGTAAATTCTATATTGCTAAAGGGAAGTGGCGAGGGATTACGTTTTTATCTCATACCAGATTTTCAGCGAATGAAAGAAGTTGGTTTTGGTAATGTTTTGTTTGATGCTATGACCCATGCGTTTTTCACGTTAAGTGTAGGAATTGGTTCAATGGAGATTTTTGGAAGTTATTTATCGAAGGATAGAAAACTTACCGGAGAAGCCATAAATGTTATGGTTGTAGATACTGCCATTGCATTAGTGGCAGGAATTATTATTATTCCAGCTTGTTTCGCTTTTGGAGTGGAGCCGGACCGAGGACCATCCTTATTATTTGAAACATTGCCTAACGTGTTCCATCATATGGCAGGAGGTCGTATTTGGGGCGCATTGTTTTTTGTATTTATGTCTGCCGCAGCATTGTCTACCGTCATTGCGGTATTTGAAAATATCGTATCTATGAACATAGACTGTTTTGGCTGGAAGAGAAAAAAGGCAGTTATTGTAAATCTATTTTTGATTGCAGTGTTGTCAGCTCCCGCAGTGCTAGGTTATAATGTGTGGTCATTTGTGCAGATTTTAGGCGAGGGTACCAATATTATGGATTTTGAGGATTTTCTAGTGTCCTATAATGCCTTACCGTTAGGAAGTTTGCTTATGGTATTATTCTGTAACCGGGCAAATGGATGGGGATATGAAAACTTTATGAAAGAAACAAATACAGGAACAGGAATTTCTTTTCCTAAGGGTATGAAATTTTATATGTCTTATATCCTACCTTTGATTATTTTGGTAATTTACTTTAAAGGTTATTATGATCTTTTTGCTCCACAGGGAACAACAGTATTAGTGGGCTGGATGACAGTTGCAGTATTAATGGTATTGTTTATGGCATATTGTGCCTTTGGTAAAGAAAGAAAAGCAAAAATATAATTAAAATGGATGCCTAACTTGGTTTTGGATGATTGAGTTAGGCATTTATTTACGCAGGTAGTGAGGAAATAAGGAGAAAAATTTAATGTATCATATTGTAATATGCGATGATGAGAAGGAGATATTGCAGGAACTTTCCGAGAAAATAAAGGAGCAGTTTGAAAGGAAAAATATTTGTGCAGAATATTCTTGTGTGGATGATTCAAGAACATTAATGCAGTTGTTACAGACAGAGAAAGTAGATGTACTATTTCTGGATATTGACATGCCTTATTTTAGTGGAATGGATATTGCCGGATGGATTACAGAAAACGGATTAAATACGATTTTGGTATTTGTTACAAGTCACGATGCCTTGGTTTATCAGACCTTTGCATATCGACCATTTGGTTTTATGCGAAAGACACATCTGAATGAGGAAATAGAGGAGCTGATACAGCGAATTGAAAAAGCATTGACAGAACAAAAGCAGGAATTGATTTTGTCCAAAGGGCAGGAATTGATACGAATTTTTAGGAAGGATATTGTGTATATAGAATCAGAAGGCAATTATCTCAACATTTATGAAAAAAATCAGGTAATAAAAATTCGGGAAACAATGACTAATATGGAAAAGCAATTAGATGGAAAGAATTTTATACGATGCCATAAAGGGTATTTAATCAATGCAGACTATATACAAAAATGGAAAACAACAGAAATTGAGATGACAGGAGAGAAGGAAAAGACGGTTATTCCCATTGGAAGAAGTTATGAAAAAGAGGTAAGAAAAAAGATTTTGGAATGTATTCGACCCTAAGAAAAGGAGAAAAAATATATGCAAGTCATAGTGTGTATTCTGATTGGAATTGTAATTGTGCAGTGGGTTGTTTTTTTTCAGGAATCGAAACGTAGAAAAGCAGAAAAACTGCAATATCAAAGGATGGATAAGATGCTTACACAATATGTGGCAGACAATCTGGATATGGAAAAGCAGTTAGCAGAAATGAAGCAGGAGTACAATAAACAGCAGGATATGGAAAAAGAGATTCGGAACATGCAGGAACAAAGCCGGCTATTAAAACATGATATGAAAAATCATACGCTTGTTATGCTTTCCTATTTAGAAGAGGGAAGGACAACGGAAGCGAAACAATATGCCAGTGATATATTGGACAAGCTGAATAAAATGTACACCTATGTAAATGTTGGCAATTCTTTACTGAATTATATTATAAATACCAAACTTTCAAAAGCCAGGGAAATGGGGATTGAGATAAAAGCAGAGATTGAAAATCTTGCATTTGCCTATATAGATAGTGTAGATTTTTCTTCTTTGTTAAATAATATATTGGATAATGCCATGGAAGCAGCATTGCAGTCAAAAGAGAAGAAATTGGAAGTAAGTATATTAGGGCAAAAAGGATTTGATACGATTACAGTAAAAAATAGTATTGATACATCTGTTTTGGAGCAAAATCCAGATTTTGTGTCTACAAAGGGAGAAGAGGGACATGGATATGGCATGAAGCAGATGCGAACGATTATAGAAAAATATAATGGCATGCTAGACATTTATGAAAAAGACGGAATGTTTATAGTAGCAATAATGTTAGCAGAGTAATTGTATATTGTTTAGGATGTTAAAAAATTTTCGTTTTTGAATAGTTACATATTAAAAAATTTTTTGTTGTTTATCCCACCCTGAACGTTGTTTATCCCATACGTGTTGACGTATGGGATTTTTTTGCGTACAGTAAACTCGTATACGAAAGGAATTGCAGGCAAAAATAATAATGAGGAAATAAATCATGATTGTATTAAAAAACATATGTAAAAATTGGGGAGAAAAGGAAGTAATAAAAAATCTGTCTTTTCATATTGCTCCAAATGAAAAAGTTGGAATTATTGGTTTAAATGGAACCGGAAAGACTACTTTATTAAATATCATAGCAGGAATTGTGAAACCAGATAGCGGATTTATACGGGTAAATGGAGCAGAACATATACTTGAGGATTATCCGCTGTTAAGAGAGCTGAGCTATGTCTCAGGAACAAGGTCGCAGCTGTGGGAAGATCTTCGAATTAGAGATTCTTATGATCATTGCATTAAGATGTATCGAATGGAGAAAGAGGATGCAAAGACAAGATTGGATTTGTTAATAGAAGCCTTTGATATGAAAAAGTTGCTCATGATGACACCAAAAAGCCTGTCGCTTGGAGAACGAATGCGATGTGAGCTTGTATATGCACTTTTGGCGGAGCCTAAGATTTTTCTGTTGGACGAAGCAATGATTGGTTTGGATGTAACGATCAAACATAAGGTGATGGAGTATTTTGAAAGGTATAGAAGAGAAACAGAAGCAACTATGATTTTTAC
Source organism: Lachnospiraceae bacterium (assembly GCA_963643465.1). GTDB lineage: Bacteria > Bacillota > Clostridia > Lachnospirales > Lachnospiraceae > CAG-411. The sequence continues at coordinate 237,721 of CAVIJT010000002.1, read as the reverse complement.
CAGTCACAATCTATGGGAAATTGAAAAACTTTGTGACCGAGTGATTTTGCTGGATAGGGGAAGTGTTATTTTTGATGGAAGCATGGAACAGATTATGAGAAAATATGCGCCCTTCTATCGTCTAAAAGCAAAGATAAAAGGCGGACTGCCGGATTTTGAAGATTTGCCTTTGGAAAAATTTTATTATGCAGGAGAGGAAATAGAGGTGGTGTTTGACAAGCAAAAAATTGAAACAGCACAGATTTTAAAACATATTATGAGACGGTGCAAATTAGAAGATGTGCAATTACACGAGCCTAATTTGGAAGAGACAATACAGAAAATATATAAAAGGGAGAGGATGTTTGATGGATACAATCATTGAAGTAAATCAAATAAAAAAACATTATAAGGTAGCAAAACGAGAGAAAGGTTTGCTGGCAACCTTTAAACATTTATTTCAGCGAAAATATGATGTGAAAAAAGCGGTGGATGAGATTAGTTTTTCCATAAAAAAAGGAGAGATTGTTGGGTTTATTGGTCCAAATGGAGCGGGAAAATCCACAACCATCAAAATGCTGTCAGGTATATTATATCCAGATGCTGGTGCGTTAGAAGTGAATGGTTATATACCATATAAACAGCGGAAGCAATATGTAAAAAACATTGGCGTAGTATTTGGACAAAAATCCCAGTTGGATTGGAATTTACCTTTGATAGAAAGTTTTGAACTGATGAAATATATTTATAAAATTCCACAAGACTTGTACGAAAAAAATCTAAATAAGTTTATACGGCTATTAGAGATGGAAGAGTTTATAAATCAGCCTGTGAGACAATTGTCTTTAGGGCAGCGAATGAGAGGGGATATTGTAGCGGCTTTGCTTCATTCGCCGGATTTGGTATTTTTGGATGAGCCTACCATTGGTTTGGATGTGGTTGCCAAAGAAAAGATTCGGGAATTTATTAAATATATGAATGAAACGGAGCAGACCACGATTATTTTTACGACCCATGATATGCAGGATATAGAAAAGGTATGTGAACGGTTGATTATTATAGACGAAGGAAAGAAAATTTATGATGGAAGTATCGCAGAAATTAAAAACAAGTATGCAAATGCAAAAACCATTGAAATCCTGTTAGAGAATGGAGAAAAAGAGGTGAAAACCTTTGATGTAAACGAAACACCAATGAGCGAAGTGATGGAGAGCTTGTTTTTAGAACAGAGCATAAAGGATATTTCTATTTGTGAACCAGAAATTGATGGAATTATTCGTGATATTTATGAAGGGAGAGTTTCTCTTGAAACGGAATGGGGGAAGGATTCATGAGAACATACATAGAATTTGCATTCAAAAAGTTTCAAAATAAGATGACATATCGATTGGATTTTTTTATGGGCATTGTAAATACGGTCATAACTATTGTAGTTTATTTATGTATTTATAAGGCTTTGTATGGGAATGCCACTGAGATTGATGGAATTACATATTCGATGGTAGCTACAAACTTTGTCATATCATTGGGACTTTCCAGTGCATTTGAATTTAATGAAATGTTTCTTCCAGATAAAATATTAAACGGGAATATAACAAATGAATTTTTAAAACCTGTGAATTTTATTCTACGACTATTATCAGAAAGTATAGGGGAAGGTTTGTTTAAAGTGGTATTTCAGTTTATTCCAGCACTGCTAGTCACTTTATTACATACAAAGCTATGTTCCCCAAAGAGTGTAACAAGCCTAATGTTTATGCTACCTAGTATAATGCTTGGTTATCTTATATTGTGGCTGATTAGTTTTATTATACAAACATGGAGTTTTTGGATTATTAGTGTATGGGGGATTATCACCATAAAAAATGTATTTGTAAATATATTATCAGGTGCGCTGCTACCATTATGGTTTATGCCATCTGTACTTAGAAAGATGATTTCGTTTACCCCGTTTGAATCGATTTATTTTACGCCTGTGCGCATTTACCTTGGAGAGTTAAGTGGAACAGAGTTGTTGACCAGCATGGCAATGCAGGCAGGATGGATTTTAGTATTGGCAATTCTTGCAAATACATTTTGGAAAAAAGGAGTAAAAAAACTTGTGATACAAGGAGGTTGAGAACATGGGAGAGATTAGAATTGCAATGCAATCCTTAAAAATGAGTATTCTTACCAGAATGCAATATCGAGTGGATACTATAGTTGCCACAATGGCTGTTTTTATTCGGGAATCTACCAATATCATTGTGATATATCTGGCATTGTTAAAGTTTAATAAAATTAATGACTGGAATGTAAATGAAATGCTATTTTTGTTTAGTATTTTGTTTTTAACCTATGCGTTTGTGGTTTCTTTATTTGCAGACTTGAGGGATTTTTTCAGTATGATTCGAGAAGGCAGATTTGACCGTCTGCTTGTAAGACCAAGAGGATTATTGTTTCAATTAATATTAAATAATGCAGATTTGATGGCATCTGCAGGTCATGGTACTCTTGGAATTTTACTATTTCTTTTTTCGGCCGGGCGCGTGGGAATTGAATGGGATGTTATAACCGTATTGTATTATATAGGTGCAATTTTGGGTGGAGTATTAATACAGGGTGGTATGTTTATTTTCTTTTCAGCACTTAGCTTTTATTTTGTGGAAACCAATAGTCTTCGGGAAATTTTTTACTGGAATATGAGAAAATTTGCAGGATACCCGATTAGTATATATAACAAGCTGATACAAGGATTAATGATTTATGTGGTGCCGTTTGCCTTTGTAAATTATTTCCCTGCACAGTATTTGCTTCGAAAACAGGATATGGCTAATTATAATGAAATATATATGTATATCGCACCAGTAGTGGGTGTGGTTCTTTATCTTGTAGCTTATGGCTTTTGGAGGATTAGCGTGAAACGCTATAAAAGTACAGGAAATTAGAGTAAATAGCTGGATAGAGTGTCAAAAGTCTGTAATTTTTTTAGCACTTGTCAAATTGCACAATTTAAGATTGCGATTTGCAGATGGTGTCCGTGCCAGCAAACCACCGCAGACACGTCGATTTCGCCCATTTTGCTCCGTCGCCTATTGGCAGATGCCTTCGATAACTCACTTTGTTCAAACAATCTACGGCATCTGCGCTTACTCACAAAATTGGGCGAAATTCTCCTACCGTCTGCTTGTGTTTGTCTGGCACGGACACCATCTGCAAACTGTTATTTTATCGTTGTGTAATTTGACAAGTTCAATTTAGGTTGTGAGCTTTTGACACTCTAACCAGTATAATGGTTTCTGGCTTTTAAACCAGCAGTTTATTGTACGAATTTTGGAAGTTTAGTAAAATAAATACAGTTCTTAAGGTTTGTAGAAGTTTTGTTTGGCTACATTGGTGTATGAGTTTTTAAAATTCAAATTTAGAAAGTTAAACTTTGAGTGGGAGTGTTTGAGATAATGTGATATACTATGTAACAGTGAGTGGCATTAGATGAGATTATGTGAATATTTGGATTGTAATCTTGGTGATATAGTTAGCTTGGTTAAGGATAATGAAGCATAAATGGCAAAACAAAAAGAATAATGCAATTGGGGAAACAGTGTTTCCCCAATTTAAAAACCTACTTATAATCGTCTGTTGAAATGCTTTGTATTGTTTGACTTGAAAATAGGCGAACTGAAACATCAAGACATCGGACAAATGCAGATGTATGTAAATTATTATGATAGAAAAGAATGTCCACGGAGGTTGCAGATGGTAAAAAAATATAAAATGGGCTTTGATATGTGGGCTTTAGTTCTTTTTATAGCTATTATGATTCCTAATATCATTTGGTTTGCTATTCCAGCACCAAATGATATTTTAAGAACAGAATCAATTACAAAAATTCCAGATACGATAGCATCCATAAGTCAGGTAGTGATGTTGGTTGCTCCGGAGAAATGGAAAAACGTTATTAGACATCCGATTAGAAAAAAATAAAGGAGAAAACGATGAAAATTACTGTTATACATGGACAGAGCCACAAAGGTTCTACCTATAATATAGCGAAGCAGCTTTGTGATAAACTTGGCGGAGAAGTTACAGAATTTTTTCTACCGAAGGATTTTGATTGCTATTGTAAAGGTTGTACTGGCTGTTTTATCAAGGAAACAAGTTGTCCCGATTATGAAAAATTGAAGCCGCTTACTGAAGCATTAGACAATGCTGATGTAATAATTCTTGCGAGTCCGGTATATGTTATGCATGCTACTGGTGCAATGAAATCTTTTCTTGACCATTACGGATATAGATATATGGTTCATCGTCCTGAAGAAAAAATGTTTTCAAAGCAGGCGGTTTGTATTTCGACGGCTGCAGGTGCTGGCATGCGAAGTACAATAAAGGATATGGCGGATAGTACATTTTTCTGGGGCTGTGCTCGTACATATAAACTTGGTGTTGCGGTTATGGAAACAAGATGGGAAATGGTAAAGCCGAGAATAAAAAGTAAAATTGAAAGGAAAACAGCTTCGCTTGCAAAAAAAATTTTATCTCGTGCAGGCAAGGTAAAACCTACTATAAAAACCAGAGTGTTTTTTAGTATTATGTCAATGGTACAGAAAAATGGTTTTAATGAAGCAGATGCTAATTATTGGAAGGCATTGGGCTGGACAAAAGGAAAGAAACCTTGGAAAAAATGATGGGGAAGGTCTGGTTAGTTTGTGTGAAAGAGATAAAAACGGGATTGATGGAGATTGACTTATGATAGGTATATATTTTAGCGGGACAGGTAATTCAAGATATGCATTAGAGGTGTTTTTAAGAGAATATAGTAATCATTCTGTTCTGCTTTCTATTGAAGATAAGGACCTTATAGAGCAGATAAATAATCATGACGAAATAGTATTTAGTTATCCTGTGCAATATAGTTCAGTTCCCAAAATCTTGGTTGATTTTATACATAACAATTCTTCGGTGTGGCAAGGAAAAAAAGTTTTTATTATTGCTACAATGGCATTATTTAGTGGAGATGGTGCAGGAGTATTGGGGCGTTTGTTAAAGCAATATGGTGCAAAAATTACTGGTGGATTGCATCTGCAAATGCCAGATAGTATTGCTGATGAGAAAGTATTAAAGCGTTCTCTAAAAAAGAATATTCAACTTGTGGAAAATGCTAGTAGTAAAATTGTAAAGGCGGTCGCTCGTATAAAGAATGGAAAATATCCACAAGAAGGATTAGGAACATTATCTCGTTTGGTAGGTTTCTTGTCACAGAGATTATGGTTTGGTCATAGAACCAGAAAATATAGTGATAAATTAAAGGTAGATGCTGAAAAATGTTTTGGATGTTCTAAATGTGTAAAGATATGTCCGACTAAAAATATCGTTATGAAAGATAACAAAGCAATGGGCAAGGATACATGTTCGGTATGTTATAGGTGTGTGAATGCGTGTCCAAAACAAGCAATCACACTGCTTGGAAAAACAGTTGTTGAGCAAACATCTATTGAAAAATATTTAAAATAAAGGTGTACAAATTTCAGTTCTTTAGAGCTTTTGAAAGAAGAGATTTTTGTTATTTGTGTTGAGATGAAGGCGGATAAGTATCCGTCTTTTTCTATTGACAGAATTTAGGTAATGTGTTACCTTAAAAAGGTAATATATTACATATTGGAGGGCGTAATGAACATCAAAGAAGTTATTAACAGCGATAAAGTAGATTTTACAGGGATTGAATTATCATATTTTTTGTTGGGGTTATTCAGTGCATTTGAGAACAGATTTCAAGCTGTTGCTGATAGTATAATGAAAGAAATTAGTTGGAAGCAGTTTTTTACTATTATATGTGTTAACTTGTGCAAGGATAGTCCAACAGTAAAAGAACTGGCAGAGATAATGGGGAGTTCTCATCAAAATGTAAAGCAGATTTTGTTGAAGTTGGAAAAGAAGGGATTTGTTTCTATAATCGTTGATGAGAAAGATAAAAGAAAGCAGCGTATTTATCTTACAAATTATTGTAGACAATTTTGCTCTGAAAATGATGAGATAACTACAAATATTATGAAAAAAATGTTTGCAGGCGTTTCGGAGGAACAATTACAAGTAACAATACAGACAATTATACAGATAGAAGACAATCTAAAGGAGATTGCAGAATATGAGTAAAGGAATTATTTTATATCAATCAAAATATGGAGCAACTAAAAAGTATGCTGAATGGCTGGTAGAAAAAACAGGTTATGACTGCGTTGAAACAAAAAGTGTTAAAGTGGCACACTTACAGAAATACGATGTGATAGTTTTGGGAGGGGGTGTTTATGCTTCAGGAATAGCTGGGTTACATTTTCTAAAGAAGAATATAAATAGTGTTTTCGATAAAAAAATAGCTGTATTTGCAGTTGGTGCATCCCCATATGATGACAAAGCTATAATGCAGATAAGAGAAATACATTTCAAAGATGAATTAAATAAAGTTCCGTTGTTTTATTGTCGTGGAGCATGGGATGAAGAAAGGATGACTTTTGGAGACAGAACACTTTGCAAATTGTTACAAAAAGCAGTAGCGAAACAAAATCCGGATGAGTATGAACCTTGGCAAAAAGCATTGATGTGTGCAGTAGGACAGAAATGCGATTGGACGGATAAAAAGTATTTGGAACCGATGTTAAAATTTATAGAAGAGGAGTAACGGGGGGACTATGAAGAAGTATATAATGGCAATTTTAATATGGATTATGATTATACCCATAGCAATATTAAATGGTGGATTCCGAGAATATATTCTTGTTAAATTAGGTGGATTGGCACTTCCATTAAGTGGTATTATTCTAAGTGTTTGTATATTTATAGTTGCATATTTTCTTGTACCCCAAATAAAAAATTGTGTTAAAAGGGATTATATTATTTTTGGTGTGATATGGTTTATATTAACCAATTTATTTGACTTAGTTGCATACATAAAAGAAGGTGGTGGATTTGCTGACTTGCTTCAATCATATAATATTTTATCAGGAAACACATGGTTGATTGTGGTTTTAACGGCATTACTTGCCCCTATTGTAGTTATGAGAATAAGAGATGTTAAATGAGAAAAAAATTCTTTGATGTGTATTGCTGATTTTGTATAAATATCTAAATTGGGACCACAGTAAGTGGTTCTTTTATGTTACAGGAAAATACGTTTTATAACTTTACAATTTTAACCATAAATATATAAAATAGAAGTTGACATCACTGTTTAAAAAGAAAATGCAAGGAGAAAATACATTATGCAAAAACATCATAAAATCACAACAATACTCACTTTGCTTCTATGCCTGTCCTTTGCCAATGGCTGTAAAGAAGCACCAAAAAAGCAAAATAATAAAACAATAGAACAAAATCAGGAGCAACAAAGCCAAGCGACCAGTCAGGCAGATTCCAAAGAAGATACACAGGAAATTCAGCCGACAGCAGAAGCAAAACAAGACTATATCAACGAATCTGGTATCTGCTTGAAAGAACGAATTACAGTACCAGATGGCTTCACCCGTATCCAATATAAGAAAAACTCTTTTGGTGCATTTTTAGAAAACTATCCTTTATGTGAAGATGGTCAGCCTGTATTGCTTTATAATGGCAATGAAAAAACAAACCAAAATGCACATGTAGCAGTATTTGATATGGACATGACGGATGGGGATTTGCAACAATGTGCGGATTCTGTCATTCGCATGTATGCTGAGTATTTTTATAAACAGAACCAATATGAGAAAATGAAATTTCAGTTTGTAAATGGATTTTCTTGTGATTTTGATAAATGGAGCAAGGGAATGCGTGTGAGTGTGAATGGAAATGATACCAGTTGGTATCAAGGGACAAATGCAGATGCTTCCAAAGAAACGTTGGAGAGTTATTTACGAACTGTGTTTAGTTATGCAAGTACCCTTTCTTTGGAGCAGGAATCAAAAGGGATAGAACATAAGGAGATAGAATCGGGAGATATTTTTATATGTGGTGGAAGTCCGGGACATGTGGTGATGGTAGTGGATGTCTGTGAAAATGAAAAGGGGGAAAAAGCCTTTTTGTTGGCACAAGGCTATATGCCTGCTCAACAGTTTCATATATTGAAAAATCCACAACATGAGGAAAATCCATGGTATTATGAAACGGAGCTTTCTTACCCGCTTCGAACACCAGAGTATACCTTTGGGGAAGGAAGTTTGATGCGACCAAAATATAATCAGTAAAAGATGTTTGCCTTTGGTAAAAAAATCATTGTTTGGTACAAACGACATAAGTTGAAATGGAACTTTTTTCATTTTTTTTAAAATTTTTCAAAAAAAGTGTAGCTTTTTGATTAGAAAAAAAGTATTACTTACAGATAGCCATTCAGAATATTTATTTACATAGTTCTAAATGGGGATATTTATAGAAAATAAAAAGGAGAAAATGAAATATGAACAAAGCAATGAAAAGAAAATTGGTGGCACTTGGTTTATCCATTTCTATGGTGTCAAGTGTAGCATCACCAGAGGGAGTTTTTACGGAGACTGCAATTGTGTCAGCAAAATCATCAAATACTTATAAAGTAAACTCTTATGGAGTTTTAACAAAGTATTCCGGCAGCAGCAACGTATACATTCGTGCGAATGTATCTGCATTTACAACTACTGTTTTTGACCATACGAAAGTTACCTCTTTTTCCGTAGACAGCAACAACAGATATTTTAAAGCAGTAGATGGAGTGTTATACACAAAAGATGGTACAAAATTAGTGCGTTACCCATCTGGAAAAGAAGGTGCGTTTGTTGTTCCAAGTACAGTGACTTCTATTGCACAGGATGCGTTTCGAAATTGTGATGTTACAAGCATTCAAATTCCAGATAGTGTAACTGCAATTGGAAATAGTGCTTTTTATCAGTGTAAAAAATTGGAAAACATTAATATTCCTTCAAAGATAACTGCATTGAGAAAAAATATGTTTTATCATTGTCGTTCTTTGAAAAATATTACATTGCCATCCAATCTTGAAGTTTTAGGAAATTCTTGTTTTGAAGGGTGCTATCAATTAAAGTATGTTACATTGCCACAATCCCTTCGAAAAATAGGAACCAGTGTATTTTGGAATTGTAAGTCTTTAACAAGAATTTCGCTTTCTAATAAATTAAAAAAGATTCCAGCTTATACATTTGAAAATTGTACTTCCCTGGAAGGGGTAACCTTTGGAGCAAATATAGAGGAAATTGGAACAAGAGCCTTTGAGAATTGTACTTCATTGCTGTCTGTTTCCATTCCTAGTAGTGTAGATAGTATTAGGGAATCTGCTTTTGCAAATTGTAAACAGTTGCGAAATGTAACTTTAAGAAATGGTCTTTCTTACATAGCTTCAGGTGCATTTTACAGATGCAGTAGTCTGGAAGATATAAAACTTCCGAATAGTGTAGATGTATTGGGTAGTGGAGCCTTTGAAAATTGTAGTAGTTTGAAAAAGGTCATTTTATCAGATAGAATTAGTACATTGCAGTATGCTACATTTGCGGATTGTTCTAGTTTAAAAAGTGTGCAGTTATCAAAAAGTTTGACTGCCATTCAAGACAGAGTGTTTTCAAATTGTACTTCTTTAACAACAGTGAAAATACCTAAAAATGTATCTTACATTGAAAATAATGCCTTTTTCAATTCGGTAACAGCCTTTGTAGTTGACGAGAATAATAAAAGTTTCTCATCAGAAGATGGAGTTCTTTATGATGAAGGAAAAAATACCTTATTAAAATTTCCATCATATAAATCAGGAAATTATAAAACACCTGACAGTGTGAAAGAAATTTCAGAAAACGCATTTGGTTCATGTCATGAAATTGAAAAGGTTACCATAGGAGAAGGGGTAACGAAAATGTTCAAAATGTGCTTTGATGGTTCTTCGGTAGAAGAAATCTCTTTACCATCAACATTGCAAGTGATAAGAGATCAAAGAGTTATCATAGATGCACCTAATTTAAAGAGCATTAGCGTTTCGGCAAAAAATGAACATTTTACTTCGGAAGAGGGAATCTTATATACAAAAGACAAAACTATTTTATGTATGTATCCTTCTGGAAAAACAGGAACCATTACATTTGCTGCAGAAGCATCTGATTTAAGCGCAATTTCTGATGAAAATAAAGCATCAAGATTTGCGGTTGCTTCTGGTTCTTCGGTATATGCAACAGATGATGGTATGCTGACAAACTTAGAAAAAAGTAAAATTTTTGCAGTTCCTGCAGCTAAAACTTCTTATCACTTGGGACGAAAAATGAGAAATATTGATGCGCTATTATATGGAAAATCTGAGATGAATAAGCTGGCAAAGATTACAGTTCATGCTAAAAATAAGAAATACTCTGCAAAAGATGGTGTGTTGTTCAATAAGGATAAAGACAAAATTATTTTCTATCCAAATGCTAAAAAAGGTAGCTATACAACACCGTCTACTGTTTCTCGCATAAAAGCAGATGCGTTTTCCTATGCGTCTCAATTAACGGGTTTAACTTTAGGAAAAAATGTTTACAAGAGTGGTCTTACGTTGACAGATTGTAGAAAGTTGAAAACATTATTAGTAAAAGAGGGGGATATGAGAAACTTTGCAATAACAACAGAAGGCACAACCAAGTTAGAAAAAGTTACATTGCCAACTTCTCTTATTACGGCAAAAATGTATTGTTCGGACGAGGCAGCAAAAAAATTGACTATTGTTGGATGGACAAATACATGTGCAGATCGACTTGCAAAAAGATTAGACGCAAAATTTATAAGTGTAGGAATTATTCCAAAACAGTTGAAAAATGTGAAAATTAAGGCATATGTCAATTTGAAAGTAGTAAAGATTTCTTGGAGTAAGGATCCACAGGTAAGTGGATACGAAATTTATTCGGATGACAAAAAGCTAAAAAATATAACAGATAATAACATTACTGAGGCTAGCCTTTATGTTGGGGATTACTATTATTCTACATTGTATATTCGATCTTATATTATTCAAAATGGCAAAAAAATATATGGTAAACCGAAAAAAATGAAATATTATCCTTACGCAAAATAAGGAAAGGATGGTTATTAGAGGTGCGAAGTGGAAGCATAGAAAGTTAAAAATAATTACATAAATATATAAAAGGCAACATCTGGCATAAAAGTTGGTTGTTGCCTTTTTCATTTTTCATTTCTGTGTTACAATAAAAAACATAGTATTAAAAATGAAATGGCGGTATTCTTATGATAAAAAATATACTCATTGTAGAAGATAATAAAGCTGCACTGGAAATGTTGCGGCAAATTGTAGAAGAAATCCAAATGGAAATTAATATTTATACAGCGTTGAATAGTATGGAAGCCTATCAGAAAGCACTTCAGTATACCATAGATGTTTTTGTGATTGATATTGTTTTAGATTCCAAGCAAAGTGGAGATGTGTCAGGAATTGAATTTGCACAAAAAGTTAGAGGCATTGAAAAATATCAATTTACACCAATGATATTTACAACAGCATTGATGGACCCTAAATTATATGCGTTTACAAGTATTCATAGTTATGCTTATTTAGAAAAGCCATATGATTCTAATAAGATAAAAAGGATAATAGAAAGAGCATTAGAATATACGACAGAGAGAGAAAAGGATAGAAACTTATTTTTTAGAAGAGATGGTTTGCTGTTTGCTATAAATATTTCAGAGATTATATACATAGAAAATAGCGCACATAGCCTTACTATTCAGACTACTTTTGAGAAGTTGAAAATGCCATATAAAAGTTGTAAGAAATTAATGGAGGAAATAGACTGTAAAGATTTTATACAATGTAGCAGGTCTACTATTGTAAATATGAAATATGTTCAAGCATTAGATTCTGTAAATCGATATTTTATTTTAAAAGAAGATTTCATGAATTTAGAAATTGGAACTGCTTACATAAAAAAAGTAAAAGAATATTTTCAAGTGAAAGAATAAGATAGATGCGCCAATGAAACAATTCTGGTAGATGTGACACGGAATACTAAGAAAGCAAGGAGAATTATTATGGAAATTGCTATGAGGATACTTTATGTTACGTTGGAAGATATGTGTTATATGAGGGGCATTGATTTGCTATACGGAAAGAACTTACGATTAAATTGGAAGCATATTGCACTGATTGTATTGGATTTTTCTTTATTTTATGGTCTTGCTTATAGCCTGTTGTCCCATTTATTGGGAATAATTACTCATTTTTCATATCCGCTTCTTCAGTTTGGGTTTGAAAAAAGAAAATATATTGCAAACATACAAATAGGGATTGTTTTGCTAGGAATATTGCAATTAGGATGCTGGAGTATATTAAGTAGTGTATATACTCTTTTTTGTAGAAAACAATTATTGGAAACATATGATAGTTGGCTTGCATTAAATGTTATGGCATTTTTGATTGCTTTAGTATGTTTTCCACATATGAAACTAGATAAATTTTCTAATTTTATGCAACAAAAAATCGTATTGTTACAGCTTGTTCTTTCTCTTGGCTTCTTAGGGATTATAGAGATTGTATATAACCGCTGGAGTGGCAGATATGTATCTTTATTGTTGGAAGATTATGGTTTTCTTTTTATAAGTTTAGTATTGATTTTCAGTGTACTTTATATGTGGCAAAAAAGCCATTACAAAGCAAAGGAATGGGAAATGCAGCTTCAAATGCATCAAATGTATGATGAAGGATTTCAAAATCTGATTGAAGATATACGAAAGAAACAACATGATTTTCAAAATCACTTGAATGCGATTCAGAGTATGCACTATACCTGTACCACTTATGAAGAATTAGTAAAGGAACAGCAGGTTTATGTAGAGGCAATACAAACAGAAAATCAATATTACAGAATGCTAAGCATAGGGAATTCTGTGATTATTGGTTTTCTGTATGGAAAGTTTTTGCAGGCGGAAAAACAGGGCATTACCGTTTCTTATGATATACGGATACAGGAGTTACAAAGCAGAGTGCCTCTTCATAAAATGGTGGAAGTAATCGGAAATCTGTTTGACAACGCGATGGAGGCTATAGAAAACAGCGAAAAAGAAAAAGTAATATATTTAGAGCTTCTGGAAGAGTCAGAAAAGATTGTTTTAAAAGTGAAGAACGAGAGTGATTATGTTTCTCAAGAACAGAAAATCAAAATGTTTGAAAGAGGGGAAAGTAGTAAAGGAAAACAGAGGGGATTTGGATTGACAAATGTAAAGCAGATTTGCCAGGAGTACAATTGTGATTTGCAAGTGAAGAATCAGAAAGAGAATGGAAAAATATATTTAGAATTTCAGATTACTATAATGAGTAAAAAAGAAAACAAAAAATAAGAAAAAAAGGGAAAAAGCAAAGAAAACTGGCTTTTTCCTTTTTTAGTTGTTCAAAAAACGCAGTTCAGTTAGAAAACAAAAAAATAATGAGAAAAAATTGTAAAATAAAAGTAAAAAGAAAGGGGGAAAATGGTAGAAAGTTTACAGGGGCTAAATATAAAAAAATAATTTATTGGGGGAATAGGTATGCAGTTAGAAGTTTTAAAAAACGAAGAAAAACAGATGAATGTAATTGAATGTTTTGTCAACATGGGTGTTCCAATTGCAGGATTTGTATTTGTAATGCTATTTGTGCAGGGAACATGGATCGATGCTGTTATATTTTTATGGCCATTGGCCAGTATTTTGGTTAGAATATTTGAAAAGAATTTAGGACAATATGCAAAATATTTGTATGTTTCACTCTCTCCATTTTTTGGAGCCCTTACCCTTGCTATAACAGGTGATGGTAAGTATGGTGCTATGTCTCATGTATATTTTTTAGCATTATTATTGTGTATTGCTTACTATGATGTATCTGTGGTGAAAGTAAATGCAAGTGTTACCATTATATCCAATGTGGTAGCTATGATTATTGCTCCAAGCGGTTTTATAAAAATGCACAGTGTCATTGTCTGGATATTTATTGCTATTGTATTTATGTTGTGTATTATGGGAACGGTAGTGATTACCAGTAGAACGTATCAGCTATTTTGTGTAGTAGAGGAGAAGGAAAAAGAGAGTGAACAGTTGATTGGAAATGTAAAAATTGCTGTAGATAAGATACAGGAATCTACCGAAACAATTTATGTTTCGCTACATAATTTTGAACAGAGTTCTCAAGAAATTGCCGCATCTACAGAGGAAATTTCCAATAGTTCAGATGTTCAGATTGAGGAAGTGAATGGAAGTCTTGGCATATTTAATGATTTGAGTGAAAAGATTACCAATTCAGAAAATCGTGTCAGTGAAACTGTAGACAATATGAATCAATTGAAACAAAAAAATGATGAGGGAATTGTTGCAATTTCTGAATTATCAAAGAAGTTTGATGAAAATATCAAATCTACAAAAGAGGCATCTCAAGGAGTGATTACCTTATCTCAAAAATCAAGTTTAATTGGTGAGATTATTGATAGTATCAACCAAATTGCACAACAAACAAATTTACTTGCACTAAATGCGGCCATTGAAGCAGCAAGAGCCGGAGAAGCGGGAAAAGGTTTTGCGGTAGTCGCAGAGGAAATTAATGCACTTTCTACGGAATCTTCTCAAGCAACACAAAAAATAGATGCGATTTTAAAAGATATTATTGGTACAGTAGAAGATACCAACAAAATTATGGATTATAATAGTAGGATTGTGCAGCAATCTCATGATAAGTTGGATGATACTATAAAAATCTTTCAGACAATGCTGCATTCCTCTGAAGAAGTAATTAAGGTGACAGATCTGTTAAGGACAGAATTAGACAATATGGTTATAATGAAAGAGCGATTATTAGAATCTATGCAAAAATTAGAGACCATATCAGAGAAGTCTGCCGAAACTACAACCGAAATCAGTTCTTCTACAGAAGAACAGGTGGCTGGTGTGGAAAATATTTTAAAATCTATGGAGAATGTGCAAAATGGAATCGAACGATTATCTGCAGTGTTAAATGGGAGCATAGAAAGTTAAAAAAATAAATATATAAGTAGCACTTAGCATAAAAGTTGGGTGTTATCCTTGAATGAAATATCCCTGGAGATTTTTATAAGAACCAGGGATATTGCTATTTATGTCAGTAGTGAATGAAAATTCCTAAGGTTCTCAAAACTTGGTAGAAATGCTGGTAACAATATGGTATCATTTGATAGAAAAAGTAAATGGGAGGATAACAAAAATGTTAAAAATTGAAAATTTGTCAAAGTCATATGGAGACAAGAAGGCTGTAGACCATTTAAGTCTGCATATTGAACCGGGTGAAATCTATGGATTTATCGGTCACAATGGAGCAGGAAAGACTACGACCATTAAAGCATGTTGTGGCATTTTACAGTTTGATGAAGGAAATATTTATATTGATGGTACTTCTATAAAAGAAGATTCCATCAAAGGAAAACAAAAGTTAGCGTACATACCGGATAATCCGGACCTTTATGAATTTATGACTGGTATTCAATATTTAAATTTCATAGCAGATATATTTGAAGTAGGTGCAAAAGAAAGAGAGCATCGAATTCACAAGTATGCAGATATGTTTGAACTTACATCTGATTTGGGACAGGCAGTCAGCGAATATTCTCATGGAATGAAGCAAAAGTTGGCAATTATTTCAGCACTTGTGCATGAGCCAAAATTGATTATCATGGATGAACCTTTTGTAGGACTAGATCCAAAAGCATCCCATATGTTAAAACAATTGATGCGAGAAATGTGTGATAAAGGGACTGCGATTTTCTTCTCTACACATGTATTAGAAGTTGCAGAAAAGTTATGTGATAAAGTTGCGATTATTAAAGGTGGCAAATTGATTGTATCTGGAACAATGGAGGAAGTAAAAGGAAATACCTCTCTGGAAAATGTATTCTTGGAGCTGGAAGATACGGGTGCAGGCCAGACAAGAGAAAGCTAGGGAGGAGAATTCATGTTAAAAATATTAATGAAAAAGCAAATGCGCGAAGTAGGTGCATTTTTGTATCAGGATAACAAAAAGGGAAAGAGACGAAGTAAAGTTAGTTTCATTGGTTACATACTGGTTTTGGTGGCATTGTATGTGATGTTAGGCAGTATCTTTTATATGGCAGCAGAATGGCTTGTAGAGCCGTTAATTGGTTTTCAGTTGGATTGGCTTTATTACGCACTTATGGGACTTATTGCGATTGCTTTTGGTGTATTTGGAAGTGTATTTAATACATATTCCAGTTTATATCTTGCAAAAGATAATGAAATGCTTTTGGCAATGCCTATAAAACCAAGACATATTTTAATCGCTCGTTTGTCTGGCGTTTATGTCATGGGACTTGCTTATGAAGCTATGGTGTTTATTCCGACAATAATGGTTTATTGTAACTATACAGGCATAAGTCCAGAGGCAATTGTAGGTGGACTTATTACGATGATAGTAGTATCTATTTTTGTACTCATTTTATCTTGTTTACTTGGATGGATTGTGGCATTGGTTAGTGTTCATTTGAAGAACAAATCCTATATTACCGTAATTATTTCTTTGGTATTTATTGGTGCATATTATTATCTTTATGGAAAGGCTTATGACTATATTAGCTTGATTTTGCAAAATGCAGGTGTTGTAGGAGAAACGATTAAAAATAAAGTATTTCCAGTTTATTGCATGGGACTTGGAGCAACTGGAGATATAAAGTATCTTGCTTATTTTGCACTAATGGCAGTAGTTTTACTGCTTCTTATGTATTTCATTCTTTTGCGTAGTTTCTCGAAAATTATGACTACAAAGAAGGGCGAGAAAAAAGCAGTATACAAAGCAGGTAAGATGACCGCTGGAAATGCAACCAGTGCATTATTTAGAAAGGAACTGAAACGTTTCACCAGCAGTGCCACATATATGTTAAACTGTGGTCTTGGCAGTCTTTTCATTTTGCTTGGAGCGGTGGCTGTAATTTGGAAACAGGATATTATTATTCGTATATTGAAATTTTCTGGAGCAAATGAAGATATGGTAATTCTATTTGCAGCGGCAGCGTTAGCTCTTCTTGGAACAATGAATGATATTACCGTACCATCCATATCGTTAGAAGGTAAAAATCTTTGGATTGTACAATCTTTACCGGTATCGCCATGGCAGGTATTAAAGGCAAAAATAAAGCTGCACCTTGTACTTACAATCGTGCCAATGCTTATTTGTACTGCTTGTGTAGAATATGTATTGACTCCAGATAGCTTTTCTATGATTATGCTTCCGATTCTGGTTGTGTTGGTAGTATGTATTAGCGCGTTGTCAGGACTTATTATTGGACTTTTGCTACCTAATTTAAATTGGAGCAATGAAACCGCAGCAGTAAAGCAGAGCCTTAGTGTAATGATTGCTCTGTTTGGAAATTGGGTTTTTGTAATTGCCGTTTGTGCAATCTATTATTGGACAAGTGATATGATAGAACCAAAAATGTATATGATTTTGTGTGCAGTGGCATTTCTTATTTTGATAGGGCTTATGGTTTTATGGTTAAAGAAAAAGGGTAGTAAAAGATTTGCCAGATTGTAATATAATTTTTATGGGAAGGAGAAAAAATCCTTCCCATTTTTACTTGTAGAGTAAATGGAGTTTTGCAATTATATTGAGGGAACAACACATTTCTATTTTTTTTGCATATTTTAGTAATGATTAGAATATATTAGGAGTCATGCTATGAAAACAATCACGACATGCTCAGGAACTGTTGATTATTCCAAGGTAACAGGAGAACGAATTCTTCCGTTTGTATTTGTTTTAAATGAAACGGATTCGGTATTACATCCGGCAGAAGGAGAGAACCAGAAGTTTTGTTATGATGTGGCGGGAGTGGGAACTGATACATCGCAATATGCAGATTTGAGCCATTTTTTACTGGGAATATGTAAAGATATTACACCGGAAGATATTATTTCTGTTACAGTTGTAATAAATGGGGTTTCACAGGACGTTGTATGGGGAAAAAATGTTGAGATAAAAACCGAAGAAAAGCCAGATCCTCCTACAGGATGTGCAGGAATTAAAATTGATTTTCCACTGGATAAAGTGGACGGAGAAATGCAGGTATGTATTACACTTGCAAAAACTTATGCAATTGGACCAGTGAATGTTTGTGTATTTGGCGGAAATACAACAGCAACAGGATTAACTATTTGCGGTCCGGTATGCCAAAATCTACCAAGTTGTGAGTCTACTTTTTATCAGAAAGAAACCGTATGTGTTCCTGTAACGGTGACACCGTTTGCCACTTCCAAGTCTGCAACTGCGCGTTGTTGTGGAAGTACAGTTGTTGCAAAACAGGATAGTTGCCCATTGGGTGAGAAAACATGTACTTTTACCGTAACACAGCCTTTGTGTATTGAGATTGCTATTGAATTTGGTGCGGACATTGATACTGGAGAGGCAAGTGTAATTTGCGGAGATGTATCAGAAGAAGGATGTAGTTGTGGAGATACTGCATCTACCGTATCGAATACAACTACAAGTATTGCAGCAACTAATGAGTATATTAGTACCGCAAGAAAAAATAGATTTTTAAATCGATAAATTAGGAAAGCAGAGGGAAGGAACCAAGTTCTTTCCCTCTAAGTTGTGTATGATTATTCTAATGTATTTGTCGTTGCGTATTTGGACATTTCTAGTTCGGTATATTCTACATATTTATCTGATTCATTGCGAAGTTGACTAATCATAGCCAAAATGGCACGTACATCTTTAGAATATACCGTATCTCCATTGTAGCAAAGTTGCAGATGAAATGCGTCTTGAGACTGCTCCATTAAAGTAGAGAGAAAGGTATGCACAGAAGAAATGGTATCGTCCTTGGTAGTATCGTCAAAAGTAAATACCTCTGGTGTTTCTTGATTGGATTGTGCAATTTCAATGGAGCGATGCTTGTCTTCATAAAAGAGCAGACTTATTGTGACGGTATAGATTTTACATTGTAGAGTATCTTTTAATTTTTCATTTTCTGCAGTTACTTTGTCTAGTTGTTGTTCATAGTAAGAAGTGTTAGTTTTTGCATGTTCTTCTTGTTGATTCATTTGTACTTTACAAGAAATCATATAATAAAAAATCATAATCATCAATACATCCAGAAGAACAGACATGTTTACGATTTTTTTTCCTATGGAATGTCTTTTCATAGTATGCTCCTTTCACTTATTCGCCATTTTGTGGATCCGATGATTCAAAATATGGTGTAAATAGTGGGAATAGGAGCCAGTCTAAAAACTTAAATCCGCAGGCAAATACCAAGCCATATTCCGTAGATTGAAGTGCCAAAACAAAATTACTCTGCATATTTTCAATGTCATTTGTAATACAAAGAAGTGCAGTAACGGTTCCCAGTGTTCCAAGAAGTGGCAAAATTTCAATGGAAGTGGCAAAGACGTTATATAGGGCGCGAATGGTGTTATAGTGGTGATAAGGGAGTGATTTTCGTTCTCGTTCCCGATCACTAAATATAAGAAAAACTGCCAATACTACCAATGCTAGAGCAATGGCGGCTGTGCAGAAAATAATAATATTGATGTAATCTGCTAAAAATTTAGTAATCATAGTGTTCCTCCTTTGTAATGCAAGAGATTTCCTTTAAGAGTTACAAAAAGCCTTGGAAAAAGACCAAGGACAATTTGTAGCTCTTTGGAAGTAGCGGAGCTAGTCTGCTACTCTGTGTGCGATAGAGGCCTCAGTAAGTGCCACATCCACAGAAGTATAAAAGTTTTGGTTTGCTTTGTCATCATGAATGATGATTTCCAGAGATGAAAGATTGTCTGAATAAGAGTCTTTCAAGAATTGAATAAATTGTTCTACCGATGAAAAGGTATCATTTTGATATAAAATGGTATTTTCATTTGTTAATTCGATGTCACATGTAATGATTTTGGTATCGGATGCTTCTTTGTTGGAAGAAGAGCCACCATTGCTTCCAAATCCAAGTCCCTCACCACCAAAATTGTGAAATACATAAATGATAAAAAGAATTACAGCAATAAAGAGAATTCCAAAAACACTCCGTTTCTTTCGTCTTTTCCTTGGCTTTTCGCTGTTTGTAGATGAATTGTTACGCATAGTTATATACTCCTCTCTGTTAAAAGTAGGTATTTCAATAAATAATTTACCCCATTTTGTAAATAACCATGATAATTGTAACACAAGAAAAAAGGAAAGACAAACATTGCAGATTATAGAAAAAAGCCAAATACAATCATGTTTGCATGAAACTGTATTTGGCGTATGTAAATATATGGAGCATGTAGTGTGGAGTTGGTAGGAGTCCTCCTACTAAGTTTGTTTTTGACAGAGTAACTGACTAATTTGTATGGCAATGGCACTTGGTGGGACTTCAATGAAAATAGGAATTTTTGAAATATCGTGTTTCTTTTGTATTACTGCATTAAGTGTTCGAAAATATGTAATTATTTTTTGAAAATCCCAGGAAGGGTTAAGGTTGCAATGTCCATATTGTTGTAGTTCATGCTCAAAGGTGGAAATTGCCTGCATGGCAAGTTTAAGTTCGTTATTCAAATCGGAGGCTTCCATTAAAATATCAGGTCTTTTTTCGTAACATTCCATAAAATAACTTTTGGCACCGGAAATATCCTGTTGCTTAAAATAATGTGCCAATTGCTTTTTTACTTCAGCAGTTTCAGCTTTTTCTGAAATCATACCAACTTGGCAATGGTATACCCTATAGGCATGATATGTTGTCCAAACATATAATAGAAATTCAGAAATAAATCCAAATAGGCGCTTCTGATAGTTGTCATATCCGGATAGGTCCACTCGTTTTTCTACTTCGAACAGGATGTCAAAAAGGAATTGACAATATTCATGGAACAACTGTTTTTTCATAACAAACATATTAGCAAAATAAGTTCGATTTTCATGCACTAGCTTTTGGTAGAGTGGATAGTATTCTGGATATAGCTCAAGGATTACATCACCAGTAATATCTAAATCTCGCTGGTTATGCCGGTCGTGAAAAGCATCGTAGTAGGAATAGTCAAGTGTCAGTAGTTTGGTAGTAATAACATCATATTTTTCTAATATGCAATGAATATCTGTTTCAGAGAGTACATTTTCGTGGTCTTTTAACAGATAACGTCGGTAATGGGCAGTGCCTACATAATCTGAGGTAGAATCATTTTTCCAAACCCAATAAATTCCTGTAAGTTCACAGTAATTTGGGTTTTTATCAGAAATATGATTGCCCGTATTATCTCCCGGATAGCCAAGAAAAGATTTCCCTTCTCTTCCTACGTGCAAAGGTTGGTAAATGGGATTATTTGGACCTTGAAAAGGTTTATGTGTCATAATATATATTTTTGTATTCATAGCTATTTATTCTTTCTTGAGTTGTATTCATTCGTGTTATTATCATTTTATGAAATAAAAGGAAATTTGTAAATGTAAAAATGGCTTGAAAAGAAAATTTTGGTAATTCCTTTGCGTAGCATTATGCACTTGACAAAGAGAACAAATGCTTGTATAATGAACGTATGTTCGAAAAAGAAAAATCATTGTCTTTACAAGAAAAATTGGAAATTCTAGCTGATGCGGCAAAGTATGATGTTGCATGTACCTCCAGTGGTGTAGATAGAAAGGGAAAGAAAGGATTCCTTGGGAATGCCAAATCCTGCGGTATATGTCATAGCTTTGCAGCAGATGGCAGATGTGTATCTCTTTTGAAAATTCTTATGACAAATCACTGTGTGTATGATTGCAAGTATTGTGTGAATCGTGTTTCGAATGATGTCCCAAGGGCGACCTTTTCTCCGGAAGAGATTTGCCAGTTGGTTGTGGAATTTTATAAGAGAAATTATATCGAAGGATTGTTTTTAAGCTCTGGTGTAAATCGGAATCCTGCCTATACTATGGAGAAGATGTGTGAGACTTTGTTGCTTCTTCGTAATAAATATCATTTCAATGGATATATTCATGTAAAATCCATTCCCGGAGCACCAGATGAGTTACTTGCAACTGCAGGATATTTAGCAGATCGTATTAGTATTAATTTAGAGCTTCCTACGGCAGAAGGATTGAAAAAGCTGGCACCGAACAAGAGCTTTCAGACCATCATGGAGCCTATGGGAATGGTGCGGGATACCATAGCGGTTCATCGTGTGGCAATTGGAAAGAATGCGAAGATGGAGAGAAGTGTAGGGAATCAATACTTGAAGAACAACATTTTTGAACAGAGTCAGAGTGCAATTGAAGGGGATATGAGTGGAAAAGAGATTGCTATGGCAGGTATGCCAATTTCCACGAATAAAAAGAGGCATTATCTTCCGGCTGCAATAGGGGAGGGGAAATTAACCCGTCCGTTTGCGCCTGCAGGGCAGTCTACCCAAATGATTATTGGTGCTACGGAAGAAACGGATTTTCATTTGCTCCAGACAACGCAGATGTTATATCAGAACTATGATTTAAAGAGAGTATTTTATTCGGCATATGTGCCTATTAATGAAGATTCTGATTTGCCGCAGCTTGAGACTAGACCACCTCTTCTTCGGGAGCATCGGTTGTATCAAGCGGATTGGCTTTTACGCTTTTATGGATTTCATGCCAAAGAATTATTGTCAGAAGAACGACCTAATTTTAATGAACAGATAGACCCTAAATGCGAATGGGCATTGCGCCATTTAGAAGAATTTCCTGTAGAGTTGGAAACAGCATCCTATGATAAGATTCTTAGAGTTCCAGGCATTGGACCTAAATCAGCAGGAAGAATTTTGCGAGCAAGACGGTATGGACATCTGACCTTTGAATATTTAAAGAAGATGGGGGTAGTGTTGAAGCGGGCGCATTATTTTATTACTTGCGGAGGAAAGATGATGTATAAGATCCCATTGGAGGAGCAGTTTATTACCAATCAGCTAATTGCAGCCAATGGAAAGGAGAATTGGCAGGTGGCACATCAAGGTGAGAATCGGCAGATGTCATTATTTTCAGATTTTCATTTACAACAGTAGTAAGGAAATGTATTTTTTTATGATTTAAGTCTTTAGAAGAGGTGACGTACATGACAGTATTTACTTGCGAGAAGCAGATAGAGTCCATGTTTACCTGTATTTATGTTGCATGGGAATGGGCGTTGGTGCATGGACATGACCAGATTCGGCTGGAGACAGAGCCTATTGCCCAATATACATTGTTTGACCAGTATCACCACGTAGAGAGAGATGTAGAGAAAGCAGAGAAAGTTGCACGCTCCATACGGCAAAAGATTTCTGGGGAGGCCTACGTGAATATTCATTATGCCTGTTTTGCCAGAGAGGATATGTTGCATGTGATGTATCAATATTTGCGCATTGGATTTCGAGTTGGAAAGCAGGTTAATCAGATGTTGACGGAGCCGACAGTCATGCAGATGATGGAGATTCGAAGAAAAATGGGAAATGAAATACATTATTGGGAAGAATTTTTGCGATTTTCTTCGGTAGATGGAAAAGTATATGTAAGTCATTTTGAACCAAAGAATAATGTGATAACCTATGTGGCTACGCATTTTGCTGATCGTATGCCTTCGGAATATTGGATGATCATTGATGACACTAGAGGGATTGCTGCTGTACACCCCGTGGAGGGAGAGTGGTACATGGTAACATTGACAGAAGAAGAACAGGAACGATTGAAGGAAACAGAAAGTTATCAGGATGAGTTTAGTCATATGTGGAAAACATTTTTTGATACCATAGGAATTAAGCAGCGAAAGAATGAAAAATGTCAGACAAATATGTTCCCTATATGGATGCGAAAACATGCTACAGAATTTCAGAAAGAATAATACAGAGTAAGAACGAGAGCAAGAATGACGATGGAATAGGGTTGAAATCTGTATATCGGTATGTTAGAATAAATACAGTCGAATAAAAAAGCAGAGTAAAAATTGATGCGTTAAGTGTCCTGTGAACGGGGAGTTGTCATGGGAACGAAAGGATTTTATCTTGCGGTGTCAGTTTTGCATCCCGCTGCTATACAAATGAAAGGTAGCTTTCCTTAAATCTGTGTAGCATATGCTCGACAGATTAATCTGCTAATGCAGAAGAAAGGAGGAAAGCTATGAGTAAAACTATGAAAGTAAATGTGAAGACAATGGCAATTATGGCATTGTTAGTAGCAATAAATATTGTACTTTCTCAAACATTGTCAATTCATACATGGAATATAAAGATTGGATTTAGTTTTATTCCTGTTGTGGTAGCTGCTATGATGTATGGACCAGTTGCAGGCGGTTTAGTTGGTGCATTGGGTGATGTAGTTAGTGCAGTTGCATTTCCAGTAGGACCATATTTTCCTGGATTTACATTGACAGCAGTTCTTACCGGAGTTGTGTTTGGTGTATTTTTAAAGAAGAAACCAACTGTGGCAAAGATTGTTATTTCGGTATTGATTGTACAAATGATAATTGGATTATTTGGGAACACATACTTTATTAGTGTATTGTACGGTTCACCATATAAGGCATTATTTTTATCAAGAATTCCGCAGTGTTTGGGAATGACCGTAGTAGAGATTGCTTGTATTATAGCGATGAACAGTAAGTTGATACCTGTTTTAAAGAAGGTTTCAGATTAAGTGAAAAGGGCAGTTACATGAAGAGTGTAACTGCCCTTGCTGTTTATGCAAGTAGTAAGAAAGTTGGGGCTTGCATGAAGATTTGACAAGTATTGCCATAAGCTGTGAAACGTAAAAAAGCGTATTTTTATGATGGAACATGAAAAATCTTTTTTAAAATAGGGTCTTCTATTAAAGTTTTCTTTGCTAACTCTCGGTAATGTTCTTCGTGCAAATAGGTGTGACGGAATGGCTTAATAGAAGGTGCTAAATCAATGGCAGCACTGTAATCGGAAACATTTAATTGGAGCGTTTCCACATAATCAAAAAAGCCAGTATCTGTAAAAATTGTTCGGATTCGTTTGTAGCGGTGATCTTGTACAATACTCATAAGATAAGTAGCGATTCCCACCTGAATACCGTGTAACTGTGGAGTTGGAAGCATTTTATCCAAAGCGTGAGAGATTAAATGTTCACTTCCGCTGGTAGGTGCGCTGCTTCCGGCAATTTCGTTGGCAATACCGCTCATAGCAAGAGAATCCACTAATTCTTTTAAGAATAAGTCTTCTTTAATACTGGTAAAAGGGGTTCGTACAAAACTATTTACTGCTTTTTTTGCGACCATAACGGAAAAGTCATTGATTTTTCCAACTTGATGTGCATCTTCAAACTGCCAGTCGTAAATGGCGGTGATTTTCGAAACCATATCGCCGATACCGGAATATAGAAAACGGTCTGGTGCGCTTTTTATAACATCTAAATCCACAATAATACTATGTGCCATGTGAGCAGGAACAGAATTTCTACGACCTTCTACTAACAAAGAGGCACTGGCACTGGAAAATCCGTCACTGGATGCAGAAGTTGGAACACTGATAAAAGGCAGTTTTCTTAAAAAGCCACTATATTTTGCTGCATCAATTACTTTTCCCCCACCAATTCCGATAATGGCTTGTGTTTTGTTTGGTAAACTAAAGGCCAGAGAAGTAATGTCCTCCAGACGTACGGTATCTAGTTCTTGATATTCAAGAACTTCAATGTGATGTTCTTTTAGAGAATTCATCACAGTAGTTCCAAACATTTCAATTAAGCCATTTCCAAAAAAGATTACCACTTTTTCAAAACCATAAGACGTAAGATAAGTGCCTATTTTTTCTAAGGCTCCTTTTTCTACTTTTAAAAGAGATGGAATTGCAATATAGTTCGTATTTTTTTGATTCATATACGCCTCACCTTTCTATTTTCTAGTATTAATGTAACTATTCAGAACACTCTACAATGGAACAATCAGATACGTTATGCTAGCATATAAGTAGCTGATTGTTCCATTATAGAGGCACTCGAATAGAGTTGCATCCCCATATATGAGCAGTCTTAGTGCGTAGCACGGGACTGGAGTCCGTAAGGACGACGAGTGCGAATATATGGGGAGGGTTCTGGATAATTAATTACATATTAATACTATTATAACCCATAAATAGAAATATGTAACGATAGAATTGAAGAGAAAAAGGAAATATGTTATAATCAAGAACAGTGATGCTTAGGAGGTTGTTTTGTACAAATTCAGAGCATTACAAAGGTACATACATAGAATAGAATAGGTAAAGATGGAGGATAAAAGATGTATATTACTTGCTTGGATTTAGAAGGTGTTTTGGTACCAGAAATTTGGATTGCATTTGCAGAGGCAACTGGAATTCCAGAATTGAAGAAGACCACTCGTGATGAGCCGGATTATGGAAAGTTGATGCAATATCGTATTGATATTTTAAAAGAGCATGGACTTGGATTGAAAGAGATTCAGGAAACGATTGCAAAGATTGACCCTATGCCGGGAGCAAAGGAATTTTTGGATGAACTTCGTTCATTCTGTCAGGTAATCATTATCAGTGATACATTTACACAGTTTGCTACACCGTTAATGGAAAAATTGGGATGGCCTACTATTTTCTGTAACTCTTTGGAAGTTGCAGATAACGGCGAGGTTACTGGATTTAAAATGAGATGTGATCAGTCTAAACTTACTACGGTAAAGGCATTACAGTCTATTGGATATGAGACAATTGCAAGTGGTGACAGTTACAATGATTTAGGTATGATAGAGGCAAGTAAAGCTGGCTTCCTATTCAAGAGTCCAGATAAGATTAAAGCAGATCATCCAGAATTGCCTGCATTTGAGACTTATGACGAATTAATGGCAGCAATAAAAAAAGAAGTATTAGGATAAACAGAGTAGAGCTTGGAAATACTAGTATTTCCAGGCTCATTTTTTCTCATAGGATAGAGATAATCCTATAGAGAAAGCCCATCATATAGGAAGGGTTTTGGGAGTTAGAGTGGATTTGTCCATTGGGTTATGAGTAGAAGAAAAGAGGAGTAAGAAATGACAAATGTAATAGAAAAGTTTCTAAGATATGTAAAGATGGATACCCAATCAAGTGAAAATGCAAGTACGTTTCCAAGTACAGAAAAGCAAAAAAGGTTTGCGGCATGTTTGGCAGAAGAATTGCAGACAATGGGCGCAAGTGAAGTAAAGATGGATGAGAAATATGGATATGTGTATGCTAGAATTCCTGCCACAGATGGGGGAAAAAAGAAGCAGGTTATTGGATTTATTGCACATATGGATACCTCACCGGAAACTTCCGGAGCAAATGTTAAACCAAGAATTGTTGAGCGTTATGACGGAAAAGATATTTTGTTACAGGAAGAAAAGCAGATTGTATTAAGTCCGAAACAGTTTCCAGAACTGTTAGAATATGTGGGGCAAAGTTTGATTGTTACAGATGGAACTACACTTCTTGGGGCTGATGATAAAGCAGGTGTTGCTGAAATTATGACCATGGCAGAATATTTAATTGCCCATCCGGAATTGGAACATGGGGAGATTGCCATTGCCTTTACACCGGATGAGGAAATTGGAGCTGGTGTAGATTATTTTGATTTGGAGCAATTTGGTGCAGATGTGGCATATACAGTGGATGGAGGCGGAATTGGAGAATTAGAATATGAAAATTTTAATGCTGCCTGGGCAAAGATTACGGTCCATGGAACTACTGTTCATCCGGGAGAAGCTAAAAATAAAATGAAACATGCTGCGTTGATTGCTATGGAGTTTGAGCAGAATTTTCCTAGAGAACAAAAACCATCTTATACAGAGGGATATGAAGGTTTTTATCATTTAACGGGAATGGAAGGAGATGTGGAAAAGGCGACGCTTACCTATATTATTCGGGATCACGATAGACAAAAATTTGAACAAAAGAAGGAATTCGTAAATCACATTACACATTTTTTAAACCAAAAATATGGAGAGGGAACAGTGATTACAGAGATGGAAGATTCTTATTACAATATGAAAGAGAAGATTGTACCAGAATATTTTTATCTTGTCGATCAAGTGATTTCTTGTATGAAAGAAGTGGGGATAGAGCCGAAGGTGCAGCCTATTCGAGGCGGTACAGATGGGGCAAGGCTTTCCTTTATGGGACTGCCATGCCCGAATATATGTACAGGTGGACATAACTATCATGGAAGATATGAATATTGTGTAGTAGAGTCCATGGAAAAGATTGTAAGTTTATTGTTAGCCATTGCACAACAAAATTAGAAGAAGAATAGAGGGTTAAACTATTTTTTCTAAACATAAGTCAGGACAGTGCTTTAAAAAACTTTGGATGTAAAGCAGTTGCAAGTTTTCATCTGCGAAAAAATCCTCATTTAGTAAAAGAAATTGTTCTTTTGCCTGCCTGTTTTCTTGAAATAGCGGATACAATTTGGGAGAATAGGCAGGAAGAAATAGTCCGGACTGTTTCATATAACAAGTGTCCTTTGTGGCTTTTTGGCGAAATTCTTTATCCACATAGGATGCCACGCTTTTATGAATAGCGGTATCTTCTGCTGGAAGATAGAAATATTCTTTGTAATTGGGATAAAAATATTTCAGTTTTGTTGTGTAGGCAGAGAGAATCAGAGTTAGTGTGTCATCGGTAATGGATAAAAGGGAAGTAGGACCTTTCCATTGGTAGGTAGCAGGAAAATGGAAAGGTAGTCTGCCTCGAAATATAACAATCGTATCTTCCTGTTCCACATTGAAAGATAAGAAAGATATGTTTCCATTGAGCAAATCCACTAAATACATAAGAGAAGAAAATTGTAACATTCCCACTAAATCATCTCGATTGTGCAGCAATAAGAAATATTCCAGTTCTTGTGCCTGGTTTTGTTCCTGAAGTTTTATTGCTTTTAGATAGTTTTGATAAAATGTAATAAGTTCTTTGCCTGTATAGGTATCTTCCCGTTCTATTTGGAGGAACGTTTCTAAAGATTTCTGTTTCAAATTTGAAAGTGCAATCCTTTTTCTATGAGGAAAAATTTCTTTGTACAAATCCAGACTTTCTACATTAGAAAAAGTGTAAATATCTCCTTCTAACCCATGCTGCATACATTTTTTCTGGATAAATGGAAGGTCAAAAGTAGAACCGTTAAAGTGAATCAAATATTTGAAATGTTGCAAAAATGAGAAAAAGGCGGAAAGAATAGACGATTCGCTGGAATAATCATCTGCAAACCATTGTATACATTTCCATTGACCTTCTTTAAAAAACAATACACCGATTAAGTATAAAGCGCTTGTTTTTGGAGAAAAACCTGTGGTTTCGATGTCAAAAAATAGAATCTCTTCTTTTGGAAAGGGAAATGGGTAAGATAATTCTTTGTCGCAAAATGTCTCAATTGTTTTCATGGAAGATAACCGCCTTTCTGGTGTTGATTACATACCATTATAGCATAAAAATCCATTGCAAAACGAATAGATTATTTCCTTCTCTCATAGAATGAAAAAAATGGTTTTATCCAGAGGGGTTATATGAAAAGCTATATTGAAGAGAGGGCTGTTGGAATTGCCAGATACATTATTCATGAAAATGCTACAGTGCGGCAGGCAGCCAAACAGTTTGGAATTAGTAAAAGCACTGCACATAAAGACTGCGTGGAACGATTGCAGTCGATTAATCCATCCCTTGCCAAAGAAGTGAGAAAAGTGTTGGATGTAAACAAACTGGAACGGCATATTCGTGGAGGAATGGCTACAAAAGAAAAATATGAACATCACAGAGAGGAAAAAATTTCTTCTTGAAAATAAAAAAGAGCACATTGCAAACTAGACAAGGTGCTCTTTCTGATATTTTATTCTTCTTCTACGGTTAGTGAAACAACAGTAGTATTATTTTCGCTTTCTAAACGGTAAAAACGAACCTTGGAGCATTTTACTTTACGGTTTAAAACACTCTTTGTTGAGCCACCCTGAGTCCATTTCCAGTTTTGCTCAATTAGGGTTACAGTTCCGTTTTTGTTTACCTTTTTAACAATTGCCCAATGGGTAGTTCCGTGACCTGTGTTCATAGCGACAATGTCGCCAATCTGTGGTTTTTTTACCTTAACAAAACTATCGTCAGATGTTTGAGGAGTACGATTATAGAACAAATTATAAACGTCTTTCCCGTATACAGTCTTATAATATCTCTTTACGTAAGCTGCACAAGAATAAAATTTGTTGCTTCCATCATTTCCTCCCTTACGGTAGTAAGCCTTTACCCCATCCAGACTATCTACCACCTGACGCGCATTTTTTGTAATCGAAATCTGCTTTGTCTTATAAATACTAGAAGCATTTGTTGTGATTCCGCTTGGTGTGACTATTGTTGCCAATATTGCGATTGCTGTAAAAATAGTAAGCAATCGTTTGATTGTTGTTTTCATAAAAGTAGTTCCTTTCCTGCTTTTATTACATAAGCATAATAGTTTCCTTGTTTCCTCTTCGTTGTTCTTCGTGCATATTTTAAACAACGCAACAAACACATTTTAACAAAAATCCGTCAAAAAAGCAATAAAATTAAGGTTTTTGAAAGAAATTTGGATAATTATTACAATATTATTTGGGGTTTCTGTTAAGATTGCCAATAAAAAAGAGTTTCTATTTGGAGAAATTGTGCAGTTTTAAAGGGGAGATTTGTTAAAAGTGGAGATTTATCAAACTATTTTTTTGATGTATTTCTATCAATTTTATATTAAATGAATAACAAATAGTTTGGAAATAGTAGGGGAAAACATTAATTTCTTGTTTATTTTGTGGATGAAATGCGATAAAATATAAGAGGAATTAATGATTTTTGACAAAAAATGCCAAGGATTTTGAAAATTTCAATTTAAAAGTAAGAAAGAACAGTGTCTGAATGAAAATGAGGTGTAATTGTTTGATAATACGGACAATGACAGGATTTTCTTACAGACAAGGAAGGAGTGTAGAATGAGAGGCGCAACGTTTAAAGGTGGAACTCATCCTTTTGATGGCAAGGATTTGTCGAAAGATTTGCCGGTTAAAAAGATACAGCCCGTGGGAGAAGTGGTGTATCCGCTTTCACAGCACATAGGTGCGCCAGCTAACCCTGTGGTTCAACCGGGAGATAAAATTTTAGTTGGGCAAACCATTGGAGAAGCAGGAGGGTTTGTATCTACAGACATTTGTAGTGCAGTTTCTGGAACTGTTAAGAAGATTGAACCAAGACTTACAGTATCTGGAAATATGGTGAATTCTGTCATTATTGAGAATGATAATGAGTATACCACAGTGGAAGGTTTTGGAGAGGATCGAGATTATACCAAACTTAGTAAAGATGAGATTCGCGATATTATCAAAAAAGCCGGAATTGTGGGTATGGGTGGAGCTGGTTTTCCTACTCATGTAAAACTGGCACCAAAAGATGATCAGGCAATTGATTACATTTTGGTAAATGGTGCAGAGTGTGAGCCATATCTTACTTCTGATTACCGCATGATGTTAGAGTGTCCTGAAAAGATTGTAGGTGGATTGAAGGTTATATTGTCTTTATTTCCAAATGCAGTGGGTTATATCTGTATTGAGGATAATAAGCCTGAGGCAATTCGTGCGTTGGAAAAGGAGACTATGGGTGAGGACAGAATTTCTGTGAAAGTGCTTAAGACAAAATATCCACAAGGAGCAGAGAGAACTTTGATTTATGCAGCTACTGGTCGCATGATTAATTCAAAGATGCTTCCTGCAGATGCAGGTTGTGTGGTGAACAACATTGATACTGTGATTTCTATTTATCACGCGGTATGCAAACGTATTCCTTTGATACGTCGAATTGTAACAGTTACTGGAGATGGAGCAAAACATCCGCAGAACTTTGAAGTTCCAACTGGTATGAGTTACAAAGAGGTGTTAGAGCAAGCTGGAGGATGCAGTGAAGATACTGTAAAGATTGTATCAGGTGGTCCAATGATGGGAATGGCATTGTTTGACATTGATGTGCCAGTGATGAAAACTTCTTCTGCATTGCTTTGTATGACAAAAGATGAAGTGGCAGAATTTGAACCAACGGCATGTATTCGTTGTGGTCGCTGCGTGTCGGTATGTCCAAGTAAGCTGGTTCCTCAGAAAATGTTGGAATACGCAGAAAAGTTTGATAACGATGGATTTGAAAAAGTATATGGAATGGAATGTTACGAATGTGGTTCCTGTACTTATGTCTGTCCGGCAAAGCGCAGATTGACACAGTCTTTTAAACAGACGAGAAAAAGTGTTATGGACGCTCGAAGAAAGAAATCGTAGAGGAGGAAAAAAACGTGAGTGAATTGTATAACGTATCCGCTTCTCCACACGTTCGGTCCAAAGATTCCACAAAGACGATTATGCGTGATGTGGTAATTGCTTTGCTTCCTGCTTGTTTGGCTGGATGCTGGGTATTTAAGTTAGATGCGTTGTTGTTATTAGTTGTAACAGCAGCTACGTGTGTATTAACGGAATATATTTATGAGAAATTGATGAAAAAGCCAATTACAACTGGGGATTATAGTGCATTAGTTACCGGTTTGCTTCTTGCAATGAACTTGCCACCTTCCATCCCTATTTGGATTGCTATGTTAGGTGGCGTATTTGCAATCATAGTAGTAAAGCAGGTATTTGGTGGATTGGGACAGAATTTTATGAATCCTGCATTGGGGGCAAGATGTTTTCTGTTGATTTCTTTTACTGGAAGAATGACTACGTTTACGTTAGATGGAATTACATCAGCTACGCCTCTTGCATTGATTAAGAATGCAGACCATTCGGTAAATGTGGTAGATACATTGACACAGAATGGAACCAGTCTTCTTAATATGTTCCTTGGAAATATTGGGGGAACTATTGGTGAGACTTCTGCACTTGCTATTTTAATTGGTGCAGCGTACTTATTTATTCGAAGAATTATTACTTGGGAAATACCAGTGTGTTATCTTGCTACTTTTTCCATCTTTGTATTATTATTTGGTGGTTATGGGTTTGATATTACCTATTTGGCTGCGGAACTTTGTGGTGGTGGATTGTTATTAGGTGCATTTTTCATGGCAACTGATTACGTGACGAGTCCGATTACTAAGAATGGAAAGATTGTGTTTGGTATTTGTCTTGGTGTACTTACAGGTGTATTCCGAATCTTTGGCGGTTCTGCAGAAGGTGTTTCTTATGCAATTATTTTCTGTAATTTATTAGTACCGCTTATTGAGAAAGTGACAATGCCAAAACCATTTGGTTATGTGAAAGCAAAGAAAGAGAAGTAAATTGCCGCATGAAAATACATGCAGAGGGAGGTTGTCATGGCTGAAAAGAAAAAGTCAAGTATCCTAAAAGATGCACTGATTTTGTTTCTGATTACATTGATTGCCGGTGGATTGCTTGGTTTAGTGAATCAGATTACCTTAGAACCAATTGCCGAGTCTGAATTAAAGGCAAAAGAAGAAGCATATCAGGTTGTATTTGCGGATAGCAGCAAGTTTGAAGAAAATAGTGAATTAAATGATAAGTTGGCATCTGCAACGTTTGATGGAGCGGAAGTAACGGAAGTTTTGGAAGCAAAGGATGCAGATGGAAATACATTAGGTTATGTAATGAGTTTAACTGCAAAAGAAGGATATGGTGGTGACATTACATTTACCATTGGAGTTACTACAGAGGGAACCATGACCGGGTTATCTATATTATCTCATAGTGAGACAGCCGGACTTGGAGCCAATTGTACCACAGAAGAGTTCCAGTCACAGTTTGTAGGACTGCAGGGACCAGAGATTGCATATTCAAAAGATGGTGCTGGTGAGGACAATGCTTTTGATGCAATCAGTGGTGCAACAATTACCTCAAAAGCATTGGCAAAAGCAGTCAATGCCGGACTTGGCTTTTTAAGTGAGAATGGATATACACAGGCATAGTTGTCTGAAAATGTATATCAAAACAGTTAGGAGGAAGTTATGAATAAGTATGCAGAACGTTTATATAACGGTATTGTAAAAGAAAATCCAACATTTGTACTGATGCTTGGAATGTGTCCTACATTGGCTGTTACATCTTCTGCAATTAATGGTATGGGTATGGGACTTACCACTACCGTGGTACTTACTGCATCAAATATGTTGATTTCAGCATTGCGTAAAGTAATCCCGGATAAGGTGCGTATTCCAGCATTTATCGTTATTGTAGCGTCATTAGTGACTATTGTACAACAGTTGTTGCAGGCATATGTGCCAAGTCTTTATGATGCACTGGGAATTTATATTCCGCTGATTGTGGTAAACTGTATTATTTTAGGTAGAGCAGAATCTTATGCCTCTAAGAATAATATAATATTGTCTGCCTGTGATGGAATTGGTATGGGATTAGGATTTACCATGGGACTTACCTTGATTGGTATATTCCGTGAATTTCTTGGAAGTGGTACTATATTTAATCTGGGAATTATGCCGGATTCTTATGAGCCAATTACAATCTTTGTGTTGGCACCGGGAGCATTCTTTGTGTTAGCATGTTTGACTGCATTGCAGAATAAATTTAAAATGCCTTCGGCTACCAATGTAGAAGGAGCATCTACCTTAAAATGTGGTGGAAATTGTGGTGCATGTGCAGGGGATGTTTGTGCGGCCAATCACGGGTTAATTGAAGCACAAAAGGCAGCAGAAAAAGCAGAGATGGTGGCAAAGGCAAAAGCGAAGGCAGCAGAGGCAGCCAAAACAAAGGCGGCTTCGGAAGAAAAGAAGGAGGATTGATGTAGATGCAGAGTTTAATACTTATTATGATTAGTGCCGCATTAGTAAATAACGTTGTGTTGAGTCAGTTCCTTGGAATTTGTCCGTTTCTTGGAGTATCTAAAAAAATTAACACAGCAGCAGGTATGGGGGCCGCTGTTATTTTCGTTATTACTCTGGCATCACTAATTACCAGCTTATTATATAAGTTTTTATTGGTGCCATATAACCTTACTTACTTAAATACGATTGTATTTATTTTAGTAATTGCAGCTTTGGTGCAATTTGTAGAAATGGTTATGAAAAAAACAATGAAAAGTTTATATAGTGCCCTTGGTGTGTATCTTCCATTGATTACTACAAACTGTGCAGTGCTTGGTATTGCTTTAATTAACGTGCAGAAAGAATATTCCGTATTAGCAAGTGTAATAAATGGATTTGGTACAGCAGTGGGATTTACCATTGCAATTGTGATCCTTGCAGGTATTCGGGAAAGATGTGAGGATAATGACATTCCAGAATCTTTTAAGGGAACACCAATTGTATTGATTATATCAGGTCTTATGGCAATCGCCTTTTGTGGATTTGCCGGTTTGATTTAAAGGAGGCAGAAAAATGGAGATAATGGCAGTTGTCGCAGCCGCTGCTGTGATAGGTATTACTGGTTTATTGATTGGTCTGCTTCTTGGTATTGCAGGAAAAAAGTTTGCAGTAGAGGTGGACGAGCGAGAAGCAAATGTAAGAGAGTTGCTTCCAGGAAATAACTGTGGTGGATGTGGATTTGCTGGTTGTGATGCACTGGCGCAGGCAATTGCAAAAGGGGAAGCCCCAACGAATGGCTGTCCAGTTGCAGGTGCGGAGGTTGCAAAGAAGATCGCAGAAATCATGGGAGAAGTTGCAGGAGAAACCGTAAGAGAGGTTGCTTTTGTAAAATGTAATGGAACTTGTGACAAAGCAAATGTAAAATATCATTATTATGGAGTACAGGATTGTCAGAAAGCATCTATGGTGCCTGGTGGCGGAGAAAAATCTTGTTCTTATGGTTGTATGGGATTTGGTTCTTGTGTGAAAGCCTGTCCATTTGATGCCATTCATATTGTGGATGGGGTAGCTAAAGTGGACAAAGAAAAGTGCAAGGCTTGTAAAAAATGTATTGCGGTATGTCCTCGCAACTTGATAGAACTTGTGCCATATGATTCTAAGGTAAAAGTGGCATGTAGCTCAAAAGATAGAGGTCCAGTAGTAAAGAAAGTCTGTGATACTGGTTGTGTGGGATGTAAACTTTGTGAAAAGAACTGTAATTTTGATGCCGTTCATGTGGAAGATAATCTTGCAAAAATTGATTATGAAAAATGTAAAAATTGCGGATTATGTGCAATGAAATGTCCATCTAAGATTATTTTGAAAGAGAAATAAGACGATATCTTTATAGTGTCAAACAAACGTAAATGATACAGAAGAGGTGTTATTGTGACAATAAGAGGGAAAAGGGGAAGTGGAACCTATCGAGTAATGATAGCCACAAACCAAGCAGATGGTGATATCATTGCTCAGACTATAGCAGAACAGCTTGGAAATAACTGGAAAGTTATAGTTTGTACAGATGGAAGATCTGTTTTGGAAACAGTAGAAAAAGAAAAGATTGATATGTTGTTTTTGGGATTATTATTCAATGGCATAAATCAATTGGATGTGTTACGTCAAATTAGGAAGATGCAGAAGCATCTTCCTATTTGTGTTTGTTCTGATGGATGTTCTCCAGATGTTGTAAGTCAGGTAATTCTTATGGAAGTAGATGGGTATTTGGCACTTCCGGTGAAAGGAAGTATCTTGCGAAAAGTTCTTTTGCGGTTTGAAGAAAAAGTTCGGTTTCAAAAAAATTCATTTGAGAGAAATATAGAAGAGCAGAGAAAACGAGAGATATTAGAGAATGGTTTTATTCATACCATTCTTTTTGGTATAAAACATGAGAAGCAGCTATATTCTTATTGTGATGCGTTGGAAATTCCTAAACAGGGCTGTATTATTAATATTCGATGTAAAAAAAATCAAGGAGATTTAGACAAAGTCGCAGGAAAAGTAAGAGAGATTTTGGAACAGAATACTTCTAATGTGGTTGGGACAAAAGTGGAAAATCGTTTTGTTTATTATATCGGGATGGATAAGCAGAGTACAGGAACAGCCATTCAACGGTTATATAAGCAGGAATTAAAAAAACATATAGAGCAGGAATTGGAGAAAAGTTTTCTACAAACCTATTTGGTAGGAGTTGGAGGCGTCTATTCTGTGGATGAAATCTATAAGTCCTATCAAGAAACGCTCCGTGAGGAGAATATAAAGAACGAGGAATACAGATTATTGGGGCATCGCAATGAAAAATACAGCAATCATCGAGAATATGCCAATAAAGTAAATAAATTGCTTGATTCCTTGAAATTTAATAAAGAGGATTCCAGTCAGATATATATGGAAATTTTGGATTGGATGGATTATCTGGAAAGGGATGCAAAAATTAATAAAATTATACAATTGTTGGTGATTTGTTGTCATACTGTATATATGGATGAAGATAATGGATTACAGTTCTTAAATTGTTCCCAATTGTTGCAAGAAGGGCAGGAGACTGAGGACTTGAAACAGTGGGCATATCGCAAATTTGAGTATATTCTGTATGTCATACAACAACATCAAGGAAGAAATACTTCAGTGACAGTAAAACAGGCACTTGAGTATATGGAAAAAAATTATAATACAGAAATTTCGCTGGAAGATGTTGCAAAATATGTAGGAGTTAGTCCACAGCATTTTAGTAAGATTTTTAAATTAGAAACTGGAACGAATTATGTGGATTGGATTACCGATATCAGAATGGAACAGGCAAAACAGTATTTGACAGAAGGGGGCAGAACCATTAAAGAAATATGCTATTTGGTAGGCTACAAAGATCCGAATTACTTTAGTCGTATTTTTAAAAAGAATGTAGGTGTAGCACCTCGGGATTATAATGGGGGTCGGTGATAAAAAAGACTGTGTGGAATAAGAAACCACACAGTCTTTTGGGTTTTGTGATTAACAACAAGTATTAAATAGCATTCCAGAATAAATAGATG
Organism: Lachnospiraceae bacterium; assembly: GCA_963643465.1. Taxonomy (GTDB): domain Bacteria; phylum Bacillota; class Clostridia; order Lachnospirales; family Lachnospiraceae; genus CAG-411. The sequence continues at coordinate 200,023 of CAVIJT010000002.1, read as the reverse complement.
TCATATAAGGATTAGCAAAATGCTCTTTTTCTGGATTTGGATAAGTTACTACTACTTTATCTTCAATGTACTTCATAGGGTTCATAGAAAGCATTTTAGAACGTCTGATAGCATTGGTGCCTACTGCATTGTCTTTGCCGAATAAGGTTTCAAAACGTCCTATCTGCGCAGCTTTGTGTGCGGTTTCTGTGTCTACTTGCATATAGCCTTCTGTATCAAAGGTAATTCCACATTCTTTTAAATCTGGTTTAGCTGTAGAAAACAGTCCTTTTAAATCATGAAGCATCAAAGATGCAAGTTTTGGTGGGTCTCCTTGATGATAAGAAAGGTTTACTAAGGAATTGTAAATATCAGCAAGAGTATTTACTTCTGACATGATTCGTTCTGAATTACTGGCAAAAGTAATGTGAATAGGCTCTTGTGTGGTTTGACGCATGGTTAAATGCAACGCATTGTTTAATGTAAATTCGTTAGCAATCGTAGATTTTGCTTTGCCATTAATTTCAAAGGATGAATTTTCAGCAAATTGTGATATATGGTTTAGGTTATATAAATCTACCAAACCTTTGGAACCAGAAGGAGAAGACACATCCGAACAGGAAAAGACAGGTTCTCCATCTGCAGAGCCGGTGTGATCAGATTTTAATACGAGTCGTATTTTTTCGTGCTTTTTATCATAATTTGTGCTTGCTGTGATAGGTGCTGGCGAGTGATTAATCGCTTGCACCAATTTATGAAGCACTTGTCCATTGCTTTCCTTGTGTCCCAAGGTAAGCTCGATAGGATAAGTTTCTTCTTCTACGGTAAGATTTATAGTATAAGAACCATTACCTAATCGAGAAGTGTCTGGATACATATAATCACCGGTATTGATTTGTGGCTTTGCCAACTGGTGAATTTCTACTGTAAAATCGTTAGGCAGATGAGAATGGTCGTCTGTATCAATTGTAGCCGTTAAGGCATCTACGTTGTCAGATAACACTTCTTTATAAGAAAAAGCAGAAGATACTCCACCGTTTTGTAGCTTTTCTAGTGTACCCTGAAGAGAAAGACTGCCTTCTTTAAGTTGGATAGCAAAAGAATGCGTGTTCTCGGAGGGGCGTATTAATATTAAATAAGAGGGGGAATTCTTGCTGATTTTTACGATATCACTATAAATCTTTTTTAGTTCGGATTTTTTGTGTATGGAAGCATGATTGCGATAGACTTCCTGCCCAAGATACCCTGAAAGTATTTGACTGTATATCATAAGAAACACCCCCTGCCTTTATGTAAAAAAAGATATTTATATTGCTATATTTTAATAGGTATGATTTAATTATAGCAGAAAAATAGAGATTGAACAACTAAAAATGTAAAAAATTGGAGATTATCTGGCGGGTGAGAAAAAAAGCGGAAAAAGGTTGACGAAAAAAAAAGAATATGTTATATTAGACTGGCGATGGAATAGGTCTTTTTTTTAATGCCTAAAAATAATATTAGCGGAGGTGCAAGTTATGCGCGTAAAGATTACATTGGCATGTACAGAGTGTAAGCAACGTAATTACAATACGACAAAAGAGAAGAAAGCTCATCCAGATAGAATGGAGACAAAGAAGTATTGTAAATTCTGCCGTACACACACATTACACAAGGAAACAAAATAATTCCGGATTAGATGCATGAAAGGAAAGTGAAGTTATGGGAGATACTACAGTTAGTACAGAGAAAGCCCCTAAGAAGAGCTTTTTTAAAGGCGTTAAATCTGAATTTAGCAAAATCATCTGGCCATCAAGAGATTCCCTTGTTAAAGAAACGGTAGCAGTTGTTGTTATTTCAGTTATACTTGGTGTAATAATTTCCATAGTAGACGTTGGAGTGAAATTTGGTTTTGACAAGCTCCTTCAGTTAGGATAAGGGTGATAAAATGTCAGAGGCAAGATGGTATGTTGTTCATACTTATTCTGGGTATGAGAACAAGGTAAAGGCAGATATTGAGAAAACCATTGAGAACAGAAAACTTCAAGATGTGATTTTAGAAGTATCTGTTCCTATGCAGAACGTAATGGAAGAAAAGGCGGATGGAGAAGAGAAACTTGTTCAGAAGAAACTGTTTCCTGCTTACGTTTTGATTAATATGGTTATGAATGATGAAACCTGGTATGTAGTGCGTAACACTAGAGGTGTGACTGGGTTTGTAGGTCCAGGATCGAAACCGGTTCCACTTACTGAAGAGGAGATGCTTAGCATGGGACTAAATACAACTGTGCAGGCAGGTATCGACTTAGAAGAAGGTGAGATTGTTATGGTCACAAAAGGTGTATGGCAGGATACTACAGGAGTCATCACAGCAGTTAATGATAAGAATCAGACTGTTACCATTAACATTGACATGTTTGGTCGTGAAACTCCAGTTGAAATTAGTTTCACAGACATTAAAAAGATTTAATAATTACAAAGACAGGTAAATAAGTGGGAGAATATTATAGGTTGACTATAATCTTTCGCTAAACCACAATTTTCAGGAGGTATGCTATCATGGCAAAGAAAGTAGAAGGATACATTAAGTTACAGATTCCTGCAGCTAAAGCTACACCAGCTCCACCAGTTGGTCCTGCTTTAGGTCAGCATGGTGTAAATATTGTACAGTTTACAAAGGAGTTTAACGCAAGAACAGCAGGACAGGAAGGAATGATTATTCCAGTTGTTATTACTGTTTATTCTGATAGAAGTTTCAGCTTCGTTACAAAGACTCCACCAGCAGCTGTATTGTTGAAGAAGGCTTGTAACATTCAGTCTGGTTCAGGAGAGCCTAACAAGAAGAAGGTTGCAACTATTTCAAAAGATAAAATAAAAGAAATTGCTGAGTTGAAGATGCCAGACTTAAATGCTGCAAGCGTTGAAGCTGCAATGAGTATGATCGCTGGTACAGCAAGAAGTATGGGTATCGTAGTAGAAGACTAAGAAGAACACGGTATAAAAAATAACTATTCCGCAGGATCGTAATAAGTGGGAGGCATTGCATTTTAGAATGAATGCTGTTGAATACTTATTCAACAAATTAACCGATAATACCACAGGAGGTTTCGTAATGAAAAGAGGAAAGAGATATGCTGAATCTGCAAAGAACATTGACAGAACAAAGCTCTATGATGCAGAAGAAGCAATTAGTTTAGTAAAGAAGACAGCAGTTGCAAAATTCGATGAAACAGTAGAAGCACATATTAGACTTGGTGTTGATGGACGTCACGCAGATCAGCAGGTACGTGGTGCAGTTGTATTGCCACACGGAACTGGTAAGACTGTTAAAGTGCTTGTTTTCGCAAAAGGTGATAAGGTTGCTGAGGCTCAGGCTGCAGGCGCTGATTTCGTTGGCGGAGACGAGTTAATTCCAAAGATCCAGAATGAAGGATGGTTGGATTTTGACGTTGTTGTTGCAACTCCAGATATGATGGGTGTTGTAGGTCGTTTAGGACGTGTACTTGGACCTAAGGGATTAATGCCTAACCCTAAGGCTGGTACTGTTACTATGGATGTTACAAAGGCTGTTGCAGATATCAAAGCAGGTAAGATCGAGTACAGATTAGATAAAGCTAATATTATTCATGTTCCAGTTGGAAAGGCATCTTTTACAGAGGAGCAGTTAAACGAGAATTTTACTACATTGATGGATGCTATCAACAAAGCAAAGCCAGCTTCATGTAAGGGACAGTATTTAAGAAGTGTTACTTTAGCTTCTACAATGGGACCTGGAGTTAAGTTGAATACAATTAAACTTGCTTAATTGTCCAGAAGGAAACAGTTTGGTTCCCTTTTAGATTTGCAATGATACAGAGAACCACTACAAAAGTAGTGGTTCTTTTTCATATTTACGCGAGTAGTGAACTGTAACGTGAGGTGTAAATAGAGGCTGTTTTATATGTAAGATTCTTGTAACTGCATATAAACTGTGTTATACTCTAAGGAAAAGGTTTTCAGTGAGGAGACTGCCCTCATAAAGTTGATAATAGCAAAAGGTTTGTGTGATATACAGGAACAAGAAGTAGGAAGGTCAGAGGAACATGGAAAAGTTTGAGGAAAGAGACATTGATGTGATAATTGTCGGAACAGGAGCGGCTGGAATGTTTTGTGCGTTGCAGTTTCCGGAAGAGACAAATATCTTGATGATTACAAAAGAAAATGTGGAACAGAGTGATTCTTTTCTTGCGCAAGGTGGAATTTGTGTTTTGAAAGATGATGCAGATTATGATGCTTATTTTGAGGACACTATGAAGGCTGGGCACTATGAAAATAATAAAGAATCAGTAGAACTTATGATTCGAAAGTCACCTGAGATTATCCAACAGTTGATTACATATGGCGTGGATTTTGAAAAAGAGAATGGAGAACTAGCCTATACTAGAGAAGGGGCCCATTCTACATCACGCATTTTATATCATGAAGATTTGACAGGAAAAGAAATTAGTACCAAGTTGTGGAACCGTGTGGAAGAGCGAAGAAATGTACATATTTTGGAATACACAACAATGATTGATTTGATTTGTAAGGATAACACATGTTATGGAATTGTAGTAAAAGATAAGCAGGATAAAGTCATTGCCTTAGAGGCAGACTATGTTATTCTGGCCTGTGGTGGAATTGGTGGATTGTTTGAGCATTCTACAAATTTTCCTCATTTAACTGGAGACGCGCTGGCCGTGGCATTGAAGCATAACATTGCTTTAAAGGATGTTAATTATGTCCAGATTCATCCTACAACATTGTATTCTAAGAAAGAAGGAAGAAGATTTCTGATTTCTGAGTCCGTTCGTGGAGAAGGGGCAAAGCTATATGATAAAAATATGAATCGTTTTGTGGATGAGTTATTGCCAAGAGATTTATTGACTGCCGAAATACGAAAACAGATGGAGAAAGATGGAACGGATTTTGTGTGGCTTTCTATGCAGGATATGGGCGAGACAGAAATTCAAAAACGTTTTCCTAATATATATAAAAAGTGTCTGGAAGAGGGATATGATCCTTCCAAAGAATGTATTCCTGTAACTCCGGCACAACACTATTTTATGGGTGGTATTTGGGTAGATATTGACAGTAAGACCACTATGGATCATTTGTACGCCATTGGTGAGAATAGTTGCAATGGTGTACATGGAGCAAATCGATTAGCAAGTAATTCTTTATTAGAGAGTTTGGTGTTTGCAAAGGCTGCTGCAAAACAAATCGGGGAACAGTATGAAGAGATTTCTTTCGGAAGAGAAGTAGATTTGAGTCAGTATCATAATTTGGAGGCACTGGAAGAAGAATATAAAAAGGTAGTCAAGAGAGAAATGGAGAGGATGGATCAACATGTATAATATGGCAACTATGAAGATAAATGTAGATGAATTAATTTGGATGGCATTGAAAGAGGATATTACAAGCGAGGATATTACAACTAATGCAATCATGCGTGAGGATAAGTTGGGAGAGGCACAGCTGCTTTGTAAACAAGACGGTATTATTGCAGGTTTACAAGTGTTTGAACGTGTATTTAAGTTATTAGATGAAAATACCAATATAACATTCCAGGCAAAAGATGGAGATCAGGTAAAGAGTGGAGATTTGCTTGCAACCGTAACAGGTGACATTCGTACGATTCTTACTGGCGAAAGAGTCGCTTTGAATTATTTACAGAGAATGAGTGGTATTGCTACTCATACAAGACAATTGGTTGATTTGCTTGGAGATGCTAAGACAAAATTGTTAGATACAAGAAAGACCACACCAAATATGCGAATTTTTGAAAAATACGCAGTAAAAGTTGGTGGAGGAACAAACCATAGATACAATCTTTCTGATGGAATTTTAATTAAAGATAATCATATTGGTGCGGCTGGTGGCATTAAAGAAGCGGTTTCGTTGGCAAAAGACTATGCACCATTTGTTCGAAAAATTGAAGTAGAGGTAGAGTCCTTAGAACAGGTACAAGAGGCTTTGGAAGCGGGAGCAGATATTATTATGCTTGATAATATGGACAATGCTACTATGAAGAAGGCAGTGGAGTTGATTGCTGGAAGAGCAGAGACAGAATGTTCTGGAAATGTAACTGCAGAACGTGTGAAAGATATTATTGAGACAGGCGTGGATTATGTATCGTGTGGTGCGCTTACTCATTCCTCTCCAATTTTGGATGTTTCATTGAAGAATTTACATGCAGTGTAATCAGTAGAAAAATCCAGCCATTAGGTTGTTATCCTAAGGCTGGATTTTTTTACTGCTTTTCTTCTCTTAAATAGGTATTCATAATTCTTTCTACGATTTCATCGTTTGTCACTTGCTTTTAATTTAAGCCAAACAGTTTTAGGAATTTTTCTCCAAAACTTGTTTCTTCTTTTTCTTCTACTACCGTATCTTTTACTTCTGGTTTTTTGATTTCTGGTGTTTTGATTACAAATAACACGGAATCAACGTTTGTATTTTTTTCGGATACAAAAGAGATGGTTTCTATATTTTTGCCTGTTATTTCATGGATGGTGTCATCAATGGTGTCTGTAATCTTTGTATCCATATTTTGGGTTTGGTCATAAAACTCATTTGTGCCTTCTGTAAGTTCATTTGTGCCATTTGTTAAATCTTTGGAGCCGTTATAAAGGTCATAGGCACCTTTTACTAAATCAGTGGTTCCTTCGTATAATGTGGAAGTACCGTCGGCAAGGCTGTAAGAGCCTTTGCATATGGCATCATAACCTTTGGTGATTTTTTTAACTGCATTTGTGTAGTCAGATATTCCATTATCTATTGTCTTGTAATTGGTTACAAGGGTGTTGATTCCGCTTTTCAAAGTCTGCATGTTGCTTGCCAAGGATTCCAAAGAACTTGTCATAGACTGAATATTAGAATCGAATGTTTTGTAATTGTTTTGAAGGGAAAGTACGCCTTTCATAAGTTCACCAGTATTATTGTCCAATGCAGAATCGATGCCGCTAATTAGTTGATTACTTCCTTGAATATACGCTACATCACCTTGTAAAAGGGTTTCTATGCCAATAAGTTTTCCTGCGTTTGTTACATAGTTTACCATAATGTTTGCATCGTTTCCGGCTGCTTGGTATTCTGAATAAAGGGCAATGGCTTCGGAATTCCCCTTTACTATCAATTCGGACAAAGTCTGCATTACGCCCTCTGTTCCTGAAGATACATATGCCTGATATAGTGTTCGCTGAGTATCTGTGATAGCCAGTGCAGAGATTGCTTCCTTATGTTTGGAAACATAAGTGTCAATCGTTGTAATTCCGGCAGCAGATAAAGAGTTGTAGTAAGTATCAATATTGGCATCTATTGTTTGTAACCCATTTACAAGATCTCCAATGCCGTTGTTTATCTGTGTGGAAGCAGTGGAAAGAGCAGTCAGGTTTTGGGTGTCTATTTTTACTTGTTTTAAAGCGGACTGTATTTGCTTTAAAGCCTGTAATACTTCACTAGAACCTTTCGTTAAACTGCTGGATTTTCCATTTAAAGTATTTAGAGCTGTCTGTATGGTTTCGATTCCGTCATTTAATGATGTTATGCCTTCATTTAGAGAATTTGCGCCACTTTCTAAAGCAATTGTTCCGTCATACATATCCTTTGTGCCATCCTTTAATTGGCTGCTGCCATCCTCTAAAGCAATGGCACCATCGTTTAATTCTTTGATTGCATTTTGAATATCGGATACTTGTTCAAGTAAGTCGTTTTTGTCAAATTCAAAATCTAAATTTAACTTTGTACCATTAATAGAAATGGCATCCATTTCAAAATCTTCCACATCAGCAGTAATCGTAAGGTCTGCGCCTTTTCCAGGCATAATAATATAGGATAATTGTTTGTCAGAGCCTACATTTGCAATGGTAGCATCTGGGGCTGTGATATTGGTGCATTTTTCTGTATCTAATGCAAGGGTTGCCTGTAAGGCGTAGCCGTCCCAGAATGAATCATCGCAATGTTTGTTTTCTGTAATAGAAATAGTGATTTCTAGTTTGCCGGATTTTCCTGCAATGTCCTCTGCGGAATATTCGGTTCCATCCATGCTATAATGAATTTCAATATTCCAAGGCAATTCTTTTGTTTTCAAATCCCCTTGATAATAAATCTTTTCTGCATCTGTATGAAAGGAAATACAGTCACCCTCTTGTGTGATTTCATCTGTTGTTGTTAAATTTTTTACAGTTTCATAATTACCATAATCTACCACATCTGTGTCTGTAAAACTATTTACTACATAAAGCCCGTCTACTTTACCAGCATTGTCTAAAATAGCATAGACAACTTCTTCTTTTTTTGGTGTATCCTCGGCTGCATAAGCAGTAAGAGAGGGGGTACAAAATATGGAATTTCCTGCAAGTGTAACAGTAAGTAACATAGGTGCTGCTTTTTTGGTAAATAACATACATTTCTTTTTTTTCATAAATAAAAACCTCCTTATTTGGCAGTACGAGTTTGCTTCCATTTTCCGATGGTGCATTCGTACAAATATAGAAAACCAGGTAATACAAAAAATACTAAAATTAAAGAACATAGTGTACCTTTTCCAAGCAGGTAGCCAAGTTGCGATATCAATCCATGGGTAGAAACTATACCAAGTAAAAATCCTACAACGGTCATAACGGTTCCGGATGTAAGGATTGAGGCGGAAGTATCTACGATGGTTTGAACGATACAAGACTTTCCTTTTATCGTTTCTGCATTTTCTTGATAGCGGTCGGTAAATAGGATTGCATAATCTACTGTTGCTCCAAGCTGAACGGAACTAATAATCAGGTAAGCAATATAGAATAGAGTCTGCTCTGTATAGTATGGAATAGATAGGTTAATCCATATGGCTGTTTCGATTGTAAGTACCAGTATAGTCGGAAGGGTAATAGATTTCATAGTGAGCAAAAGAACAAGGAAAACCGCACCAATTGAAATCAGATTTACCTTTACCATATCAGCTGTAACTGTGTTCATTAAGTCGTAGGTGCTGACACCGGCTCCTGCTAGATGGTAGTTATCTGAGTAATATTCCTTAGCAATCGCCCGAATTTGCTTTACTAATGAAAATGCAGTTTCCCCTTCTGAATCTGCATCAATAGATAGAACAATACGGCTGTAATGTTCCGATTCTAATAATTTCAATGTACTTTCGTCTAAGTATTCATAAGGAATTTCTGCGCCTGCTGCTTCCACGTAAGAAATAATAGAAGTAATTTCAGGAATTTCCTTTAGCTTAGTGCAAAGTTCGGTTTCTGTTGCAGTGTCACCCTTTTTTACTAAGAGAACATAAGTATCGCTTTTTCCAAAGATTTCTTCGATTGTTGTGGTATCGTCACCAAACTGAGTTCCTTTTCCAAAAATGTGGGAAGAGCCATAATAGTAATCATTATTGACACTTGCTAAATAGGATGGGACCATCATTAGAATGGCTACAATGAGTAGTGGCAAGGTAATTTTGCTCACCAGCTTTCCGGTTTTTTGGAACGTTGGAAGGAAAGATCGATGTTTGGTTTTATCTAACCATTTGTAAGTTGCAAGAATTAGACCAGGCATAAAAAGGAAAACAGTTAGCAAGCTGATTGCCACACCTTTTGCAAGGACAAGTCCTAAATCTGGTCCAAGTTTAAACCGCATTAGCGTTAATGCCACAAAACCAATGACAGTAGTTAAACCACTGGAAAGAATGGAAAAGGTGGATTTGCACAGTGCCATGTGCATAGCAGCTTTTGGTTCGGCTTCTTTTCTGCATTCTTCAAAACGGTGGATAAGGAATACGGAGTAGTCTAGGGAAACTGCCAATTGTAATACGCTTCCTGCGGCATTAGACACAAAGGAAATCTCTCCAAATATTAGGTTAGAACCAGCGTTTAAAATAATAGCAACACCAAGACCAATTAACACAATAATAGGTTCCAGCCAAGAAGTAGTAGTTAATATTAGCACAAGAAAAACAAAAACCACTGCAATAATGGTAATCGTATTTACTTCTTTTACGGTGCTTGTAGTAGACACTGCGGTGCTTACCGCAGAACCGGTCATGGCATTATCATTACCAATCAATTTTCGCACATCATCTACTGCAGAAAGTGTTTTTTCTTCCTTGATAGTCAGGGTAAACAAAGCAGTATTATCTTTATAGTAGGTTTCTACTTCGTCAATATCCTGTGTTTCTAGTGGCTCTTTCAAATCAATGGCATCATCCAGCCATGTTACAGAAGTTACACCATCAACTGCTTCTAATTTTTCTTTATATTCCAATGCTTCTGGGATGGTCACATCCTCAATCATAACCCTTGCATTTGGAATACCACCATCAAATTCTTCTTCCATTGTGTCTATTGCAATGGTAGAAGGGGAATCGTCTGGTAAATAAGAATTTATGTCATAATTAACGGACACTAATGATTTACACAGCGCGCATATGACAGAAAGTACCAGAAACGTAATAAGTATGGTTTTTCGGTATTTGATTACCTTGTCATAAAAAGATTTCACAGAATCACCTCTTAATTTCTTTATAAAAATACCAGCTTTGTTGCAAAAACCAGAAGTACAATATAGGATGATACTTGTACAATTGGATTTTAATTGACATTTGTTACGCATACATATTATAATAGATAATAGAAATTTGCAACGTACAGTTTGTTTGGAAATGTATTTTAATTGACAAAAGAAGAACGATTGTCAATTAAAATTTTATGCAGCAGAGAGAAAACTTTAATATTTGCATGAAACTTTCATGTGTACCGCCATAATATGAGAAATTGGCAAAGTATGTTTTAGGATTGGGCGTTTATAAGGGAAGGTGAGAAGATGGAGAAAAAAACAGATTTGAGAATTTTAAAAACCCAGAAGGCATTATGTGATACCTTTTCTAAAATGTTGGAAGAAAAGAAATTTGAAGATATTACGGTAAATGAATTATGCCAACGAGCCATGGTAAGACGGGCTACATTTTATAAACATTTTGCAGATAAATATGAATTTTTTGCATTCTTTGTTCGGGAGATACAAGGCAGATTCAACGAAAGTATAAAAGAATATAATCAGGAAGAAACGCCGTATTCCTACTATATTTATCTATTTAAAAATGGCGTAAAATTTTTAAATGAACATAAGAAATTTGTAGATGGTGTGTTAAAAAGTAGTGTATTTCCTACTCTGTTAGAAATTGTTTCCGATGAAATTTATAAAAATGTGCTTTTTACTATGAAAAAAAATATACGGGAAGGAATGTCCATTGCAGTCTCTGCGGACGTTTTAGCTGCATTTTATACAGGAGGAATTGTACAGAGTATTCGCTTTTGGTTGACAAGATCGAATCAGATTTCAGAAGAAGAGGTAACAGGTGAAGTGGAGAAGATATTAAATCTATTTGCCATTGGAAATGAGAAAGTTACCATATCTCAGACATGATTTATGTCAAGTGGTGAAGGTAAGAAAATAGCGTAGCAGCCATTAAAACTGCTACGCTAAAAAAGTCTAACTTTTGGGTGTCACTTCACATCCGTAGTGGCTTTTCTACTGTTTTTAACTTTGTGGTTCTGTAGTGACATTAGCAGTATTTGTAGGCTCTTTGGAAGAGGAATCTAGTGAATGCTGCCGTCCTTCCGTATCCATCTCATAGTTTTTCGTGTAAATTAGTTGGGAAATTGGCACGATTTCATAGCCTTTGTCCTGCAATCCTTCGATTACGGCAGGAAGGGCATCTTTGGTGTATTTGGCCCCATTGTGCATAAGAATAATAGAACCATTTCCAAGATGCTTGTGGTTAAGCACTGTGGAAACAATGGAGTCCACGCCATAATTTTTCCAGTCTAAGCTGTCAACATTAGATATAAACAGAATAAAAGCAATTTACAGGAAGTCTATAAAAAATAGGCTTCTTTTTTTGTGCTCAAAAGTACGAAAAGGACAAGTTGTAAAAATGGTTGTGTCGCACCAATAGACCAGTACAGACATGACATGTCGTGAACCTTTTTTATCCATTAGTCTAAGGATTAATGGATAAAAGGTCAATTTGTGTGCGTTCAATATAGAAAGTAAAGGAGAGGTTAGAATGAAAAATCAAGTAACAGTGTATGGAATTGATCATGGTTTTGGATTGGTTAAGACAGCGAATACAGAACTGATATCAGGAGTAAAAGCATTTGGAACAGAAGAACCGCCGTTACCGGATCGGACGGTGTATTTTGACAAAAAGTATTATGTATGCGGTGGAAAACGCATGAATGTTATGTCAAATAAAACGGAGAATGACAATTATTATATTTTGACCTTAGCTGCAATTGCAGAAGAGATGAAGATGAAAAAAAGAACCAGTGACAATGTGATTATAGCAGCCGGGCTTCCAATAGAACGGATGGGAAGAGAAAAGGATAGTTTTAAGCAGTATATGTTGAAAAATAAGAAAGTTGATTTTTCGTATGAAGGGAAAAACTATCACATCACCATTGAGGATGTACAGATTTATCCTCAGGGGTATGCAGCTATTGTGAATAAAATCGGAGTTATGCTGGGAACTCATGTACTGGTGGATATTGGGAGCTGGACAATAGATATTCTTCCGATTGTTGATAAAGTTCCAGATTCATCAAGATGTTCCAGCCCGAATATGGGTGTTATTACCTGTATAACAGCAATAAATGACGAGATGCGAAGAAAGTATAACCTTGAGTTAGAAGAAACTCAAATTCAAGATATTATGCGTGGAGGAACAGGACAACTGCCACAAAAGTATTTAGAGGTAGTAAGAATGGTTATTGTGCGTTATACAGAAGAAATATTGTCTAAGTTACGGGAAATTGGTTTCAATCTGGAAGTTACCCCGGTTATTTTTATGGGTGGAGGAGCTGTTGTTATGGAGAAGTATGGGAAATACAACAAGGAAATGACTACAATCCTTTCAGATATACATTCCAATGCAAAGGGATATGAATTTATAACAAAGCAAAAATTGAATAGATAACAGAAAGGATGAGGTGCTGTGGATGAGATAAAAAAGACTACAGTACGATTTAATTTAGAACAGGAGCAGGACAAAGAAATCTGGGAGGCTTTACAGAGGAAGCATGAAAAGAAAAAGAATAATTATATAAAATATTTAATTTGGATGGGACTTCATCAGGAAGAGCAAGTGAAGGTATTGGAGGAATTAGCAGAACTTAAGAATATGTTAGCACACGGTAATATATCCATGTCTCCAGACGAAACTGCAAAAGCAGTTTTTAATGAGAGGGAAGATGGAAATGAGAAATTGGATATTTGGGAAACAATTTCGGAAAATAGGGAAAAAGATGAGCCGGAAAGTATTGAAATAGATGCAGACGTTATGAGTTTTTTAGACAGTCTGTAAGGTTTCTATCATAAGGCGAATAAAAGAACAGGAGAAGGCAGTATGGATAAATTTGATTATTTTTATGGGATGGAAGCGGAACAGTATTCTTTTTTTAGAATGCCAAAGATTTTGTTTCAAAATAAAAAATTTGCAAAAATATCCTGCGAAGCAAAATTACTTTACGGGATAATGCTTGACAGAATGGAATTATCTAAAAAAAATGGCTGGATGGATGAAAAAAAGCGAGTATACATCATTTTTACTGTAGAGGAGATTATGGAAATGATTGGTTGTTCAAAACCAACAGCAGTAAAAATTTTAGCTGAGTTGGATACAGAATCAGGAATTGGATTAATAGAAAGACAGAGAAAACGCTTTAATTGTCCTAGTCGTATCTATGTTAAGAATTTTATTCGTCTAAGTGATGAAAAGGGAATGGCTTTAGAAGAACAGGAGAAAATTGTAGTGGAGAAAGAGGTATGTGAAAAAGGGGAAGTGCAGGAAAGTTCGAAGTTAAAAAATTTTACTTCGGAAAAAAAGAAGCAAATGAACCGAGAGCCGGAAGTAAAGAATTTTGACTACAAAGAGGAAAGTCAAAGTAAAAAAAGTTTACCACAGGAAGAAAGTCGAGGTAAAAAAAGTTTACCGCTAGAGGTAAAAGAATTTAACCCAATTAATACTAATCAAAATGAAACTGATTCTCATATATCTAATCTATCTATCCATCCTAACAGTAATATTGCAGAGAATGAGGATGCAGATAGATGGAGAGAGAAGATACGAAATGGAATCGATTATCAGTGTTTGTGTGTGGATTATAGCGTTCGTGTGGAGCAACTTGATGAGCTTGTAGAGCTGATGGTTGAGGTATTTATGACTAAAAACAGTAAAATCCGAATATCGGGAGAATATTACAATTCCAGTTATGTACGAAGCAGGTTAGCAAAGTTGGATATGACGCATATTCAATATGTTTTAGATTGCTTAGAGAAGAATAGCAGCCAAATTCGGAATATTAAATCGTATTTGCTTACAGCGTTGTTTAATGCGCCTGTGACAATCAATAGCTTTTACCAGCAAAAAGTAAATGCAGACTTTTTGTGATGGCAGATATGGAGTCATGTAATTGCGTAATGCTGCTATTGATGGCAGATAAGTCTATTTTTGGTATGAATACCATAGAAAATGGTGTTAAAAGTGCCATCATAATTGGCTGAAAAGAAAAAATGACGTCAAAAGTGTCATCAATGATAAGACAATGACGTCAATCATAGAAAATCCGGATGGGAAATGGCGTTAAAAGTGCCACCAAAACGGGGTATTAGGGGCTGCCCCCTAACAAGATTGTGAAATGTGTACACATTTTGCGAATCTTGCAACTTCGAAATCTACCGTTTGAGATTATTTGACATCAAATGTGACATCAAAAGAAAGCGTGATGTCAAAAATGGAGTCACTGTGTAAGGGAGAGAGAAAATGGCAAGAGAAAAGACTGTAGATAAGCATTTTCGCATTTCTGTAAAGGAGGCGGAAATATTGAAAAAGCAAGCAGCAGTAAAAAATGGAGGTAATGAAAGTGAATATTTGAGAATGTTACTTTCACACACACCTTCGGACTATCCAGATATCAGAGAAAAGTTGGATAGTTTACTTAAAGAAATTCATAAAATTGGTGTGAATATTAATCAGATTGCGTATGCGTGTAATGTAAATCCGCTCTTCTACGAACAAGATAGAGACAAGCTAATGCTATATATGCAGGAATGTCGCAAGTTATTGTTGGAGGTGGTGACGTATTGCAGTAGCAAAAATGATGTACATATCTCAGGCAAAAGGAAGTAGTCAGCATGCGATGGGAAAGCATTTAAAAAATTCATTGGAGTATATTTTAAATCCAGAAAAGACAAAAATGGGAACGTTAATTGGTGGCAATCATACGTTGCCTGACGCAGAATATGCGTTTCAGCAAATGCTGGATACAAAAAAGAACATGGAAACAAGGTATGGATATCAAAAAACAAAAGGGAGACAAGGATATCATTTTGTGCTTTCATTCTCTCCTAAGGATGCAGTTACTCCAGAGATGGCATTAGAGATTACAGAAAAATTTGTAAAGTCGTATATTCCTGACTATGAAAGTGTTTTTGCAGTGCATGATAACACAGACAATATTCATAGTCATATAGTGTTTAATAGCGTGGATATGATAAATGGATGCAAATTTCATATAAAAAATACAGAATGGCAGAAACATTTACAGCCCATGGTGAATCAGTTATGTGAGGAATATGGTCTTTCCACAATAGATATTCCAGATATAAATGGGAAAACACAAGAGCCAGCTTCTTTAGAAATTACTTCTGTTGTTGAGAAAGATAAAAAAAATAAGAATTATGCTCAGTGGAAAGAAGAAAAAACAGCAAAAAAGACTGGAAAAAAGTCAGAATATGAGTTATTTATGGATGAAATTTGGGAATGTCTTCATTTAGTAAAAAGTAGGCAGGAATTTGATCAGGAACTGCAAAAAAGGGGATATAAGGTTGAGAGAAAGACAAAAAATGGAAAAGAACGGGTACATACCAGTGTATTGCGACCGGGAAAGAAAAAGAATACAAGACTGAATGAAGAACAAGAAGCATTTTTAAAAAGTCTTCCAGAGAAATGTAGAAAGAAGAAAAAAATAGAGAAAGAACAGAGAAAGGAAAAAGCTACAAAGATTATACTTTCCAACTCATCCCATCCTATTAGGAAAGGAGAAAGGATGGATAGGATAGATGGAGGTGAAAGTAGAGAGGAAGAGTATTGTGAAAATTTAAAGTATGAAGAGAGAGGAAATAAGAAAGAAAAGGACTTAGGAGAAAGAAGGAAAAGCAAAGATAGAGCGATTGTAAAGTCTGGCATGAAAAAAATAGTGCATTCTAAAAAAATGCAGCAAAGCAATATTGTAATTCAAACACTTTCTATGAGGTACATTTTATATGATTACAGCAAAAGAAAATATGGTAAGTATTACCGGGAATATGTGAAATTCAGTGACATACAAAAGAAAGTAAAGTATTTAGACGCTAATAAAATTAGAACATTGGAACAGTTAGAACAGAGAAGAGAGGAGCTTAGATGTCTTCAGGATAAATTGAAAATTAAAAAGAAGGAGATTTTTCAGGAAAGAAAGCAATATGTAAAAGTATTTCGGTTATATGAAGAAATGGAAAATCTTCGACTGTCTGTGAAAATGTATCGGGATGGAGATGGTACGTTTTCTAAAGAATATAACAGAATGAAAAATATGATAGAGCAAATAAAAAAAGCGGGAGTAAGCGTGAAGGAGGTACAAGAGCGATATGTGGAATACAAACAAAAACTTTCTTCTTTAGGAAAAATTGAGCGTATGGTTCAAAAAGAAACAGCACTATGCGATGAATTATGGCAGGAGAATAATGTTGTTAAATGTAAGGAGAAGATCTTCAATACTGATTTGACAAGAAAACAGGAAAAGGTAACGAAAAAAGTAAGATAGAAAGGAAAACAGATGGCAGAAAGAGAATTGACAGCGGAACAAAAGGAATTCATTTCTTCTTTGGCAGTGGATTCACGATTTGCGAGGAATGTAAGCAAATTAAGAGAAGTAAAAAATGCAATGCTGGAAGGGATGAGTATTGAGGAAGTAAAAAGAGAGTTTTTAAGTATCAAAAAGGAAAATCCTAATCAGGATTCTAGGGCAGAATCACAGAATTATGTAATTACAGATCCCAAAGGTGAAATTCTTGGAAGTGAAGATGTAGATATTCAGGAAGAAATTTCTATGGGAGCAATAGAGCAGGAATTATATCAATTTGATCCTCTTTCTTCAGAGGCAAATGTGGAAGAGGAGATTCCTTTTGAAGAGCAGACACAGGTAGATGAATCAGAACCAGTTGCCTATACACCTATAAAGCAAGAGGATACATCTGCATTGCTTCGAATGGCACAGGAAGCAGTGCAGCAATTAAATGAAGTAAAACTTAAATATGAGGTTATGGATGAATTTATACATAAGCACATTTTAGAAGAAAAGAATCAGAAAATTGCGAATTTGTATGAAGAGAACAGGAGGTTAAAAGAGGAATTGACTCAGTTGCAAAATGCAATTCGGGCTGCACCTGCAAAAATTAGTCCATCCCATCATAAGACAGAAGTGGTACTACCAAAGAAAAGACAAAAGAAATTTGGACTTGCCCGTTTTTGGGAGAGGGGGTGTTCGGAAAATTATATAATACGCCTTTTTTCTAATCCTAAGTTTACAGCAGAACAGATTGCAGAGATACGATTGGGATTAGAGGCAGATTTAAGTGAGAGCCAGATAAAATCTTACGCAAAACATGAAATATCTGTAAAGCGGATGCGTGAAATCAGAATGCTTTATGAGACGCAAAATAGAAAAAAGGAGGAGTGAGCAAATGCAAGTAGATAATGTAGTGTCTTGCCAAGAAGTGAGTAGTATTTTGGGGCATGTGCAGCAAGCAATAGAAGAGCATAAAAATATGATGAAGGTTGCAGAAGCATATTTCGAACAAAATGGAATGAAAAAAGAGTATGACGAATATCTGGAGAGTCGATTAGCGGAAGTAAAGGCTAAGAAAGAGAAGAGAGATATTTCTAAAGTGAAACAAACAGAGAAAGAGTCTGTGAAAAAAGTAAATAGGACTAGAGGACGATAAGGAGGATTACAATGTTTAATTTGAAAAAAGGTCTTAAAAAAGTAATTGTTGCTATTTGTGCAAGTACGTTACTAATAACAGAGCCTAATATTGCAACAAATGTAAAAATAATTAAGGCGGAGAACTTAGGAAATCTTTATGTATTAGATGCTAACAACAATTTAAAAGAGTATCTGGGAAAAGATACAGAGGTTGTATTGCCATTGGAAGTAAATGGGAAACAAGTTAAGGGGATTTCCAACGCATTTAAAGGGAGTGACATAAAAAAAGTTACAATTCCGGCAGGATTTCCTAAAATAGATGCAAATGCTTTTAATAACTGTAGCGAGCTGGAAGAGGTGTTAGTAGAAGGGGCTATTGAGTATATAGGTGGAAGAGCATTCAAAGGCTGTTCCAGTCTAAAGACAATAGAAGCTCAATGTACAAAAGTTTGTGATAATGCTTTTGAAAATTGTACAAGCATGACAAGTGCTACATTTATGGGGGTAACAGAAATTGGGAAGGAAGTGTTCAAAGATTGTTCTTCGTTAAGAAAAGTTAGTATTCAGGAAAACATAAGTTATCTTGATTGTAGCGATTTCATAAATTGTGAGTCGTTAGAAATTACAGTATACGGAATGGATACGCGGCTTTCATCAGAGGTATATATGCCAAAAACAGCAACCATTATTTGTTATGAAGGAGCAGCAATAGAAAAGGACTGTGGAGAGAATGGAATAGCGATATCGTATCTAAAAAATTCTGCTACTCCACAACCAACTCTTGTCCCATCCGAGCCAACGTCATTTACAAAAGATGGGTTCACAGTAAGCAAGTCGGGTACATTGATAGAATACAGTGGAACTTCTTTGGATAATATAGAAATTCCAAGTGAAATAAGTGGTATAGAGGTAAATTCTATTGGTTCAGATGCGTTTCAAGGATTGAATATAAAAAATGTAAAGATACCAAATAGTGTAAAGAAGATATCTGCAAGTGCATTTGCATTTTGTAATTTTTTAGAAACAATAAATATACCAAGTAGTGTTTCTGAAATTGGAGCGTCTGCTTTTTTTAGTTGCCAGGCATTAAAATCTGTCACTATAGAGAATGGACTGGAAGAAATACCTGTAAATTGTTTTAATTCGTGTATGAACTTAGAAACAGTTGTATTACCTGAAAGCATTGTGTTGATAAATACAGGGGCTTTTGTGTATTGTACTTCATTAAAAGTGATTACAATACCAAGTGAAAGTGTATTTATTTCATCTACGAGTTTTTCTAGTGATTCTAATGTGGTTGTGATATGTAAAAAAGGTTCTAAAGTAGATAATACAATGGCATCATTCGGTTTTGAAAGAATATATTTGGCAGATAGTATGAGTAACCAGGCCACAGAACAACCAACACAGCAAGTAACCATGACTCCTACCTCAATACCGACTACAGAGCCTACATTTGTAACTACAGAACCACCGATGGAGACTCTTAAACCGTCATATGAAACAGTAACGCCATCATTAGAAAGTCCGGTAGTGGAAACAATGGAACCAACGGTGGCTCCGAATTTAATAGAAACTGAAAAACCATCAATTGCTCTGCCAACAGAAACAGTGATACCAGTGACGGAAAATCCAGTGGTAGAAACAGTGAAACCAACAGAACAAATAGAAGAGCCAACACAAGCACCTAGTAATAATGCGACAGATGTATCAATAACAAATTCGCCTACAGTAGGACCAACTGTAATACCAACAGTTCAGCCAACAAATACACAGGTTGTGTTGAAGAAGAAAATGATAAAAATTGGAAAAGGGGAAAAGGTAAGTTTTCCGTTGAAAAATAAGACGGGAAAAAAGATTAATTACACAGTTAAGAATAAAAATATAGTAAATGTTTCCAATAGGGGAATTATAAAAGGAAAAAAAGTAGGACAAACCAAAGTGTATGCTACAGTGTCCGGAAAGAGATGTACCATGACTGTAAAAGTCAGAAAGAAACCAATATCAATAAAGATTTCCAGTGTATCAAAAGTGAAAATGAGTATTGGGGGAAAATTGATTTTGCAGGCAATCTTAAATGATGGCGCAGCCAGTTATAAAGTAAAATGGTCTTCTTCGAATAAAAAAGTAGTGACAGTAAATAATTCAGGAGTGGCCACAATTAAGGGAAAAGGAAAATCTGTAATCAAAGTAAAAACTTATAATGGTGTAACTGGAACATTGAAGTTAAATATTAAGTAGAAAGGGGAAAGTACATCCAATGTTGTTTTTGGCAGCATTGGATGGAAAGGAGTTTTTATGGGAGAAATACAGGAAGCGACTCAAGTCTTTGTAGTGGCAATACAGGGAGTGGAAGTAGCATTTAAGATTGCAGAGAAAATGACGGAGTTGGCATTTAAGGTGCTGCAGAGATTAGTAAAATTTTTGGATGCCATGCTGCGCCATGAAAAAATGCTTGGAAAAACCAATATGAAAAATTTGCTCAAAAGCGGTGTGGACCTAGAGTGCTGCCAGATACCTCAGGATAAGATGAAAGAATTTGAAAAATTGGCGAAGCAATATGGCATCCTATATTCTAAAGTACCTGAAGAAAAGAATGGAATGGCAGATATTATTTTCCGAGCTGATGATATGCAACGTATGAACCTTTTGTTTGAACGAATGGGATTGGGACAACTTCAGGCAAAGAGTGTACTGGATTATGTGAAGGATTTAGATGAGAAAGAAATTGATGAGAGAATTGCTCCTGAAGATGTGGAAATCATCACTCCGGATGAAATAAAAAAGTCCATAAGGTCGGAGAAAATACCGGCCATTGAAACAGAGAAAGTACAGTTCGATGATGCCACTATGGATAAAATGAGACAATCCTATCAGGAGTATTCCGATCTGAAGGAGGAATTTGAAAAAAATCCGGATCCAGAAAATAAGGAGAAGCTGAATCGTACTGCTATGAATTTGCAACGGACGGTATTGTCAAATCATCCTTCCTATGAGGAAATCAGCATTGCAACTAGGAATAGGAACGGAACACCACTGTTAGTAGATGAAACAGAGGAAAAAATAAAAGTTCGAATTCCGTATCAAAAAAATATCTATATCTGGCTTGATAAAAGAGAGGCCTTTCTTTCGGAGGACAGAAAAAGTATTGCTGCGTTTTTAAAGAGAGACAGGAATTATGTTTTGGTAGATGAAAAGAACTGGGAGGTATCCCGAATGAGTGGAAGTGAACTTTACCATAAGCATTATGACCCAGTAAACAGGAAACGTCACAAAGCTCCAGAGAAAGATAAGTCACAAAACATTAGTCGTAGTAAAGAGAAAAAAATAAGTAAATAGAAGGAGGATTTTGACATGCAAATGAAAAAAATTCCTTGGTGGCTTATTTTTATGGGAGGTATTTTGGTAGCTTATGTAGGCTATTTGCTAAATGGAGCATGGGACCCGGGAATGAATGTTATGAATTATCCAGAACAATTAAATATGGTTTTGGCAAAGCCATTTGCAAATTATTGGAACGAAAATACTTTAAAAGTACAAGGCATTGCTATTCTAATTTATATAATGGTGGTACTAATGTATGTAACAGATGACAAAAAATTCATGCGTGGAAAAGAATATGGTTCTGCACAATTTGCTAATCCCAAGACGGTATGTAAACAGCTAAAAGATAAAGATGAGAAAGAAGATAAGATTTTTTCGCAAAATATCAGATTATCCATTCATCCAGAAGTGACAGAATTGAACAATAATACATTGATTATAGGAGGATCTGGAGCAGGAAAGACCTATCGTGAAGTTACTCCCAATTTATTGCAGGCAAATAGTTCTTATGTAATTACAGACCCCAAAGGTGAAATACTTCGTAAATTTGGACAGTATTTTCTTGATATGGGTTATAAAGTAAAAGTAATCAATCTCGTGGAAATGACACAGAGTGACTGTTACAATCCTTTTTGCTACATTCGAAAGGAAGAAGATGTATCAAAGTTAATTACAAACTTGATTGCAAATACCACACCGAAAGGAGCTAGTAAAGGAGATCCTTTTTGGGAAAAGTCGGAAAGCATGTATTTGCAGGCACTATTCTATTATGTATGGTTGGAGTGTCCGGAAAAGAACCGGAATTTTAACAGTTTGTTAGAATTAATTGCAAAGGCGGAAGTGGATGAGGACGGAGAAGAGTCAGAATTAGACGAAATTATGAATACCTTAGCGGAAGAAAAGGGTGAAAACCATCCTGCCGTAAGAAATTACAGAAAAGTGACAAGAGGTGCTGCAGATACTGTTAGAAGTATTATCATTAGTGCAAATTCCCGGCTCGCACCCTTTGAAAACAATCAGATTAAAAGGATATTGTCAAAGGATGATATGGATATTCCATCTATTGGAATTGGAACAAATGCGGATGAGACAACCAAAACGGCAGTATTTTGTGTGATACCAGATTCGGATAAGACCTACAATTTTGTGGTTGGAATGCTTTATACGCAAATTTTTCAGGAACTTTATTATCAGGCAGATTTTAATTATCAAGGAAGTTTACCAATTCCTGTGGCATTTTGGCTGGATGAGTTTGCCAACGTAGCATTACCGGATGATTTTTGTTCGTTATTATCGACCATGCGAGGTCGTGGAATTAGTAGTAATATTATCATTCAGAATCTGGCACAAATTAAAGCCATGTTTAAGGATACTTGGGAAACTCTTCCCGGCAATTGTGATGCCTTGATTTATTTGGGAGGAAATGAGCAAAGTTCACATAAATACATTTCAGAGATGTTAGGAAAGACCACAATTACGAAAAAAAGTTCTGGAGAGAGCAAAGGAAAGAATGGAAGTTCCAGTCAGAACTATGATGTGATTGGAAGAGAACTGATGACACCAGATGAGATAAAAAAGATGAGCCGAAAGAAATGTATCATTTTTATTAGTGGAAAAGATCCTATTCTGGATAATAAATATAACACCAGAAAGCATCCATGCTATAAGTACATTGATAAAGCAAATTATGTGCATGAACCTAATAAGAGTTTAGAATCACCATTGGTTTTTCTGAATGAAAAATCAATGAAGTATTATGAAAAATGTGTATCAAAAGGAGAGAACGTAGTAATTAACCGATTAACGGCTGAAGAATTTTTAAGTCTTTCCATAGATCAGTGTACGAATCAACTCTTTTTATCTCTAGTAGAAAAGGAAGAGATAAAAAGGATGAAATTGGAAAATCAACAAGAAGTGGATGAAACAGAGGAGACACAGGAAATGGTTTCCATAAGAGAAACAAGAAGTCCAGAGAAAGTGACAGTTACCAAGAGGAAAAAGACGATTGTTGAACAGATAGCAGCGTATGATTTTTCTGAAAAGCAATTGGTTCAGATGCGACTTGGACTAGAGCATGGACTTGGTGAGGAGGATGTACTCACATATTTTCGGAGTGATTTTGATGAAAGAAAAATGCAGGAAATACGTCTTGTATTGGAGCAGTTACAAAGTAGACGAAACGTAAATGTAAATTAGGAGGATGAGGATATGATGAAAAAAATAAAGAGAGTAGTGAAGAATGGATTGAGAAAAGCAGTAGAGCATAGAAGGATGCTAGTTTGTGCTTTGACGTATGGAATGATGCAGGCAAATATGATGATCTGTTATGCAGATACCGCAGAAAATAATGATGTGACAAAGGGACTAGATACTTTAGAAACATTAGTTTTCGCTTTTATTTCGGGAACGGGAACAATTATATTGGGGAAAAATGTAATGGAATTTGCAACTGCGTATCAACAAGCTGATACATCTGGTATGAATAGTGCCTTGAAAGGCATTGTAGGGGGATTTGTGATGATAGCAATTACACCTATTGTAAATTTGATAAAATAGTTTTGGAATTTTAAGATTATATGCAAAAAATATAAGAGGCACAGATTTTTAGGTGCCTCTTACGAATAGAAAGGAAAAAATTATGAGTTGGATTTATCTTGGCTTAAATTTAGCAAGCCCTATAAAGAGCTTTCTAAGTTTTGCTTTTAAAGCCTGGAATAAGATTATTAATAAATCCTATAATATGCTCACCAAATTACCAGGTGATATAGATGGAATGGCAGACATATTAAGTAGCGTAAATGTAATTTTTGTAGGGGTGGGAACCAGTTTAGTAGTATTATTTTTTGTTATTGGCTTTTGTCAGGAAACGGTGAATGTAAGGGATGAGATGCGTTATGACAGTATTGTAAAATACCTAGTCCGCTTATGTATGGCAGAGTATTTTACTATACATAGTAGAAAGGTACTTGTTTCTATTTTAAGATGCTGCAAAATTTTTTGTAAACAATTGAAGAGCTATTTTAATAAAAGTAATGCGAAGTTACATATTACAGCAGCAGACAAAGAATTAATTGATGATTGTGGCTTTGGAACAAGTATACTTTTGCTTATTGTGGCTGTAATTATAGGTGTACTATTGATTATTATGGCATTTTCTATTTTATATGCTACATACTCCAGAATGCTAAAATTATTAATTCTAATTCCATTTGGAAGTTTGGCATTCGCTACTATGGCAGGAGCTGGGGAAGTAGGACGAGTATCTGTTTCTTATTTAAAACACTTTATGGCAATTGCACTAGAAGCAGTGACCATAAGTACAGCGTTGATTTTTGGAACTGCGTTGATGAATTATGGAGCTTTGGATTTGGGATTTAAAGATAGTTGGCTTTTGGTATGTGAGCATTTGCTTTCTATGTTGTTTCAGGCTGCAATTTTAACGGGAACAGTAAAAGGCGCAGAGCATCTTACAAGAGAAATGGTAGGACACTACTAAAGGAAAGGAAAAGATATGTTAGTAATAGATATAAACAGAGATTTAGATGAGTATACAGGAAATGCAATCATGGGGCTTTCATGGAAACAATGTCTTTCTTTTGGCGCATCTGCAGGAATTTCTATAGGAATAATAGCTTTGCTACAAGATAAGATTGGCTTAGTAGGTAGTTGTTATTTATCTATTCCAGTTGTGATGCCAATTGCATTGAACGGTTTTTATTCTAAAAATGGAATGAATTTTACGGAATACGTTTCAAAGAGTTGGAACATGATGTTCCAGAAACCGTTATTGTATGTTTCAGAAGAAAAGCCAAAACAACTAGCGGAAAAGGAAAATAAGGGAAGGAAAAATAATTCAACATCCCCAAACAATAAAAGTCCAAAGAAGAAACCGAAGAAATCCATGTTTGGAAACAAGTTTAAACAGTTAAAAAGTGCAGATGAACCTCTTTTTGCAGTGCCAAAGAGTGTGCAACAGGCGATAGAAATAAAAAGTATTTCAAAATCAGGAATTTTTGAGGTTGCGGAGGGAAAATATACAAAAACATATCTGTTTTCAGATATTAATTATGTTACACACACAAGGGATGGTCAACTTTCTGTGTTTGAAAGATGGTGCGCTATCTTAAATACTTTTGATGTACCGTTTAAGATTACAATTAGTAATAAAAACAAAGATATGGAACGTACAAAGGAAGAGATACTGTTTAAAATGCAACAGGATGGTTTTGACGAGTATCGAGAGGCATACAATGACATTATAATCCGGAAAATTGATGAGGGACGAAAAGGTATTGATCAGGAGAGGTACTTGACTGTTACGGTGGAACGAAACAGTTTTGAGGAAGCAAAAGCACAATTTATTACATTAGAAATGAATTTGAAGCAATATTTCATGGATGAACTGGGTTCTGTTCTTATTCCATTAGATGCAGAGAAAAGACTGCAGCTTTTGCATGATTTTTATCGAATGGGAGAAGAGGGGCAGTTTACATTTGATTTCGAGGAATCTGTAAGAAGAAACATGGATTATAGAAATGATATTTGTAACACTATGCTTAAATTTTTTCCGGATCACTTTGAAGATGAAAAGAAATTTTGTAGGGCATTGTTTTTGAAAAAATGGCCGTCTTCCCAGTCTGATGAATTCTTGAATGAGTTGGTATCCGTACCGGTACATTCTGTTGTATCTATTGATTCTGTGCCGATACCAAAGGACATTGTTGATGCGGAGCTGAAAAATAGATATTTAGGTGTGGAAGAAAAAATTATAAAACAGCAACAAAAAAGAAATAAGAATAACGATTTTGCGACGGATATTTCCTATGTTACTAAACGGGAAAAGGAAGATTTAGAAATCATGATGGATGATATTCGAGATAATGATCAATCCATGTTTTGGACTTCTGTAACGATTATTTTAACGGCAGAAACAAAGGAAGAATTGGATAAGGCAACGAATACTATGAAGGGAATTGCCAAGAGAAGAGGATTTCAGATGGAAACCCATTTTCTTCAGCAGAGAGAGGCATTAAATACAGCGTTACCTATAGGGGTAAGGCAGGTATCGACTATGCGTACTTTGGTAACTAGAGGTTTGGCAGCAATGATACCATTTAATGTTCAGGAACTTTACATAGCTGGAGGAACCTATTATGGCAGTAACCAATTATCTCGTAATATTGTGGTTGGTGATAGAAAGAAGTTAATCAATGGAAATGGGTTCATTTTTGGAGTTCCGGGAGCAGGAAAAAGTATGGCTGCCAAACAGGAAATGGGTAGCGCATATTTGAATACTTTGGACGACATTATTATTATCGATCCGCAAAATGAATATTTTGATATTGCAAGGAAATTCAATGGTGTCATTGTTAATCTGTCTGCAGATACAGACACCTATATCAATCCTTTTGACTATGCTGAAACGTCAAAGTTAGAAGAAGTAATTGTGGAAAAAACGGAATTTATGCAGGGAATTGCAGAGCAGAGTACCAATGCAGAGCTAAATGGTAAGCATAAGAGTATCATTGATCGGTGTGTCCGGGAGTTATTTAATCGCATTATGCCAGAGAAATACGGAAAGAATATACCGACTATGCAGGAGTTTTTTGCTATCCTTCAGGAGCAGGAGGAAGATGAGGCAAAGGATATTGCATTAAGTTTAGAAAGATTTATTAAGGGGTCTTTAAACATTTTTAGTCATGAGACAAATGTAAATGTAGAAAATCGGCTTACTGTATATGGAATTCGAGATCTTGGAGAAGAGTTATCTGCGGTATCCATGCTGGTTATGATGTCAAATATTTCTGCAAAAATTGAGAAAAATGCAGCTATTGGGCGGGCTACTTGGTTATACATTGATGAGCTGCATGTATTATTAGACAAAAACCTTGCTGCAAAATCTTTAGAAAGTTTATGGAAAAAGGTCAGAAAACTTGGTGGTATATGTACTGGAATTACGCAAAATATCATTGATGTATTAAAAAATCATATTTCTGCAACTATGGTAAATAACAGTGAGTTTACTATTCTTATGAAACAGTCTCCAAAGGATAAAGAAAAAATTTTGGAATCAATTGAAATTTCAGAGGCACAGTTGCGGTATGTTACGCATGCGCAAAGTGGTACTGGTTTATTAAGGCATGGAGATGTAGTGATTCCAATTGATGCCAGAATAGAAAAATCAAGTGTAATGTACCAGTTGTTTAATACCAATATGCATGAAAAGGCAGATTTATTACAAAAGGAGAAGCTGGATGCAGAATAGAGGGAAAATTACAAAGAGTATGGGGCGGAATATTCCGTCCCATAAAAATAAAAAAGCAATGAGGATAGGACCTACAAAGAGAAAAGCTTCCTCTAAATCTATAAATAGGAAATATGTTGTAGTTTCAAAGGGAAAAAGGATAAGAAGTTTAAAAGTTAATTGCAGAAAATTAAAAGAGCCGGAACGAAGACGTTATGAAAGAATTCGATATGTTGTATATAAAAATACGACTTCTAGCAAAAAGAATAGAAAGTCTTTGGTCATAAAAGAGAATACGTGCAAGAAAAAATATTTTCAGAGGCAGAAAGAAGTAGATGACTATGTAACAGTCGTGAAAAATAAAAAAAACAGAGGATTTGTAAAAGATACTGCTCTTGCTGCAGCAAAGGGAGAAGTAGAATCCCAAGAGGGTGGAGTAGAATTATTGGATGCTGCAGGAATTTTGAAATCTGGTGTACAAGGAACGGTTTCTTTGGCAAAGACAACAGTGGAGACAGAAAAAAATGTATATAAGTCGGGAAAAGAAACCGTACTTTTTATAGGAAATACCATTACGAATCATAAAGATAAGCAGCCAATATCAAAACATATGTATTTGCGTTCTAGTAAAAATAAAATAGAGGGAAGTCAACAGTTACAATCTGTAAGAAGAATAACAGGAGTAAAAAATCGGAATGGATATACGGAGAGAAAGAATGTAAATCATAAAGATAAGCAACCGATATCAAAAAGCATGCACTTGTGTTCTGGTAAAAGTAAAATAGAGGGAAGCCAACAGTTGCAACCTACAAGAAGAATAGCAGGAGTAAGAAGTCACGAAGAGTATACAGAGTGCAAGAATATAAATCAATTTCGAAAAAGACCAGATAAGGGAACAACTAAAAGAGAGGAACGACAAAGTAGGGATAAGAAAAGAAAAGAGAGCATAGCACGAAAGCGAATGCTTACATATATACAAAACAAAACATCACAAAATCCGCAAAAGCAAGACAGCATTGGAAATGTAGCAAAGGATATTGTAAAGGGAAAAGTACAACAGTGGGGAAAAAATGCAGTTTCTGCGTTAGGAAAAAAGCTATTATTTTACCTTGCAGGTGCTTTGGGCGGATTATTGGTGATTATAGTACCAGTTATCGTAATTATTGCTTTTCTTTATAGTTCGCCATTGGCCATATTTTTTCCAGGGGATGATGCCAGTGAAACCATAGGAAGTGTTCTGGAAGAATATTATACAGAGTTTTGTGATGAGGTGGAAAAGGAGAAAGAAGCAGATGGATATGATGAGATAATAGTAAAATCGGAAACTGGAGAGGTTGATATTGAAGTTTCCAGAAGTAATTATAGCGATGTGTTATGCGTTTTTGCTGAAAAATATGGCTATGATTTGGAAATAGCGGATGTATCAAGTGAGGTAAAAAACAGTTTGAAAACTGTATTTGATGATATGAACTATTATAGTACAAATATAACTACCAGTACCAAGAAAAATAGAAAAGGGAAACAAGTACAAAAAACAATAAAAACTATTACGATTACCCAGAAAAGTTGGGAAGACATGATAGACGAATATAATTTTGATGAGGAAAGTAAAAAAGAGATAAAAGAATTGTTGGCATATGCAGAGGAGTTAGGGATAGAAGGGGAGGAAGATGAGGATTACAGTTCCTATGCTGGAACGGATGTATGTATAGATGGGAAAGTATATGATAATCCCAAATCTCCTGTATATAAGGGAACCTATGCAAAACTTGCCAAGAAAACGAGAAAATATATCCGTCCAATTTTGAAAAAGAAAGGAATGGAGCCATATATAGATATTATTGTTTCTATAGTGCAACAGGAAAGCACTTTTGGTAAAGGGGATAATGCCAATTGGATGCAGGTAAATGGTTATGATGGGAAATCCGGAATAGCTTCTGTTAAGGCGGGAATTAGTCACTTTGAAGGCTTATTAAAGAAATGTAAGGAAAAAAAGATTACAGATATAAAGGTGTTAGTACAAAGTTACAATATGGGAACTGCGTATATTGATTTTGCTGAAGACAATGGTGGGGAAGACACAGTCGAACTGCAACAAAGGTTTCAATATAAACAAAGTCCCGATGGCCATTATGGAACGAGAGGATATTCGATTAGTGTTATGAGCAGAGTAAAGGGGCAGAAACCGAAAATTACAGTTATGCCGTTGTATTGTCAGTGGGATAGCAGATGGAGTTCTGTTTCATATGGAACCAGTACAATAGGGAAAAGTGGATGTGGTATTTGTAGTTCTGCAATGGTTGCTTCTTATTGGACAGGAAAATCAGTGACACCTTCAAAACTTGTTAAATGGGCAAATAGTTACTATATTCAAGGACAAGGGTCGTCTCATGCTTTATATGCTGCAGTTGCTAAGCATTACAATTTGAAATATAAGGATTTAGGTTTAAGTAAGGAATCTATGGTAGAGGAACTGAAAAAAGGGCATACAGTAATTGCTAGCATGGGACCTGGAGAATTTACAAGTAATAGCCATCTTATTGTTTTAAGGACTATAGAAGACGGAAAAATACGTGTGAATGATCCAAATGATAATGCTACTAAAAATCATGCAGGTAAAAAGTATACACCGGATGGGATACATCGTGAAGCACAGCATTACTGGAGTCTTTATAAATAGCACAGAAAGGGAGAGGAATATGTTAAAAGAAATGGAAATCATCAATAATAAATATGAAGTGACAAAAATTTATGATACTATGGATTTGTATGAAGTAACCGATGTCCGGATGAGGACAGAATGGGTATTGAAAGAAATCAGTCTTGAGGTATCTTGTGCAAATAATACAATTTTACAAAAGGATCCTGAAACAGTAATTGTTCAAATAGAACAAATGAAAAAAATGAATCATCGCTTTTTCCCGAAGGTAATGGAGATTATAAAACAGGATAAAAAACTTTATGTAATTATGGAAAAGGTAAATGGAACTGTAGCAGAGGATATAGAGAGAAACAACTGTGGTACTAGAGAAGTAGTGAATTGGGCGCTTCAGCTGTGTGATGGACTGGAATATATGGAACAGAGTGGATTGAGAGGTATCCGTTGGAAGTATGGAATGGGGGATATTTTGATAGAGGGAGGAAGTGTACGAATACAGGATTTTGAGGTAGATGGATTGGAAATGACGGAAGATGTAAAGGTAGAAAATATAAGAGAGATTGGAGAATTTATTAATTATATGCTGGATAAAAAACTAAGGTTCTCCAGTCGGTTGAAAAAAATAGTTTCCGGTTGTAAGAATGCAGACATAGAATACAGTGATTATAAGGAAGTAGCAGAAAAACTGGAACGTTATTTAATGGAACAGGCGAAGGGGAAAAGGTTGAAGAAAAGAGGTTCCGTTTTGGCTGCTATTATATTATTTGTATTGGTAGTTGGTTCTGCAGGTATCAACGGAGCAAAAATTTTTTCTAAGAAAAAGAATGGAAATTTAGAAGAAACAACAACTGCTAATCCAACAGAAACAGTTGAAATTACTAGGCAGCCAAAGAAAACGCAAACTCCTAATCCGATAACGGAAAATCCTGTTATAAGCCCAGAGATTACAAAAATACCAAAAGCAACTGCTCCTGCGAAGAAGAAAAAGGCTACAACGGAAAAGTCAAAACAGGTATTTCCAACCAATGTTTCGATAATAACTGCGGCACCCAATATACATACAGATGAAAATGAGCCGATAATAACGCAGAAGCCGGTAACTAAGGTGACAGAAAAGCCAAATAGTATGGATGTTGAGTTGGAAGATAATAACATGGATATTGTGGTGAAAGAGTAGTAGATAACAGCATAGAAATCTAGGATTTTTTATGTTACTATTAGATATAGGGATAAAGTGGATTGGAGTGGTAAAGATGATTATGGACACATCTGCGTGGATAAGTAAATTGAACAATGAGAAAGTGTTGTTGTCTGATATACAAAAAGAGGAGTTGGTATTTTCTCCGTTTTGGGAGGATTTTAAACTTCGGTTTTGTTGGAGTTCAAATGCAATGGAAGGAAACACACTTGATTTAGATGAAACGATAGATGTACTATTATATGATGAAGTAAGATCCGGGCATACGTATCAAGAGTATACAGATGCAAAAAATCTTTATGAAGCAATTAATAAGAAAATCTCAACACATAGAATGGAAATTACAGAGGAATGGATAAAGCAAAGTAATGAGATAATAATGAAGGGTGATAAGGGGTATAGAACCAAAGATGTATATGTTGGAACTATAGCAGAAGCAACGTATTATCCGCCACATTATGTGGAAGTTCCGAGACTAATGGATGAAATGTTAAAGGAAGTTAATATAGAAAGTAGTAATTTGGAAGAATTACTTTCAGGAATTGCAGAATGTCACATTCGATTTGAACGGATACACCCGTTTTCAGATGATGGTGTTATAATAAGGACAAAGTTAGAGAAACCTAGTAAAATCAATGGGTTTGCACTAATTTAGTCCTTATTTTTTATACCTAAAAACAAGGTGTTTTGAATAGGACAGCGCTGTTAAAATCAAAACCTGATATTTCAAACAAAACAATTTCAAGAATAATTACTGAAATTGTTTTGTGTACTCAAAAGAGGTGATAGCTTAATATTTTGATATTTAGGCAGGGTTAAATTAGCTCCGGCATGGACAGATTCCATGTACATAAAGCTGACTTAATCCTGCCTTTTGGTTGAAGAAGAACCGGAAGGCTTTGCAACGGGGAAAAGATTGCACTGATGTATAGTTAGGCTGAATATTTGAACGGGAGGTGATGAACTTTGGGAAAGATAGAAATTCCCTATGTGGAAAAGGACGGTATTTTTTATCCGCTGCTGATTATCCCTGATGATATGGAATTGTCGGTAGTGGGAAAGTATGGACTGCTGTGGCTGTCCTATATGAAAGAAAATCACATGGGACGGTATCAGACGCTTACAAGACTTGGGTGTGCCAACCGGACAGCATATGAAGTTAATGAAGATGCTTATGAAATGCTGGATACGATTATAGGTCGGCATATAAGAAAACATCCGCCGGAGAATCCCGGTTCTACCATAGAAATGTGGAAGTTGCGGGAGCAGGCAAAGAGCGTGGCGGAAGAAACGGTACTGGCAGACATTGTTTTTCGATTCCGTTAGCAAAAACATGGTGTAGAGCGGTGGTGGCATTGCTGCCGCCGTTTTCTATAGTGGATTTCAAAAAAAGTATGAAATATTTGAAATATATAATGGTGTGTGATAAAATTGGAATAGATAATTTTGAAAAACACACAAAACATTAAGCTTATATAATAGTTTGTGCTAATTTCAAAAAAATAGCAGGAGGTGATGTGAAATGAAGCACTATGAAAAGCTGCTTACAAAGGGATGCTTTTCAAGGGAACAACTGACAGAGCTTGTTGGAACAGCGACAGCGGCGAATCAGGTTATCTATGAATATCAGAAAAAAGGACTGATAGAAAAGGTCAGAAGAGATTTTTATGTGGTAATCAGTCTGGAAACAAAACAGCCGGTATTCTCCCGTTATCAGATAGGCTCCAATCTGTTTTCCGACGCCTGTATTACGCATCACAGTGCATTTGAAGTATTTGGTTATGGAAGTCAGGTGTTTTATGAGTGTTATGTTGCAACAGACAAACGGTTTCACGATTTTGAGTATGATGGAGTGATATACCGCCGTATGGAGCGTAAGCCGGATATGGAAGTAGTACAGCAGGGGAATATACGGGTGACATCCGTGGAACAGACGGTTGTGGACAGTATCCGTGATTTTGAAAAGATAGCAGGTATTGAGGAAGTGATACGCTGCATGATGCTTGTACCGGGGCTGGATGAACAGAAGGTACTGGAATGTCTGGCAAGAAACGGCAACGGTTTCCTGTATCAGAAATGCGGATACCTGTTTGAAGAAATGCAGGAAGAGTTCCACTTTTCCGACAATTTTTTTGCAGAGTGCGAAAAACATTCATCCGGTGCAAAGCGTTATCTGATGAAAGAATCACAGGGCAATGTGTTTCATAAGCAGTGGAAGCTTTATGCACCGGCTTCACTGAAAGAACTGACAGATAAGGGGGTTGATGATTATGATGCAATGGGATAGATTAACGCTGGGCAGAATGGCAAAAGAACTGGGATTTCCAAGAGATACACTGGAAAAGGTATGCCGTCTGGCAGATGTTTTGAAGTTTATGGAATCGGACGGGCTTCTAGCAGAGGGGATTGCCTTGAAAGGCGGTACAGCCATTAATCTTACTATTTTTGATTTGCCCAGACTTTCTGTTGACATTGATCTGGATTATTGCAGAAGAATTGACAGAGAAGACATGCTTGCAGACAGGGAGATTATTACGGACAGAATCAGCAGGTATATGACGGCAAACGGATATGTCCTGAGTCAGAAATCAAAGAACTATCATGCACTGGATTCCTTTGTGTATGAATATGTGAACTGCGGCGGGGTAAAGGATAATCTGAAGATAGAGATTAACTATATGCTCCGCTGTCATGTGCTTCCGGTAGCAAGAAGAAAAGTGAAACTGCCCTGGAATGAGGATATGCTTACCGTACTTTCCGTAGCACCGTTGGAGATATTTGCTTCAAAAACGGTAGCATTACTTACAAGGACGGCACCAAGAGATTTATATGACCTGCATAATATGGTCAAATTTGGACTGTTTGATGAAAGTGAGGAAGCAATGTTTCGCAAATGTGCTGTCTTTTACAGTGCAATCGGAGCGGCACAGCCACCGGAAAAATTTGAACTTGACAATATCGGGAAGGTATCGTCCAAGCAGATTAAGAGGGATTTGGACCCGGTGCTTCGCAAGGGAGAGAAGTTTGACCTGGAATCTGCCCAGAAGGAAGTGCGGTCATATCTGGCTTCCGTTTTGATACCGACAAAGGAGGAATTACTGTTCTGGAAAGGTTTTTCGGAAGGCGTTTATAATCCGAATTGGATATTTGGGGAAAGCAGCGAACTGAGAAATATTGCAAAGCATCCGATGGCAATATGGAAGTGCAGGGATAAGGAGCGTAACGCTGATGTTCCCATTCATCGTGAAAATACATCAGCAAGGTCAGAAAATCGTGACAGCGGAGGAAGGTGCCGCTAATGTATATGGATGAGAATGTAACATTAAGAGATGATTTGCCGGACAAGCTGAAATCGGAGTTTCAGATATTGTAGGAATACTATGATGTGTCATATAAAAGAATAGATAAATATGTAGAGTGAATGCGGAGGAGAATACTCTGTATTCTTAAATTCATAATGTGGAATAACGGAAGTTATGATATAATTGGTTCGGATTAAGAAAAATTGAAAGTCACACGGAGAGTTTCAAAAATGAATTTTATTGATAAAGCATTTGATAATAAATTGCATGGTGATGATTTTTTACAGGCAATGGCTGATATTTATTCAGAAACGGAGGTTAGAGAAATATTAGATCGGTATCCAGCGTTCGTAAAGGATGTAATATTGATAATTGACTATGATACATCAATACAAATGGACGGTTTAGATGAGGTAATACATGGAAGTTTACAAGAACAATTACCTGAAATAATACGAGCTTTGGATAATTGTGGTGCAAATGGGAAGGCACATGTTCTTCGGCAAGCAAGTGAAATGACTTGGAAGAAGTATAAAGAAGATTATGATTCTTTATGTGACAAGTTGGCAATAAACAATGCTTATGAAGATTTTTGGGATTTAGTAAGAAATTATATTGATATTTCGTTAAATGTATAAAATCTTTAAGGGATATTTTGAAATAAAATTTTTGAATTTGTTGTGCATTAAGTAGCAGGAGGTATAGCATGAATGTAGAACAGGCATATATTAAATATGGTAATGTAGAAAAAATCATTGCAATCATAGAGCAAAGATTAAGTGGTAAATTGTCCGACATAGTTTTGCCGGAACAGATGATTGATTTTGATTCATACAATACTTTGCTTGCCGGCAATATTAAGAGAAAAGTAGCATTGTCTGGTCAAAAAAATGGCTGGATTACTATGATAGAGTCAAAAGAAGTAAATGATAATGCTATGCTACTTTATATGTCAAAAGAATTGAATACAGATGTGCTTTCAGTTATTCAAAGTGATGTTACGGGAGTATTGGGTTTTGTAGAAATGTCAAAGGGTATGGTTGTTGACATTTATTTTAGTGAAGATGATGAAGAAATCGAAGATTTGATGATAAACAAGCTGAAAGAACGTGCGATTGAAGAACCACTTTATATGTTTAGAGATGTCGTAAAAAATGCAGATTGGAATATAATTCAAATGTGACATTACATTAAGACAATTTTCAGTAAGCCGGAATAAGAATCGAAAGTACTGAGTGACAACATATGTGAAGAAATGGAAGGTGGAAAATGGAGTGTTGTGAAAGCCAATGGGGATACATACCAGAAACGATAGAGGAACATATATCTGTTATTATGGACAGGTATGCGGAAATGCAAGATATGTGTAGATGTTTTGCACCGAAAATTGGAATCTTTCCATATGAAAAATGCTTGGCAGGGATATTACAGGGAAATGACTGGAATAAAATCAATGACTTTATTTATCAGGAAAATTGTATAAGATGTTTGGTAGATTTTCAGTGTGGAGAATCTCTTTACAGAGCATTTCTTGATATGTTGGATGCACTTGCAGTAGGAAATATGGATACTTTCAAGCTGTTGCTTCCACATAAAGTGGAAAGAGTCACACACATTTATCCTTTGTATCCTCCGGCAATGAATATGCTGATGGGACTTTGGTATAAGGATGCTACAATATTAAAAGCTGCTGTTCCGAAGGCTGAAAAATTTGTCAATGGAAAAAGACCACAGTGGGACAGAGCGGTTATGTCCTATTTACTTTCATTATATGCGGGGAACCCAAAAGAGGCAGGAAACAACCTGGAAACAGTGTGTAAGTCAGTTATGAAATCAGATTTTGATAGTGCGGATAGAACACTTTTTGTATCGGCACATGGCTTATACCAGCTTGCGGCATATATATGGGATAAAGAATTGTTTGAACAGTTATCAATGCCTGAACATAAAGTTTTTTCTAAGGAATATGCTGTTTGGAGAAATACAGAAATTGTTCAGCCAAAATTATTTGCAGTATACCCGGAACCGATGATAAACAGCATTTTGGTGACTCCAAATATCAGAGAGAAAAAATGATGAAACTGGAGGTTACATATATAATGATAAAACCAAGAAAAGAGGACGACCATAATGGAGATATATTGATTGGACATGGAAAATTAAAATTACTATATCCGGGGATGGAATATTATTTATATGAGCGTCAGGATGGTAGCATATATTGCACAACATTATGTGCTGTATTTGATATAGCAAAGACGAAAGAAGAGTACGAGGATATTTCAGAAGCAAAGCTTGAAAGTAAGATTTACTATGGAGAAATGTCAATAGCGAGATAACAAACAAATACTTTGGCATTTATAAGAATTTTTTAGATGGATGACTATTAAAGAATAGGCAGGGTAAGAAAATATGACAGGAAACGAATTTATGTTATCAATAAAAGGGTTAGCTCAGCAGATTGTAGATGCTGTTGCCAAGAAGGAGTATGGAAAACTTGCAGATTTTGCTCTAATTGACTCATCATGGATTAAGTCAGGACAGACTCAGGAAGAAGCTTTTGAAGAGCTTGGTGAATGGCTGGATGAACAATTAGCTATGTGGGAGGAAGATGAGGGAAGAACATATGTAATCGATCTTTTTGATGAGCAGTGTTTGGGAAATATAGAATTAAATGGGGATAAAGCATTTGTGGAATATTCTCCAACGAATTCTGGAGAACAGTTAGATTTGTGGTTTGAACTGGATTTTAGTATAGAAACTGGTGGGCAAATAAAAGTAATATTTAATGTAAACATTTAGTTCGTGAAGTTTAGAGTAAAAATTTGAATTTTACGCACTCTTAACTTTCGAATATTAAGTGCCGATATTGTGGATATAGAAACGGATTTCTAAATCCTCAAAAGAAAAGGAGGTTTTGATTATGACAAATATTACAGATTATAGTATTTTGTTACAAAGCATGTTTGGTAGAAATAGAGCAACAAGTACATCAATGTTGTCAGGAACATTTCAATTTTCTCAATTGAATAGTAGTTATGTGCAATCTCAATTAAAGGCTGCTGGAATTGACACGAATAGTAAACAATATAAAGCAGTCATTAATCAGATGAGCAAGGGTTGTAAAGGAAATGCCTATACAAATGTTCAAGCAATTAAGAATTTAATGAAACAATTTGATGGTGATGGCGATTATATAAATGTTCATGGTGTTGCAGGTATGTTGGTAAACGGGATTCCGGAGTCGGAGAGACATCAGATTATAAATATTCCTGATGAAGCAAAGGAAAGCATGTATAAAGAAACCATGCGCCATTATATACAGGAAAACGGTGTTGCAAACGGAGATACAACGAAACGTTCCGAAGTCTACACGGAATGTCAGTTAAGCCTTCCGAAGGAGGACAGATTAAAAGGAACATGGACATTGCAACAGTATGAAACTGCATACAGACAAGCATTTTATGATGCGATAAAATCTGTTGATCCAAACTGGGAATTGGGTAAAGATTTTGATGCAGGCATATTAAGAAAGTTATCAAGAGAGGATATTGATAATTCTCTTGTAAAATCAGGAAATCAGTTGTTCTATCCAAGAAAGACGATTGATTATAAGGTTTAAGAGATAATAAATGGTAACTTCCAGTTTGTCAATATCTCAAATAGAATACAAAAGACAGAAAAACATCGTAGCAATACGGTGTTTTTTGTTATGCAAAGCTTCTTACAAAGGAATGGTTTTCAACAGAACACCTGAGAGAATGAACAGAAAGTATCGGAATATCTGGCAGGAAACGGCACAGGCTTCCTGAAATATTTGACAGATGAAGGGGAGTGAATGATTTAAGACCTATTTTTATGGGGAAATATGTCGAAATTAGAAGAATAAAAAAGATTGACTTGCTGAAAAATGTGGTCTAAAGTATAGGGGTATAGAAAGTTATCTATAATTAAATATACATAAGGAGATGCGGTGATGGATACGGAAATAGGAAAAAGAGCCATAAAATCAATAGCCAAAAGAGAAGGACGGTCGGAAGATGAAATAAAGGCTGAGATGGACAAAGCAATAGAAGCAGCGTATTTATCAAGGGAAAAGAATGGTATGTGGAATGAAATCTTTGGGGACAGAAAACCGAGCCCGGAAGAATTTATTATAAAGATGGCAGAAAGGGCAAATAGAAAAAGAGCAACGGTGTGAGATTGGTGTTGTTTTTATTCTTCCGGTTTGTGGTATTCAATTAAATCGGATAAAGAGCAGTTTAAGGTGTGGCAGATACGGATCAAAACATCTATATCCAGTCTTGTAATGGTGTTATTCAGATATCCGTTTAGCTGGGAACGCTGTATTTCGGCTCTCTGGCAGAATTTATTCTTGCTGAGTCCGGCAGCTTCCAGAAGTTCTTTTAAATGAATTTCAATGCTTCCTCTGTTTTCCAAGATACAAACCTCCTTATATGTGATAAGTGTATTATAGCCTTTTTATAATCTCTTAATCAGTTATATGATGTTATGGATAAGAAGTTATATAGTGGGCAGGAGAAAAGCAAAATAATGCAGATATGCAGGAAGGATATGTTTTAAGTGAGTTATACAGTATACGAGAAGATCAGATATGAGCTGTTTGAGAAACTACTGCCGGCAGTTTTATGTACCGGAACAAAAAAGGAACGGAAGGAAGCCTTAAAGGTGCTTATGGAACAGGGTGAGAATTTTGTCCGGGATGGTTTTGTAAAGTTTTGTGAGCAGGACAGGGTAGAGTATCCTTACCGGAAACAGGACTTTCAGGTAAACAGATTTGAAAGAGGCGGCATATATTATGTGCAATTTATGCTGCCAAAGGAAAAGGTGACGCCGGGGAATAATGATATTCTCAGGGCATACATACTGTATTCCGTGAAAAAAGAAACCGGGGAAATTGCGGCATACAAATATTTCATCATCAAGCATTTTGCGGATAAAGATGATACGGTAGTTATTCATATTGATTCAGAAGAAATGGGAGCCATAGGACATACTCTTACAGGACATGAGGGAGATATGGAATATGAGTACCACAAACTTGCAAAAGACTATGTCACGGTTCTTCTGCAAGGGGATAAAAATGAATTTTGAAAATGACAACAGGGCAGATGTTTGAAAGATACAGCATCCTGCATTGGGATGTGCCTTATGAAAAACAGTATTTGGGTGTGAAACAAACAGTAAAAAAAATAGGCAGGAAGGGTAAAACTGTGAAGCAGAATGGCTGAAATCAGCCGGAATTGTTTCACAGTTTTTTACTTTGTTATCTGTACAGCAGGGAAAATCGGTAACGGTGTGATGATTAAAGTGCAGGAAAAGAAGTAACTGAAAACTTCAATTAGCAGAGGGAAAAGTAACTGAAAAAGTCAGTTACACTCCAGAAAGTTCATTGAAAAGTTCAATTAGCATTTGGGAGCAAATCCCCGAAGCTGAAAATACCGGAAAAAGAGTAACTGAAAAGTTCAATTAACTTCTTAAAAAGTAACTGAAAACTTCAAGTAACTATCATATTTGTAACTGAAATATTCAATTACCCATATAAAAAGGCGGGGTTTTAGGGGCAGTCCCCTAACCAGAGGCACTTGTATTACAAAGTGCGTATCTGGCAAATTCCCATCGGGAATTTGATGCAGCAGAGAAATTTTGAAAAAAACTAAGTACAGTTAAAAGAAAAGAAAGTCGGGTTGAAGGGCATTGAGGTAAGAAAGATACTGACGTATATATGTCAACGGAGCCATTATAATGGAGAGGAACGGAAAGTAGATTGCAAATTTGTATTTTTTTATGAAGCTTATTGATTTTTTTGACACTTCACATTATAATAAAACAAGCGATGTGCAACAGATGTTTTATATCATAAAGAAAGGATGGTGGTTACTATGCCTCCAAAGCCGAAATATACAAGAGAAGAAATTATTGCCGCTGCCCTTGCACTGGTCAGCGAGAAAGGAATGGCTGCCCTGACTGCCAGAGATTTGGGAGCAAGACTGGGTACTTCCGCCCGTCCTATTTTTACTGCGTTCAAGTCTATGGAAGAAGTACAAAATGAAGTGATGCAGACCGCAATGAACCGCTTTGAAGAATATGTCCACAAAGCTGCCAATAACGAGCCGGTATTCAAACAGGTGGGGATACAGATGATTCTGTTTGCTAAGGAAGAACCGAACCTTTATCAGCTAATCTTCATGTCAGCACAGGAAGAAGCCCGGACCTTTGATGATATTTATGGGCATTTGGGAACTGTTGCCGGGGAATGCCTGGATGTGATTGAAAAAACTTATGCACTGAGCCGAGTGGATGCAAAGACACTTTTTGAACATGTCTGGATTCATACCTTTGGCATCGGTGCATTGTGTGCCACAGGGATGTGTGATTTCTCTCTTGAGAAAATTTCGCAGATGCTCACGCAGGATTTTACGGCAATGATGATGCTGATGAAATCCAACCATTAAGGAAAGGAAAAACAAGATGAAAGAATTTATTATAGCTAAATCAAAATTTCAGCAATGAGGAAAACCGCAATGAAACAATTCTTGGAAAATATACGGCTAAAGGGAACAAAGCTGTCAATCAGCAGGCAGATTATTAACACAATCGCAATCCTGCTTTTAGGGACTGCTTTGGGTATTTTTTCAAAATATCTGGATTGTATTGCAAGTAACAAAATGCCGTTTGTTTTGGAATATCTGGATGTCCGGAATTTTTTCGGGCGGTTTGCGATATGGCTGCTGCTTGCCCTGTGCATTGCAGTTTACAGCCATTCTCCTATCCGGGCAGCAATCAATGTATTTGCGTTCTTTTCAGGAATGGTAGCCAGTTACTACCTGTATTCAAAGTTTGTTGCCGGATTCTTTCCGAAAAGCTATGTGCTTGTTTGGGTGGGCTTCACGGCGATTTCTCCGATGCCAGCTTTTGTTTGCTGGTATGCAAAAGAAAAGGGCAGGATTTCACTGGGAATTTCAGCCGTAATCATTGCCGTTCTTTTCAATACATCATTCGTTTACGGGTGGAGGTATTTTAGTATGCACTCCATATTGGAACTGATAACTTTCCTGTGCGGCGTGGCAGTTTTGAAACGAGAGTCCGCAAAGGATACTGCGATTATGTTTGTGGTTGGAATTGCTGCGGCATTCCTGCTTCATTTGATTATTC
Source organism: Lachnospiraceae bacterium (assembly GCA_963643465.1). Classification (GTDB taxonomy): domain Bacteria; phylum Bacillota; class Clostridia; order Lachnospirales; family Lachnospiraceae; genus CAG-411. The sequence continues at coordinate 158,133 of CAVIJT010000002.1, read as the reverse complement.
CATTTCATTTTGGATAGGTATAGGAGGAACTGTGTATGACAACATCAAAACTGGAAACAGACAGACTGCTTTTACGCCCCATAGTTGCTGGCGATGTGCAGAGTATGAGGTAATAGACTATGAACGATAATAAATCTGCATTTAGTTCAAGTGAATATGACAGAAAAATCAGACAAACGATTCCGTATTACGATGAGTTTTACAAACAAGTTATAGAATTGGTGGGAATTTTTCAAAAGTCTGCAATAAGATGGCTTGATATTGGTTGTGGAACAGGAAAAATGGGAGATGTTGCTTTTCAAAATGTAGAACTTGAAAAACTTGTTTTTTGCGATTATTCTGATGAAATGATAAGAATTGCAAAGGAACGCTGTAGTTGTCCAAATGCAGAATTTTCTGTTTGTGATGTTCAGAATTTAGCGTATATAAATGAATTTGATGTTGTTACTGCAATACAGGTAAACCACTATTTACATATGGATGAACGTAGATTGGCATTGAAGAAATGTTATGAAGCATTAAAAGAGAATGGCTTATTTATTAGTTTTGAAAACTTTTCCCCGTTTACTGATGTAGGAAAATCAATTTGTTTGGAAAAATGGAAAAGATACCAGATGAGACAAGGAAAAAGTACTGATGAGAGCAAGAAACATATAGACCGGTATGATAAAGATTACTTTCCGATTACATTGGAGGAACATTTGAAACTTATGCAGAATTGTGGATTTAAAGCTGTTGAGATATTATGGCTTTCAAATATGCAGGTTGGTTTTTGGGGAATGAAATAAACTAGAAGCTGGAGGTGCGATTATGGAAACGGATTGTGTTATCAGAGGAATTAAGCAAGGAGAAATAGAAAGAGCATTATGCTTGGTTTGGAAAGTATTTCAAGAATATGAAGCACCCGATTACACAAAAGAGGGCATAGAAGAATTTTACAAAAGTGTTCACAATGAAAACTATCTGTCTGAACTCTGTTGGTACGGTGCATTTATTCAGCAGAAATTAGTTGGTATTATTGCCACAAGAAGCGAGGGAACACATATCGCATTATTTTTTGTGGATGGAAAATACCATAGACAAGGCATTGGAAAGCGTTTGTTCCAAACTGTACTGGAGAAGTGTTACACTGATAAAATGACAGTAAATTCATCACCCTATGCCGTTGAGGTATATCATAAATTGGGCTTCACGAATACAGATGCAGAACAAACGGTAAATGGTTTGCGATTTACACCAATGGAACATAAATAACACGCACAACTTTCAGTAAATCGGTATGTTTAACTGAGGGATGGATTTAAAATAAACAGATAAACGGAGGAGTGGATATGATACCTAAAAATGCAAATTGGTATAAGGAAATTTGGACATTAAGTATTAAGGAGATGTCGTGGACTGAAGATACAAGAAATCAAGTGGAATTTCTGATAAAAGTTCTTGGTTTAACGGGGAAGGAAAGAATATTGGATTTAGCGTGTGGCTTTGGCAGACACAGCCTTGAATTTGCAAGAAGAGGTTTTGAGGTAGTGGGGGTAGATATTACGGAAGCGTATGTGGAAGATGCTAAGAAACAGGCTGAAAAAGAAATGCTTTCTGCCACATTTTATCATCAGGACATAAGAGATGTAACATTTGAGGACGAATTTGATGTTGTACTTAATATGGGAGATGGTGCAATCGGATATTTGGAAAATGAAGCAGAGAATTTAAAAATATTTGATGTGATTGCAAAGGCATTGCGAAAAGGCGGCAAGCATGTTATGGACATTATGAGTGCAGACTATGCAGATACGCATTTTCCATGTAATTTGTGGGATGCGGGGGCAAACGGTATCACACTTTCCAGATTTGAATGGAACACCAATACCCGGATTATGTTGTATGGACAAAATGATTTTGCATATGGAGAGATATTGAGTGCTCCCGAATTTGAAGCCGGAGACCCTATCCGTCTATATCACAGGAAAGAAATTGAACAAATTATGCTGGAAAGAAATATGAAAATTCAGCAGGTGTTTGGAAAGTTTGACGGAACACCTGGAAGCAACAATGAAATTCAGATGATTGTTTATTCTAAAAAAGTGTAAGTATATGAATAACAGAGAAAACTTTGAAAAAACATTTTCATGATGATGGAATATGTTGAAAAATTAATATTTGCCGAATTAAGCTAATCGTGCCATATGGCTTGATTATAAATGCAAAGATAAAAACGCAATGTACATTAAAAAATGTACTAGAGCTGGTAGGTAGCCCAGCCGTCCTATGTTATATAGGGTAAGTAACCTGCCCCTCCGGGTTGTCCATTCTTTGTTCAAAAATTATTTTTGGAGGGATTTTTATGGACAAAGCAAGTGGAAAACTGACAGTATATTTTGAAGAACCGTTTTGGGTAGGTGTATTCGAGCATATTGAGGATGGTAAATTGTCTGTGGCAAAGGTAACATTTGGTGCAGAGCCAAAAGATTATGAAGTGCTGGAATATATTCAAAAATACTATTATAGTTTGAAATTAAGTCCGGCTGTTGATACTGTTGTAAATGATATAAAAAGAAATCCGAAAAGGATGCAGCGTGAAGCAAAAAAGCAGATGTGGGAAACAGGCATTGGCACAAAATCGCAACAGGCATTAAAATTACAACAGGAACAGAACAAGCAGGAGCGTAAGGTTATGAGCAAAGAGAAAAAGGAAGCGGAAGAACGGCGACTGTTTGAGTTGAAGCAACAAAAGAAAAGAGAAAAGCATAGGGGACATTAAAGTCCCCTGGGCTTTTTCTCAAATTTCCGGTTTGACGAGGTGATTATTTATGTGGAATGAATTGTATAATGCAGCGGTTAAGGTGCAAAATGGTCGAGCGATTTCACCATTCATAGATGCAGGAGGAGTTGCCGCAGCAATTCTTACGAAACAAGGAAATATTTATGTTGGCGTTTGTATTGATACTGCTTCAACCCTTGGAATGTTTGCAGAGAGAAATGCCATTGCCAATATGATTACGAACGGAGAAAGCCAGATTGATAAAGTAGTTGCTGTAATGCCTGACGGCAAGGTTGGTTCGCCTTGTGGTGCTTGTCGGGAATATATGATGCAGTTGGATAAAAATAGCGGAGATATTGAAATACTCCTTGATCTTGAAACTCAAAAGACAGTAAAGCTCAAGGAGTTAATTCCTGATTGGTGGGGATGTGGCAGGTTTGTTGAATAGAAAAGCCGTGGAGAAATGTGTAATTATGGGAATGAAATATTTTCTGTTTAATGCGGATAGTACGGAGTTTTAGAAGGAAAAAACTATTGACATTCTCAAAAATGAGAATATAATATAAAACAAGAATATTAAAGGAGAATGATGCAGCAATGGAGATGGCAGAAGTGATTATGAATCCGGCACGACAGAGAATTCTTCAATACCTGATGGTGCATGAAACGGGAACAGTAAAAGAAATAAAAAGCTTTCTGTCGGATATTCCGGGAGCGAGCATGTACCGGCATATCAAGATACTGGCAGACAATTCCGTAATCATGGTTGTAAAGGAAAACCGGATTCGTGGAACGGTGGAAAGTGTCTACGGGCTTAACAGAAGTGCATTGGAAATTGATGATGCAGAGGGGCTGGGGGTTCAGATGTCACTCATGGGAATCTGTACTGCGTTTGCAAAGTATTTTGCAAAAGGGGATGCAGATCCAAGGAAAGACATGCTTATGATGACAAGCTGCACACTGTCCCTTACCGATAAAGAGTTTATGGATTTCCTATCGGAGATAAATCAGGTAGCAACCAGGTATATGTCAAAAGCCGTAACGGAAGAAAGTAAAATCAGACAGATTTCCCTGATTTCTTCACCGGTGGATTTGTAGGCAGCAAAGAATTTAGGAATGGAGTGAGTTTTGGTGAATATAGCAGAAAGAACAGACTGGGTTCGCTGTCCCAAGTGTGGCAGCAAGACGAGGACACTGGTTCGGGAACATACCATATTGGAGGATTTTCCATTGTTTTGCCCCAAATGTCGTTATGAATGTGTAATCGCATTCAAAAATGGAAAAATAGAAGAAATGTTTATGCCAGACGCTAAGACGCAGAGCTGAGTATCCGTTTTTTGGAGAAGGGCTTTGCGTTTTTTGTTTTGTCACTTTGCCGCCGGCAAAATAAGGCAAAGAACAGTTTTATACCGGATTGGGATTTTGGAAAATGACAGAAAAGGAATCCGGATGCGGTATGGAAAAATGTTAGATGGAGAGAAGTCATGATGAGGAAACATATATACGAAACCGCAGACTGACAGATAAAAGGAGGAATGAAAGAAATGTTGAAAATTGAGCATTTAACAAAAGTATATGGAGAAAAAAAGGCAGTGGATGATTTGTCTTTACATATTATGCCCGGTGAAATCTATGGTTTTATCGGTCATAACGGAGCAGGAAAAACCACGACACTAAAATCCTGCTGTGGCATTTTGCAGTTTGACCATGGTGAGATTATGGTGGATGGGATATCCATGAAAACAAATCCACTTATTTGTAAAAAGAAAATTGCCTATATTCCGGACAATCCGGATTTGTACGAATTTATGACAGGACTTAGGTATTTGAATTTTGTTGCAGACATTTTCGGTGTGGAATCGGCAGAAAGAAGAGAGAGTATCCGTTATTATGCAGATGCTTTTGAACTGACGGAAGATCTGGCACAGCCGATTTCAGCATATTCGCATGGCATGAAGCAAAAGCTGGCAATTATTTCTGCATTGGTACACCAGCCAAAGCTGATTATTATGGACGAGCCTTTTGTGGGACTTGATCCCAAAGCTTCCCACCTGCTGAAAAACATGATGAGGGAATTATGTAATCATGGAAGTGCGATATTCTTTTCCACTCATGTGCTTGATGTGGCAGAAAAGCTCTGTGATAAGGTTGCCATTATCAAGAGTGGTAAGCTGATGAAATCCGGTACAATGGAAGAGGTCAGGGGTGATGCCTCTTTGGAAGAAGTATTTTTGGAACTGGAGGGAGAGCAATGACAAAAGCATTATTAAAAAAACAGTTGATGGAGGTTTTCTCCTGGCTGTATCAGGATAAAAAATCCGGGAAACACCGCACGGCAAAGGGAGTTGCGGTCTGTACTTTGTTGTATCTGCTCCTGTTTGGCTTTCTTGGTGTCATGTTTGGAGCTGCCGCAGGGACTCTCTGTAAACCGCTGCTTTTTGCTGATATGGGATGGCTGTATTGGTGCCTTATGGGGCTGATTGCCATTTTCTTCGGTGTGTTTGGCAGTGTGTTCAATACCTACAGTTCACTGTATCAGGCAAAGGATAATGACCTGCTGCTTTCCATGCCGGTTCCCGTATCACGAATTTTGCTGATCCGCCTGTCCGGAGTGTATGCAATGGGACTGCTGTATGAAATGATTGTTATGATTCCAACCATGCTTATCTGGTTTATGGCAGCACCCTTTTCTGTAATGGGAACGATTCATGTGTTGCTTATTCCGATGGTTTTGTCACTGTTTATTTTGGTATTGTCTGCCATCTTAGGCTGGGTAATAGCGTTAATTGCAACGAAAGTAAAACATAAAAATGTAATTACCGTGTTTATTTCACTGGTATTTATTGCAACTTACTACTATGTGTATGGAATGGCATACAGCTTCGTACAGACTCTGCTTTTACATTTGGAAACCGTGGGAAACAAACTGAAAACAGTGCTTTATCCGCTTTATCATATGGGTATGGCGGCAGAGGGGGACATTGGTTCTATGCTGATTTTTACAGCCATGATTATGACAATGGCAGCAATTACTTATTGGGTGCTGTCCCGGAGCTTTTTAAAATTAGCAACTGTGAATCATGGTGTGGCAAAAAGTGTATATAAAGAACGGACAATAAAAGCTGCTTCTGTCTCCGGTGCTTTGCTTCGGAAGGAGTTACAGTGCTTTACAGGAAGTGCCAATTATATGCTGAATTGCGGATTGGGGATTCTTTTAATGCCTGTTTCAGCGGCAGTTTTGCTTTGGAAAATGGATGTGGTCAGAGAATTTATATCACAGGAAGCTGTCCGGGAATATGTCCCTCTGCTGGCTGCTACGGTAATTTGTATGCTGATGACCATGAATGATATGGCGGCACCTTCTGTTTCACTGGAAGGAAAAAATCTGTGGATTGCACAGTCCATGCCGGTGTCCGGCAGACAGGTGTTAATGGCAAAGCTGAAATTGCATCTGCTCTTAACATGGCTTCCGGCAATACCGCTGGTTATTGTTATGGAGTGGGTATTAAAACCGGAACTTTTGTACGCTGTTCTGATTCCGGCAACCGCTGGAGTTTTTGCTGTGATGATGGCAGAAATCGGGCTGAGTATGAATCTGAAAATGCCAAATCTGCATTGGACAAGTGAGATTGTGCCAATCAAACAGAGTGTACCGGTAACGGCATCACTGTTTGGCGGCTGGCTGATTGTTGTTGCATTGGCAGGATTATATGTTCTTCTGAAAAATGTTGTAAGTATCAGTGTATTTTTGTTTTTACTCTGTGTAGTGCTTTTGGCAGTCTGCGGAATGCTTCATCACTGGCTGATGACAAAGGGAGCAAAAATTTTTGAAACACTGGGATAGAGATTTTAGGCTGTCTGATTTGTAGTAACGGTTCAGTCATGCAGGAATGATTGGGCAGTTTGTCTCTGCCATAAGGGAATCTATATTGACAAAACTAATTGAATTAGTTAAAATGAAAAGCGAATTAGTTTATGGATAAATGGGAGACAGAGTCATATGGCAAGAACTGGACTGGATCAAAAGAAAATTGTTGAAAGAGCCGCACAACTGGCAAATGAAGAGGGGATGGAAAATATTACCCTGAAGCGTATTGCGGAGGAACTGGGCATACAGACGCCCTCCCTTTACAATCATGTGAAAAGTTTGGATGACCTTAGAAAACATCTTATGCTGTATGGGTGGAAACAGCTTGAGGAAAAACTGCTCCTGTCCGTGGTTGGTGTCAGCGGTTACGATGCACTCAGGGCGATGTGCTATGGGTTTTATGAATATGCGGTCAGCAATCCGGGCGTATTTGGAACCATGCTTTGGTACAACAAATTTCAGGACGAGGAAATGCAGGATGTCACAAAGCGGTTATTTGAAGTGCTGTTTAAGGTTATGAGACAGTTGAAGCTTTCAGATGAAACCATAAATCATCTGATCCGAACTTTCCGTGGCTTTTTGGAGGGATATGCGTTGCTTGTTAATAACGGTGCATTTGGCAATCCGATTTCCATAAGGGAGAGCTTTGACTTATCCGTTGAAGTATTGCTGAATGGAATAAAGGCACTTGAACAGAAAGAGGAAGATTAGGGGAGAAACCAGAATGGATATACGATATGAGAGATTAAATACAGACAATTTTAATGTAAATTCACTGGACGGTTTTATCCGCCATCAGGAAATTCATGAGTCATGGAGGAAACTTGACGGACAGTGGGAATTGATTCCTAACGAATTTGAAGAAAACTGGTCATTGGAGCAGTGCAGGGAGATTGCAGCAGATGTGGCAATACATATGGAGAGTGACCAGACGGCATTTGGAGCTTTCCTTGATGATGAGGTAATTGGATTTGTTACGGTTTCACATAGTCTTTTTGGCACAACTGCAAAGCATGCAGAGTTGGTCTGTTTTCAGGTATCAGAGCCGTTCAGGGGGATAGGAATAGGAAAACAGCTATTTGCTCTGGCTGCTTCGGAGGCAGAAAAACTGGGAGCAGAAAAACTGTATATTTCTGCACATTCCTCAAAAGAAAGTCAGGCAGCATATAAGGCATTAGGCTGTACTTGGGCTGCCGAGATAAATGAGAAGCTGGCGGCTTGTGAGCCTTTTGATGTGCAGATGGAATATCAGTTAATAAAAAGTATATAGCTGATTCTATGGGAGGAAAAAGCATATGAAATATTCAGTTTTTGAAAATACGATGGCAGATATGAACTGGAAGGAGATTGAGGAAAAAGGAAAGAAAGATATTCCGGTGTTGTTTCCGTTAGGGGTTATCGAGCAGCATGGTCCGCATCTTCCGCTTGGAACGGATATTTATTACAGCTATGCGGTATGCCGTCTGATACAGGAAAAAGCAATGCAAAAGGGAAAAGAGGTATTGATAGCTCCACCATATTATTGGGGAATCAATCATTGCACCGGAGTATTTCCCGGAACATTTTCTCTACGGACAGATACCATGAAACAGGTGTTACTGGAGATATTTGAAAATCTATCCGTGTGGGGATTTCAAAAGATATACTGCATCAATTATCATGGTGATCCGCTTCATATGCAGACGGTTCTGGAAGCGGCGAGGCTTGCAAACAGTAAATTTGAAATGAGTGTCAGACTTTTGCTTGAACCGTATGAATTGGCAGAGCATGGCTTATCCGGTGAAGAAGATTACTGCATGGTCGACAGGACAGAATATCCACCGGAGGTTTTTGCAGGAGAAGATACCGGTCTGGATATTCATGCAGGAGCTTTTGAAACGGCTTCCATCAAATATTTTTATCCGGATATGCCGGATGAAGAACTTGCAAAGAAACTGCCGGATGGCAGCCTGAATGAAGATACGATACAGATATGGTTTCAGGGTGGGGAAGAAGTAAGGAATTTAGTCCCACAGGGTTATGCGGGTAATCCTGCCGGATATGAGAAGCAGTTGGACAATGTATATAAAATTTATGAAATCTTATCGGAGCATATTGCCGAAAGAATATAGCCGGATAAGGTTATTTCAAAGAAAAAAGGAGAAATGGAATGAAGATATTAGTTTTGAATGGCAGTCCCAAACGGGATGCCAGTGATACCATGTGCATGACAAGGGCATTTGTGGAAGGAATGAATGAAGCCTGCGAAAATGAGGTACATACGATTCATGTAATCGACAAAGACATCCGCTACTGTGCCGGTTGTTTTAGCTGCAAGAAAAACGGCGGCAGGTGTATCCATGATGATGATATGAGAGAGCTGTTGGAAGAAATGCTGGAGTCTGACCTTCTGGTTTTTAACTTCCCGCTATACTGTTATGGTATGCCGGCACCTTTAAAAGCACTGATTGACCGCACCATGCCCCTTTCCACCATGCAGATGGAAAAGGTGGGGGAACGGTATGAGCATACTGCCCAGGCAGATTTCTCACATCTGAAATATCTGATGGTCTGCGGCTGCGGTTTTCCTAACAGCAAAGAGAATTTTGAACCGGCAGTGGAACAGTTTAAGCGGATGTTTCCAAACAATCATACGGTTATCACGGTTCCTGAAAGCCCGATGTTCAATGTGCCGGAGGCTTCAGAGGTAACAGCTCCAAGGCTTAAAATGATAAAAAAAGCCGGATGTCAGTATGCCAAAACCGGAAAGATTGCCCATGAATTACTCATGGACATAAACTCTCCGATGATTCCGGAAGAAATTTATGCACAAATTGTCAATGAAGGATCAAAATAGATACCGGAAGAAAGGAACTCTGATGAAACGAACACGAATAAACTATTTGGGGTTATTAGGAATAATCAGTCTGTTATCTTATACAGCAGCGGTGGTTTTCGCACCGACAGCCTATCCCGGCTATGAGTGGCTTTCACAGGCAGTCAGTGACCTTTCGGCAGAAACAGCACCCTCTAAAACACTGTGGAATCAGCTTTCCGCACTTTATATGCCCTGTGGAATTGTCTGCTGTAGCGTAGCCTGCATTGCGGTCGGCGGAAAATACAACAGGATGTTGCGGTTGGGTGTTTATCTGTTTACTCTGATGAATTGGATTACCGCAGTAGGATATACCATGTTTCCATTGACGGATGCCGGAACACCGGACGGATTTCAAAACAGGATGCACCTGATTGTAACCGGTATGGTAGTTGCATTGTCTGTTGTGTCACTGGTTCTGATTATTTGTGGAGGGTATATCCAAAGAGGATGCCGCAGTTTAGGCTTGTGGGCGGGCATGGCTTTGGTGTTGATGTTATTGGGAGCAATGGGCGTAAATTTGCTGCCAAAGAAATATTTTGGCTTGGCGGAACGGTTCAGTACATTTGCAGCCGTTTCTTTTAATGCAGTGCTGGGAATCTATCTTTACAATGATTTTTCCGGCAGGGACAGGAGGATGGAACAGAATGAAAACAGTTAGGTTATTAGTGACAGCAGGCATATTGATGTTGCTTGCAGGAGCGATTTTTGGATTTATACAGCAGTGGATTTTCGCAGCATTAGTGTGGGTAGGGGCTTTTGGTTGTCTGGTGGCAGCACTGAACTTCAAAAATCGAAAGGATGCTCGATAGAGAGGAATGTGAAGCAGAAACGGAGGACAGTATGTTGAGAATACAAAACATAACAAATTTGGTAGACATTTATGCGTATCATTCATGTCTGGAAGCTCCTTATTTCTTTCCGGTAGAATTTGAAAACTGGAAGAAATCCTTTGAACAAGATGTTGACGGGGAAGGAAGATTACTTTTTGAGAAATTGCAAGGAAAAGCAGCTTATGATGATGGGCATATAGTAGGATACATACAATATGGATACACGGCATTTGGCTTTGATGAGCAGGGAGAAATTTCTGAGAAGGTTTCTTATCCCGTGATTCGGTTGTTCTATTTTAATAAGGGACGGGAGGATGTCGGAAAGCTACTTTTGCAGGAAGCATTGGAAGAATTTAAGGATTCTGAGAGAGTGTACGCTTTATTTCACTATTTTGGCATGAGCTGTTATGCCCGTCACGGAAAACTCTTTGAAACATTTACATGGATTGAGGACTTACTGCATCAACAAGGCTTTGTGACAGAGCATGAAAATGTGTATTATGCCTCGGTGATAGATAATTGCAGAGATTCAGAGGTAACGCTGGTAGTTCACGATTTGACAGCAGGCGGACAGAAATCCATCGATTTTTTTGGGGGTGACAGACAGATTGGAGGTTGTGAAGTACATAATGTAAGTAAGGAAATCACATATTTGAGGTGGATTTATGTGGATGACTCGCTGCAAAATAAGGGGCTTGGTTCTCTGTGCATGGCAGCATTGAAGCAAGAACTTTTTCAGCAAGGGATTGTCCGACTGGATACTGATACTGCACTAAACAACCGAAGGGCACAGCATTTTTATGAGAAAAATGATTTCAGTCGGAAAGGACTGACTCGGAGCTTTTTCTTTGAGCGGATGTGCGAATAAAAGTACTTAAGAGTAAAAGGTAGCGAGGTTCAGAATGAAAGGTAATAAAAATATTTCCATAGACGCAGTTACAAAAACATATCTGTCGGACGAGACTATCAGGCGAATAACTTGTGCATCGATTGGAGCATCAGCTTTAGTACGAAGCATTAAGCGTTTATCAGGTGGATTTTGCAGTGCAGTGTATTTAGTAGAAACGCAACAGGATAAACTTATTCTAAAAGTTGGCACGAATACAAATGTCAAGGTTATGCGGCATGAAGTTCGGTATATTGAAACCGAAGCAAAAATGTTGCAGGAAATTGGAGAGAAAACAGACATTCTCATGCCTAAACTGATTGCTTATGATGACAGCAAGACTATCGTGGATGTACCATACTTTTTCATGAGTTATTTAGACGGAACGCCTCTTAATAATTGTGATGAATTACCGGAGACGAAAAGAAATGAAATTCACAATCAGATTGGACAGATTACACGGGCAATTTGTAATATCCCTGCTGAGTGTTTCGGCATTCCATTAATACCGGAGAGCTATTGCAGTAAAAATAGTGAGTTTATGAATTTGCTATTTGATTGGCTTTTGAAGGATGCAGAGGAAGAACGAATTACGATTCCCTATCTTTCATCCGATGCCTTGCGAAGTCTGATTAAAAATTGTGCGGTGGAACTGGACAGTGCGAAAAATCCGGTATTTGCCCACACAGATACCTGGGCGGGAAATATTATGGTGAAAAGCGGTCAATTTGCAGGGTTGGTGGATTATGCAGCTATCTATTATGGGGATTCGCTTCTCAGCCACGACTTCCATGATATTGGTGTAGCTCCAAATCCGTGGTTTTTAAAAGGATACGGCAAGGAGATGTTTGATGCTGAAGAATGGGTACGGATTCAGGTTTACCGTATCTGGCAACGACTCGGTATGGTGGTTGAGAGAGGTTATCGAAAATATAGCGATGTTCACTTGTATGATTGGATATTGCAGGAAACCGAAAAAGAGATACGAATACTGGAAGAAATGAAAAGCGGTAGCTATTCATGGTTAAAGAGAGGAATCCGTTTATGAACCGGGAATGGTCAGAATTAAATAAAGCAGTACAGTTACAGCTAAAAAAAGAAGGAACCTTTGCACAGGGCATTGAAACGCTGCTAACCCTGCGGCAGACTCTTATGGACGAGCTGCTCCACATAAAAGAGGAATTGGACTGGGATGATTTCAGTGCCATGCCTTTTCCAAAGGCAGCCGGGTATCACAGCAAAACCATTGCTTACTCTGTCTGGCATATTTTCAGAATTGAGGATATTGTGGCAAACAGCCTGATTCGTCAGGACAAGGAAGTGTTTTGCAGCTTCCGGGAGAAAATCGGAGCACCGATTATAACTACGGGCAATGAGCTTATCGGACAGGAAATCGTGGATTTTTCCAAGGCATTGGATCTGGATGCCCTGTATGAATATGCCCTTGCCGTAAAAGGAAGTACGGACACGCTTTTGAAAAGCCTTTCTTACCGTGATTTGAAACGAAAATTCGATGATACGGATAAAGAAAGATTGCGTGCTTTGCATGTTGTCAGCACAGATGAAAGTGCCTGTTGGCTTATTGACTACTGGTGTGGGAAAAATATTCGTGGGCTGATTCAGATGCCTTTTTCCAGACACCTGATTATGCACATTGAAGCAGGCATACGCATTAAAAATAAAATTCACCCAGGTTTGGAGAAGTGACTATGAGCAAATATGAGAAGCTATGGAAATACATACAGGAAAGTGATAAATCACAGCTTGTGCTGAGTTTTGAAGAGATTGGAGAAATTGCAGGTGTATCCCTTGACCATTCCTTTCTGAAATACAAGAAGGAGCTGCCGGAATATGGCTACGAAGTCTCTAAAATCTCCATGAAAGAACAGCTTGTGCTTTTTATCAGGAATACGGAGGAGAATACATGATGAAGATAGAAACGGAGCGTCTTTTCCTGCGCGAAATGACACCGGAGGATTTTGATGCACTGTATGCAGTGCTTGCCGATTCCGACATCATGCAGCATTATCCTTATACCTTTGATGAGGCACGGGTAAGAAGCTGGATCAGCAAAAATGTTGAGCGTTACAGGATATTCGGATTCGGTTTGTGGGCGGTCTGTCTGAAATTCACAGGTGAAATGATTGGTGACTGCGGGCTGACCATGCAGAGCATCAAGGGTCTGCTCCTTCCGGAAATCGGCTACCACCTTGCAGGGATCCACCAACATAAAGGTTATGCGAAAGAAGCATCACAGGCTGTCCGGGATTGGACTTTTTCATATACAACCTTCGGCATGGTGTATTCCTATATGAAAAGGACAAATATCCCGTCCTCTGCGGTTGCCCGTGCAAACGGAATGTCATTATTGGACGAATTTACCGATGATGAGGGCGGGCAGACGGTCATATACGGAATCAGCAGAGAAGAATGGCTGACAAAATTTGCAGAACACAGATAAATTTAAAGAGGAGAACAAGAAATATGAAATCATTAAATACAATTCAAAAATTATCAAAAATCGGAAAGATACTTAGTAAGATTGCATTTGTTTTTGCAGTAATCGGTTTTTGCGGCTGTGTTGCCGGGCTTCTCAGTCTGAATTTAGGCAATGGAAGTCTTATCAAAATCGGCGGGGTTACGCTTCATGGACTGATTGATAACAGCATGGGTTATAACATCAAAAGTGTTTCGGCATTACTTTCCGGCTGGCTGGTAGTATGTGCCGGAGAAGCGGTTTTGGCAAAGTTCGCGGAACTTTATTTCAAAAACGAGCTGAAAGCAGGAACCCCTTTTACTATTGATGGAGCAAAAGAAATACTTCGTCTTGGTATTCTGACTCTTGCCATTCCTACCGGATGTGCCGTGGTCGGCGAAATCGTAACAGGTATCGTTGGCAGTTTTATCCATGCCGGCAAAGAGATTGCAACTGATCTGTACTTTGATAACGAAAGCAGCATTGTACTTGGCGTTATGTTTATCATCATGTCCCTGCTGTGCCGTTATGGTGCGGAATTGGCAGAGAGAAAAGATATTCAGTAGTTATGGGTAAAATGATAAAACTGATATTAAAAGGGATTGCATTGGCAATGGGAATTGCGGTTGCGGTGCTGTCAGTTCCGGGTAAGGTTGAGATGGATTCTGCAATCGGTATGCTGGGCATTGGTCTTTCCTGTCTGGCTATAACACAGTTTTCTGAAAGGAAGATTGAGCAATGAGTGAGAATTCAAGATGCCGGATAGACATGCCTGTTTTGGGGCAAAAAAATGAAATTTATAGAGGTGATAGACTATGAATGATAATAAATCGGCATTTGATCCAAGTGAATATGACAAAAAAATCAGACAAACGCTTCCGTATTACGATGAATTTTACAAACAAGTGATAGAACTGGTGAAAATCTTTCATAACTCTGTGGTGAAATGGTTGGATATTGGCTGTGGAACGGGAAAAATGGGGAGCATTGCTCTTGAAAATACAGAGCTTGAAAAATTTGTTTTTTGTGATGTCTCTGATGAAATGATAAGGATTGCAAAGGAGTGCTGTGCCTGTCCTAATGCGGAATTTTCTGTGTGTGATGTTTTAAACTTAGCATATGTAAATGAATTTGATGTGATTACAGCAATACAGGTAAACCATTATTTGCATAGGAATGAACGTGAATTAGCGTTGAAAAAATGTTATGACGCATTAAAAGAGAATGGTTTATTTATCAGCTTTGAAAATTTTTCACCATTTACAGATACAGGAAAAACAGTTTATTTGGAAAAATGGAAAAGATACCAGATGAGCCAAGGGAAAAGTCCGGCTGAGAGCGAGAAACATATTGAACGCTATGGAAAAGCTTACTTCCCGATTACATTGGAGGAGCATTTGAAGCTTATGCATAATTGTGGTTTTAAAGCGGTTGAGATATTATGGATTTCCAATATGCAGGTTGGTTTCTGGGGAGTAAAATAAAATTTGAATTCGGAGGCAGATATGAATACACCTACATTAGAAACTGATAGGACAAATTATATGACATTATGTGCATCGGTAATAGGTGTAACATCACTAATTTGTAATGCTAAAGGAAATCCGGTTGGTCAATTCTTAATGATTATATCCAGTTCACTGTATGGGATTATTTCATATACTTTTGCTTATTACGGAGAGATGATTACATACCTTGGAATGACAATGCCAATGGCAATATTTGCATTGATTTCATGGATTAGGAATCCTTATAATGGAAATAAGGCAGAGGTAAAAGTAAATGAAATAAGTAAACGGTAGAATGTGTGTATGTGGATTGGAGCATTTGTTATTACATTGATGTTCCGTTTCATTTTAGAGTATTTTCATACAGCGAATATTGTTCCAAGCACTATCTCTGTAACTACGAGTTTTCTTGCAGTGTATCTTACTTTTAGAAGAAGTCCATATTTTGCATTAGCATATGCCGCAAACGACATTGTGTTGATTGTTTTATGGGTATTGGCAAGAATATCGGATATTAGATATATTTCGGTCGTAGTTTGTTTCGCAGCATTCTTTGCGAATGATATATATATGGATTCCACAGTTGGAAAAGAATGAAAATAAGACAGCAGGAAAATAACGGGATAGAGGCAGCGTAAAATTTCAGTAACGCTGAGAGATGTATTTGATGAGGTTGTTTTAGATGTTTCTATCGTAATCAATATTTATGTAGTAAATTGCATTTTGGTTTTTATGAATGTGTAAAAGTGACAGGGTATGGCTCTTAGGGGCTGTATCCTGTTTTTTCTTGTATAAATGCTTTGGTTACATATGGGTAACAATACTGCAAAAACAACAATTTTACAGAACACACAAAAATAATGTCAAAAAATAGATAAAATACCCCAAATTGCTTGAATTTTCGGGGGGGTAGTATAATTGTATATGTAATGTGCTATAAAACAAAGGCATCAGTGAGGAGGGAATCGGGCAGTGCAGATACTGACTTTTTTGTTAAATGGAATAAAATTTGGGATACCTGTTGGTGACATACAATCTGTTGAAGCAAATATGGAGGTTGTGAACATACCAAATTCCCTGCCACAGATAAGCGGAATTATCAATCTGCATGGAGAAATTGTTGCAGTGTATAGTCTTGCAGAACAGTTTCATTATCCAAAGCAGGAGATTGGAAATATTATAGTGGTACAGGCTGGAAATATCAAGTGTGGTCTGGAAGTGGAAAAGGTTGACAGCATTATAGATGTTGCAGACGGACAGGTGGTTTCACTGTCGGATATTATGAAAAATGATAATAGCTGCTTTAATGTGACGGAATATGATGAAAAGTTAATTGTCCTGTTGGAAACAGCCGCACTGATACCGGAAAAAGAACAGGAAAGAATCAAGGAACTGGTAATAGAGAAACAAGAAATAGCGGCACAGACCTAAATACAATGGAATAGGTTTGTGCCGCTAAGCGAGAGATCTGCTTCACAGGAGAAAAAGATGGCAAAGAATATATTGATTGTGGATGATGCGGCATTTATGAGAATGATGCTAAAGGACATTCTTGAAAAAAATGGTTATCATATGGCAGGAGAAGCCGAAAATGGAATAAAAGCTGTAGAACAGTACAATGCTTTAAAACCGGATCTTGTATTGATGGATATTACAATGCCGGAAATGGATGGGATCGAAGCATTGCAGAGGATAAAGGAAATGGATGAGGCAGCCTGCGTTGTAATGTGTTCTGCCATGGGACAGAAAGCGATGGTCATGGAGGCAGTTAAGTCGGGTGCGAAAGACTTTGTGGTAAAGCCTTTTCAGGCGGAGCGTGTTCTCGAAGCAGTCGGAAAAGCAATAGGATAAGGAAAGGACAATGGATGAAAAGAAAGAATTATTTGACAGAAGAAAGCTTACAAAGAAAGAAATCCTGATTGTATGTCTTGTGCTTCTTGGCGTAGTGACAGCGGTTTTCTATGGTACATATACAAACATTTCTGAAATCAGAAAGCAGATGAACCAAAACCTCTGGGATGTTGCGGGGCAGAATGCGGTGATTTTGGAACAAAAGGTAGATGAACCGTACAGACTGATACTTTCATTCAGGGAAGGATTTGACGATGCGACAGAGGATAACATTGAGGGAAAACTACAGCAGCTTAAGCCTTTTTTGGAAGAATATCGTCTGAAGCGTTTTGCATTTTCTTTTCCGGACGGAACGACTTATTCCACGGATGGAAATGTCGAGAACCTTGCGTATCGGGAATTTTTTATAAAAGGAATGCAGGGAGAACCGTTTATTACGGAAACGCTGGCGGATGCATTAAGGGATGAGCATAGTGCTGTGAATGTGCTGACCATACCGATAACCGATGATTCAGGAAATGTCAAAGGGGTGTTCGGGGTGGCTTATGACAGCGAGCAGTTGAATGAACTCATGGATGTGGAATGTTTTGACGGACTGGGACACAGCTATGTGACAGACGGGAATGGTGCAATTATATCGACAGCTTCCGTAGATGATTATGAACTGCCCTGCAACATTCTGACAGATGTGCTTGGCAAGGATGACAGGAATGAACAGGCAGTGGAAGAAATAAGAAAGGCAGCCGAAGGAAAAAAAAGCGGAAGCGGCGTTCTGTATCTGGAAGAAAAGAATTATTACTGTATGATGCCGGTTAAGCTTCTGGATGATTCCGTCACATGGTATATTATAACAACGGTTCCTGAGAGTGTCATAGAGAGCAGAGTGGCGCCGATACAGCGTAACCAGTATGTGAACAGCGGCATAATCTTTGGCATTGTGGTAATTGGTGCGTTAATGATAATTGCATATATCAAAAAGCATCATGAGGAAATGCTGCGGATGGCATACGAGGATCCGGTTACAAAGGGAATGAATTATGCAAAATTCCGTATGCAGATGGAAAAAAGAAATGACAACAACGGTTATATGGTACTGATGGATATTGACAATTTCAGTAACATTTCCCTTGTTGCAGGAAAGAAAACAGTTGAAATCATGATACAGGACAGCTGGAAAATAATCAGTGCCATGCTGGATAGGGACGAAATGGCTGCACATATAACGGATGACAGATTTATTATGCTGTTAAAGGATGCAGACAGGGAGAAACTCCTTCCAAGAATCAGTGAACTGTCCCAAAAGATCAGCGGGAAAACGCGCAAATTTGGTGTATATGGAATACAGGCAAGGTTTGGCATTTATGAAATGTCTAAAAAAGAGACCATGGAAAAGATATACAGCAAAGTAAATCTTGCAAGGGAATATGCCAATGGAAGGAAAGAAGCCAATTTTGCATTTTATCAGGAAGTGAAACGGATTAAAATGCAGTATGAAAAGCAGCTGGAGGAGGATTTTCCGGCAGCACTTGAAATGCATGAGTTTGAAGTGTGGTATCAGCCCAAATACGGTGCGCAAAGCTGTGAGATTGTGGGCAGTGAAGCACTCGTGCGTTGGAGAAAAGAAAGTGGTGAGATGATTTCACCGGGAGAGTTTATTCCACTGTTTGAACGAAATGGCATGATAGTTAGACTGGATGAATATATGTTTGCCGCTGTATGCAGACAGCAGAAGGAATGGATAGAGCAGGGCAGGGAGGTATTACCTGTATCCGTAAATGTAAGCAGGGCAACCCTGTGCAGCCTGGATGTACATAAGCGTTATGCCGGAATTATGAAGGAATATGGAATTGCACCGGAACATATCCAGATTGAAGTAACGGAAACCGTCATGGAACAGAAGTTAGACTTGGGAGAACTGCTGAATAAGTTCCGGGAAATGGGTATCAGGGTACTGATGGATGATTTCGGAACGGGATATTCTTCACTTGCAACGCTGAGCTTGAAATGCTTTGATACCTTGAAATTAGATAAAAAACTGATTGACAATATAGGTGATAAGGAAGGGGAAATCATGCTGACCCATATCATTCATATGGGACAGCAGATGGGGCTTCACATAACTGCGGAAGGTGTGGAAAGTCAGAAGCAGCTTCAGTTTCTGAAGGATATGAGATGTGATGATATACAGGGATTTTATTTTTCCAGACCACTGCCGAAAGCGGAATATGAGAAACTGATAGATAATGCAGATAAGTAAAGGAGAGATATTATGATTAAGAAATTGAAACAAATGAGAATTGAGAAACGGCTGATAGTCAGTTCCATTATTACATCGGGAATAGCGGCATTAGCAGCCGTTATTGCAGTAATTGCCTTGTTTTATGTTGGCTACAGATACAATCAGGTGCTGACATATAATGCTTTTCCACAGGGAGATATCGGTCTTTCGATGATGGAGCTTGCAGATGTACGCAGTAATACACGAGGTGCAATCGGTTATTCGGATCCGGAACTCATTGAGAGTCTGGTAAAAAGACATGATGAGGCATTGGCAAATCTAAATGAATATTTACCAAAAATCGAACAGACCTGTGCATCGGATGCGGAAAAAGAGGTTTTTAATACAGCAAAGGCTGCACTTGAAAAATATTTGGAGATTGATGCAAGAGTTATCGAAATGGGAGCAACGACAGATTCCGAATTGTCACAGCAGGCACAGCGGATAGCACAGGATGAAATGGCTCCTGCCTATACAGAGGTTTATAATGCAGTTTCGGCTTTAATGCAGGTCAATCAGGAACAGGGTAATACTGCACAGAGTTTTATGAATACATTGAGAATGGTATTGGTGATATGTGCGGTTGTCCTGATAGTGGCGGCAGTTGCTATAGCCATCAGATTTGGAAAAATCGTGTCTGTCAGCATTTCAGCTCCAATGGAAGAATTAAGTAAGCGTATGGAAGAGTTTGCGAAAGGTGACATTGAAACGCCATTTCCGACACATGAAGTGGATGATGAGGTAGGCGATATGCTTAAGGCAGTTACGGCAACCACCTCAAAGCTCACCATACTGATAAAGGATCTGGTAAACCTGCTGGATGATATGGCAGATGGAAACTTTAACATTCATACAGGCTGTGAAGAAGAATATGTCGGAGATTATAATGCGTTACTGCTGTCCATCCGAAAGATGAACCATCAGATGGACAGTGCCTTAAAAGAAGTCCGTTCCGCATCCGATATGGTTTCAGCCGGAGCAACCAATCTTGCAGAGGCATCCCAGGCTATGGCAGAGGGTGCAACAGACCAGGCTGCATCAACGGAAGAAATGCAGGCAACCATCGAGACAATCGTGCGTGGACTTG
This sequence comes from Lachnospiraceae bacterium, assembly GCA_963643465.1. Taxonomy (GTDB): domain Bacteria; phylum Bacillota; class Clostridia; order Lachnospirales; family Lachnospiraceae; genus CAG-411. The sequence continues at coordinate 137,731 of CAVIJT010000002.1, read as the reverse complement.
ATACCACTGCAAAAGAAGTAACAGCATCTTATGAAGAAGCAGTGCGTGTATCCGGACGGGCAGATGCCAGCCGTGATGAAATGAGCATTATGAGCGAAGCAATGGCAAAAATTACAGAAACGTCCAATAGAATCGGGGCGGTTATCGGTGAGATTGAGGATATTGCAAGCCAGACGAATTTACTTTCCTTAAATGCGTCCATTGAAGCGGCAAGAGCCGGGGAAGCAGGAAAGGGATTTGCTGTTGTGGCAGACCAGATTCGTGCACTGGCAGAGCAGAGTGCCGCTGCTGCGGTGAATACCCGCACCCTGATTGAGGATTCCATTCGTGAAGTGGAAGTCGGCAATCAGGCTGCCGGAAAGACATCAGAGGTATTAGGAGAAGTCGTCGAGGCAATCGGAAATATTGCCAATACATCGAAAGGACTGAGTGAAACCGCAAGGGATCTGGCAGTATCCATGGAACAGGCAGAAATAGCGATGAACAGAATTACAGAGATTACACAGTCCAATTCTGCCGCAGCCGAAGAAACCTCAGCAACCAGTGAAGAATTGTCTGCACAGGCAACCAGCATGGATGAAATCGTAAGCCAGTTCAAATTGAGAGAATAAAAAGGAATAGTAAGGAAACGCAACGCTCTCTAACTTAGAAAGACCGCTGCAATTTTCATCCTAATGCAGGATGGAAGTTGTGGCGGTTTTGTATGTTTAAGGGGGGGGAGAACAATGCTCCGCAAGAGGTAGCATGGGTTTCTTTAGAAAGAATGACAATTCCATTATACTGTGTTCAGGCATTGGAAAAATGCTGCTTAATATGTCAGTTCGTCTTTGACAAATGAAACAGGATACGCATACACCTGATATTATTTTCGTCTTTATCCGCAGCCGTTCGTGGCTTTTACATATTATGCCGGGAAAAGGCAGATATGAAAAATAAGCAGGAAAGGTTTAAAGGTATGACAGTTGAAAGGCTGGAGGAATTAAAAAACACGGATATAAAAACGGTGGATAAGGACAGTCTTGTGGATCTGCGGGATATAAAAATAAACAGGAAACTGCCGGCGGAAGAAAGAATCCGGGAGTTTGTTGCCCGGATAGAAAATCCGTACTGCTTTAAGGTAGGGGAAGTTGCCGTAAAAGTGGCATTCAGTCCGGATGGAGGAAGCTTTGAGGAGTGCTTTGAAAAAATGTTGTCAGGATTTTTGTAAGTTACAGTGGAATCTCTGAAGAAAATGTGCTATGATAGATGCAGGACTAAATTAGTGCAGACCGTCAGGGATTTTATCAGGTACTCTGACTGATAAAATAAAGGAGGTTTGCACACATGAAAGAAAATAAAATCTATAAAGCAGCCATCTATGTCAGGTTATCTAAGGAAGATGGTGATGTTTCTGATGTGTCAAAAGCGGAAAGCAACAGCATTTCCAATCAAAAAGAGCTTATCAGGGAATTTCTCAAAAACAAAGAAGATATTAAAGTGATTTCAGAACGGGTGGACGACGGCTACAGCGGAGTAAACTTTGAGCGTCCTGCATTCAAGCTTATGCTGGAAGATATAAAGCAGGGGAAAGTGGACTGTGTTGTCGTAAAGGATTTGTCCCGTTTTGGAAGAAACTATATTGAATCAGGCAGGTATATCGAAAAGATATTTCCCATGCTTGGAGTCCGTTTTATTGCCGTCAATGACAATTATGACAGCCTGTGCGGGAAAAGCCAGACAGATGAGATAGTCATTCCGTTCAAGAACCTGATCAACGATGCGTACTGCCGGGATATTTCCATAAAAATAAGAAGCCATCTGGATGTCAAAAGACGGAGGGGTGAATTTATAGCATCATTCACCGTTTACGGTTACAAAAAAGACGAAAAGGACCATAACAGGATTGTGGTGGATGAATATGCGGCAGGTGTGGTGCGGGACATTTTTGCATGGAAGATTGCAGGAATGAGCCAGCAGGGAATCGCAGACAGGCTGAATGACCGGGGAATACTGTCCCCCGCAGAATACAAAAAGAGCTGTGGGAGCAATTACAGGGCAAAATTCCAGACGAAAAACAGGGCAGACTGGAGTGCGGTTGCAGTAACGAGGATTCTTACCAATGAGAGCTATACCGGAACACTGATACAGGGGAAATTTACGACACCCAACTATAAGGTAAAGAAAACGGTTGTAAAAAATGAGAAGGAATGGATACGGATTGAGAATGCCTTTGAAGCGGTTGTAAGCAGGGAACGGTTTGCACTGGTACAGGAGCTTTTAAAAAGAGATACCAGGGTTGCACCCGGTCATAAAGCGGTGTATCTGTTCTCCGGAATCACATCCTGCGGTGACTGCGGCAGGCAGATGAGCCGGAAGGTATCCACGGTATCAGGGAAAAAATATGTCTATTACATGTGCTCTGCCAACAAAAAGGAAGGAAGCTGCAGCAGCCACAGGATAAAGGAGGAGGAGCTGGAAAAAGCGGTCATCACATATCTGAATGCTTATATTTCAGAACTGTGTGAGATGAAAAGGCTGCTTGCAGGAATCGAAAAACTCCCACGGCAGGAGCATGGCGTGAAGCGTCTGGATATGCGGATCATGCAGCTTGAGGAGGAAGCAGAGAAGTATGATAAACTGAAGGTTTCTGCATATGAGGACTGGAAGGACAGCCTTATTACAAAGGATGAATACATTACATTAAAGCAGGAGTTTGAAAAAAGACAAAAGGACGCACTGGAGTCGGCTGCACAGGTAAGACTGGAAGCAGAACGGATGCTAAGCCGGAACGGGAAACACCATGAGTGGATAGAAGCCTTTGTTTCCAAAGGACGGATTGAGACGCTGACCAGAAATGTGGTGGTGGAGCTGCTGGAAAGCATCCGCATCTATGAAGGAAAGCGTGTGGAAATCACTTTCCGTTATGCGGATAAATATGCAGAGGCGTTCCGTCTGATAAGCCGTGCAGAAAACAGCATACGGGAGGTATCATAATGGCAAGAAAGAGCAGAATTGTGGGAAATGCCATGGATGTGCTTCCTGCAAAGAATGGAATGTATAAGACCGGTATCTATGCAAGGCTTTCTTCGGAGGATAAAGAAGAAGATACGCTGGAAAACCAGATATATCTTTTGAAAAGCCATGTGGAAAGCCAGCCGGATATGGTGTTTGCGGACTGCTATGCGGATAACGGGTTCAGCGGCACAAATTTTGAAAGACCGCAGTTTATCCGTCTGATGGAAGATGTAAAGAGTGGGAAAATCAACTGCATTGTTGTAAAAGATTTGTCAAGGCTTGGGAGAAATTATATCGAAACGGGAAATTACATTGAAAATGTATTCCCATTCTTATCTGTACGCTTTGTATCCGTTACAGACGGCTTTGATACCACAAACGGTGACGGCATGGAAGCAATGGTGGTTTCCTTTAAGAACCTTGTCAATGATGTATATGCAAAGGATATTTCCAGAAAAATCATATCGGCATTCCGTACCAAGCAAAGGAATGGGGAGTTTATCGGCATGGTTGCCCCGTATGGATATTTAAAGTCAGGGGAGAATAAAAACAGGTTTGTGGTGGATGAGCAGACGGCTCCGGTGGTGAGGATGATATTCCGGCTCTATGCAGAGGGAAAGGGGCTTGACCATATCGCAAGGGTGTTAAATGAAAAAAACATCGATTCTCCGAGAAAGTACCGCCACAGCATAGGCATTACAAAATCAGAACGCTATAAAGATTCACGCTGGGGAAGGACGGCGGTAAAGACCATTCTTACCAACCGGGCGTATATCGGCGACATGGTACAGGGCAAGGTAAAGCAGGAGCTGTGCAATAACATTGCCAGACAGTATACGGATAAAGAGGAATGGATTATTGCAGAAAATACCCACGAACCGATTGTTGAGAGAAAGCTGTTTTTTGAAGTGCAGGCACTTTTGGAAGAGAGAAGCAGGAAACAGGAGGAGAAAAGGGCAAAAAGCGGTATGCGTGGACACAGGGAAGAAAATTTCCTGAAGGGTTATCTGCGGTGCGGCTGCTGCGGCAGAAGCTTCAACCTTTCGCAGACCATGAGAAACAAAAAAGTTACCCGCCAGTATTATTGCAGCGGATATCAGGCATGGAGAAGCCCGTTCTGTACCAATAAGGACAGAATCAATAAGGATGTGCTGGAACAGGCTGTTTTGCAGACCATAAAGGGATGTGTTTTAGAATTGGTTGATGAAAAGCGGCTGAAAGACAGGCAGGCGGCAGAGCAGCCGGTTATGGAAGAAAGACGGATTACGCAGATAGACAGGGAGCTGCGGCAGATTTCCATGAAAACAGCCGATTTATACAAAGACACAGCGGAGGGCATCCTGGATGATGCGGATTATCTTCTCTTTAAGACAGAGTTTTCAAAGCGTAAGGAGGCTCTGGAAAAGGAAAAGAAACAGCTTCTTGCGGTTTTGTCCGCAGCAGAAAAGACACAGCAGACGGTGTCCGCAGCAGAGTATCTGAAAAAGTGCGGAAAGAGCAGAAAGCTGACAAGGGAAATGGTTGAGTGCTTTGTTTCCGGGGTAAAGATTTACGGCAGGGACAGAATTGAAGTGGAGCTTTTATGCAGTGATAAAATCATGGAAAGACTGGAGGGATAGGAAATGGCAGATACCATAGCAATCTATATCCGTGTATCCCTCGAAGATGATGATCTGCATGACGGGAAGGCGGAAAGCAACAGCATTACGAACCAGAGGGAGCTTCTCAGAAGCTTCATTGCGGGGAAAGAGGAATTTGCAGGCTGCCGGATCAAAGAGTTCTTTGACGACGGCTTTACCGGAAGGAATTTCGACAGACCGGGATTTCAGGATATGATTACGGAGTGCAGGAAAGGAAATGTTAAGTGTATCCTGATAAAGGATTTATCCCGTCTTGGAAGAAACTATGTGGAGGTCGGGAATCTGTTGGAGCAGTTATTTCCGTTTCTTGGTGTCAGGGTAATCTCCGTCAATGACGGCTATGACAGTGACAGCTTTAACGGACAGACCGGCGGTATTGATGTGGCATTTAAGAACCTTGTTTATAACCTGTACAGCAGGGATCTGTCACAGAAGGTAAAAAGTGCCATGCTTACCAGAATGAAGCGGGGAGAATATATGGCTCCCTTTGGGCTGTTCGGTTATAAGAAAAGCGGGGATGACATTCATAAGCTGGTCATTGATGAAGAAGCGGCTTTTATTGTACGCAGAATCTTTCTTATGGTGATAGAAGGAAAGCCAAGAAGGGAGATTGTGAAGCTTCTCAATGAGGAAAATGTCCCGACACCTGCGGTATACAAGCAGCAGAAGGGCTGCACAAGGGACTGGTTTCCGGACGGGAAAAAGGGCGGCTGGAATACAAGCATGGTGGCAAAAATCATCCGTGATGAACGGTATGCGGGACACATGGTATCCCATAAGAAGGAATACGAGTCCTTCGAGTCAAAACGACAGATTTCTGTGGATAAATCGGAGTGGATTATCAAACGGAATACCCATGAGGGGATTGTGACACAGGAAGAATTTGACCGGGCAAATGCCAACATGAACCATGTCCGTCAGGGGAAAAAGGAAAATCCTGCAAACAAAACAAACTTTTCCGTCATTATCTGTCCGCATTGTGGTCTGACGCTCAGACCGGGCAATAAAAAAGACAACTATATGTATTGCCCGACCGGAAGAAACCACCATGACAGTCCGTGCCGGAATGTACGGATCGGCAAGGAAAAGGTGGAAGATACACTGGTGCAGCTTGTGAGAAACCAGGCGGAAATGCTTGTGACGGCAGAAATGCTGATGAAACAGAAAAGAAACAGCCTGCCGGAGAAGGAGCAGCCGGAAACCATGCTGAAACGCTTACAGGCAGAGTTAAAAAAACTGGAAAGCGATAAAATATCCGGCTATGAAAGTTATAAGGACGGGAAAATGACGAGGGAAGCCTTTGTGGAACGAAAGAAAGCGGCGGATAAGCGGAAAAAAGAAATCCTGTCGCTTATGGATGAAATGGAAGCAAGGCTTTTAACGGAAGATATGGAGCAGAAGCAGTATCAGGAAGCCTTTGAAATCAAAAAGTATATACACCTTGAAAAGTACGATAAATCCGTTATGGCAGCATTGATTTTAAAAGCAGAGGTGACAGGGGAAAATAGTCTTAATGTGGTGTGGAAATATCAGGATATTTATGAGAAGATTTTTTCCATCCTGTAAGGGAACTGTGGTATAATCAGGGTGTCTGTCCGTAAAGGTGCAGGCACCCGGAAAGGAAGATGTTATGATTTATGTTACAGGAGATACACATGGAAGCTTTGAACGGATTGAGGCATTTTGCAGGCGGTTTCAGACTTCCGTTGATGATGTGCTTATTATATTAGGTGATGCGGGCATCAATTTCAGCGGTGAAGCCTATGATGCTCCCAAAAAGGAAATGCTGGAGTCTCTGCCGGTCACGATATTTGCCATTCATGGAAACCATGAGAAGCGTCCGTATACGATAGACAGCTATAAAGAAAAGCTGTGGTGTGGCGGAACGGTGTTTTATGAAGAAAAGTATCCGAGCCTTTTGTTTGCAAAAGACGGAGAGATATTTGAACTTGGCGGAAAGCAGACGATTGTCATGGGAGGTGCTTACAGCATAGACAAGGCAGTCCGTATTGCTTACGGCTGGGGCTGGTGGGAGGACGAGCAGCCTTCGGAGGAAATCAAGGAATATGCAGAAGGGCAGCTTGAAAAAGCCGGCTGGAAAGTGGATGTGGTGCTAAGCCATACCACACCACTAAAATATGAGCCGGTTGAGGTGTTTATGCCCGGTGTGGACCAGAGCAGGGTGGATAAATCAACGGAGGAATGGCTTGACCGGATAGAAGATAAGCTGTCTTACAAAAAATGGTACTGTGGACATTACCATACGGAGAAGAAGATAGACAAGCTGGAAATCATGTTTGAAAACATTGATGAGTTCTGTGCAGGTGTGGAATAAAGGCTGTCCCGGCGGCTGTGCAGGAAGGTGTCGAATGGGCTTGTAAAAAATCATAATTTTTTTGTCCCATGCTTGACATGAGCTGATGGAAATGGTCGTACGGGAAGAATGATATTAAATCAGCAGCTTATTAATAATGATTTATTGCCAATAGCAATAGATAAAACATCAAAATACCGTCAGGCATTTCGTGCGTATGAAAAGAATGGTGATACATCTTTATTGGTGTATCTGATATGTTCTAAGGAAATAGAAGCGATAAAACGGGTCATGGATTTGCGAAGCAGAGCTTATGGGTTAGGGAGAGAAGACGAGAGTGCGGTTAAAAGGGAAAAAATCCTTCGAAAGAAAAGTAAGAGTATATAAAAATTCTATTTGATTGAATATAGTAGTAGCCGAAAAAGTGGAGCTTGTGGGTAACTGTTATGTTAGAGTTCTTCGTAATGAATTAAAATGGAAGAATCATTTTCGGCTTCAGTTATTGCAGTAACGAAATCCTTAAATAATTTTACAGATTCGCAAGTTTTAATCCATTCTTTAACAAATTTAGGAGAATATTTAACATCATGAGTTGTAGATATGTCAATAGTGCCAGCGGCAATAAGATCAGACATTATTTCTATGCCTTTTATTTTGGTTTTATGATCACTTAAGCTGGTATATAAAGTTTCTAAATTCCTATCATCATTTAATAGATCAGAAATATCCTGAACTGAATTAAATAATTTTTTGGCATTTTGTAGTGCAATTTGATCCAAAAGAAAAAAAACTGCTCGCAAAGCGAGCAGAAAAAAATTTTTATATGAATAGAAATCTCTGACGATTCCCTACAAGATAGGGACTCTTGTCACTATCCCATCGCCTCCATTATAACGACTAATGTGAATTCCATCTTCGGAAAACACGAAAATAACAACTACATTATACCACAAAAATGAAAAGAATCAATAGATTTTTTGTTTTTTTTGTCATTTACGTTTAAAAACTTGATTTTTATAACTAATCATATTTTTGGGAAAATTTTTATGGCACTTCAAGTTTCTGCATCTCTGTTCGTACATCATTTCGTTTGGTCTGGTAGTAGACTTCTTTTTGTCATAATCTGTCAAGTTAAATGCTTTGGGGACACGTGCTATAAAATCCCTTAGGGTAATTTCTCCTTCAACATCAAGAATTTGTGTGAGAAATTGGATTAAGTTATCCTCAGTAATATTATTTTTCATGTAAATGCCTCCTTTTGATATATAGAGAGTTTTAGTTGTATTTATATCCGTATTGTTCCTCTAAAATTTCAATTAAAATTATACGTTCAAGATTAAAAAAAACTCTTCTTTTTGAATAAGTTGTTTCATGTGAAAGGTGTTGTATTTTAAGAACCAAAAACATAAAAATTATGCTCATAGTGATAGCAGCTATGCTCTTGAAAAAATTTGATGCATCACTAAAAATAGCAACAATAATACCAGAAATGACACCTGCTATTATAGAAGTTATATATTTAGGTAGAATCGATAAGTCATAATCTATGGCACTAAGACGGTAAAGTAACAAGTTGAAAGAAAAATTATTTGCATTCTTGTAATATTTGTAAATTTTGCTAGAAACAAGAGTAATATCATTTTTTGTGCTTATGTATAAGTAGTTATTATCCATATATAGCCTATCCATATCATGTTTTATTTCTTTTAATGTTTTCATGTTTTCTCCTAATTTATAAAAGAGTTTTAAATTCATACATTCAGGAAAAGATTTTGAAGATATGAACTTAGTTAGTATGTTAATTTTTCTGAGTATTCACTAATTTTACATCACTCCATGCCCCGTAATAGCGTGTGCTATTGTATGTATAATATGCTCTTGCCTTAAAGTAATATTTTTTATTCTTAGCAAGTTTGTTAGTTACTGTACTGGCATATTTTGACGTATATATTCTCTTATTCTTAAAATTTTTATTTGCAGAATATGTAATCTGATAACCGGAAACCCCATTCTGCTTGCGTAATTGTACATTGATTTTTCTTACATCTGACGAGTTACAACGTAATTTTGTGATTTTTGCTTTCTGTGGTTTTACAATAATAATGCAGCTTGCATTGATGTTACTTCCGTCCTGACTCGTTGCAGTAATAATGGATGTACCTACTTTCTTAGCTGTTACTTGACCTGAAGCGTCAACGGATGCCACCGTTGAATTGGATGAAGTCCAATTAAGTTTCTTATTTGTAGCATTAGTTGGTTCTACCGAGGCTAGGAGATTGTAACGCTTTCCTTTTTCTAGGGTTAATGTTGTTTCTTTTAATTCTATGGAAGAGATAGGAGTCTCTGTAAACCAGTTTAATGCATAAACTCCGCTTCCATAATATTTGGAAATATTTATATAATATGTCCCTGTTTCCAATTGGTCCACCCATTCTTCGGTACCGGTTGAAGGAACATAAGGATTACCTTCTACGATTGGAAGAAAATTATCGTCATACAAAGAAAAGATAAAAGGTGTATCGAAATGATAAATAATATGAATTTTTTGAGGGCTATCTAAAGTGATTTTAAAGTAATCATCATTTTCGCAATCTGAGAGCAATCCTAAAATTTGTTGATTTTCATTTAGTTCCATTGCTGTCTCAAATGTATCATTTGGTTCTGTTTCATTGTTATCTGCAGGTGAAAAAGAAACTTTTAAGCAATAATTACCAGTCCAATTGTTTTCATCATCTGTAAATAAGTTGTAACGATATATTTTTAAGTGGTATGTGCCTTTTTCTAAGGTAAGAGATTCTGTTTTGGCTTGGGGGTTAGAGGAACTTCCATCACATTTTATCCTAGAGTATGTTATGGCCAGAGTCTCATCTTTTAAACACAGTCCCCCTCTATCTGAATATGATTGAAATGTGTATGTTACAGTTCCAGAGGTCGGTATCGTAAAAGTGTAGAAACATACATCATCCGTTACACTACCAGTTATCCAGGTATCGTCTAAAGGTATTATGTTTTCTTGGGCGTAGGTTTTGGTGTTACTTGTTATCCCCAGTATTAGAAAGCAACAGGTAAGTAAAATGCATAATTTCATTTTTTTCATAATCATTGTACTCCTTTTCGTTAATCATTTTTTGGATTTGTTCAAACATTGAAAGAAACTGAATATTTATTTTCTATTAAGAATTTCTTTTAGTAATGCTAGTAATTCATTTTTGCCGCCAGCATGATTACAGGTAATATTCCAATCTTCACCAATTTTTTTCTAGTATCTGATGATTCCGGACGTTCGACTACATAAGCTCTACCTTGGAATTTGCCGCAATGTGTACAGTGGTTAGCTAAATATTTTTCACCTGCTTTTTTTCATCTGTCCAATCAAGATTTAATCCCTGAGACTCACTTAAGATTTTTAAATAATCAGCTATTAGTACCTCGCTTTAATAATAGCGAATAGTTTCTTTTACAAATTCGCTCCATTCATCAAAAGAAAGAATTTTCCATACAGGAATTTTTTCTATAATTAATTTATTTCGTTCCTGCATAGGAAGTTGTTCTAAGAAGGCATAAAGTTCTGCTATTTTCATATTCATACCTTGAATCATATTACAATGAGGGCAAACATTAGATACATAATTGCGATGAGCTGTATTGCTATATCTGTTTTGTAAAGTTGAGTATTTTCTTTCTAAATATGCATCTATTTTATCATGTGAACCAAGAACGATTCCTTGCAATTCAAGAAGTTTGTTTAAAATACTATTATCAAGAACAGGAAAATAGCTTAAGACAGAAATTTCAGTGTTGCATTTCCAACATCGGGTTTCTATTTGATAGAGGTTAAAGCCAGTTCTTTTTAGAATATCGTATGTAATATTTTCGATGTTCATAGAGTTTTTGCAACTTGGGAAATTGCTGCATCCACCAAAAAGTCCTTTTTTTCCATTTCTTATAACAAAATGTCCAGTGTTACATTTGCAACATTTATTGCTACTCAAATGAATATTTTCCCATTTTCCAAATTGGTTATTGATTTCCATATCAAATTCTTGATGAATGTTAGGATTGTGCATATGTTCTAAAAGTGCATGTAACTCGTCTTCAGAATTAATTGGTTTAAAGCTAATATTCATAAATTTTCATCCTTTCAAAAGTGTGATTAGTTTAGTTGTTTTTTCAATATTGTTAAAAATCTGATTATTCTGTTTCGGTCAAATCTTGATTAAATATCATGTTTAGTAAATAATTTGGTTCATCAATATCTAATGTATCATACGATATAGGAACAGGGATACGATCATTAATTAATTCATAAGGAAAATCATCAACTATAAGGGTTGCTAAATTATGTTTACAAGTAAGAAAAGAAAAATCTTCCAATAGGTATAGAGAATAGAGTTCTTCGTAATGAATTAAAATGGAAGAATCATTTTCGACTTCAGTTATTGCAGTAACGAAATCCTTAAATAATTTTACAGATTCGCAAGTTTTAATCCATTCTTTAACAAATTTAGGAGAATATTTAACATCATGAGTTGTAGATATGTCAATAGTGCCAGCGGCAATAAGATCAGACATTATTTCTATGCCTTTTATTTTGGTTTTATGATCACTTAAGCTGGTATATAAAGTTTCTAAATTCCTATCATCATTTAATAGATCAGAAATATCCTGAACTGAATTAAATAATTTTTTGGCATTTTGTAGTGCAATTTGATCCCGTTGATTAAATTTGAGATTTTCGTCAAATTGTTTTATGAGATGAAAAAAATTTTCTTGGAAGGAAAATTGGAATCTATTTTGAAATTCTAAATTACTTTCCAAATTTGTATATTCTTTTTCTTCTTCGTTTAAAGGTAAGGGCATCCATCTGGAATACAGTGTATGGACATTTTCTGGAATATAGCAATACCAACTTTTTTTCATGTTGTCCCATTTTGCCCCCAATAGTTTCGCTTCGTCTTTTTCTTCGTAAGGAATATCAAAGTAAATTTTTTTCATTATTAAATCCTTTCAAAAGAATAATTAGTTTTTCTTTTTTGATATTGTTCAAAAGATATTATTTGGCATTTTTAAATGGAGCAGATGCTGTTTGATTTTCTTCATGTATCTGCTCTTTTAAAGTTTTCTTCATTTCTCCGATGATGATATCTTGATTATCATCATTTAATTGGCGGAAGGTACTTAAAAATTTTTTTTCTTTTTCAGTAAATGTTTCTTCAAGGGATGTAGAAGTTTGATTATTATTCTTTTTTTCAAAATTGCGCAAGGAAACATCATTATTAGTAGAAATGCGAGAATTAGAATTCCCTAATAAATAATCAACACTTACGCCAAATAATTTTGCCATTGCCATAAGTGTTTCGTATGTGGGACGACGATCACCACGTTCGTATTTGCTTATACTTTTTTGAGAAACACCTAATTTGTTTGCTAACTCTAATTGACTTAGATTAAGACGTTTTCGTTCTTCTGCTATTTTAAAATACTCCATAAGTTCACCTCTTTTTTATTTTACTACTAAGCGGAGTGAAAAAAAACCTACAAATTGGAGTTGAAAATGTTGACAATCTCCTTTTGGTAGTATATGCTACTACTAAAAGGAGATTACAGGAAGGAGAGAATAAGATGAGGACTCAACTTATAAAAGCTAGGGGAAATAAAACACAGACAGATGTTGCGGCTAAAATTGGAATTTCACAAAAATATCTTTCTAAGCTAGAACTGGGTCAACGAACACCAAGTTTAAAAACAGCAAGTAAAATAGCAACATATTATGAATATAGCATAGAATACTTATTTCCTGATATTTTTTTAGATAAAATATCGTCTAAAAGTAGTATTTGTAATGGAGAGGATTTGGACTTTTGTACTAAGGAGGGACGATCATGAATTTAATAGAAAAGGAATACTACTGCTTGATGCTTATCGAACAGCGTCATCAACAGAGAAACAAAGAGTTGAAAAAATACTAAAAATACATGAGCAAACAGACTTAAAAAAATTAGAAGAAATGGAATGGACTGATAAAAGTATAGGTGGCAGGCTCATGAAGTTGCTAGGGGGAGAAAAAGAAGAAGTGAGAAGGCTATTCCGTTCACAGAATTATAGGCAACTGGAAATTATTCGCAAGGAATTGGTGAATTGTGGTGAGACTTCACAGAAAAAAGTGATAAAGAATGTGATTTTAGAGGAGGAAAAGTAATGGAGCATAACGAACTTAGTAAAAAAATGGAAGAGAAAGAGATACAAATTGAGCCGGAAATTAAGAAACATGATTTGTATACTAATATAAAAAACATAAAAAACTTGAAAACTGAAATAGTAGAGTTAAAGGATTCAATCATAGAAGTTAAGGATATACCTTTGGTGATGAACGAAATTAGAGAAAAAGAAAAATCGTTACATAAACGGACAGAGCTTGCTTTTAAATATGCAGAAACGGAGAGAAAAGAGAATCCTAAATTTTTAAAAAGCATAAATTTGGATAAAATCAATAATGTTTACATTCATAAGAAGTATTCGAAAGCGATAGGCGACTCAATTTTTCCAGGCAAATGGAAAACATATGTCCATATGGATGATTTTATAGAGATGAAGAGAAAAAAAGGTCTTAATGCCCTAGAATTTAAAGACTGTGATATATCGTCCGTCTTATTTAATGAAAAGTTTGAGAATTGCAAATTTGAAAACTGTATTTTATCGAAATGTACACTAAAAAATGCAGAATTTGTAAATATGACATTCAAAAATGTAACATTTAATAAAGTTGTGTTACAAAATGTGAAGTTTGAAAATTGTAAATTTGAAAATTGTGATAGCTTTAGCTTCGACCCTTCAGATGAAAAATCAGTTAATATTGAATTTGTTAATACAGATATAAAAGCTTCGCAAATAGATTTTGATAACACAAATATAGATTTGAAATCAGTATGTTTTAAAAATTGTCCTATTGAAAATCTGGAATTTTCTATAAATTTATTAAATTTTGACCAATATCATAGCCAGCTAATGACAAAGAATGTAAAAGAACAGTCACTTATGAAGTTAATGGATCGAAAGCTAAGAAAAAGCTTAAAGCATGATGAAACAACAGTGCAGAAACGAAAAAAGGCAAAATGTCGATAGAAGGGAGAAACGATATGAAACACAAAGAAAATTGTAATTGTCCAATTTGTAATAATGGTATTCGTGAAGAAAGACAATATGCAGCATTAGAATTAAAGGATGGAAGTTATGTGACTTTAGATGCGCAGGAATTTGCTCATTTGGATGATTGGATGAAAAAAACAGAAAAGGATAAAAAACAGCCAGAATATGAAAAAGTCGAACCGGATGAGGGTACTCCTCTTCAACTTGTGTATGGTGTTTTTATGCGTGTAGATAAAAAGGGCAAAGAGGATTATGTTGAGAAAGTAAAAGAATTTAAACATTATGCCTTGATATCGCTGGAGGATGAAAAGATATACTATTCTGGTTACAAGGATATCGAAGTTTTTGAAGGTAAGGATATATATTCAGGATGTATTCCTTGTGCAATGTTATTACAGACTTCGCTAGACCTTGAAAATAAATTGGCATATGGATTTGGGCATACAATGTTTCTTAAATATGGAAATTTGAACATTTTTGATAATATCTTTAACCGAGAATTCCTGTTCTGCATCCGGGATGTGGAGAGGAATTTTGATCCGGAGGATGAGGAACACTGGAGAGATTACATTAATGTAGATAGTATGCTGGATACTGCGAAGGAATTGTTTTAAGGGAGGGATTGATCATGAAAATGACGGAGGAAGAATATGAACAGTATGTTTTTAAATATACGCTACATAGGAGGGAGAAATGATTATGGCAGATAATACACTAATTTCTAAGATTACAGAAACAGATCAGTACAAAAAAATTGAGGAACGCACTGAAAAGAAAGAAATGAAAAAGGCTGCAAAGCTAATTGTGGGGAAACGTTGGGCATCTTCTATTAACCAGATTGAAAGTTCTATTGAGCAACAGGATGTAGAATTGCAAATGAGTAAGCTGGAACAGAATGCTGTTTTGGCAGAGAAACAGGATAAAGTAGATAAGAAAATGTGTGAAATCGACTTGAGAAAGGTTTTGCAAAAATCAAGTCTTTTCTTTTATGGGTTTTCTATTACTGCTTCTATCGTGTCAGTTTTTATGTCCTGTGCTGGATTGAGTAATGCTTGCTCTCCCGGTGGATTGCTGGAGGCATTGTCTGGCCGTTATTGGATTGCAGTGCTTTTAATGTGTTTGATGCAAAGCAGCGTAATTATTTATTCTTTTTTTAGTTATGCTTTGGACTTGTATCATAGTGACAAAAATTTTTTGTTAAATGGATTTCGATTTGTTGTCATGGCAGTGTCCATTTATTGCAACTTTTTGTTTATCCAATCGATCATTCCGGAATATGGCAATTCCAAAATTGGTAATTTGATTTCTATTATTTTGGCAAGTGGGGCTGATATTATTTCCAATTTATTTTCCAGTACGGCTGTCAAAATGAAGTATAAATTATATTCTAAAAATGGACTATTGGCAAATGGTGAATTGGACAATCGTTCTCTATTGGCAAAATTAAAGGTAATTATTTTTGGCAATTTGCTGTTCAAAATTGAAAAGACCTATCAAGAGAAAATGGCAACGTATGCGGAATTGACAAAAGGAAAAAGTAAATTAACTACGCAAAATCAGCGTTGTTACCTAAAATCCAATAAAAATGTTGCCAATGAGAAAAAGGATTTGACAATTTCCAATCAAGATTTAGCAGATTATGAACATAGGAAACCTGCAGCATTTGACGTTGCCATTCAAAAGATGATGGAAATTGGAATTGAACCGGGTGACAAAATCCGGAGAGGAATGATTGGACTTGATAGACCAGATTGGAAAGCAGTAAGAAGATATATGCAGCTAAATGGAATTGTCAAATGTGTTCGGAAAACGACCTTTTTGGAAAAGGATTTAAAGGAATTGGAAAATGCTATGTAGTTATCCAGTTTGATGAAAGGAGCAGCTAAATGTCATTTTGGAAAAGAAAGAAGAATAGTAATCTGAATCAGGTTGGAGTTACATTGCTGGTAGAAGGAAAGCCAATTTCCAATCAGGATGTGGAATTTATTGCCAATGTACAAAAGAAAATATCCAGCAATGATGTGCAGAGACAACGGTTTATAAATTTTCTAAAACGCTATTGTGTGTTGGTTGAAGATAGGGAAGATACATTGGAATTCTCCTCGAAAGAGGCATTTAGGAAATTTTTAGAGGCATGTAAAAGATTATGAAATAGGAGAGGTGGATAGTGATGGATTGGGGAGATGCAGAATTCTGTATGGCGGAACACAAGAAAGCATTTGAGTTTTGGAGAGAGGGTGGCATTGTGAATTATTGGAAAGAAGAAAATGGAGTGATATGTGTCCAATACGAGAGTGGTAACTGGTGGCATTATAGACAAAACAATAAAATTTTAGCAGAACCTTGTTTGGAGTGGTGGTAATAAAGGAGAGTGAGATCGTGGAAGAAAAATAAGTTCAGTCAGTGTCATATATCTGATATTGCAGTAGCAGTAGAAAATGTGGAGCTTGTGGGTAACTGCTGCGTGTATAGAATTGTGGGTAAGGATGTGTGTAACCTGTGGGAAACGGTTTTTTGTTTTCCATGGGTTATGCATGGGCTTATCCACGATGGAATGGCAGTTATCCATAAATCCACATTTAGATAGTGTGGAAAGTTATATACAAGCTGTATTGTGGAGGATAATACAGTTTATATATGCCTTCCTTAAGCTGAGGATCCAGTATTATAGGTTACCGGGGCGTAGTGTACATTGAAAATTTCATAGATATTACACCAAATGTTTCTTTATCGACAAAATTATATTTGGAGGAAAGTGATTTTGTGATATAATAGAAGAAAGAATATGTGATAAGAATGTTGAATTAAGTAGTGATAGAGTGAAAGGGGAAGTGATATGGTTTCATTAACATTTGTTTTTAATAAAGAAAAGGTTGCTTCTGCAGGGAGTACAGAGGAAGAATTGTTATGTCCAATGAGAGAATATGCAGAAAAGTATGGTATTAGCGAGAATGAATATGGGGTGTTTTCAAAGGATGGTGAGGATGCATTGTGCTTATTGACCATGTTTGTAACACGTCATACTCGTAAAGATTTGGAATATGTATCGTTTCTAAAAGAGTGGACATTAGATGTAGATGGAGAGACGGAGGATTGTATTTCGGAAGTATTAAAGCTGTATGAAAAAAAAGGAATACGCCCTGTTACAGCTTTAGAGGTATAGCAAGTGAGGGCAAAAAGAAAACAAATTACATTTGATCTTGATACCAACGTTTGTAAAAAAATATTTGGTAAAGACAATTTTCGACAACCTTATAAAGAAATTCGTGATTTCTTTCGAGAGAATGGGTTTATTCATATAGAAGGCAGTTCTTATATGAGTAATCATGAAATGAGTAATTTGGCGGTTTCTGATTTTAAAAGTAGAGGTAAGTCACGTTAGAAAATAGAAGATTGGATTATTGATATAAAGGTGTAGTATCTATGAAATTAAAGCGTAGAAACTGCACCTTTTTTGTGTGCAAAAATGGAGTGAAAGAAGGAAGAATATGAGTAAGAAACTAATTATTGCGGAAAAGCCCAGTCTGGCTATGAAGATTGTTGCTGGAATAGGAAGAATGGAAAAGGCAGACGGTTATTTTGAAAACGAGAATTATATTGTGACCTTTGCCTTTGGCCACTTGTTTGGACTAAAGACAGTGGAACAGTATAGAAATGTAGAAAAAGAAAAATGGTCGTTGGAGCAACTTCCGTTTTTTCCGGAACAGTTTGAATATATTTTGCGTGATGACAGTGGTGTAAAAAAGCAATTCAAAATAATACAAAAACTTTATCAACGTTCGGAGGTATCAGGAATTATTAATGCTGGAGATCCGGATCGGGAGGGGAGTGTTATTATTTTGAATATTGTTGACCAGTTACAAAAGGAAACGGGGATATGGAAACCTGTGGAGCGTATCTGGCTTACAGCAACTACCCCGGAGTTTGTCCAGAAGGCCTTGAAAGATTTAAAGCCGGAAGAGGCATATGGAAATCTTTATGAAGAGGGACTAACCAGAACGTATATAGATTGGTTGTGGGGAATTAACTTTACTCGATTTGTTACGCTAAAGGCTGGTACCTTATATCCTATTGGCAGGGTACTAAATCCAATTGTAAAATTTGTTTATGATCGAGATCGGAGCATAGAGTTTTTTGAAAAAGAGATTTTTTATGAAATAGAAGTACAGTTTGAGAAGGATGGAATACCAGTAAAAGGTAAATTGAAAGATTCACGTTTTTCAGAAGTACAAAAATCCGAAGGAGAAGAGGTGTGTAATAAACTTGCTGTGCATTTAGATATATTAGAAGATTTGCAGGCGATTGTTAGCACAGTAGAAAGTAAATCTGTGGTAAAAGCACCGCCAAAATTATTCTCACTTGATAAGCTGCAAAATAAGATGTCAAAGGAATACAAATATTCTTCTGCAGAAACATTGGCTGCTACGCAGACGCTGTATGAAAAAGGATATGTGACATATCCAAGAACAAATACAGAATATCTTGCCACAGCAGAAAAAGAAAGCGTTAGGGAGATTTGGGAAAAACTTACTGAGGAGGAAGGAATACCGCTTGCTTTGAGAGAGAGTAAAAGTATTTTTGATGATAGCAAGATAGAAGGTCATACTGCGTTGATTATTACGGGAAAAAGTCCGGAGGCACTATCTGAGAAAGAGGAAAATGTATATAAAGTCATAAAGAACCGTTTTATCAGTAACTTTCTTACAGAAGAGACAGTTCTTCAGGAAACCAGGGTAGAAATCCAAATGGGTTCATATAGCATGGAATTAAAAGGTACATCTATTCTTACAGAAGGATTTCTTAAGTATGAACCAATGAAAAGTGAGAAATTACTTCCTAATTTTTCAGAAGGGGAAGTAATAAACAATTTAGAAATACAGCTTATGGAAAAAACAACCAAGCCACCAGCGCATGTTAGTGAGGCGGAACTGAATACATTCCTGAAGAACCCATTTAAGAGAACCGAGATTGCAGCCGCATCAGAAGAGACAGATACGGAGGAAGAGGATTATAAAGCTATGCTACAGGGATGTGAGATTGGTACCGTAGCAACTAGAGCCGGAATAATTGAAAATGCGCAGCGGTATGCCTATATAAAGAAAGAAAAGAATTTATTTCATATTACAGAAAAGGGAAAATCGTTAGTAGAAGTGCTAGAGCAGCTAGGAATTGACATGGATAAAACGAAAACGGTTGCACTGGGAATGGATTTAAAAAAGGTGTTTCGAAAAGAACTTACGCTAGAGCATGTAGTGGAGAAAACGAAACAGGATATTGCAGAAGTTATAGAACAGGATCGTGATACGGTTATCGAAGCTGTGTATACTGGAAATAGTGGCAGTGGAGTTGGTCGATGTCCCATGTGTGCAGGTTCTATTTTAGAAGGCAAGAAAAATTACTACTGTAGCAACTATAAGGAAAAGGAATGTCATTTTGTAATTTGGAAAGTAGTAGCAGGAAAAGAATTATCAGATAGTCAGATAATACAGTTATTAGAAAAGGGAAAAACTTCCTTGATAAAAGGATTTGCGAAAAAAGCTGGTGGAACTTTTGATGCAAAGCTGGTTTTAAGTGATGAAGGGGAAGTGAAGTTTGAGTTCCCAAAGAGGAAAAAAAGAAAATAGTGGTAATAGCTTGTACATAAGGAATGTTTGATTTTACCGAAGAATAGAATACACAAAAGAGATGGAAGTGATAGTATGGTTGTTGTAAAAAATGTAATTCCAGAAAAGTATAAGAATGATGAGGAAAGAAAAAAGGAATTAAAACGTATCTATGTGAATATCCAAAGGTCTATGTATATGAATGGTCTGTATGAAAAGAAAAAACATAAAGGGGTTTGTTGATGGAAGCAATTTATGCCAGACAGTCGTTAGATGTAAAAGATAGTCTTTCTATTGAAACGCAGATTGAGTTTTGTAAAAAGCATTGTATAGAGGATGCAGAGCCTCTTGTCTATAAGGACAAGGGGTTCAGCGGAAAGAATACGAAAAGACCAGCATTTCAACAAATGCTAAGTGATATTAAAGATGGAAAGATATCCAAAGTTATTATTTATAAGCTGGATCGATTAAGTAGATCTATTTTAGACTTCTCTGAAATATGGAGAATTTTTGAAGAGGAAAAAGTGAATTTGCTTTCTGCTACACAAAATTTTGATACAAGCACTCCGATGGGAAAGGCCATGCTATTCATTGTTATGGTTTTTGCTGAAATGGAGAGGGAAACCATTGCAGAGAGGGTAAAAGACAACTATTACAGTCGGGTAAAAGACGGAAGGTGGCCAGGGGGACCAGCTCCTTATGGATTATCCAATGGACGATTGAGAGATAAGTTTGGTAGAAATGTTCCAACACTGGTAGAAAATCAGGACATTGGAATTATGAAAGAAATATTTGAAAGATATGCTTATACAGAAATATCTTTGGGAAAACTTGCAGATGATTTAAATAAAAGAGGGATTCCTTGTATGCGCAGTAAAACTTGGGGTAGCGTAAGTTTGGCAAAATTAATGAGAAACCCTGTTTATGTACAAGCTGATTATGAAGTATATTGTTATATAAAATCATTTGGTATTCAAATTATTAACCCAGTGGATGATTTTATTGGTGAAAGAGCTGGAATTTTGGTTGGTAAGAGGGGGACTTTGGCTGGAGGGACAAATAGAGAATATAAGGATTATGAGGATATGGTATTTGTACTTGCTAATTGGAAAGGAGCAGTAAAGGCAGAAATCTGGCTTGCTGCAAATTATAAATTAGATACCAATAAGCAAATTGGAAATAACGGAAAAGGAACGCTTACCTGGCTGACTGGTTTAATTAAATGCGGAGAGTGTGAGTATGCCATTAAATTGGGAACAGATCAGAATAGAGAAGAGAGAGGATTGTATTGTAGTGGGAAATATGTTAGGAAAAATGGATGCAGTAATAAAATTTCTTTTCGTTTGGGGGAACTGGAAAAGTATGTACAAAAGGAACTAGAAATGGTAATCAATAGTTGTCATGGAGAGCCAGTAGAATTTCAACCAACATTATCCAATGCAGACAAAATTGAATTGGAAAAGACAGAGCAGGCAATTGAAAATTTAATTTCTACGCTTAAGAGTGGAGAGGCAGAGGGAACATTGATTTCTTATATCAATAGTGAAATTAAACGCTTAGATATGCAGAAAAAGGAAATATTAAAGAGGATTTCTAATGTACAGATGCCGAAAGTTACGATTGACAAAATTGACTTTTCTAGTTTAGCGTTGGAAGAAAAGCATCTAGTGGCAGCAAGTTATATAAAAAGAATTTTAGTCAAAAAAAATGAGCTGGAAATTGAATGGAAGGTATAATTATATGGAACTGATATAATTGATTTTAACAATATAAAAAGGAGAGTAAAAACAATGAATATTACATATAAGAGAACGCAGTTATTTGAAGAAAGTGATTTAGTAGAATTATTTACATCTGTGGGATGGGAAGATGAGAGTGCTGCATATCCACATAGATTGGAAAATGCAATGTATCATTCGAAGGCTGTTTTTTCGGCATGGGATAAAAATAAACTTGTAGGATTATTAAGTGCTATAGATGACTCTATGCATGTTTATATTACATATTTTTTAGTTCATCCTAATTATCAAGGCAATAAAATTGGAGAAAATTTGCTTAAAATGTTTGATGAACGATATGTGCATTTTAAGAAGGAATTAAAGACAGAAAAAGCTAAAGAGTATTATGAAAAATTTGGTTATACATTTGATTCTTTTGGAATGGTAAAAAATGATCTTCCTAAAAATGAGGAATAATATTGAAAAATATACAATAATTTCCTTGACAAAAACAGTCGAATGAACATATAATTATGCTGGAAGGGTGGTTTGTGTTATGGAAGTCAAAGAGTTTAGAAAAACTACTGGATTAAATCAAATTAATTTTGCTAATTATTTTGGTATACCGATAGCCACAGTGCAAGGATGGGAGACTAAAAAACGAACTCCGCCACCGTATGTTTTAGAATTGATGATAAAAGTCTGGAATTATGAACATGATAAGCGAATAGAAGATGCTACAAAGAAATTTGTTGAAGAAATTTTAGGCTCTGAATAAACATCGAAAAAATCTGTAGTAGTAAAATACTTTCTGTAATTCTATTTATTATTCACTTTATAACTAATGTATCAACGTCCCACTGAATACAATGGCATTTACAACTGGCAACAGCTTCGATCAAAGTATTGTTGTAATCACCATAAGGTGGGCGAAATAAAGCAGGAGAGGTTCCTGTGAGTTCTTTCACTTTGTCATTGACGGACTGGATTTCTTGCACGCATTCAGTTGCAGAAAGTTGAGACATTTGTTTGTGGTTTTGGCTATGATTGCCCAAATCGTGACCGGCTTTTGCGATGGCTTTTACATCATCCGGATATTTTTCCACCCAGCCGCCGGTCATAAAAAAAGTGACTTTAATATTGTATTTCTTTAAAACATCCAAAATTTCCTGTGTATCTTCATTTCCCCATGCGGCATCAAAAGAAAGACTGACTTGTTGTTTAGTAGTATCTACACAATAGATGGGAAGTTTTCTTTCACTGTTTGAAGAAAAAACAGAAGAATAGTTTGTGACTGAATAAAAACAGATCACACTTAGTAAAAAAATGGATAGCCCAAGCAGTCCTATTTTTACAAAATGGGAAAATAAATCATCATGTTCGTCCATGCAATACTCCAAAAGAAAAATGTTGTTAGAATAATATATGAAAAAAACATACATTCAGAACTTTTTAAAAAAAGAGAAATAGTATATAATATTGGTAAGAAGTGTTTCTGTTTGTAAAAAAAGGAAGAACAGAACTATGCGTAATGGCATGGATTTGATGGAGAAGATATTATACAATATTTAAATGAGGTTATATCTACAATGTGCCAAAAAAACGGGTGGAAAAGACAATAAACCATAGTGATAGTGGAAATATAATTGACTGAAATGTGTAGGACAGACAGAAGGAGGAACAGTTATGTTAAGAATTGCAATTTGTGATAAAGACAAGAGATTACAGGCACAATTGCTGGATTATATAGCTAAGGATGTAGACATAGATGACGATTACATTACGGAGTGTTTCGATAGTGTGGACAAGGCAAAAAAACGTATCGATGCTGGTGATTTTAACTTTGATCTTCTTTTTTTGGAAGTAGATGCAAAAGGAACGGAAGGATTGGCTCTTGCAGAACATATTCGAGAAATGAAGATTGATATCGATGTATTTTTTGTGGCGGAAGGTGTAGAGTTTGTCACAGATGCTTTTCGTTGTAAAGCATTTAATTATTTGGTAAAACCCGTTGATTTTTCTAAATTCAAATATGAAATGAAACAATACATGCACGAGAAAAAGTGTTACCAGAAAGAATATTTGTCAGTATCCATTCAGGGAAAAGAGCAAATGTTGCCATTGAATACCATATTGTATTTTTCTAGCAATGCAAGAAAGATTGGTGCCTTTTTTTCAAACGGTAACAAAGAAATCTGGTTTTATGGAAAATTAGATGAGCTAGAGAAGAACTTAGAAAAATACGATTATATTCGTTGTCATCAAAGTTATTTGGTAAGTGGAAGAAAAGTAGAAGATGTAGATAGTGAATCGGTTTATGCTGGAAAAGAGGTATTTCCAATTAGTAGAAAATATCATGAGAATGTTCGGGAAAAGTGGGATAAGATAAAGAAAGACCGATTTGATAGTGTGGATATTATGTCTGCTGGAGCTATGGGAGAAGATGCAGTTACCTTTGGCGGAAATTCTACTGTGATTGCCACAAAAAGTTATGCAGTGGGAGCTACCAAATATGGTTTGGTAGTAGGTGTTCGTGGACCAAGACAGAATGCGTCTTTTCGATTGTATCATGAAGAGGAGGCTGTGCTTGGTAGAGACAGTAAACAGTGTCAAATTGTAATTAGTGACGGAGCTATTAGTAGAAAGCATTGCGGTATTAAGTTTGACGTAGAGCAGCAATGCTATTATGTGTGTGATTATTCCAAAAATGGAACTTTTGTTAGTAGCATTGGAAGAATCAAACCAGATACATGGGTACGGGTAGAAAAGGATAGTATGATACAATTGGTAAATGAAAAAAATGCCTTTATTTTAGTATAGGTAACCATTGTTGTAAAGTGATACATTCCATGAGAAGGAAAAGGGAAGAAGATATCTAAGAACTACGAGGTGCATAGAATGGATTCAGGCTTTAAAGATTGGACAATTGAGAAAAGCATAGGAGAAGGTGCTTTTGGTAAAGTTTATAAAATTGTGAGAAAAGAGTTTGGACATACATATGAAGCTGCATTAAAAGTGATGGAAATTCCACATAGTCAGGCGGAGGTAGACTCTCTTCTCAACGAAGGTTTTAGTGAACAGGAAATGGATGAATATTTTCGCAGTATGGTGGAGGATATTGTAGATGAATTTACTTTAATGTCAAAGTTAAAGGGAAATTCCAATATTGTCAGTTATGAAGATCATGCTGTAGTGAGAAAAGAAGATGGATATGGATGGAGAATTTACATTCGAATGGAATTGCTTACTGGTTTATTTTCACATGCAAAAAGTGTGGATTTAACCAATAAAGATGTGATTCAGCTTGGCATTGATATTTGTAAAGCACTGGAAGTATGTCAAAAGTATAATATTATACATCGAGACATTAAGCCGGAAAATATCTTTATTTCGGATGTAGGAACTTACAAATTGGGCGATTTTGGAATTGCAAGAGAGTTGGAAAAGACTTCCTCTGGACTTTCCAAAAAGGGAACAAGAAGCTATATGGCTCCAGAAGTCTATAAGGGGCTGGAATATAATTCTACGGTAGATATTTATTCTCTTGGTATTGTGTTATATCGTTTTTTAAATGATAATCGATTACCATTTTTACCACCGATGCCAGAACGTATTCGGTATTCGGATAAGGAAGCGGCAGATGTGATGCGGATGAGTGGGCAGTCTATGCCTGTACCAGTTCATGCCAGTTCAGAATTGGCAAGGATTATATTGAAAGCATGTGAGTATGTACCATCCGAACGTTATGGTTCGGCAAAGGAGATGCGTGAAGAGTTAGAGAAAGTGCTTCAATTGGAGGAAGAACAGATTATCTTATTTTCTAAAGATATGAGTTCAAAAACAGTTCGTACAGGTAGTACATTGGAGGTTAGGTCATTTCCGAGCAATGGAAAAGCGGAAGATGTGTGGGAGAATACAAGAGTTGCATCAACTTCCCTTTCCGCTTACGAAGAGACTGTGGCAGAGACTATGGTGGATCAAGTAGAGGAGACTCACAAGGAAGAAGAAACTCCAAACAAGAAAAATAAAAAAGTATTGGGAAGCGTTCTTGCTTTTTTACTTGTAGGAACAACAGGAATGGGAATCTATTCTCTTTTTGGAGATGCAAAGGAGGAAACTGGCGTGATAGAAGTAATAGCTAGTCCTAGTATTACAGTGGTGGAGGAAACTAACGCACCTACAGAGGAACCTACTGCAATTCCTACAAAAAAGCCGAAAAGAACAAAGCAACCAGTCACAAAAGAACCAGTTGTGACAAAGAAACCAGTTGTTACGCAAACTCCGACGGTGACGAAAGAACCAGTAGTGACAAAGCAACCGGAAGTAACAAGAAAACCAAAAGAGGAGAGTCAAATCATTATAGACGATTCTAATGTAACGGTGGAATAAAGAAGTATCGTAGAGCATGGATAATGGGATAAGTATAAAAATTGGTGGGAGGATAAGGTGATTATGAAAAAAAAGAAGGTATGGATGGGTGTACTTGGATGTAGTCTTTTGATAGAAGTGGTTTCTGGATATGGAAATGGAAGTATCATGGCAAATCAGAAACAGAAAATGCCTTTGACACAGCAAAAAATAGCAACTGGATCAGCAGTGGCAGCAACAAATGCTGGGGTTACGACAGCAACAGCAGCTATGACGGCAACAGCTTCGCCTGAGCCTGTGGTGGAGTCTCCGGTAGGTACACAGACGGAAGAGATTCCCTCATCTGTGGAGGATGTAGGAGTGGTTGTTCCAGATACAGAGACAGAAAGCGTAATTGATGCAAGTTTGAAGGAAAAGGATATAAAACTTGGAATAGGCGAGCAGGTAAAAATGCCAGTCAAGAATCGCAGTGGATTAAAAGTGACATATCGTTCTAAAAATAAACGAGTTATAAGTGTGAATAAAAAAGGAATTATCCGGGGAAAAAAATTGGGAAAGACGGAAGTCTATGCAAAGATTTCTACAAAAACCTTAGTTTTAAAGGCGCAGGTAAAAAAGAAACCTCAAAGTATAAAAATTAGAAAGCCAAAAGTAACGTCTGTAAGTATTGGTACTAAAATTCCATTAAAGGTTTCTTTAAGCAAAGGGGCTGCTAGTTATAAAATTCGTTGGGCAAGTTCAAAAAAATCAGTTGCCACAGTAAATGCTTCAGGCGTTTTGGTGATAAAGGGAAGAGGACGAGCTACTATAACGGCTAAGACTTATAATGGTAAAGTGGCAAAAATTGTTTTTGCGCTTCATTAGGTAAGATATATTTGATACATATATAAGAAAGAGGATAATGGAAATAGTACATGAAAGTGTAGTATTTCCTTCTTTTTTTGCTTTTCTAAAGAATTTTGCGAAGATAAATATACAATTTATGCGTGTGCAATATAACAAATGTATACTATTGAAATATTTTATGGAAAAATATTTGTGCAGGTTAAACATTTAACCTGTTGATGATTTAGTGGAAAAATGATAAAATAAGGCACGTGAAAAATAAAAAAATAGTAAAATTGCCAAAAGGAGGAAATGGTTTATGGTTTATAACAAAATCAAAAAGTTGTGCGCAATTGCGTTGGCAGCCAGTGTAGGCGTTACAAGTTTACCTGGTATTGACTATTATGCGTATGCGACGGCAGCAACAACAGCAGAAGAAACCGATGAAGCTGCAAAGCAGGTTTCTTTGACTGGTAACACAAATATTTCAGAAGACGACGAAGGTGTTTTCAAAGTAACTGTGGATGACAGCGGAACTATTACAGCAGATGCGGATAATGAATATGCTGCAGATGAGGATACACCGTTTTCTTGGGATAATGTAAATGTATATTTCGTTATGACAGACCGTTTTGAAAATGGAAATCCGGATAATGACCATTCTTATGGAAGAGGATTAGACAAGTCAGGAAACGCAGTTTCCGGTTATGAGAATAAAGAAGGTTATTTTCATGGTGGAGACTTGGCTGGAATGACTAAGAAAATTAAAGAAGGTTATTTTGATGAATTAGGAACAAATGCAATCTGGATTACTGCACCATATGAGCAGATTCATGGCGCACTTGCAGCCAGTGGATTTAAGCATTACGCATATCATGGTTATTATGCTTTAGATTTTACAGAAGTAGATGCCAATATGGGTACTGCAGAAGAATTGGAAGAATTCATTGATACAGCGCATGAACATGGAATCAGAGTTATATTTGATATTGTTATGAATCACGCAGGATATGCCAACCCAAAAGATGCGGCGGAATTTGGATATGGTAAGCTGGCAAGTAATTGGGAAGAGATATATAACTGGGATGATAAAAGTTATAAGTGGTATAATGACTATGTTGTAGAAGCCTCTCAAAATGGATCACAGGGTATGATGGATGCACAGAATGGTGATTGGGAAACTAACTGGTGGGGCTCTGGCTGGGTTAGAATGACAAAAGGAAGATTTGCCAATTATGCCAATCAGGCAGCGGAAGATTCTGGTGTAGAAACTTGTGTGGATGGTCTTCCTGACTTTGTAACAGAAGGAACTACAGATCCTGGTATGCCTGGTATTTTAAAGAAAAAATGGGGTGCTGAGAAATTAGCACAAGAAGAAAAAGAATTAGATGAATTCTGTAAGAACTATGGTATGTCTAAATGTGTTACAACCTATATTACTAAGTGGTTAACAGATTGGGTAAGAGAATATGGTGTAGATGGATTTAGATGTGATACAGCAAAACATGTAAATCAATCTGAATGGGGCAAATTAAAGAAAGCTGGTGTGCAGGCATTAAAAGAATGGAGAAAAAATAATCCTGATAAACCGGGAGCGCAATGGACCGATGATTTCTGGATGACAGGTGAAGCATGGGGACACGGAGTGGGCAAGGATAGTTACTATTCTACCGGTGGCTTTGATTCGATGATTAATTTTGATTATCAGGGAAATGAGACTAAGAGTGGTTCAGGACTTGAGGGTATATATTCTAGTTATGCGCAACAGATTAATAGCGATTCAAGCTTCAATGTATTAAGCTATATTTCTTCTCATGATACATCCTTAGGTGCAAGAAGTGCCAACGCAGGTACAGCATTGTTGCTTACTCCTGGTGGTGTGCAGACTTATTATGGTGATGAATCTGGAAGACAGGGCGATGGAACAAGTGATAAGCAGCCAACACGTAGTAATATGAACTGGTCAAATATGGATCAAAGTATTTTATCTAACTGGCAGAAGGTGGGACGTTTTAGAAGAAATCATATTGCAGTAGGTGCCGGTCAGCATAAGAAGATTTCGGAGAGTCCGTATACCTTTAGTCGTACTTATACAGGAAAGGCTACAGTAGGTTCTGAGACACAGACGGACTACGAGGATAAGGTAGTAGTTTGTCTTCCGGGAAGTGCAGGAACCTATGATGTAGATGTAAGTTCTGTATTTGAAGATGGAACTGCTTTGACGGATGAATATAGTGGAGAGGTATACACAGTAAGCGGTGGAAAGGTATCTGCTACTTGTGATAGCAACGGTGTTATTTTGCTTGGTGCAGGCGGTGTGGCAAAGCCATCTATAGGAGCAACTGCAAGTCAGTCTTTCACATCTGATACATTAACCATTAAGTTGTCTGCGTCAAAAACAAGTGATTCCTATTATATTTTGGATGATGGAGAGAAAATTTCATTTACAGCAGGAGATACCATTGAAATTGGTGGAGGAGATCCTACTGGTACTACTTATACACTTATAGTAGGAGGAACTGGAGAAGAAGGAGAAGAACTTAGCGAAAAGACATATACATACTCAAAAGAGGAAGAACCAGAGTATACATTTTATCTTCGTACCAAAGCATCCGACTATAGTTTTACCCCATATATTTATTTGTATGGAACGGATGCGGCACAGACTGCATACGCAGGAAAGTGGCCGGGAACTGCAATGACAAAAGAGGGAGATTATTATGTATATTATAGTACAGAATTTTCTTCGTCCAATGTGATTATCAATGATAACGGCACTTGGCAGGATCCGGTAAAAGATACCAATATGGTTTGTACCGGTTATATGGAATATACTTACAAATCTGGCAAATTGACTGCATTTACACCGACAGTGGATACGCCAACTAAAAAGCCAACTGCAACAACGAAAGTGACAGCCACAGAAATACCAAAGGCAACGGAAGTGGTGAAAGAAACCAGTGAGCCAAAGGAAACAGAGAAGCCAACGGCCACCACAACAGTAAAAGCCACTTCAACACCAAAAGTGACTTCAACACCAAAGGCAACAACGAAAGTGACAGCTACAGAAACTCCAAAAACTACAACAATGCCGAAGGAAACAGAAAAACCACAATCGGGGTCAAGTTCTTCGTCTACATCGGTAGATAACTCGTCTGCTTCCAGTGATTTTGCTATTGCAAGTTTCACTTCCAGCAAAGCTGCACCTCAAGAGGCAGGAAGTCGCATTGTGCTGACGTTGAAGGGAACTGGAGGAAGTGGTAAATATACATACAAATTTTACATTGTAAATACAGAAACTCTTCATCAGGAGATTTATACTGGATGGACAAGTACAAATACAGTGACATGGATACCATCAGAAGGTGGCAAATATAAGATTCATGCGTATATTTGTGATGATGGAGCCGCTGGAAAAGAAATAAAAAATGTGACGGTGGATTATCAGATTACCAGTGCTTTGACTGTAAAGACCTTTAAAGCAACAAAACTTACGAAACGGAAAGTTAAGTTTACTATGAAGGCAGAAGGAAAAGGAACTATAAAGTATAAATTGATGATAGTAAATGCTGCAGGTAAAAAGACTACTATTAAAAAATATAGCACAGTAAGAACAAAAGTTTATAAATTTAAACAGGCAGGAACCTATACCATTTATTTGTATGTAAAAGATGGGGCGAATAAAGTAAAAAAGGTAAAGAAGATATTGCAAATTAAATAGTTATATTAATGTAAGGTACACAAAAGAATGTTAGATGAGGATATTACATGAAAGTGTAATATCCCCATTTTTTTACGTCAGTAGTGAGGAAAATCTAGTGTAGTATATGGCGGAATGTATATTTTAGAAACAAAATAGTAAAAAAACTGTAACATTTCTGTAGGAAATAATGTTTAAGAGGTTGATGATTTCGTGAAAAAATGATAAAATAGAGAGTATGAAAAAGAAAAAAGTGGTAAAATTGCCAAAAAGGAGGATATGATTTATGGTTTACAACAAAATCAAAAAGTTGTGCGCAATTGCGTTGGCGGCCAGTGTAGGCGTTACGAGTTTGCCTAGCATTGACTATTATGCGTATGCTGCAACAACGGCGGCTGAAGAAACAGAAGAATCTGTAAAGCAGGTTTCTTTGGCTGGAAACACAGATATTTCTGAAGATGACGAAGGCGTTTTCAAGGTAACTGTGGATGACAATGGAAATATTACAGCAGATGGATCTCAGTATGATCCAGATGGAGAGTATGCCTCTGACGAAAATACTCCATTTTCTTGGGACAACGTAAATATGTATTTTGTAATTACCGACCGTTTTCATAATGGAGATGAGAGTAATGATCACTCTTATGGACGTTCTGGTAAATCATCTACAGTTCCAAGTTCTTACAAAAGCACATTCGAGAGTGTGGCAGGATCTTATGCTGCGAACGGTGAAGTGAATGCAGATGGCTATGAAAGTAGAGTCGGTACTTTTCATGGTGGTGATTTAAAGGGACTGACAGAGTATATTGAGAATGGATATTTTGATGCTCTTGGAACCAATGCAATCTGGATTACTGCACCATATGAGCAGGTACATGGAGCAGTGTTTGGTGGCGGATTTAAGCATTATGCTTATCATGGATATTATACGTTGGATTATACTGAGGTAGATGCCAACATGGGAACGGCAGAAGATTTACAGAATTTTATTGATACTGCCCATGAACATGGTATTCGTGTAGTATTTGACGTAGTAATGAATCATAGTGGTTACCCGGATGCGTATACTATTGCAGAATATTATGGAGCAAATAGTAGTTTGCTTAGTTCAAAGTGGCAGCAATCCTATTTTGGTGAGAGTGAGTCTAGTTACACTTGGGAGTGGGACTATGCAGTAAAGAGTTCTGAACATGGAGCATTGAATTATACAGATGAATGGAATAATAGTTGGTTTACTACTTCATGGCAGCGAATGGTAGCTGGAAGATATGGAAGTGGATATACTGCACCGGAAAATGAACCAGAGGATACCGGTTGTAGTGGCGGACTTCCTGACTTTAAGACAGAAGATAGTTCTGGAAAGAGTCTTCCAGATGTTATATCGAGAAAGTGGGAAAAGGAAGGACAGTTAAAGGAAAAGACAGCAGAGACCAATGCCATGTTAAGTGCATGTGGATATGGACAAATAGGTTCAGCATCTGTAAAACAGTATTTAGTTGCCTGGTTATCAAATTGGGTGCGTGAGTATGGTGTGGACGGTTTCCGTTGTGATACGGCTAAACATGTAAATTTTGATTGTTGGAAAGATTTGAATACACAGTGTAATAAAGCATTAAAAGAATGGAGAAGTAATAACCCAGATAAGCCTGGCGCACAGTGGACAGATGATTTCTGGATGACTGGTGAGGTGTATGACCAAGGATTGTCTATGGATTACAGCGGTACTGATTATTCCCAGGCATTTGATTCTTTAATTAACTTTGGCTTCCAATCAAAAGCGAGTTTAAAAGGAAGTGCATTAGAATCTGTATATTCAGAATACGCTTCTTATTGTAACAGTGGAAGTGGTAAAAACGCATTGAGTTATGTTTCTTCACATGATAAGGGAATTGGAGCAAGAGGAGCCAGTGTAGGAACTGCATTGTTGCTTTGTCCAGGTGGTGTACAGACTTACTATGGAGATGAGACATCCAGACAGGCAGGAGGCGGTAGTGGTGACCAGCCATCCCGTTCTCAAATGACATGGAATGATGCGGGATGTCTTGCAAATTGGCAGAAAGTAGGACGTTTTAGAAAGAATCATATTGCAGTCGGAGCAGGTCAGCATAAGAAGATTTCGGACAGTCCATATACCTTTAGCCGTACTTATAAGGGGAAAGCTACAGTAGGTTCTGAAACAAAGACGGATTACGAGGATAAAGTAGTAGTTTGTCTTCCAGGAAGTGCAGGAACTTATGATGTAGATGTAAGTTCTGTATTTACAGATGGAACTACATTAGTAGATTCTCATTCAGGAGAAGAATATACAGTAAGTGGTGGAAAAGTTTCTGCTACATGTGATAGCAACGGTGTTATTTTACTTGGTGAGCCAACAGAGAGTACACCTAAGGCAAAAGTTTCTGCAAGTGTAACTTCTGGAACTATAAAAGATGGTACATATAGTGATGATACAATTACAGTAAAAGTTGCATTACAAAATGTAACCAATGCTACATACACAATCAATGACTGCGAGGCAGTAGCTTTTACCGATAGCGCAGAGATTACAATTGGAGCAGATACTGCATACGAAGAGACTACAAAGATTACAGTAAATGGAACTTCTACTATTGATGAGCAGAGTGTTTCTAAGGAATTTACATATCAAAGAAGTAAAGCACCTGTGATAGGGGCAGAAGCTACAGGCTTCAAGGTAAGAGCCAAAAAATCATTATTTAAAAATGTGCCTACTATTTGGTTGTGGGATGATGCTACAAAACAATATACAACATCTGCATGGCCAGGAGATTCTATGACTGTAGAAGGAGACTACTATGTATATTCCTGTGATAAAGTTACTGGAAAAGTACAGGCTATCATTTGCGATGGTGGAGAAAATAAAGTAGTTGATACAGTTACTTTAAATGGAAATTGTGAAGTAGATTTGTCAGGCAATGTGACAGAAGTACCAGCAGAAGCAACAGGAGAAGAATGTACAGTAACTGTTAAATATGTGGATGCAACAGGAGCAGTATTAAAAGAAATTACTCGTGTAGGTGCAGAAGGTGATAGTTATACAATCTATGCACCAGAGACACTCAGTACAATTGTTGGTTACAAACGTGCAGAAGATACAAAGAGTGAGACAACAGGTAAATATACTACTGAGGGAGAGACTATTGAATTATTGTATGATCCTGTAGATGGACCGATTGCAACAGTAACACCTGCAACAGCAACCCCAACGGCAGAGCCAACAGTAAAACCAACAGCGACGCTACCAGCAGCTACAGATGTGGTAACAGCAACTCCAACAGTAGAGCCAACGGTAAAACCAACAGTAAAGCCAACGGCGACACCAACAGTGAAGCCAACAGTGACACCAACAGTAAAACCAACAGATGCACCAGATAATAGTGTAGTAACACAATCTGCCGTAACAGCAACCCCATCGGCAATTACAACGCCAGATCCATATCAGGTATCTTTATCTGCAAGTCCAAAGACTACGCAGTATAAAGGTTGCAAGGTAAAATTAACGGCTGCTGCAGTAGGTGGAAGTGGAACATACAAGTATCAGTTTGCAGTTGAGGACTCTACAGGAGCGCTTCAAATTATAAGAGCATACAGCAAAAAAGCTACTTACACATGGACACCAAAAAAGACAGGAAGTTATAAAGTTATTGTATATGCAAAAGATACTGGCAATAGTGACAAAGTAACAAATGCCGAGATTAGTTTCAAGGTTAAGAAAGCACCAACGTTAGTAGTAAAGAAATTGATTGTAAAGAAGATAAAACAACTTCAATACAAACTTTCTACTACAGCATCTGGTGGTACAGGAAGTTATAAGTACAAATTTACTTATACTTATAAAGGAAAGACAAAAGTAATAAAAGCATATTCTTCTACTAAGAGCAAAAAAGTTTCCCTTAAGAAGAAAGGAACTTACAAGTTTACTGTATATATCAAAGATAGTGCAGGAAATGTAAAGAAGAAGAGTAAGGTTGTTGTAGTAAAATAAGAAATACCATCACAAATTTATGAGAAGTCAAAGATAAACGTGATGTAATACAAAGAGTTGCGTATAATAGAGGAATTCTGTTATGCAGCAACTCTTTGCTTTTATAAGTTCACAAAAGCGTGTTCCTATGATTGTTACAAAAAATGTATGAAAAACAGATGTTTCTGTGTTATAATATGGATATAAAAGTGTTGCTTGTTAAGTAAGGGGTTAAGCGATGGCTTGAAAGGAGGGCTTGTTATGAATAAGGTAATTACAATAAGTAGACAGTATGGAAGTGGTGGAAGAGAGATCGGCCAAAAGTTGGCAGAGCATTATGGAATACCCTTTTATGATAATGAGATTATCGCTCATGCAGCCAAAGAAAGTGGGTTTGCAGAGGTAGCATTTGAAAAGGCAGAAGAAAAGGCAACCAATAGTTTCTTGTATTCTCTCGCTATGGGAATGAGTGCATACGGAAATATTGATATGGGATTTAGCACCATGTCTGTGGATGATCGTTTGTTTTTAGCAGAGACAAAAGTAACTAGACGTTTTGCGCAGGAGGGTCCATGTGTGATTGTGGGACGGTGTGCAGATTATGTATTAAAAGATATGCCAAATGTTATCAATGTATTTGTGGCGGCAGATATTTCTGCACGAGTAAAACGAGCAATAGAAGTATATGAACTTCCAAAAGCAAAAGCAGAGGAGAACATTATAAAGTTTGATAAGAGACGATGCAACTATTACAATTTCCACACAGGAAAGAAGTGGGGGAATGTAAATAACTATCATCTTTCTATAAGAAGTGATTTTGGTGGCATCGATCATGCAGTGGAAACTTTAATTACTTATATAGGAAAATAGCAAATAGCATAAGAGTGATTCCAAAGAAGGCAATGGTTGAAAATTTAGATTTTTTGTTATATAGTATAAGGTGGTGTGGCATGCACCACCTTATCTTTATTAAGTAGACAGTTTATAAAAAATAATGTAACTATTCAGAAACCTCTATAATGGAACAATTAGATACGTTATGCTGGCATATAAGTAGCTGATTGTTCCATTATAGAGGTACTCGAATAGAGTTGCTCCCCATATATGAGTAGTCTTAGTGTGTAGCACGGAACTGGAGTCGGTGAATAGTTACAAATAGTATAGTTGCCCACAGGCAGAATGGAGGATATCATGGGAAAAGTTAGAACTAGATTTGCACCTAGCCCAACAGGTAGAATGCACGTTGGAAATTTAAGAACTGCATTGTACGCATATTTGGTAGCCAAACATGAAGGCGGAGATTTTCTTTTGAGAATTGAAGATACCGATCAAGAGCGTTATGTAGAAGGTGCGGTTGATATCATTTACCATACGTTACAGGAAACCGGATTGATTCATGATGAGGGTCCGGACAAGGATGGTGGATGTGGTCCTTATGTACAGAGCGAGAGACAGGAAAAAGGGATTTATTTAGAATATGCAAAGCAATTAGTGGAAAAAGGTGAAGCTTATTATTGTTTCTGTACAAAGGAGCGTTTAGCAAGTCTTTCTAATAAAGTAGGAGACGGAGATGACAAAGAGATTATGCAGTACGATAAGCATTGCTTGCAGTTATCTCCAGAAGAAGTAGAGGAAAACTTGGCAAAGGGACTTCCTTATGTAATACGCCAGAATAACCCAACAGAAGGAACAACTACATTCCATGATATTATCTATGGAGACATTTCTGTGGATAATTCCGAATTAGATGATATGATTTTAATTAAATCCGATGGATATCCAACTTACAATTTTGCAAATGTAGTGGATGATCATTTGATGGGGATTACACATGTAGTTCGAGGAAATGAGTATTTATCGTCCTCACCAAAATACAATCGTTTGTATCAGGCATTTGGATGGGAAGTGCCAGAGTATATTCACTGTCCGTTGATTACAGATGAGACACACAAAAAGCTCAGTAAACGTTGTGGTCATTCTTCTTTTGAAGATTTGCTGGATCAAGGTTTCCTTCGCGAAGCCATTGTGAATTTTGTAGCACTTCTTGGTTGGAGTCCGGAAAATGATTGTGAAATCTTTTCACTGGATGAATTGGTAAAAGCGTTTGATTATCGTCGTATTAACAAGGCGCCTGCAGTGTTTGACATGGTAAAACTCAGATGGATGAATGGTGAATACATGAAAGCAATGGATTTTGAGAAGTTCTACGAGATGGCATTGCCTTACATTCAGGATGTCATTAAGAAAGATATGGACTTTAGACGTATTGCAGAGATGGTAAAAACTCGTATTGAAGTATTTCCTGATATTGCAGGACATATTGACTTTTTACAGGAGATGCCAGAGTATAGCGTGGATATGTACAACCATAAAAAGATGAAGACAAATCCGGAAAATTCCCTTGCTTTATTAAAGGAAGTATTGCCTGTATTAGAAGCACAGGAAGATTATTCAAACGATGCGTTGTTTGAGACATTGACTGCTTTTGGAAAAGAGTATGAATATAAAACTGGTTTTATTATGTGGCCAATTCGTACAGCAGTTTCTGGTAAGCAAATGACACCTGGTGGAGCGACAGAACTTATGGAGCTTCTTGGAAAAGAAGAAACATTAACAAGAATTCGCGCAGCAATTGAGCTATTATCCTAAAAAATAGAAGGGAAATCGTCTGTTTGATGGTTTCCCATTTTGTTGCAAAAGCCCGGCAAGTACAATTGACAGTGACCTCTTTTTCTTTACAAAGGGAATAGGTTCGTGTTATAGTTGTACTCATGTAGAATGTTTTTCTATACTTGGTAGAACTATTTTCTATCAAAGCAAAACAAAACGAGTGAGAGACTGAAGGTAAAAAGACTATGACGAAGAAAAATAGCAAACCGTCATTTAATAAGGCACAGCAAAAGGCTGTGAATCATAAAAATGGGCCTATGATGGTACTTGCAGGGCCTGGTTCTGGGAAAACTTTAGTAATAACCCATAGGATAAAAACATTAATTGACAAGTATCAGATTTCTCCTAGTAATATTTTGGTAATTACCTTTACTAAGGCGGCTGCCAGAGAGATGAAGGAGCGATTTGAAAAATTGATGGATGGAAAATATGTGCCGGTTCATTTTGGTACGTTTCATGCCATTTTCTTTACAATCTTAAAACATGCGTATCGCTATGATTCCTCAAACATTATTCGAGAAGATGAGAAAAAGAAAATATTGCAAAACATTATAGAGCAGTTGAATTTGGATATAGAAGATGTGAATTCCTTTATAGAAGATATAGAAAGTGAAATCAGTCTTGTAAAGGGAGAGCGAATGTCATTGGAACATTATTATCCTATGAATTGTGCCAAGGATATTTTTGAAAACATATATAACAATTATCAGCGTATTATGGAACAAAAAAGAAGAATTGATTTCGATGATATGATGGTGCTTTGCTATGAGTTATTAAGCAAACGTCCGGATATATTAGAACAGTGGCAGCAACAATTTCAGTATATTCTAATTGATGAGTTTCAGGATATTAACAAAGTGCAGTATGATATGATACAGATGTTGGCAAGTCCTCGTAACAATTTATTTATTGTGGGAGATGATGACCAGTCTATATATGGGTTTAGAGGGGCAAAACCGGAAATTATGCTTCAATTTGAAGAAATATATCCTGACGCAGAAAAAGTCCTTTTAGACGTGAATTATCGCTCTACAGAATGTATTGTAGAAACTGCATCTGTGGTAATAAAGCATAATAAAAAACGATTTCCAAAACAAATCCGAACCAATAATGAGAGAGGAAAAGAAGTGGAAATTCGAGAATTTCCGGACGTGAAACATGAAAATCAAAAAGTAATCGAGATTGTGGAACAATATCATAAAAATGGAATGCCGTATAGGAATATGGCAGTGCTGTTTCGAACAAACACACAGCCACGTTCCTTGATTGGAACATTTTTGGAGTATAATATTCCCATTTATATAAAAGAGCAGGTTCCTAATATTTACCACCATTGGATTGCACGAAATATCATAGCTTATATAAAGCTGGCATTGGGGCAGAGGGAGCGTAGTCTATTTTTGCAGGTGGCAAATCGACCCAATCGGTATATAAGTCGTCAGATTTTTGATACACCGGAAATTTCCTTTTCACGATTGTATTCTTTTTTTGAAGAAAAGCCATGGATGCAGAAGCGTTTGGAGAAATGGGAGTATGATTTGACAATGTTGAAAAAAATGTCTCCTTATGCTGCTATAAATTTTATTCGAAAGGGAATTGGATATGAGGAATACTTGGCCCAGTATGCGGAATACCGTCGAATGAAAGTAGAAGAATTGTATGAAATACTGGATGAATTGATGGACATGGCAAAACCTTTTCGTACTTATGAAGAGTGGTTTTTGCATATGAAACAATACGAAAAGCAACTGGAAAAACAACAAAAAGGAAAAGAAGACAGGGAAGAGGATGCCGTTTCTTTTGTGACAATGCATGGTTCCAAGGGATTAGAATATGAGGTTGTGTTTATTGTAGATGTCAATGAGGGAATTATTCCTCATCCCAAAGCCGTATTAGAGGCAGACGTGGAAGAAGAACGGCGTATGTTTTATGTGGCAATGACAAGAGCTAAGAAGGAATTGTATATATATTTTGCCAGAAATCGTTGGAATAAGGAACTTACTATGTCTCGCTTTGTGGCAGAATTGCTGGAAGAACAAAAAGGATAGTATATCATGTTTAGCAAATCGAGAGGCTACTCCTACTCGCTTCGCTTGCGAACATTCCACACTATATGCTCCATGTTCTTACGCCCGGCAAATACAATTTCATGCAAGCATGATTGTACCTGCCGGGCTTTTCCAACAAAAAAAGAGTTTCAATTACGAAACTCTTTTTTTAAAGGCTTTATTCTTCCTCTTCCTCTTCAAGCAATGCTTCAAAAGCAGCTTGAACGATTTGAATCTCATTTTCATCTTCGATAGCATCTAAGCTGATATCATCGCCTTCTAACTCCTGATAACGATAAATCATAACTTCGCTTTCGATTTCCTCTTCTTCTGATTCCTCAATACCTTCTGGAATAGAAAGTAATGCGATGTATTCCTGCTCACCTAATTCTTCTACAGTGAAAATGTCCATAACAATACATTCTTCTTCTGTACCATCATCATAAGTTAATGTGACAGTCATGCTTTCTTCTTCTTCGCCAATAATTGGATTCATTTCTTCGCTCATTGTTTTCCTCACCTTTCTTTTGCTTCATTATAACTGGTATAGTTATCTAATAAAAATGTAACAGAAAATAGTGCAAAAAGCAAGTATTATTAGTAGGAAGCGGCGATTTCATTACTGCGATAATCTACGGTGCTGGATGGTGTGTAACCAGTTGTTCCAAACATTTTTTCATGAAGTTCCGAAACATTAGAAGAAAGAGTCACAGCGGTAACGACAGAAGCTCCGTTAATCGTTGGAGTTTCCGTATCAAATGGAAATCCTAAGGTTTCTTTCATGTCGTAAGAAAAAACGCCAGAAGCCAGTTGTAAAATATCGGTGGTATCAAGGCTGGTATAAATCTGTGGTAACATTTCATCCATTAAATGATAGAGTGTAATAGGATTAGAACTTTTTGCCTTCTTTGCAATCTGTTCCAGTACCGTACGCTGTCGCTGGGCACGTCTAAAATCCCCGCCTTTTGTGTAACGAACACGGCAATATCCAGTGGCTTGTACACCGCTTAAAGTTTGAAGTCCTGGTTTTTTGATTTTTTTCACTGTAGTACCATTTATTTTTGCTACGTCTTTTGCGTAAGCGTTGACATAATCAAGTTCGTCCTCTGTAATATTGATCTCTACGCCGCCTAAGGCATCAATAATATTTGACAATGCACTAAAATTCACAGTTACAAAATCCTTTACATTTAAATCAAAATTTTTATTGATGGTACTAAGTGCCAATTCTGGACCTCCATAAGCATAGGCGTGATTCAGTTTGGTGTATCCATGATCTGCAATATATACATAGGTATCTCGGAAAATAGATACAATTTGTACTTCTTTGGTGCGATTATTGATGCTGGCAATCATAATAGAATCTGTTCTTGTGTTGTTTGTCAACTCATTTGCTCTGGAATCCACACCAAAGAGTGCAATGTTTGTGTAGTCATCAATATTTGCATCGTAATACTCATTTTCTTCAATTACGCTCTGGTCCATATGATACGTTTCAATTTGGCTTAACTTATAAACCAAAAAGGCCACAGGCACTAAAATTAAAAGTAATAAAATTTCAACTGCATATAAGACATAATGTTTCTTTTGTTTTTTCTTTTTTTTAGAAGATGTTTTCTTTTGCTTCTTTGCCATTGCTGTTCCCCCCCTGTTAGTACGCATTTTTGTTTATAAATCCTTTGAAAAAGGTTAAAATTAAAATTTTAAAGTCAAGTCCTAAAGTCCAGTTTTCAATGTAGTACAAATCACAGTCAATTCGCTTTTCGATGGAAGTATCTCCACGGAACCCGTTTACCTGCGCCCATCCTGTAAGCCCCGGACGAACTTGGTGTTTAATCATATATCGTGGAATGGTTTCTTTAAATTGTTCCACCCAGTAAGGACGTTCCGGACGAGGACCAATTAGACTCATTTCTCCTTTTAGGACATTAAAAAGCTGGGGAAGTTCATCTATACTGGTTTTTCGAATAAAACGACCAATTGGAGTGATTCGAGGATCGTCTTTTACTGTCCATGCCTTTTTTTCTTTTTCTTCAGTCTGTTCTACCATAGAACGGAATTTGTACATTTTAAACTTTTTATTGTGAAGTCCCACACGTTCTTGAGAGAAAATCAAAGGTCCCTTAGAGGTGGTCTTAATAATAATGGACACGATTATCATTGGGATTGCAAAGATAATCAATGCCACAGTGGCACCAAAAATATCAATGAGTCGCTTAATGCTTTTATTTACCCAGTTGCTAAGAGGTACTTTTCGAATATTAACCACTGCCAGTCCGCATACATCTTCGATTTGTGGCTGCGTTGGGATGATTCGGTTGTAATCCGGCAAGAATTTGGTATGCACACCGGATTTTTCACAACAGCTCACAATATATTCCAAATTTTGATATTCGTTTAGACTGAGTGTAATAGCAATTTCATCCAGACTGTCATGCTTGCTCAGGTAATGATTAAGCTCGTCTGTATGGGCAACTACTGGAATATCCCGATAGGTAAAACCAATGTCTTGTTTGTCATCTATAATTCCATGAACTTGATATCCCCAGGATTTATTCGCTAAAATTAAGTCAATATAACGTTTACAAATATCACTGTAACCTACAAGTACAATGTGTTTGATATTTTTTCCGTGTTTTCGAAGACATTTTAGTGTATAACGGAAAGTCATACGAAAACAAACAGAAATGATAACATTACATACAAAAAAGTAAATAATGAAAAAACGCGAATAATTCACAGAAAGTTTTTCAAAGAATAGTACGGCAATAAAATATAAGATTGCCAGACAATTAGCTTTGATGATGCTCCAACATTCAAAACGTTTACTATGTGCTCTTCTTGGTGAATATAAGCTACACAAATTGTAAATGATCAAATAACCTGGTACAATAAACCAGAGTGCCGATGCGTACTTTTGAAATGGGTCCCAGTATCCATATTTTGGAACTAAAAATCCAATTTTATTTAGTGGACTATTTGCATCAAATTTGAGAAAATAAGAGAGCGAGAACGCGATAATAATTAAGAGTGCATCCAAAACTACTAATATTCGGTTTAAAAATTTTTGATTATCTTTTATCATTGGTTTGCCTCCTTGTTGTCATATAATTGGATGTTTATAGCCATTTGGTAAAATTAGGATGATGATAAACGGTTATAAAACATCCATTTTATAATACAGTATTGCCCATTTTTCTGCAAGATAAAATGAGAAAAAAGAGTGTGAAAAAAAAGTAATGGGATATTCACAATCTAAACACAAATTATTGTTATACTTTGACCTGTAAGTAGCGTATGGAAAGGAGAATTTATTATGAGTGAGGAAAATAACAATTTAGAACAAAATGAATATAGTCAAAATAATATAGAATTATCAGGCTCCGACCCACAGGGAGAAAACGTACAGCCTAATTCTTTTGAAACTACAAGTGAAGGGTTTCAGCAAATGTCGCAACCTAATGTAAATCAGAATGTGCAACAGGGATATTCAGTTACTGCGCAGCCACAGATGGGAGCATCCTATAATTTTTGGCAGCAGCAGTCTGGTGGATACGGAAACACATATCAGCAGACACAGCAGGCATATACCAATATGGCGATGACTCCGCCACCTAAGAAGAACAGAGAGTATAAAGTGTTAAAAAATGTGGCAAAGGCAGCAGCAGTTGGTGTGGCAGCAGCAGTTGGTTTTTGTGCAGTAGTGTTTGGAGCCAATCAACTTGGAATTGTATCATCTGAGCCAGTGGTAGAGACAGGAGGGCATACTGGAACTATCAAAGCTACGGTAGTCACTTCTGGTGGTGCCATTTCTGCACAAAAGGATCTTACTTCTGTAGTAGATAAATGTATGCCATCTATTGTATCCATCAATAGTACAGTTACTTCTACTTATAACTCCTTTTATGGAAGTTATGATCAGGAGAGTACCGGAAGTGGTTCTGGAATTATTTTAAAAATTTCAGAAGATGAGATTCTAATTGTGACGAATAATCATGTAATTGCAGATGCGAAAAAAATAGTAGTTGGCTTTGATGGTATGGAATCAGAAGATGATATGGTAGAGGCAACGGTAAAAGGAACAGATAGCACAAAAGATTTGGCAGTTGTTTTAGTAAAGACCAAAGATGTGTCAAAAGAAATTTTGAGTCACATTTCTGCGATTGAGATGGGCAGTTCTGATGATGTGAGAGTAGGACAGATGGCAATTGCTATTGGTAACGCTCTTGGTTATGGCCAGTCCATGACCGTAGGATATATCAGTGCAAAGGATCGACAGGTAGCGGTAGATGAAAATACTACGATGACTTTATTGCAGACAGATGCAGCCATCAATCCGGGTAATAGTGGTGGTGCATTGCTAAATGCAAACGGACAATTAATCGGAATCAACTCTGCCAAATATTCAGATACCTCTGTTGAGGGAATGGGATTTGCTATTCCAATTTCAGATGCTATTTCTATTATTAATGATTTGATGGAGCGTGAGGTGCTTACAGACGAAGAAAAGGGATATCTTGGCGTACAGGGTACCAATATTACAGAAGAGAATCGCTATCCAAACATGCCTCTTGGAGCTTATATTAGTGGGGTAAGTGAAGATGGAGCTGCAGCAGAGGCGGGCATCATGGTAGGAGATATTATTGTTGGTGTAGATGATGAGGAAATCCTTACTATGGAAGCCTTGGCAGAAAAAATTAATTCTTACCGCATTGGAACTGAAATTACAATCAATGTAAAACGATATGCAGAAGGTGAATACAAAGATAAAAAAATCAAAGTAAAATTAAAAGGAAAAGAAACCTTAGATTCTCTTGATACAGATGTAGCACAGGGACAGAGTGGCTCTGAAGGCTCTTCGGGAGAGAATGGTAACAACCAGACACAACCAGACAGTGATGAAGATATGCAGCAATATTATAACTATTTCTTTGGAAATTAAAATTTTTAAGTTAAGGTAGAAGAAAGTCCTCCTGTTCATTCATGGATTGCCAAAAGTCAGATTTTTTGGCAGACTTTATGAAATGGTACGATTAGGGGGACTTTTTTTCATAGAAAACTTGGAAAAAAGCATAATGTTTGATAAGATAGAAAAGTGGAGTGTTCAGACAAAGAAGTATAGGAGGTCGCCATGAGTGAAGAAAAAGACGAGATAAAGAAAGAATACGAAGATATTTGTTATATTTGCCATCGCACAGAAAGTCGTGCTGGAAAGATGATTCATATTCCAAACAATATTTGCATTTGCAATGACTGTATGCAGAAAACATTTGATAGTATGAACAATGGCAGTTTTGGAAATATGCCCTATATGGATATGATGAATTTCAATACAAATTTTAATATGCCATCCCAGAATGAGGTTCCAAAGAAACAGAAGTTAAAGAAAAAATCGGGAGAGCAGCCAGGATTGGATTTGAAAAATATTCCTTCTCCACATATTTTGAAAGCAAAGCTGGATGAATTTGTAGTAGGACAGGAACATGCCAAGAAAGTAATTTCGGTAGCAGTATATAATCATTATAAACGTGTAGCAACAAACACAATGGAAGACATCGAAATTGAAAAATCCAATATGTTGATGATTGGGCCAACAGGTTCTGGTAAGACTTTTTTAGTAAAAATGTTAGCTAAAATTTTGCAGGTTCCTCTTGCTATTACAGATGCT
The DNA here is from genome assembly GCA_963643465.1 of Lachnospiraceae bacterium. Lineage (GTDB taxonomy): Bacteria > Bacillota > Clostridia > Lachnospirales > Lachnospiraceae > CAG-411. The sequence continues at coordinate 93,055 of CAVIJT010000002.1, read as the reverse complement.
ACCTCACTTACAGAAGCAGGATATATCGGTGATGATGTGGAAAGCGTACTATCCAAACTTCTTGCAGCAGCCGACAATGATGTGGAGCGTGCAGAACAAGGAATTATCTTTATTGACGAGATTGATAAAATCGCCAAAAAGCAAAGTACCACAAACCGAGATGTAAGCGGAGAAGCAGTACAGCAAGGTTTGTTAAAACTTCTTGAGGGAAGCGAAGTGGAAGTTCCAGTAGGAGCTACCAATAAAAATGCAATGGTACCTATGACTACAGTCAATACAAAAAATATTTTGTTTATTTGTGGTGGAGCATTTCCTAAATTAGAAAAAATAATCAAGAATAGATTAACAAAGCAGATGAGCATTGGATTTGGTGGTGAACTGAAAGATAAATACGACAATGATCCAGATTTGCTTTCTAAAGTAACTTCTGAGGACTTGCGAGAGTATGGAATGATTCCGGAATTTTTGGGAAGACTTCCTGTTGTATATGCCCTTCGGGAGTTAGATAAAGAGGCGTTAGTTAAAGTGTTGGTAGAGCCAAAGAATGCCATTGTAAAGCAATACCAAAAACTACTTGCTTTGGATGAGGTCAATTTGCAATTTGATCCAGAGGCATTGGAGGCTATTGCCGAGAAAGCCATTGAGAAAAAAACAGGTGCCCGCGCATTGCGAGCGATTATTGAAGAATTTATGCTGGACATTATGTACGAGATTCCAAAGGATGATAATATTGGAACAGTTACAATTACCAGAGAATATATTGAAGGCAGTGGCGCACCAAAGATTGAAATGAGAAGTTCAGATCGTTACACATTGGTATAAGAAGGGAGAATGGGAAATGCAGGAAAATCAATTGGATGAACTTCAGGAGAAGGTAAAGCATGGTGACTTTATGCTTCCATTTGCACAGTATGTGACTTGGATACCGGGAAGTTTTACTGTATTTCCCATGCACTGGCATAAAGAAGTGGAAATTATTTATGTGCAGACGGGAACTTGTGAAATCAATGTAGATTTGAAAAATTATGTGATTACAGAGGGAGATATTGTAGTGGTACGCCCTTATGCTCTTCATTCTATAAAGCAGCATGGAGAAGATCATAGTTGCATGTTTTCTTGGGTTTTTGATGTGAACATGCTCACCTATGGAGCTACCGATGCCTGTTATGTAAACTATATCAAACCATTTATGGATGGTAAGCTGGAGGGACCGCAGATTATCAATGTGATAGAGCCGTCCTATGGAATGATTAAAGATGTACTTCTGGAATTGCATCATGTGTGCGATGCCAGAGAAGCTGTTATGGAATTTGATATTAAATGGCATTTGGAGAAACTATTTTTTCTTCTATTTCGTGATGTATTTCAACAAAAAGAAAATGCCAAGGGGCAAAAGAGTCATGCCATTCACAACATAAAAATTGTATTGGATTATATTCAAGAAAATTATCAAAATACATTAACGATTGAGGAATTAGCTGGTTTGCTGCACTTTAGCGAACCCTATTTTATGCGCTTTTTTAAAAAGCATACAGGAATGACTTGCGTGGACTATATTAATGATTATCGTATGGCAAAGGCAGTGGAGTTGCTGCAAAACAAAAATTTATCTGTTATGGAAGTATCTCTGTTAGTAGGAATGCACAACATTTCATATTTCAATCGTATTTTTAAGAAAAAATACCAGATGACACCTAGGGAATATCGAAAAACGTGTGCAAGTATGGAAACGTGAATGTTTTTGTTACCGTCTGCATAGATTGAATAAAAAGAGGGCCATATGGACGAGATTGCTATTTGTAAAGATGCTGTTTATTCAGAACAATATGCAGACTATATTTTAGACACAGGGGGCAATATAGGAGCGTTTCGCAGAAAATATGCACCAGACTGTATCCAACCCATCGACGAAAGTTTTGTCACTATTTATGAGAATGTGCAAACAAAAGGAGTTATATCCTTTGAAAAATATGGTTATGGGGCAGTACCCAAGTGTTTTGGACTTTGTGATACCCAAAGTGTGGAGGCAACAGGTGCGTTACAGTTAAGAAGAAGAGGGTCCTTTGAATTGGACGGTACAGGGGTGCTTGTGGGGATTGTAGATACAGGAATCGATTATACCAACCCCTTGTTTCGATATACAGATGGAAGTACAAGAATACAATATATTTGGAATCAGGAAGACCGAACAGGAAATATGCCTGAGGGGATTTATTATGGAACGGAATATTCCAAAGAAGATATCGATGCAGCATTGCAAAGTGAACGGCCAAGAGAAAAAATTCCAGTAGACGAATCCTCTTATCATGGTACTTTTCTTGCAGCAATAGCCGCGGGAAATGAAGATAAAGAGAATGATTTTACGGGGATTGTTCCAAGAGCAGAATTAATTGTGGTGAAAGTAAAATCAGCCAAACAAAATCTACGTGAATTTTACGGAATAGATCCGTCGGTTCCGTGTTTTCAGGAAAATGATATTATGATAGCAATGCGCTATCTAAGGGAGAAAGCTGCCATTCTTAGAAAGCCGATAGCAATTTTGCTGGGGATGGGATCCAATAGTGGAAGTCATAGTGGGCTTTCTCCTATAGGGAATATGATTAACCGTTTTGGAAATTTAAGTGGCATTTGCATTGTGGGAGCAGCAGGAAATGAGACAAATTTAGGACATCATTATTACGGAGTCATTGGGCAAAAAGAAGATGTGATGGAGTTAAACGTGGAAAAAGATACCTCCATGACCGTGGAAATATGGACAGAGTCCATTGGTGCCTTAAGCGTGGGAGTTATGTCGCCGGATGGAGAATATTCTGGAAGAATTCCCATTCGCACCTATGAGCAGAGAATCGAGTTTGTATTCCGAAAAACAAAAATATATGTATTTTATGAAAGGGTGGAAACCTATTCTGGAGAGGAAGTTATTATTTTACGGATGCAGGATTTAGAAGAAGGCATTTGGAAAATAACAGTTGCAAATTTAGTGGAAGAAGAGGCGAGATTTCACAGTTGGATGCCTATGCGAGAGTTTGTGAAAAACAGCCGTTTTTTGCGTCCAGATCCAAATACGTTAATCTGTAATCCCGGAAATGCCTATCAGATTATAACCACTGCAGCATATGATTATAGAGATAACAGCATTTTTGTAAATTCCAGTCGTGGATTTACTGCAAATTTTGGAGTGAAACCAGATTTGGCAGCTCCCGGAGTCAATGTATATGGACCAGTTTCTGCTTTGCGGTATGGACGGCGTAGTGGGACCAGTGTAGCTGCTGCGCATACGGCTGGAGTAGCGGCAATGCTTCTGCAATGGGGAATTGTAGAGCAGAACAATTTGGGAATGAATACAGTAACCGTAAAAAATTATTTAATTCGAGGGGCAAGAAGAGAGAATTTGGTAGTTCCAGACCGAAGTTTTGGTTGGGGAATTTTAGATATTTATAGCACGTTTGAGAGTTTAATAACCTATTGATGGGTAGATAGTTTTTAGTGAAAGACATAGTTACTCTAGGTTGCGTTTGCAAGGAGAATTCGTTATAATGAAAGCGTAGAGTCATCGTGAGGAGTGGTGTGATGACAAAAGAAGCAAAAGAAAAATTAGAAGCAATTTTTGATGACACATTGGAATATGAAGTATTAGAGAAAAAAATCCTTCCTGAGCGGATGGTATGTCCGGACTGTGGAGGAATTACCTTTGAAGGGCTAGATTTGTGCCATCTGTGTGGTGGTATGTTAATTAGTATTTCATCAGAAATATAAATGTATTGTCATTTACATATTAGAAAAAGGAGATTGCATATGAAACCTTGGGAGAAATATTTTCGAAAAGTAGAGCCGTATGTTCCGGGAGAACAGCCAAAACTTTCGAAGATGATAAAGTTAAACACCAATGAGAACCCTTACCCACCTTCTGCTAAAGTGGAGAGGGCGTTGAAAGAAGCTGATTGGGAGCGGTTAAAGATGTATCCGGACCCAACAAGTGAGATTTTAGTAAAAGAGTTGGCAAAACAATACGGAGTGCAGGAAAATCAAGTATTTGTGGGAGTTGGTTCGGATGATGTATTGGGAATGGCATTTTTAACCTTTTTTGGTTCCGATAAGCCTATTGTATTTCCTGACATCACATATTCTTTTTATGATGTATGGGCAGAATTGTTCCAAATTCCATATAAGACACCAGCATTAGATGAAAACTTTCGGATTGTAAAAGAAGATTATTATGAGGCAAATGGTGGAGTGATTATCACAAATCCCAATGCACCTACTTCTATATATGAGGATTTGGATTTTATTCGGGATATTTTAGAGCATAATCAGGATGTAGTAGTGATTGTAGATGAGGCATACATTGATTTTGGGGGAAAATCTGCATTGGAGTTACTTCCAGAATACGAGAACCTTTTGGTAGTGCAAACCTTTTCCAAGTCTCGTTCCATGGCAGGTATGAGAATTGGGTATGCTTTTGGTAATCCTTCTCTTATTAAGGCGTTGAATGATGTAAAATATTCTTATAATTCTTATACAATGGATTATCTTACTTTATTAACCGGAGTGGCTTCTTTGCAGGATGAGACTTATTTTGAACAATGCTGTGAAAAAATTATTGCAACAAGAGAACGAGTGAAAAAAGAATTAAAAGAATTGGGATTTTCTTTTCCAGATTCAAAAACCAATTTTTTGTTTGTGACACATGAACGTGTTCCTGCGACAGAGTTATTTGAAGCACTTCGCAAAGAAAATATATTTGTACGTTACTTTAACAAACCAAGAATTGACAATCGACTTCGTATTACCATTGGAACGGATGAGGAGATGGATGCGCTGTTGGAATTTTTGCGAAAATATTTGTTATAGTTCACAGGTGTGTGAATTATAACAAACATTTAACTATATAAGATAATCTGTGAAAGAAAAACTGGAAAAATAACCGAATACGTTATATAATAAAATTAGTGGTTCTAATTTACCATAATGTTCTAGTTTACTAGAAATAAGAGCGTGTAAAATGAGAGGTATACGAAACAATAGAAAGGGATAGGTACAGAGTATGAAGATATTAATTGCTGAGGATGATTTTGCAAGTAGAAAGTTTATGTTGCGCTTTTTGTCTAAATATGGCGAATGTGATGTTACAGTTGACGGAATGGAGGCAGTAGATGCGTTTACCATGGCTTTGGATGCAGAAGAAGGATATGATTTAGTATGTTTGGATATTATGATGCCAGAGTTGGACGGATATCAGGCATTAAAGCAGATTCGTGAGTATGAGAAAGAAAAAGGCATTTCCGAAGAAGATGGAGCAAAGATTATTATGACAACTGCATTGAATGAAGGCCGTAATGTGACAAAAGCATTTGAACTTGGATGTGTTGCATATGCAGGAAAACCAATTGATCAGGACAAATTTGAGAATGTACTTAGAAAATTAAATTTAATTGATTAAAAAAATGTTGACAAATGCCTAATGGTGTTTTATAATAATTCTTGTCTTTTGACGAATGGGATCATAGCTCAGCTGGGAGAGCATCTGCCTTACAAGCAGAGGGTCATAGGTTCGAGCCCTATTGGTCCCATTATGGCGGAATAGCTCAGTTGGCTAGAGCACACGGTTCATACCCGTGGTGTCGCTGGTTCAAATCCAGTTTCCGCTATTTTGTTGAAAAGCCTTCAGTTTTTAACTGGAGGCTTTTTTACGCTGTAGGAAATTATTTTCCTATAGCGTAAAAATACTCCGCTAGTAGTGAGGAAAATTTGATAGATACTACCATAATCTGAGCAACTGGCAGAGTATATTTCTCATGATTAGATGAAAAAGAAAGGAAGAAGAAGAATGAGAGGAATTGCACCTACATTAAAAAAATACAAAACCTCGTATTTGAAATCAGATGTAATTGCAGGCATAATTGTTGCAGCAGTATCCATTCCTATTTCTATGGGATATGCACAAATTGCAGGATTGCCTGCTTATTTGGGGCTTTATGGCTCTGTTGTGCCAATTTTATTGTTTGCCCTTTGTTCTACGTCTCGTCAGTTTGTAGTGGGGGTAGATGCGGCGCCAGCAGCGTTAGTAGGAAGTGCGTTAGCTGCACTTGGAGTGGAGAGTGGCTCAGAGGAGGCCATAGAAATAGTACCCATTATTACCTTGCTTGTTGCGGTATGGCTTATGTTGTTTTCTGTTTGTAAAGTGGGAAAACTGGTATCTTATATTTCAAAACCTGTCATGGGTGGGTTTATTAGTGGAATATCGTTTACCATTATTTTGATGCAGGTACCAAAGCTCATGGGACATGGTACTGTTACAGGAGAGTTGTTTGAGTTGTTATATGGCATTGGATTAGTGCTGGATCAAATAAACTGGGTTTCTTTGTTACTGGGAGTTGGCACAATTGCTATTATTTTAGTATCGAAGAAAATAGCACCTAAATTTCCTATGTCCGTGCTTATGATGATAGCAGGTGTTTTATTGACGGTGTATGGAAAGATTGACTCTAGATACGGCGTTGCCTTGCTATCTTCTGTTGAAAAGGGATTTCCAAAGCTACATATGTTTCACATAGGTGACTGGGACTATTTACCAATAATAGAGACCGCTTTTTCTGTGGCTTTGGTTATTACAGCAGGTTCTTTACTGGCAGAAAATAATTTTGCCAATAAAAATGGCTATGAGATACAAAAGAACAGGGAGATTTTTTCTTTCGGGATTGCAAATCTTGGGTCTGCCATAGTTGGTTGTTGTCCAATTAATGGAAGTGTATCAAGAACTTCTATGACAGAACAGTTTGGCAGCAAAAGTCAAATGGCATCGATTGTGGCCGGAATCAGTATGTTACTTGTGTTGATGTTTGGTACCGATTTTATTGCATATTTACCAGTTCCTATTTTGACGGGAATTGTAATGGCGGCTTTGATAGGCGTTATGGAAACAAAACTTGCAAAACGATTGTGGAAAGAAAGCAAAATTGAATTTGGAATTTTCATTAGTGCGTTTTTTGGAGTGTTGATTTTTGGAACGATTGCAGGTGTTATTATTGGAATATGTCTTTCTTTTATTGATGTGCTAATTCGAACTACAAATACACCTCATTGTTTATTAGGTATCATTCCTGGAAAAAGTGGTTTTCATAGTTTGGAGAGAAGTAGCGGTGCAAGAGAAATTAAAGAAACATTGATTTACCGTTTCAGGGGCAACCTATTTTTTGCAAACATTGATCGTTTAGAAAAGGATTTAGATAACTATATCAAAGAAGATACCAAATATGTATTAATTGATGCCAGCGGTGTCAATGATATTGATATGTCTGCTGCGGATGGATTGTTTCTTATAAATGAGAAACTAAAAAAAAGAGGCATTCGCTTTTTCTTTACAGAACATAAGGGAGAAGTAAATGATAAATTGAGACAGTTTGGAGCGCAAAAATTGGTAGAAGATGGAGTGGTTCGAAGAACATTATCTGCGGCGCTTAGAGATGTGCATTTATATCCGCCATATCCTTTGGTAGAAAATACAGAGGAACATGTACAGGTTGTTATGGAAAAAGAAAATCGAAGTCTGTTTGAGTTTGAATGGGCTTATGGAAAAGATGCAGAAGTCTATATGGAGGCATATGCCAAAGAGGTTATTGAGAATCTTTGTATACAAGATGATATTAACTTGTCAAAAGGTTGGTATTTGGAGCATAATAAGGGAAAGCGTTGGAAAAAGCTTGGATATTTGGACGAAGAATTGCTATTATATTATTTAGAAATGCATTTGCATGAGATGGCAGAGAAACTTGGAAAGAAAGAAGAATATATAGAGGAGGCCCTTGAAAAACGTCGTGCAGTCATCACTGAGCGATTGAAAAAAGAAGCTGGTCCGGAATTTGAGCAGATTATTAAACGAGTAGTAAAATTTGAAGATGAAATGAAGCAAAAACATCCAAAATTATTTGCAGAGATTATGCAGGTGAGAGAGCAGATTGAAAAAGAGAAAGAAAGAGAGGTAGTATAAATGCGAGTGGGAATGGGTTATGATGTGCATAAATTAACAGAAAATCGCAAGCTCATTATGGGAGGTGTAGAGATTCCTTATGAAAAGGGACTTTTAGGACATTCGGATGCTGATGTGCTTCTGCATGCCATTATGGATGCGTTGCTTGGAGCAGCGGCTTTAGGTGACATAGGAAAACATTTTCCAGATACGGATGAACGCTATAAGGGAATTTCTAGTCTTTCTTTGCTAAAACATGTGGGACAGTTATTGGAAGAACATTTGTATGTCATAGGAAATATTGATGCAACTATTATTGCGCAAGCTCCTAAAATGTTACCACATATTCCGATAATGCGTGAAAATATTGCAAAGACATTGGGAATAGAAGAGAGTCAAGTAAATATAAAAGCTACAACAGAGGAGGGGCTTGGATTTACTGGAGCAAAAGAAGGAATTTCTGCACAAGCAATTTGTTTGTTGGAAGAGATGAAAGATTTTGTAGTAGCAGATTCGGAAATGCCTCCTTGCGGCGGATGCGGAGGTTGTGGAAAAACAGAATAGTAGATAGATATAATAAGTGATGGGATGCCACTAAGGCATCCCATCTTTATGTGTGTAAAGAAATAAAGGATATTAGCGCATTTTAGATAGAATATATTCTTCAAATTCCGCCACTGGCATAGGGTTATGATATAAAAAGCCCTGTGCGATTTCGCAGCCAAACTCTTTTAGCTGGTTTGCCTGTAAGGCGGTTTCTACACTTTCTGAGGCAATTGACAAATGTAATTCTTTTGCCATTTCTATAATCTTCTTGAAAATAATACGTTCCTTTTCTTTTTGAATCTTTCCATGGAAGAAAGCAGTATCTAATTTTACTCCATGGATTGGCAAATCCTTTAGACTGTTAATTGCAGAGTATTCTTTTCCAAAATCGTCCAAAATAATTTTGAAACCTAAATCTGCTAATTCCTGCACTAAAAATGCAGTGGTTTCAGGAGATTTTACAAATACTTTTTCGGCAATTTCAAGTTCCAAATATTTAATTGGAACGGAATACTGTGTCATAAGTTCTACTAAACGTTCAACAAAGTTAGAGGTTCTTAAATGGTAACCGGATATGTTGAAAGAAACCGGAAATACAGTTAGTCCTTTTTCTAACCAACCTTTCATGATTCTTAATGTTTGTTCAATCATATAGAAATCCAGTTCTACAATAAATCCGTTTTGCTCTAATATAGGGAAGAATTCCTCTGGCAAAAGAGAAGTACCATCTGCTTTGTTCCAACGGGCAAGTACCTCGATTCCTACCATTTGCTCTGTATGAAGAGAGTATTGTGGTTGGAAATAAGGAACAATTTCACCATTCTTCATAGCATCTTCGATGCTTGCCTCTATAGAGAGATGCTTTTTGACTGCCTTCTCGCTATTAGCATCGTATAAAGCGTAGTGACTGACCTCTGTGACACCTTTTGTCATCTTTCTTGCAGAGTTTGCTTTATCAATCATGGAAGCTAAATCGGTCTCGCCTTTTTTGGCAAGATAGACTCCACAAGTAAAGTTAAAACGAAAATAGTCTTCAATATTCATATTGGTAGCACTAAATTTATCTTTTAACTTGGTAAAGCGAAGTGCTAAATCTTGTGAATGCTCAAAGTTCAGCAGACAAACAAATTCATCTCGTTCTACGTGACAACAAATTTCGTCTGGACCTTTGAATTCTTCCAATACTCTTGAGAAATATTTTAAAATCTTATTACCAACTGTAAAACCATAGTTTGCGTTAAATATTTTGAAAGAGTTAATATCAAAATAAACAATAGCAATGTGTTTGTGACTTTTATTCTGTTCTAATAAGTTTTCTCCCTCGATAATAAAGGCTGGGAGTGTATATAGACCAGTTAAATGGTCGTAATAATTTCGCTTTTGAGTATCTTCCACACTTGGAGTAATAGAAAAGCGATTTTTTAGGCTTCCGTAGGCTTCGCAGCCGTTACCACCTTTTGATTTTATAGAGCGAAGTGCCACATTTGCACGAAGCAACATAATTTCAAAGGTGAAATCGGTATCTTTTGTGGTAAAATAACCAATACTGCAGGAAACTGACAAATCAGGCTTGTCCTCTATGGTCAGATTTCTTACAGAAGTACATAATTCTTCCGCTTTTTCCTTAATGGATACTTGGGAAGTGTCAGGAATGAATACTACAAATTGGTCATTTCCTATTCTTCCACATACATAATTCGGAAATACATCATGTAATAATAGTGCCGTTTGTGACAGGATAGAATCAGCTGTTAATCTGCCGTAGTGGTCTGTCAAAATTTTGAAACGGTCTAAGTCCAGCAACAAAAGGGCAGCTTCTTGATCTTTTGCCTTTTGGGACAAAATAGCATCTGTTTTGTTGGCTAGAGCGGAAGTATTAAACAACTGTGTTAAATTGTCATGGTTTGCCTCTTCCTGAAGTTTTAAATATTGTTGTTTGCTGGCATCAATGTCAATGGTTTTACCAATTACCTGATAAGGCTTGCCTGAGTCGTTAAATAAAACAATACCTTGGAGGCGATACCAGTTATATAGTCCAATGTTGTTTTTAATACGAATTTCCAGTTTTATATTTTTTCTTGAGTTTCTAGAAAACTGAAATGCGTTAAAAAACGTATTTTGGTCGTCAATGTGTATAATTTCGTTATCGCGCACATAATCAGAAAAATTCTTAATATAGTCGCTTGTGCTAAAGGATACTTCCAAATTACCGGAACGGTGCATAGAATCGGCATGAATGTCGTATTCCCAAAGTCGTTCATTGGTAAGTTCGGCTAAAACCTGTATTTTTTCTTGAAAAAATTCCAATTGTTTTTGATATTCTCGTTGTATGGTATTATCAATAATAACACATAAAAATACAGGAACTCCATTTTCTGGTTCAACCAGACTGGCATTTAAAAGAGACCAGCGAATCTGCCCTGACTTATGTAAAATGCGGTACTCTGCTGTTAAAGAGGTATGATCGCGAATGGCTTGTTTTATCTTTTCCTGAAGTGCAGGAATATCATCTGGAACCAGAAGCCCCATACAGATGTTGTCAAAATTCTTTTCGTATTCTAATCTGGAGTATCCACCGATTTCAAAAAATGTATTGTTTGCATATAAAAGTTTGAAATCCGATGAACGAATCTTAGCAACACCACCAGGTACACTGTTAGAAATTACATCTAATTCCTGCTTTGACTTTGCTAAATCCTGATAGGAAACTTTCATGGAAGTAATATCTATACAGGAACAAAGATAAGCAATACGCTGTTCTGTTGCAGTCATCTGCCCTTTGATTAATAACCAGCTTATAGAGCCATCTTTCTTAATGATTCGATACTCGAAACGAAGGGCAGTACCCATATTCAACTGTCTGGCAACCGAGGCTTTAAAGCGCTGTGCATCATCCGGATGAATTCGGGCTAACGCATTGGTTCCAAATAATTGTGTATATTCTTCTTTTGTATAACCGTGTAAAGAATAGAAAAAATCATTGGCATACAGAATGGTCATTTCGCTATTATAAGCCAGTTTAATTAATCCACATTCTGCTTTATTTGCTAAAAGGCTGATTTGTTCTTCTTGTGATTTTATTTCTTCTGCCAAAGCATTCACCTCATTTTATAATACTTCTGTGACTGTTTATTACTTGTGTACTACATTATATTATAGTGGCTTTTTGGGATTATTTCAATAAATATATCACATTTTGAGAAAAATATTTCTTAAAAACATAAATGCGAAAGAGAAATATGGTGGAATGTGTAGAGAATTGTTGTTATACATAAAATAAGAAGAAAAAAGGCTTTGACTTTTAACTTTGACTTATGCTAAAATTGGAAGGTCGAGTAGCGAAAGCGTAAATCCAGTCATAGAAAGGGTTTGCGCTTTTTTGTTTATTTAATAGAAAGGAAGAAAACAATGAGTAAAGAACTAGCAGCTCAAAACAAAATGGCAACTATGCCAGTACCAAAACTTATGTTAAATATGGGAATTCCAATGGTACTTTCCATGATTTTGCAGGCGGCATACAATATTGTAGATACCGCATTTATGGGAGCAATTGAAACATACGCACCAGAGGTAGGAATTACTGCTGACAATGCTTTATTGGCATTAACATTAGCATTTCCCATTCAGATGTTAATTGTTGCGGTTGCCATTGGTACCAGTGTAGGAGTAAATGCGTTATTATCCAGAAGTTTAGGACAGCAGGATTATGAAAAAACAAATAAAACAGCAGGAAACGGTATATTTCTTGGAATAATTATATGTATCTGTTTTATGCTATTTGGTGTATTTGGAGTGAATGTATATTTAAGTTCACAGACATCCAATGGGGAAGTGGCATCCATAGCGGCATCTTATATTCGGATCTGTTGTATTTTCAATTTTGGTACTGCTGGTTTTGCTGTATTTGAAAAAATGTTGCAGGCAACCGGAAAAAGTACCTTTTCCACAATTGCTCAAATTCTTGGAGCGCTAACAAATATTATTTTAGACCCTATTATGATTTATGGTTTACTTGGTTTTCCTACATTAGGGGTAGACGGAGCAGCTTATGCAACGGTTATTGGACAGGCGGTTTCCTTTTTGGTTGCAGCTTTGTTTCATTTTAAAAAGAACAAAGAAGTAAAATTTGCATGGAAATATGTAAAACCAGATTGGAATATAATCAAAGAAATTTACATTATTGGACTTCCTGCAGTTATTATGCAGGCGTTGATGTCCTTTATGACATTTGGTGTAAATATCATCTTTAAAAATGTGTCGGAAAATGCCGTTACAGCATATGGAATTTTTTACAAAATTCAGCAATTTTTGTTTTTTGCAGGATTTGGACTTCGTGATGCCATTACCCCAATCGTTTCCTTTAACTATGGAATGAATAAGAAAAAGCGTGTGAAAGCCGGAATTAAGAGTGGTATCTGTTATGTTAGTGTAATTATGGTTGTTGGAATTATTGTTTTAGAATTGTTTGCAAAACACATGACCGGATGGTTTAGCCTTAGTGGGGAAACACAGGAGTTGTGTGTGTTAGCCATTCGAATTATAGCCCCAGGCTTTCTTTTTGCAGGATTAAATATTGCTTTACAGGGTGTGTATCAGGCATTGGGATGTGGACTTAGTTCTTTGGTAGTGTCCTTGTTACGTTTATGTGTAGTTGTTCTTCCTCTTGCTTATGTATTTACTTTATTGGACAATGCAAGAGTAATGATTTGGTTTGCATTTCCTATTGCAGAATTTGTAGCGGCAATGGTAGCAATTTGGTGCTACTTCCGAGCAAAAAGAACTTTAATTGATACGATGGAATCATGAGAAACTCGCAAAGGGTGTTTCTAAGATTATGGAGGTGCTTGTCAAATTTTTATGCAAGCACTGGATTTTGCTCATTACTCGCGTAAATAAAAAAGCATGTGACTGTTTGTAAAAAAAGACAAACAGTCATATTTTTTTAGAAAAAATTGCTTGTGAAGAAAAAATCTGTTATGATACAGTTATATATTATTAAGAAGGGAAATGATTATGGCAATGAAAGTCTATAATACTTTAACCAGAAAAAAAGAAGAGTTTGTACCAATGGAAGAAGGAAAAGTGCGCATGTATGTGTGTGGACCTACCGTATACAATTATATTCACATTGGAAATGCAAGACCGATGATTACCTTTGATACGGTGCGTCGTTTCTTTGAATATAAAGGATATGAAGTGAATTATGTGTCAAACTTTACAGATGTAGATGATAAAATTATTAAGAAAGCTTTAGAAGAGGGCGTGAGTGCGCAGGAAATTTCGGAGCGTTATATTCAGAGTGTAAAGGATGACATGGAATCTTTAAATATTAAGCCAGCTACCAAGCATCCAAAAGCTACAGAAGAGATTGATGGTATGGTTGATATGATATCTGGGCTGATTGAAAAAGGGCATGCCTATGAAAAGAATGGAACCGTTTATTTCCGTACAAGAAGTTTCAAAGAATATGGAAAACTTTCTAAGAAGAACATTGATGATTTAGAGGCAGGACATAGAGAAATCAAGGTGGCAGGTGAGGATGATAAAGAAGATTCCCTTGATTTTGTTCTCTGGAAACCAAAGAAAGAAGGAGAACCAGCATGGAAGTCTCCATGGAGCGAAGGAAGACCAGGCTGGCATATTGAGTGTTCTGTTATGAGTAAAAAGTATCTGGGAGACCAGATTGACATTCATGCAGGAGGAGAAGATTTGATTTTTCCACACCATGAAAATGAAATTGCACAGAGTGAAGCAGCCAATGGAAAAGAGTTTGCAAAATATTGGATGCACAATGGATTTTTAAATATTAATAATGAGAAGATGTCTAAATCCAAAGGCAATTTCTTTACGGTTCGTGATATTGGTGAAAAGTATCCATATGATGTACTTCGTTTCTTTATGTTGAGTGGAGCGCATTATAGAATGCCGTTGAATTTTAGTGAAGATTTGATGGAGGCTGCAAAGAATAGTTTAGACAGAATCAAAGTTGCCGTAGAGCGTTTGGATGATATTGCAAAGAAAGAGAATACCAATGCAGTGTCGGAAAAAGAAGAGGAAGTTCTTTTCGAATTAAAGAAATTAAACGAAAAGTTTGATATGGCAATGGAAGACGATTTTAACACAGCAGATGCCGTTTCCGCAGTATTTGAGATGGTAAAAGCAGTAAATGTGGGAATTGCACAGGATGGAAGCAGCGAAGCAGCAAGACAGGCAAAGAGTGTAATTGTAACGTTGATGGATGTACTGGGTGTTGAAGTAGAGCCAAAAGAGGAAATTCTTGATCAAGAGATTGAACAGTTGATTGAGGAGCGACAGGCTGCAAGAAAAGAGAAGAACTTTCAGCGTGCAGACGAGATTCGTGATATTTTACTTGAGAAAGGTATTGTGTTGAAAGATACCAGAGAGGGTGTAAAATGGACGAGAGCGTAAAGAATCAAAAGGAAGATCTTGTAGCAGATATTCGAAATACATTTTCCTTAAAAGAACAGCCGTTGGCACAGTATTCTCCACTGGCTCTTGCCTATATTGGTGACGGAATTTATGATTTGATTATTCGAACCATGATGGTGGAGAAAGGAAATGCAAGAGTAAATCAACTGCATAAGAAGGTAAGTAATCTTGTAAAAGCGGCTACTCAGGCACAGATGATACATAAATTAGAACCTATTCTTACGGAACAGGAACTTGCAGTGTATCATAGAGGACGCAATGCAAAATCTTACACAAAAGCCAAAAATGCCAGTGTGGTGGATTACCGCTGTGCTACTGGATTTGAGGCTTTGATGGGATATTTATATTTGGATCATCAAATGGATCGTATATTGGAACTGGTAAAATACAGTTTGGAGGAAGAATAAATGCATAACGAAGAATTGACAATAGAGGGAAGAAATGCTGTTATTGAGGCATTTCGTTCTGGTAAGACCATAGATAAAATATTTGTATTGGATGGATGTCAGGATGGACCGATTCGTACTATTTTGCGTGAGGCTAAGAAAAAAGACACTATCGTGCAGTTTGTAAAAAAAGATCGCTTGGATCAAATGTCCAATACTGGAAAGCATCAAGGGGTCATTGCACATGCCGCAGCTTATGAGTATTCAGAGATTGAGGATATGTTTGCGCTGGCAGAAGAGAAGGGGGAGCCACCATTTTTGATTTTGCTTGATAACATAGAAGATCCTCACAATTTGGGAGCTATTATTCGTACAGCAAATCAGGCTGGTGCCCATGGAGTTATTATTCCAAAACGTCATGCAGTTGGTCTTACTGCAACAGTGGCAAGAACCTCTGCTGGTGCCCTAAATTATACACCTGTTGCAAAAGTAACAAACATGGCAGCTACAATCGAACAGCTAAAAGAAAGAGGATTGTGGTTCGTTTGTGCAGATATGGATGGGGAAGTGATGTATAATATGGACTTAAAAGGACCTATCGGTTTAGTAATTGGAAACGAAGGAGACGGTGTAGGAAGACTGGTGAAAGAAAAGTGCGATTTCGTTGCAAAAATACCGATGAAAGGTGATATTGATTCATTAAATGCTTCAGTAGCAACGGGAATATTGGCATTTGAAATTGTAAGACAGCGTTATCATGTTTAGGGAAAATGAAAAATAAGGTTGACATTCCTATAGGGCTGTGATACAATTTGTAATTGTGAGGCATGAAAGTGCATCAGGCTGCTATAGCTCAGGCGGTAGAGCGTCGCATTGGTAATGCGGAGGTCACGGGTCCGACTCCCGTTAGCAGCTTTCATATAAGCGTATGGAGTGCAAATCTTGAGATTAGGTTTGCACTTTTTTTCATTACGTTTGTTATATGTATCCATGCTGAAAAATATTTGAAAAATGTATATAATAATGTTAAAATTATTGCGAGTATTGTATTAATGAGTAGGTATAGCTACGCAAATAGAGAAATATGTCTTTAAGAAAGGAAGATTAGAAATATGGAAAAGAAAATCCCTTACAAAATTTATCTTGAAGAACAGGAGATGCCAAGACAGTGGTACAATGTGCGTGCAGATATGAAGAAAAAGCCTGCACCAATTTTAAATCCAGAAACAATGAAGCCTATTACAGTACCAGAACTTTCTGGAATTTTCTGTGAAGAGTTAGCAAAACAGGAATTAGATGATACCACACCTTATTTTGACATTCCACAGGAGATACGTGATTTTTATAAGATGTATCGTCCATCTCCACTTGTGCGAGCTTACTGTCTTGAGAAGAAACTTGACACGCCTGCTCATATTTATTATAAGTTCGAGGGAAATAATACATCTGGAAGTCATAAATTAAATTCTGCTATTGCACAGGCTTACTATGCAAAACAGCAGGGATTAAAAGGTGTAACTACAGAGACTGGTGCCGGACAGTGGGGAACTGCTCTTTCTATGGCATGTTCTTATTTTGATTTAGACTGTCAGGTATATATGGTAAAGTGTTCTTATGAACAGAAGCCATTCCGTCGTGAAGTAATGCGTACATATGGTGCAAAAGTAACGCCATCTCCATCTATGGAAACAAATGTGGGACGAAAGATCAATGAAGAGTTTCCTGGAACAACAGGAAGCCTTGGATGTGCTATTTCTGAGGCAGTGGAAGCAGCTACCAGTCAGGAAGGCTATCGTTATGTATTAGGTTCTGTACTTTCGCAGGTAATGTTACATCAGTCTGTAATTGGTTTGGAAGCGAAAGCAGCTCTTGATAAATATGGAGTTAAAGCAGATATGATTATTGGATGTGCAGGCGGCGGTTCTAACCTTGGTGGATTGATTGCTCCATTTGCTGGGGAAATGTTAAGAGGAGAGGCTGATTATAAGCTGATTGCAGTAGAGCCAGCATCTTGTCCAAGTCTTACAAGAGGTGTGTACGCATATGATTTCTGTGATACAGGAAAAGTGTGTCCACTTGCAAAAATGTATACTCTTGGAAGTGGATTTATTCCATCTGCAAGCCATTCCGGAGGACTTCGTTATCATGGAATGAGTTCTACGGTTTCTGAATTATACGATCAGGGAATGCTTGAAGCAAGAAGCGTGGAACAGACTGAGGTATTTAAGGCAGCAGAGACATTTGCAAGAATTGAAGGTATTCTACCTGCTCCAGAAAGTAGCCATGCCATTAAGGTTGCTATAGATGAGGCATTAAAGTGCAAAGAGACTGGAGAGGAGAAAAATATCGTATTTGGTTTAACTGGAACTGGTTACTTTGATATGGTAGCTTATCAGAGATACAACGATGGTGAGATGAGTGATTATGTTCCTACAGATGAAGAACTTGCAAAAGCAATTAATAAACTTCCAAAGTTGGACTTATAATTACTTAATAAAAATAGAAGGATTGCCGTACCTTTGGTACGGCAATTTGTATATAGACATATCTATGGGATGAGGGATAAAAAAGCATGAAAATAATACATTGTGCAGATATTCATTTAGATTCAAATATGACTGCTAATTTGAATGTGCAACAGGCAAAAAGTAGAAATGTAGAGTTGTTGGAAACCTTTGAGGAGATGGTTGATTTTGGAGAGCAGGAGCAAGTGGAGGCAATTCTTATTGCAGGAGATTTGTTTGATACTCAGGAACCTACAACGTATGTAAAACATGTATTTTTGGAGATTGTAAAAAAACATTCCTCCATTCGATTTTTTTATTGCAGAGGAAACCACGATCGGTTGGTAAATTGGGAAAAAGAAAGTA
The DNA here is from genome assembly GCA_963643465.1 of Lachnospiraceae bacterium. Lineage (GTDB taxonomy): Bacteria > Bacillota > Clostridia > Lachnospirales > Lachnospiraceae > CAG-411. The sequence goes on along the minus strand of CAVIJT010000002.1, from coordinate 74,837 downwards.
TACCAGAAAATTTAATTTTCTTTCATAGAGAGTGGGCATCTTATCAGTTGGGGCAAGTTACCATTTCTAGTATAGAATGTATGGGTGATAGTTTATTAGGAATGAATGAAAATTGGAAATTACCAAATGATACGGTAAATATCGTGATGCTTCATGGTTCTCTTGTAGAACAGATTAATTCGGAATGGAAAGAGGATCAAATACCAATAAACAAGTTTCGAAATAAACAGATTGATTATTTGGCGTTGGGACACATTCACAGTTATCAAAAAGAGCGTTTGGATCATAGAGGAATTTATTGTTACAGTGGATGTCTTGAGGGTAGAGGCTTTGACGAGTGTGGACAGAAGGGCTTTGTGTTGCTGGAAGTGGATGAGCAAACAAATGAAATGCGTTCACGATTTATTCCTTTTGGAAAGCGACAACTTTATGAAATTCATGTTAGTGTAGAAGGATGTATGACCAGTGCGGAAATGGCACGTAGAATAGAAAATGCGTTAGATACTTATGAAGTAGAAAAAGAGGATTTTGTAAAAGTTTTACTTACGGGTGCCATTGATGTAGAATGTGAAAAAAATATGCCGTATATTCGGGCAAAATTTACAGATAAGTATTATTGTTTTCGGCTGGAAGACTGTACCACATTGGCGGTAGATTACAGTGATTTTATTATTGATGAGACATTGAAAGGTGAGTTTGTGAGAATGATACAAGAGGCGGACATTCCACAAAAAGATAAGGCGGAAATCATACGATTTGGAATACTTGCATTGGCTGGAGAGGAGTTAGCAGAATGAAACTGATACGATGCCATGTAGAAAATTTTGGAACACTTTCCCAATTTGATTGGGAATTTCAGGATGGCATAAATATGGTGTGTCAAGAAAATGGTTGGGGAAAAAGCACCTTTGCGGCTTTTTTGAAAGTTATGTTTTATGGATTTGGCAATGAAAAGAAGCGTTCCCAATTAGAGCGGGAGCGAGAAAAATATAAACCATGGCAAGGGGGAATTTACGGAGGTAGTTTAGAGTTTGAAGCAGGACAAAAACGCTATCGTATGGAACGAACCTTTGGGGAACGGGAGCGGGAAGATACCTTTTTGTTATTTGACATAGAAACCGGATTGCCAACGGTGTTATATTCTAAAGAAATTGGAAAAGAGCTATTTCGTATAGATGAAGAATCTTTTATGAAAACCATGTATGTATCTTGTGCAGATTGCAGTACAGGTGCCACAGATTCTATTCATGCAAAACTGGGAAATGTAACGCCGGATATGTATGATGTGGAAAACTATTCAGAGGCGGATCAAAAATTGCAGCAGGAGTTAAATCGTCTGACACCACATAGAAAAACTGGATTGTTGGCAAAATTGGAGCAGCAGTTGTGGGAATTACAGGAAGAAATCGGTAAAGGAGAAGAAGAGCAGCAGAAACTATTCTGGAAAAGAGAAGAATGGAAACGGAAGATGGAGGAGAAGGAAGAACTGGCAAAAAAGCAGCAGAACCTTCGTCATGAAATGTTGGAAACTGGAAAACAACAGGAAAGACAATCGTTACTCGCTCTTTATCAAGAACTTTGTAACCAGCAAAGAGAAAAAGAGATGCAAGTGGAGGAATTTGAGGATTATTTTGGAAATGGAATTCCTGAGATGGAGGAAGTGTCTCATACGATTCAATTGGTAGAACAGGAGAGAATTACCAGTGCTACGTTAGAGCAAATGGTGTTTTCGGAAACGGAACAACATATGATTGACCAAATAGAGCAAGGTTGGGAAGATATACCAAGTGGGGAAGAAGTACAACATATGTTGGAAAAGTGGGAACAGGTAGAAGTGGAAGAGGTAGAAACGGAAGTAGAAGTAAAGGCGGAGAAATCCAAAAGTGGTCCTGTGTGGTCGCCTTTACTATTTATTGGTTTGTTTTTGGCTAGTTTAGGTGTTATTTTATGTGTGCAACATCCCCTTTCCGGAATTTGTGTGTTTGCTTTTGGTATTATTTGCGGACTGCTGGGAAAGAAACAGCAGGAAAGTATGCGTATGGAAAGTATTTTTGAGGAACCAATACCGGTACAAAAAGTAGTAGAGAAAAAGAAAAAAACAGATTCTTCCATACAAGCATTTTTAGAAAAATATCCTATGGAGGATGCAAAGGATGAAAAAGACCATTTGCTGCGAATACAGGTTATTTTAGTGCAGTTAGAAAGTATCATCAACCGAAAACAGATACAAGAGGAAGCAGAGAGAAAAAAAGAAGTGCTGGAAATGGAGATTGAAGAATTTTATAAAAAATATAATCTTCCAGAAGCGGATAGTAAAATGCTACAATTGCAAAGTATACTGACTATGCTTGAAAAATATCATGGAATTGCGGCAGATTTTTATAAAGTAGCAAGAAAAAAAGAGGAGTTTGAACAAGAGCATGATATTGCAGCTATTTTTGGAGATGATAGAACGCAGAGGGGAATGGAGGAACTGAACCAGCAGGTAGAAGAATTAGCAAACCGGGAGGAGGGGGTACAAAAAGAATTGTATGTCCTTCAAAAAGAAATGGAACAATTGCAGGAAATGGAAGAAAAAATAGAAGAGAAGAAACGAAAGGTTGCTCTTGTAAAAAATCAAATAGAAGAAAATAAGCGACGTTACCAGTTGGTTGAGACTACTAAAAAATATTTGCAGGAGGCAAAGGAGCAGTTTGTAACAAGGTATCGAAGTCCTATTTCAGCAAATTTTGAGAAATATGTGCAGATTTTGTTGGGGAGAGAAGCACATTTTACTGTGGATGTAAATTTAGAAGTGCGAAAGCAGGAAAAGGGAATGTATCGTAGCAGTCAGTTGTTAAGTGATGGGTGGAAAGACATGATTTCGGTGTGTTTGAGACTTGCGCTGGTAGATGCTATGTATCAGAAAGAAAAGTCATTTTTGCTATTAGATGATCCATTTGTAAATCTGGATAAAGAGAAAATGGAAGGGGCATTTTCTTTGTTAGAACAGGTGGAAAAAGAGTATCAGGTCATTTATTTCTCTTGCCATGAGAGTCGAATGAGAATGGAATAAGTATAGAAAAGAGGTTCTCCGTTAGCCAAAAGGTCAATGGGGAACCTCATTTTCGTCTTTTCAGGATTTATCCAAAGAGAGAAAGTGTTGTTTTAGGGCGTCATAAGTTTCGTCGCTAAGGTAATGTTCTACGCGGCAAGCATCTTTTCTGGCAACATCTTCGGGAACACCAAGTTGCATAAAAATATTTGTAATTGTTTGATGTCTGTCATACATGCGTTCCGCAATTTCTAATCCTTTCTCTGTCAGAGAGATGATTTTATTCTCGTCCACTACTACATAACCAGCTTCTCGGAAATGCTTTAGTACAACAGATACACTGGCTCTGGCATAACCAAAATAGTTACATATGTCGGTTGCACGTACACTTTCTTGTTTTTTGGAAAGAATTAAAATAGATTCTAAATAATCTTCACCGGATTCCTTAATTTGCATTAATCTCGCACCTTTCTTTTCTATTCTATCTATAATTAAATATTTTCAAAATGTATTCCATCTTATTTTATCAGAAAACAACAAAAATTTCAAAAAATGTTTTGTCAGCTTTATTTTATATAAAAATGTAAGACGGTGTTATTGCTTGTAAAAAGTCATAAGATTCTATATAATAAGCAGAAGGTAACTATACAAATCATAAGAGTGTAATGACACAGGATAAGAAGGAAAGAGGTTTTTTATGTATAAAAATTATGTTTTTGATTTATATGGCACATTAGTAGATATTCGTACCAATGAAAATAAGAGTTATTTGTGGGATAAAATGACAGAGATGTTTGGATTTTACGGAGCCTTTTATGAAAAGAATGAGTTAAAGAAAAAATATTTTTCTTATATCAAAGAGTGTGAGGAAGAACGAAAAAAAGAAGAGGAGTGTCCGGAGATTGATTTGGCACAAATTTTTCGTCGGTTATTTGAAGAAAAGGGCGTTTCTGTAGATGATGCAACCATTGGGGCTTTCATGAAAATGTTTCGTATAGTTTCCACTAAGTTTGTGCGCCTGTATGATGGAGTCATTGACTTTATGGAAGCATTAAAAAAGAACAATAAGAAAATATATTTGTTGTCCAATGCACAGAGTGAGTTTACAAGACCGGAGATTAGTTATTTAGGTTTGGAACCTTATTTTGATGGAATCTTAATTTCTTCTGAAGAAGGGTGTAAAAAGCCGGGACGACGTTTTTATCAAACGATTATGGAACGTTATCAATTAAATCCTAAAGAGACTATTATGATTGGAAATGATTCCATTGCGGATATTCGTGGGGCTTATGAAGCTGGGCTTGCTTCCCTCTATATTCATACAGAGATATCACCAGAATGTGTGGAAGACTTAAAGAGTACCTATACAATTATGGATGGTGATTTTACCAAAGTAAAAGATTTGGTGTTAAGATAGAAATGGAGTTTCTTCTATAATTAATATAAGAGGGAGTTTGTTTTGAGTAAACTCCCTCTTAAGAATTAATTATATCTATTTAATCATTCGCCGATTATGAAACATTGTTTGGATGGCAGTCTTCATAAGTACATCCAACAATATGGTAACTGCCGGATATATCAATAGCTCCGCCACTATAACTGGATATGCAGTGCTGGAAGTGGCAATGTTCCACTTTCCCTCTGGCGCCATACATAATGATACCGGCACCGCTTCTGGCTTTGCAGTTGATAAATTGGGAATTGGTAATTTTTCCTGCATGACAATATAAGGCGCCTTCCTGACAATAGGAAAATACACATCCGTCAATAACTGGTAAAAAAGCATTATATATGGCACGTCCATGAGCAGTGTTTCGGAAAATACATCCATGAATGTGTAAACGTGCTCGTACTGCCCTAAAAATACCATGTTCTTCCGAACCGTCGAATTCACAACCGGAAAAGTGGCAGCTTTTTGGTGTCTCAAATGCAAATAAATCTCGACCTTCAAAATTGATTCCCACTGCTTTGCTGTTTTTCATGTTCAAAATTCCCTGACAAAGAATGGGGTATCTAAGGTAGAGGGTAGCATTCTCAATTTGAAGAATTCCGTACTCTCGTATTAATACTGGACAGGCAAAAATAGTAGAGTATCGAATGGTCATATCGTTGGCAACGGTATAGTCGTGTTTGCCTGTAATTAGCTGAACAATCACATCGTCTTTTGGATAACAGTTGCTATAATCGCATTTTTCAATATTGGAGCGAATTTCTCCATTATAATAAATAGCACTTCCATACTCTACTGCACAACAATTATCAAAATAGCAGTTAGAAATCATCGTATGCTTATTTGCAAAAATGGCCCCGCCGTTGTGAGAATTGCAATTAGTAAAGTCGCAGTTCATAATTTGGCAGGCACCTTTTTGGATAAAAATTGCGCCACCGTTTTGTTTGGAAAAACAATTTTTAAAGGTACAATGATTTACGTGTAAACTTTCTCCGTTTGCAGATACACCAGAGACAAAACTGGTATCTCGAATGGTGCAATGTTCTATTTTTGCATTGGTATGAGAAGCAAAAAGCAATCCGCCATTGTGACAACATTGAAATGTGCTGTTTTTAAATTGAATGTCAGAATAGCGGTGGCTGGAAATAAAAATATGATCAAACTCTTCGCTTTTTACATCCTTGGAAAAATCAACCCAACTATTTTCAATAATTAATGTACCGCCTCGAACTTGAAAGTTTCGTTCTACTTTTACAACCGCATTAGCAATATGAACCACGCAATTATTTGGTATCTCAATCGTTCCATGAAATACACAAGTCCCCCTGAAATGATAAGTAGAATTATTTTTTATCTGCTCAGGGTAAATTTCCTGTGTATAAGGATAATTGAGCATATAATAGGATAAATCTGCCATAGTCACAGGCCAATTTCGTAAATGCATCTGTTTGAATAAGGACAGACAATTGTCGTATTCCTGACAGTATGCAGAAGAGATAAATTGTAAAATCAAATTCTTCTCATCACTTGTTACTTCTAGTAAATCTGCAAAAAGGTCTAAAGATTTTTGTTCGCTGTCAGAAATATGATATTCATTCATAGATACATTGTATAAATCAAATAGAAAATACAATTTCTTTTCTGTGGTATCTAATGCAAGAACAATTTCATCAATCAAAAACTGCACATCTTTTGCCAGATTCATCATGGAAATGGTTTCCTTTGATGTGAGATTAAGTCCTTTGGTAATAAGTCGTTCAAATTCAAAATTGCTGAATGGATTTACGGAATGATTTAGACGTGCATGCATAAGGACAGATGCTGCGTATAAAGTTTTAAAACCGATATTTTCCATATAGAGTGGATGCTTTCTGGAAATCCACAAATTTTTCTTACGGTTAAATTTAGTTAGCGTTCCGATACGCATACAAGCTCTCCTCTCTGTCTGTTAATGAAGTAGGTAATAGCAAAACCTTCTATATATAATACATATTGTATATAGAAAGTTTTGCAACTCATATTAATATAAGTCAAGTGAACGGTTACTATAAGCATTGAATAATGCACTGTCTGGTGGAGTGCAGTTTTCAAAATTACAGTTGATTACACTCTGACCGTATTTTAAATTTACAAAATAAACAGCACCACCGATATATTGTGCATGGCAATTGTGAAAATTGCAATTATAGATAGTTGTATTTGCAATAGAACGAGAGTGAATAGCACCACCATGTACATTTTTGCAATTTACAAAAGTGGAAGAACCGATAAACAATTCGCTTTTTGCATGATTAAAAAGTGCGCCATTGTCACAATTTTCGAAAACAGTGGTACTGACATCTGCAGAATTGCCGGTAAAATAAATTCCATAATTGCTGCATGTATTTTTTATATTGCAATGCTGTATTTTCAAATGTCCACAGTTTTGATTAAGAAAACCAGATTGATGGTTACAATCAATAGTGGTATCTTCTATACGGATGGCAGGAGCCTCTTCAATGGTAATGGCATAATCCTGCGAACAATGCTCAATGAATATATCGGAATGTTTGATTAAAATCTTTCCGTTTTTTACAAGAATCTTTCCATCCAACTTTACTTTAGCATGGTCAAAAATTACGGTACTGCAATTGGAGATTACCATATTTCCACGGATGCGAAGATTTGATTCAAATCTTTGGATAGAACCATCGTCCAGTACAAAATCTTGAATCTCATTGGTTAAAGAAAAGGATGGATAAATATATTCTAATATAGAAGTAGAAATATCGTATCCTGCCGCTCTAAAATTTTGGTATAGTGTTACTGCAGAATCTAGTTTTGTATCATAAAAAGAAAGTGTTCGTTTTTGTAACTCGGTTGTGGTTTGAAAACCGAGAGAAGTGAACTCCTTCAAAAACTGTTTTTCAGATGCGGTAAAATGAAAAACTTGAGTATAGCCTTCTATAATATCATGACAATAGGTAGGTGAAATTAGTCCAAAAAAGGCCAAGCGATATAAATCAGAGATAAAACAGTATTGTTCATCTTTTGAAGCGATTTCCTGAAATACTTCTGTGATTTTTAAATCAAAATGATTTTTTATTTGAAGTGGTATTTTTCGTCTTTGTTCTTGATCTAAATGAAGACTATCTAATATAGAAGAAAAACATTCTAATGTAATAGGTAATTGTTCCTTATAACCATACACCAGTACGCCTAATCCCAAACAATAGGTGTATTTGAATGCAGCAGAGTTATGTGTCAGCGGATGAGAGTTAGAAGTTATGGTCTCATTCTTTTTTTGTGCTAAATATTCTAAAACATTCATGTAAGTACCCTCCCCCAAAAAAATTTATACTTACTTTTATTATAGCAAAAATGGAAACTAAGGTCGAGGAAAAAAGTAAAACCTATTCCAAGGGAAAGGTTGACAGGGAGAATATAATTCAGTAAATTGAAAGTAACTGTTTGATTATAAAGTAAAAACAAAAAGAAGGAGGACAACAGTTATGGAATTTAGACCTTGCATAGATATACATAACGGAAAGGTAAAACAGATTGTAGGTGGAAGTTTAAAAGATAAAGGAAATGAGGCTTTGGAAAATTTTGTTTCCAAGCAGGATGGAGCTTTTTATGCCAATATGTATAAGAAAGATGGTTTGAAGGGCGGGCATATTATTTTGCTTAATCCTGTAGGAAGTCAATATTATGAGGCGGATGTGGAACAGGCAAAACTGGCATTACATGCGTATCCGGGAGGTTTGCAGGTTGGAGGTGGTATTACTGATGAAAATGCAGAGCGATTTTTGCAGGAGGGTGCGTCTCATGTAGTGGTAACTTCTTTTGTGTTTAAAGATGGAAAAATCAATTATGAGAATTTAGAAAAATTAGTTCGTGCAGTGGGAAAGGAACATTTGGTTCTTGATTTGAGCTGTCGCAAAAAAAAGGATGAACAAGGGAAAGAACAGTATTATGTAGTTACGGACCGTTGGCAGAAGTTTACGGATACCATTTTAAATAAGAAGGTAATGACAGAACTGGCTACATATTGCGATGAATTTTTGATACATGCTGTAGATGTGGAAGGAAAAGCAAATGGTGTAGAAAAGGAGTTGGTTGCTTTATTGGCTACTTGCGAGGAACATGTGCTGACATATGCAGGTGGAGTTGGAACGTTTCAGGATTTACAGGATTTAAAAACAATTGGTAAAAATAGGATTAATGTGACGGTGGGTAGTGCATTAGACCTATTTGGAGGGGGTATGAGTTATGCAGATGTTCTAAAAAAGTGTAGAGAATAAGCTGGGATTTTTGTGCATATTTTGTAATTCTGAAAAAAATCTTACAAACTTAACAAAAATGTTTCTAAGATTTTAAGGGGTTACATTATGAAGAAAAAGATTAAAAAAATTGCAATGTTCAAAATAAATAAAAAAATAAAAAGAAAACATTAAAATTTGGTTAAAAAGTATATAAAAAAATGAAAAAAAGAAAAATTGTAAAAAAATGTAACTTGAAAGAGGCTTGATTTTGTTTGAAACAACCGCTATACTCTAGACTTGTAGTAAGCAACTGTTACTGACCAAGGGAATAAAAAGTAATTAGAAAACGTGTTTTATGTTAAAGATTACATATTGCACTGAGGCAGGAAAAGGAGATTATCTATGAAATTTAACAAGATTATTACAGTTTTGATGTTGTGTGGTATTTGTTCCGCAGCTCAGCATACTGTTACTGCACATGCAGCTACAGATGATACTGTAATAAGCAACCAGGTGACATTTGAGAACGACACAGTAGAAGTTACAACAGGAAGCGCAGTTACTGCGGGAGCGGTTGTAGTAAGTAATGCGACCGTTGCAGCAAATGGTGTAAGTGCTATTTCAATTAGTGAGAATACATCAAATGCCGCAACAGTTACAGAAGAGAGCAGCACAGTGATTGATACGACCAATGAAGTTTCAGACAGTACCCAAATAGGTGCTGAGGTAGTTGAGACAGATTCGGAAGCCGTGTTGCAGGAAAAAGAAACTGTATCAATAAAATTAAGTAGCAAGCAAACTAAGACTAAAAAGAAATATACGGCGTCAGAGTTGAAATTGATGTCATGTATTATTTATTGCGAAGCAGTTGGTGAACCATATGCCGGAAAAAAGGCAGTAGGCATTGTTATTATGAACCGTAAAAGTTCAAAATCATTCCCTAACACCTTGAAAGGTGTCATTTATCAAAAGTATCAGTTTGGTCCTACAAGAAATGGTTCCCTAAAGAAGGCATTAAAGAAGTACGAGGCCGGTCAGTTTAAATCTACCGCAGAGAAAGCCTGTATCAGAGCAGCAAAATCCGCATTGAACGGCGATAAGAAAGTCACTTACAAATCGAAGACACACAATATGAAGTCGTATTATTATTTTAGTACAAGAGTTTCAGGAGCAAGATTGACAATTAAAAATCATCAATTTAAATAAGTGACGAATCCCCATCCATAGGATGGGGATTTTTTGACTTTATAGGGAAGTTTTGCCTTATAGAGTAAAAATGCACCCAGATAATTTGAGAAAATGGCAAAGTGTAGTGTTGCTGCTTCAGTCCTCAAAACCTTTCGAAAACCCTTCGCGCAGATGCTCGGCTTGAAAAGTAAGGAACGGTATGTTATAATTAGTATACTTAGAGTTCGTATTTACGGACAAGTTTTATGGATACTTAAGGAGGAGACATCGTGGACAGTGTTTCAGAAAAGAGCGAAGTGATTTCAAAAAATTTCATTGAGCAGATTATTGATAAAGATTTGGCGGAAGGAACTTATACCAATGTGGTAACCAGATTTCCACCAGAGCCAAACGGATATCTTCATATAGGTCATGCAAAATCGATTTTGTTGAATTCTGGTTTAGCAAAGAAATATAATGGGGCATGGCACTTGCGTTTTGATGATACCAACCCTACCAAGGAAAGGACAGAGTTTGTACAATCAATCAAAGAAGATGTAGAATGGTTGACAGGGGAGAAGAAAGAGGAGATCTTTTACGCATCTAACTATTTTGAGCAGATGTATGAGGCAGCAGTAAAGCTGATTAAAAAGGGAAAGGCATTTGTTTGCGAGCTTACTCCAGAACAGATGAGAGAATATAGAGGAACACTTACCGAACCGGGTAAGAACAGTCCATATAGAGATAGAAGTGTAGAAGAGAACTTACGCTTGTTTGAAGAGATGAAGGATGGGAAATATCCAGATGGTTCTATGGTGCTTCGTGCAAAGATTGATATGCAGTCACCAAATATTAACATGAGAGATCCAATTCTTTATCGCGTGGCTCGTATGACACATCATAATACAGGGGACAAATGGTGTATTTATCCGATGTATGATTTTGCACATCCTTTAGAGGATGCCATTGAGGGTATAACACACTCTATTTGTACTTTAGAGTTTGAAGATCATAGACCTTTGTATGATTGGGTTGTTCGAGAGACTGAGTGGGAGAATCCACCAAAGCAGATTGAGTTTGCAAAACTGTATTTACAGAATGTAATTACAGGTAAGAGATATATTAAGAAACTGGTAGAGGATGGAATTGTAGATGGTTGGGATGACCCTCGTCTGGTTTCCATTTCTGCACTTAGAAGAAGGGGATTTACACCAGAGTCTCTGCGAACTTTTATGGAATTGTGTGGTGTTTCAAAGAGCCAGAGTTCTGTAGATTATGCAATGCTTGAGTATTGTATTCGTGAAGATTTAAAGTTGAAACGTAGCAGAATGATGGCAGTGCTTGACCCGATTAAACTTGTGATTACCAATTATCCAGAGGGACAAATTGAGTATTTAGATGTGGTGAATAATCAGGAGAACGAGGCATTAGGTAGTAGAAAGGTACCGTTTGGTAGAGAACTTTATATTGACCGTGAAGATTTTATGATTGAGCCTCCAAAGAAGTATTTCCGTTTATTCCCGGGAAATGAAGTTCGTTTAATGAACGCATATTTTGTTAAGTGTGAAGAGTATGTTACGGATGACAATGGAAAAGTAACAGAGATTCACTGTACCTATGATCCAGAGACAAAATGTGGAACTGGATTTACTGGGCGTAAGGTAAAGGGAACCATTCATTGGGTGGAAGCTACTACTGCAGTGCCAGCGGTGGTTCGTCTCTATGAGAATATTGTAGATGAAGAGAAGGGTGTGTATGACGAGGATGGAAATATCAATTTAAATCCAAACTCGCTTCAGATACTAGAAAATTGTTGGGTAGAGCCAACTTTAGCAGATGCAAAGGCATACGACAGTTTTCAATTTGTAAGACAGGGATATTTTTGTGTCGATGCAAAAGACAGCACAGAGGAACAGCTTGTGTTTAATCGAATTGTTTCTTTAAAGAGTTCGTATAAACCAGCATAAAAGAAGGGGGATAAGAATATGGGGTTATTTTCAGGATTAGAGTCATTGGGACTTGGTAAGATGAAAGAGGAAGATGTATTCGAGAAGGAGGCACCAAAGGAGCAAGCGGCAGCAGGTGCGCCTGTTACGCAACAAAGATCAGAGATTGATGTGTTACTGGACAGAACTTATACTTGTGTTGTGTGTGGAAAGGAATTTCAGAGTAAGTCTATCAAAGCAGGAAAGAATAAACTGGTAAAACAGGAACTTGATTTACGTGCGATTTATGATATGGCAGATGCTGTGAAATATGATCCAGTTGTGTGTCCGCATTGTGGATATGCAACATTGTCTCGATTTGTAAAGCAACCACTTGCTACTGTACAAGAGAAGTTGATTCGAGAAAAGATTTGCGACAACTTTAAGGGGATTGAGCAGCCAGAAGGTGCGTATAGCTATGATGATGCTATTTTACGTTACAAATTGGTTTTGGCAAGTACCGTAATTAAGAACGGCAAAGACAGCGAGAAAGCCTATGTTTGTCTTAAGATGGGATGGGCGATTCGTGGAAAAGCAGAGAATCTTCCTGCTGATACAGAAAATAAAGATGAAGTATTAAAAAAATTGCATGTAGAAGAGTTAGAGTGTTTGCAGAATGCGTATGAAGGATTTAGTTCTGCATTTTCAAAGGAAGCCTTCCCAATGTGCGGAATGGATGAGAATACTGTAATGTATTTATGTGCAGAGTTGGCTCGTAGAATTGGAAAATTAGATGAGGCGGCTAGATTAGCATCTAGCATTATTACCAGTCGTTCTGCTGGTGAACGTATGAAAGAACGTGCAAGAGAAGTAAAGGACTTGGTAAAGAAACAGAAAGATGCAGCAGAAGCAGCAAAATAGTATAGAAAAAGACCATCAGTTTTTAACTGATGGTCTTTTTCTGTGAAGGTCTTAAGCGCGCAAATCAAAGGAGTATCTTGTGATTTCTTGAGGTGTGTTTTCCTGTTCTATAAAATCTTTTACTAAATCCACTTCTTTTTCAAGTTTGCCAATGGTACTATTGCATAGGAATCCTTTTTCTAATAAAGAATCTTCTAAAAGTTCTATATTATTTTTTAATAAATGAATGGCTTTATCGTTACTTAAAGCAAATTGAGCAGTGACATTTCGATCTTTTAAAGTAACATCCACATCCATAGCACCTAAATATTCCATGTCCAAACGAAGTAATACATGAATTGGTGTGTTTGATTTGGAGAGATTTTTCTTTTTGGTATATACATATAAATCTGCATGTGTACATTTTTCTTGTAGCTTTACGGGAAGCTGTACATAGGAGAAAAATTGATTTAATACCTTCATAAAATCAAGATTGTCTTTTACTTGTCCCACTGTTTCCTTTGTGTGGTTTTGTAATGTCTGCATTATGGTAGCACTTTCTTGATTTTGTTTCTGGAGTAATTGTTTGTCTAATAAATCATCCAAAGATTCCAATTGTTTTGTTAATTTTTGATAATAACGATTGACGCCGCCTTGTTTAAAAATTTCTTTTGGAGTTAGTAGCAGCGCGTCCATAAATTCTTCTTTTACTAATTGTTCAAACACAGAGTTTGTCAGCAATTGAGATGCTGGTTCATTTTCTGTAAAAGGAAGTACATTTTTTATGGTTCGAATAAATTCTGTTCGATTAATTTCTCCAGTTGCTACTTTTTCTTTTATACTTTCATCTACAGGAAATTCATTGATAATTTCAGAAAAATGAATTCGCTGCATATTGTCTAACATACCGCCTAATTCTTTGTTTGCCTGCTGTAAGGAAGCAAATTGCTGTTCAATTTCCTGAATAACAGGGGTATCGAATAAGCTGGTTCGAAGCATTATATTTTCTTGTTCGGCTGTAGTTGGTGTTTGGGCTATCTCGCCTTGTGCTGGTTCTTCTGCTGTACTCATATCCAATGCAAAAGCCTGTTCAAAATCTTTGTGTATGAGATGAATCACATCTCGCAGGGAAGCAGTGTTGGAGAGAATAGCCTCTTTTTGTTCTTCTGGAAATTCAAAATTTTCCAATATGGAGATAAGTTCTTCTTTATTCTGCTCAGATAATTGCAAAGTAGTATCTGGCAATACTGTTTTACTGAAGGTTTCTGCATTAGTAGAAGCATCCAAAATAGAAGACAAAACATGGGAAACGGTTGTCTGAAAGTTTTGGGTGTTAGTAGCTGTTGCAGAAGGGTGATTCATTAATTGTTGAATCAGTTCTTCTTTTGGAGAATTTGCATTCTGTTCTCCTAAAAGTTCAATGTTTTCTGTAGAACGTGGTGTTGCATTTCCAGAAGAAGTAGCCATAGTCTTTAATAATGTAGTTAAAGTATTGCTTAAGTTCTGTAACTGATCGGAAATAGAATGTTCGTTCTTTTGATACATTTCAAATTGTGTGGCATTTTCTAATGTAATTGGTATTTGTAATTTGTGTAACAGCACTAAAGTTGGAATCTGAATCTCCTTGTATTGAAAAGATTGCTGCATCATTTGTTGAATCGCTTGTTTGTGAATTGGCAAATGATTATTCATAAGTTCTAATACAATTTGCTGATTACGGTCTGTTTTAGGAAGACCTGCTTCCTCCAATGCTTTTTGAATGGTACTGTTTGCCAAAGCCATATCTGTTCGTGGCAATGCCTCTAAAATAATGTTTGCCTGTGTAGCGGATGCTACTTTAAATGCAGCCGTTTCGCCAATTGCCAGCCAACTGCCATTGGTTAATTTTCCGGCTACCATAGTATTGTTCTCTAAAGTAACTACTACCTCTGTGTTTCGAAGGTCTGTTACTTCCCCTTTTACAATTTGCCCTGGATATAGAGAACGAATACGGGTTGTGGTACCATAATTGCTAAGTGTATTTGCTTGTTCCACTTGTGGACGAGCAGGCTGTGGCTGTGCAGGTGCGCGGCCGGCAGGTGCTCTTCCGTTACGTGGAGCATTTTGATTTATGCGATTACTGGATAAGTTCATGAAAATTCCTCTTTTCTATTGGTGTCTGACTATAATTGTATAATTTCCTATTATTTCGTCTTTTTTACCTCATTAGGAAAGTCTCTTGTTTCTATTATAGCTTTTTTTGGGACAATTGAAAATAGTAAGTGTTATTCTTTGGCTTTTAATAGCGAGGAATTTTGGATAGCTTGTTTATACCGGAAAAACATGTTATAATAAAAAAGTATATGCGCAAATTGAGTTACGGTTTAGTTTTCTATTTGATTGGTAACAGGTAATCTTGGAAAAGATTGAATGATAAGACTGAACTGGTATCAAATTGGACAGTAAGGAGAGAACGCAGTGATAGAGCAGAGTAAGATTCGAAATTTTTGTATTGTTGCACATATCGATCATGGAAAATCCACTTTGGCAGATCGTATTATTGAGAAAACCGGATTGTTGACTAGCAGAGAGATGCAGGCACAGGTGCTTGATAATATGGATTTGGAGCGTGAAAGAGGAATTACCATCAAGGCGCAGACAGTACGAATTGTATATAAAGCAAAAGATGGAGAAGAGTATATATTTAATTTAATTGATACTCCGGGGCATGTGGATTTTAATTATGAAGTATCTAGAAGTCTGGCAGCTTGTGAGGGTGCAATTTTGATCGTTGATGCCGCTCAGGGAATTGAGGCACAGACTTTGGCAAACTGCTATTTAGCATTGGATCATGATTTGGAGATTCTTCCGGTTATCAATAAGATTGATCTTCCAAGTGCAGAACCAGACCGAGTAAAGGCGGAGATTGAGGATGTGATTGGATTAGATACGGAACATGCTCCTTTGATTTCTGCAAAAATGGGTCTAAATATTGAAGACGTATTAGAACAGATTGTTGCACAGATTCCAGCTCCTTCTGGAGATATCAATAGTCCGTTTAAAGCATTGATTTTTGATTCTTTGTACGACGCATACAAAGGAGTAATTGTATTTTGTCGTGTGTTTGATGGACGTGTGAAAAAAGGAACAAAGATGCGAATGATTGCTACCAAAGCGGAGGCTGAAGTAGTAGAAGTAGGTACCTTTGGTGCAGGGCAGTTCATTCCTTGTGAGGAGCTTACTGCTGGTATGGTTGGTTACATTACTGCAAGTTTGAAAAATGTAAAAGATACCCGTGTGGGTGATACGATTACCGATGCAGACAATCCATGTGCAGAGGCACTGCCTGGTTATAAAAAAGTAAATCCTATGGTTTATTGTGGTTTATATCCGGCAGACGGTTCTAAATATCCGGATCTTCGTGATGCGTTGGAAAAATTACAGTTAAATGATGCTTCTTTACAGTATGAACCAGAGACTTCGATTGCATTGGGATTTGGATTCCGATGCGGATTTTTAGGGTTGCTTCATTTAGAGATTATACAGGAACGATTAGAGAGAGAGTATAATCTGGACATTGTAACTACAGCACCTAGTGTTATTTATAAAGTATATAAGACGGATGGAGAAGTGGTGGACATAACCAATCCTTCCAATCTTCCGGATCCATCTGAGATTGATCATATGGAAGAACCTATTGTATCAGCAGAAATTATGGTTACTACAGAGTTTGTAGGTCCTATTATGAACTTATGTCAGGAGAGAAGAGGCGTGTACTTGGGAATGGAGTACATGGAGACTACAAGAGCATTGTTAAAGTATGACCTTCCTCTGAATGAGATTATTTATGATTTCTTTGATGCACTGAAATCTCGTTCCAGAGGTTATGCCTCATTTGATTATGAGATGAAGGGATATGTGCCTTCTGAGCTTGTGAAATTGGATATTCTTATCAATAAAGAAGAAGTGGATGCACTTTCCTTTATTGTACATGCAGATACTGCTTATGAGCGTGGTCGTAAAATGTGTGAAAAATTGAAAACAGAGATACCACGTCATTTGTTTGAGATTCCAATTCAGGCAGCAATCGGTAGCAAGGTAATTGCAAGAGAGACTGTAAAAGCCATGCGAAAAGATGTGCTTGCTAAGTGTTACGGTGGAGATATTTCTCGAAAGAAGAAGTTGCTTGAAAAGCAGAAAGAAGGAAAGAAACGAATGCGTCAGGTTGGTAATGTAGAGATACCACAGCAGGCATTTATGAGTGTATTAAAATTAGATGATGAATAGAAATTAGCATAGAGAGGGTTGAGGCTTGGAATGTGCGGTCGTAGGAGACAAAATTTCAAGCAACAACCCTTTTGTGCAGCATGTTATGGAACTTTTAGAGGAAAGGTTCGTGAGTATGGCAGATAGAACAGAAAAACAAGAGTTAGGATTATATGTGCATCTTCCTTTTTGTGTAAAAAAATGCAGGTATTGTGATTTTTTATCCGCTCCGGCAACAAAAGAGATGCAAAAGGCTTACTGTCAGGCATTGCTAAAAGAGATAGAAAGTTATGAATTTGCAGCAGAACAATATAAGATACGGACCATTTATTTTGGAGGAGGCACACCGTCGCTTTTGGAGGCAGAATGGCTAGGACGCATTTTAGAGAAGATTTGTCAGGTGTTTTCGGATGTGGACAAGAAGCATATAGAGATTACACTAGAAGTAAATCCGGGTACAGTAAACGGTGAAAAATGGAAAGTGTATGAACAGATAGGCATAAACCGTATTAGTATGGGACTACAAAGTTCTCATGACGAAGAGTTGAAATTGCTTGGAAGAGTGCATTCTTACGCAGAGTTTTTGCAGTGTTATGAAGATGCCAGAGCTTATCATTTTTCTAATATCAGCGTGGATATGATGTCTGCATTGCCGGGACAACAGGTAGAAACATACCGGGAGACTGTAAGACGAGTAGTGGAACTAAAACCAGAACATATTTCTTCATACAGTTTGATTGTAGAGCCGGATACTGCCTTTTGGCAAGAGTATGGACCGGGTATGCCAAAGGAAAATTTACTACCCAATGAGGATATAGACCGCAAAATGTATGCGTTGACAAAGAATATGTTAGAAGCCTATGGATATGAGCGATATGAGATTTCTAATTATGCAAAGCCAGGATTTGAATCAAAGCATAACAGTTCTTATTGGACAGGTATTTCCTATATTGGTCTTGGATTGGGGGCTTCCTCTTATTTTCAAGGGAAACGGTATTGTAATTGCAGCCAGATGGAGTCCTATTTACAACATGCGTCACAGATGGAAAAGCGTGTGGAGCAGGTAGAGATTATTGGAAGAAAGGAAGCCATGGAAGAGTTTATGTTTCTTGGGCTTCGTATGACGAAAGGCATTCAGGTTTCTAAATTTTTGGAACGTTTTCATGAGAATGTTTATGACGTATATGGTTCTGTCATAGAGCGATTGAAAAAGCAAAATCTTTTGCTGGAAAATGGGGAATCTATTTGGCTTACTGAGTATGGTATTGATGTGAGTAATGTAGTGCTAAGTGAATTTTTATTGGATTAAAAGGAGGTGGCATATGCACACCATAAAAGAACACATTAAAAAGAAGGAATTTTCAAATGTCTATTTGTTATATGGACAGGAAGATTATTTGAAGTTATTGTATCGAGACAAATTAAAGGCGGCTATTGTGGCACCGGAGGATACGATGAATTATTCCTATTTCGAAGGAAAGGATTTAGATCTTGGAGCAGTGCAGTCTATGGCAGATACCGTTCCTTTCTTTAGTGAAAAAAGATTGCTTGTATTGGAAAATAGCGGTTTGTTTAAAAAGCAGAGTGATTTTGCGGATTATATAAAAACCTTGCCAGAGACATCTATTATTGTGTTTGTGGAACATGAAGTAGATAAGAGAAATAAGTTATACAAAGCGGTGCAAAAGCAAGGAACAGTCAGTGAGATGAACGGACTGACAGAAACAGATTTGAAGATGTGGATTGCCACCTATTTGCAGAAAAATGGGAAAAAAATTACAGAACAAAATATATTATATCTGATACAAAAAGTTGGAGCAGATATGAAAAATCTGGAAAATGAAATGGAAAAATTGATTTGCTATGCTGCAGAAGATGAAATCATACAAAGGGAAATGATAGATGATATTTGCGTAGCCCAGACAGAAGGAAAAATCTTTGAAATGATAGATGCCATTGGTATGAGAAATCAAGATAAAGCATTGCAGCTTTATTATGATTTATTGGCAGTACGAGAAAAGCCTATGTCCATTTTGTTTTTACTTATTCGCCATTTTAATATATTAGTGCAGATAAAAGAACTTGCACATGCAGGAATACCCAATGGACAAATCGCATCTAATGTAGGAATTCCTCCTTTTACCGTAAAAAAATATGCGGTTCAGTCAAAGAATTTCAAAGTGCGTGAAATCCATTCTTATCTGGAGCAGTGTGTAGAGGTGGAACAGCAGGTCAAAACAGGTTTACTTTTAGATCAAATCGGTGTAGAATTGTTGATAGTAGGCTTTAGTAAGTAAAGATGTTATGATAGAACGGAAATGGAGGATATGATGAAGACAGTAATCAAAAAGGGACATGTGTTAAATCCGGCAGATGGAACGGATGGAATATTCGATGTGGCAATTGCAGATGGAGTTGTAACAGAGATTGCTTCTAATATAGACACAGCAGAAGGTGATGTTGTCATTGATGCAGAAGGTAAGTATGTAATGCCTGGTTTTATTGATTTACATGTACATTTTCGTGAGCCTGGTTTTGAGTATAAAGAGACTATAAAAACGGGTTCCATGTCATCAGCAAGAGGTGGATATACTTCTGTGTGTCCTATGCCAAACACCAATCCATCCATTGACAGCAAAGAGATGGTTGCTTGGATAAAAGAGAAGGAAGCAACGGATTCGGTTGTTCATATTCTTCCTGTAGGAGCGGTGACAAAGGGACAGGTTGGTACAGAAGTTACGGATATGCAGGGTATGAAAGAAGCCGGAGCAGTAGCAGTAAGCGAAGATGGAAAATCTGTTATGGATATTTTAGTCTACGTGGAGGGCATGAAAAAGGCTGCTGAGAACGGATTGGTTGTTATGGCTCACTGCGAAGATAAGCAACTTGTTCGTGGCGGAGTTATGAATGCAGGAAAACGTGCAGAAGAACTTGGGCTAAAAGGAATTATCAATGCAGTAGAGGACGTGATAACTGCAAGAGATATTTTTCTGGCAAATGAGACTGGTGCAAAACTGCATTTGTGCCATTGCTCTACAAAAGATAGTGTAGGAATGATAAAATTAGCAAAAGAGGCAGGATATATGGTGACTGGTGAAGTGTGTCCACATCATTTTACCCTTGCTGATGCAGATATTCCTTGTGATGATGCCAATTACAAAATGAACCCTCCTCTTAGAAGCAGAGCGGATGTACAGGCATTGAAAGAGGGACTTAGAGATGGAATTATGGATGTGATTTCTACGGATCATGCACCTCATAGTGCAGAGGAAAAAGCAAAATCCATGGCACAGGCACCATTTGGTATTGTGGGAGAGGAGACTGCATTTGCCCTTACAGTAACAGAACTTGTAGAGCAAGGATATTTGACAAAGATGCAGCTTGTGGAGAAGATGAGTTACAATCCTGCAAAAGTCCTTGGCATTGACAAAGGACAGATTGCAGTAGGAAAGGCAGCAGATATTGTCATAGCTGATTTTTCGGAAAGTTATACCATTGATGTAGATAAATTTGTTTCCAAAGGAAAAAATACACCGTTTGGCGGAAAAGAAGTAAAAGGCCGTGTGTATCAGACTTTAGTAGATGGAAATGTAGTTTATGACTATACAAAGGAGTAACAGTTCAGAAGTGTGAACAGTTACGTGTAAGCCCATGAAAATTTGCCTTTGGCTGAGGGCTTAAACATTACAAAAGTTACTTTTTCTTACGAAACATATAGTAAATACATGTTTTTAGCTAAACAATTATGAAAGGATACAGAATTATGATAAATAAGTTGTGTAAAAAGATTACAGATTTGAATGCGCCGATTGTTGTGGGATTAGATCCTATGCTTGATTATGTGCCGGAAGAAATAAAGAAAGCGGCATTTGCGGAATATGGTGAAACATTGGAAGGAGCAGGTGAGGCAATTTGGCAGTTTAACAAAGCCATTGTAGATGCTACAGCAGACTTAATTCCAGCAGTGAAGCCACAGATTGCTATGTACGAACAGTTTGGAATTCCGGGAATGATTGCTTTTAAAAAGACAGTAGATTACTGTAAAGAAAAAGATTTAGTTGTAATTGGAGATATTAAGCGTGGAGATATTGGTTCTACTTCTTCTGCTTATGCAGTAGGTCATGTAGGGCGTGTAAAAGTTGGAAATCAATCCTATGCTGGATTTAACGAGGATTTTGTGACGGTAAATCCATATCTTGGTTCGGATGGAATTAAGCCATTTATTGATGTGTGCAAAGAAGAAAATAAGGGAATTTTTGTGTTAGTAAAGACTTCGAATCCATCCAGCGGAGAATTTCAGGATCAGCTTGTAGATGGAAAGCCTCTTTATGAATTAGTTGGAAAAAAAGTGGCAGAGTGGGGCGAGCTACACATGGGTGATGCGTATAGTTATGTAGGATGTGTAGTAGGAGCTACTTATCCTGAAATGGGAAAGGTACTTAGAAAAATTATGCCAAAAACATTTATTTTAGTTCCGGGATATGGTGCGCAAGGCGGTAAGGCAGAAGATTTAGTACCTTATTTTAACAAGGACGGATTGGGCGCAATTATCAATTCTTCCAGAGGAATTATTGCTGCCTATAAGCAGGAAAAATATAGTAAATTTGGAAGTGCAAACTTTGCAGATGCGTCCAGACAGGCAGTTCTTGATATGCGTGAAGATATTAATGCTGCATTGGCAGGAAAGTAAGGAGAATAGAAGAAATGGCGGATAAAGTAATCAAAGAAGCAATTGTCACCAGCACTGCAAAAGTGACAGATGGTGTTTACAGTATGTGGATGAAAGAGGAAGAAATTGTGCAGAATGCAAAGCCTGGACAGTTTGTATCTTTATATTGTAAGGAAGGTAGTCAGTTACTTCCAAGACCAATCAGTATTTGTGAGATTGATAAGGAAAATGGAACATTGCGCTTGGTGTATCGTGTAGTGGGAAAAGGAACAGAAGAATTCTCAAAACTGAATGCAGGAGATACGATTCGTGTAATGGGTCCTTTGGGAAATGGATTTTTCTTGGAAGGAAAGAAAGCCATTCTTATTGGTGGAGGAATTGGAATTCCACCAATGCTTGAATTGGCAAAGAGTTTAGATGCTCAGGTGCAGGTGGTACTTGGATATAGAGACAATGATTTGTTTTTGAAAGAGGAATTTGAGCCATATGCAACTGTGTACGTGTCTACAGAAGATGGAAGTGTAGGAACCAAGGGAAATGTCATAGATGCAATACGTGAAAATAACATCGAAGGTGATGTGATTATGGCATGTGGTCCTATGCCAATGCTTCGTGGGATTAAGGCATATGCACAGGAAAAAGGCATTAAGACACAGATTTCTTTGGAGGAAAAAATGGCATGTGGAATTGGTGCATGTCTTGCCTGTGTTTGTCAGTCAAAAGAAAAGGATCACCATACCAATGTAAATAATAAGCGTATATGCAAAGATGGTCCAGTATTTTATGCAGAGGAGATTGAGATTTAATGAGTACAAATATGAAAGTAAACATAGCAGGTGTAGAGTGGAACAATCCTGTGACCGTTGCCTCTGGAACGTTTGGCTCTGGAGCAGAATATAGTGATTTTGTAGATTTGAATCAGATTGGAGCAGTTACCACCAAAGGTGTGGCAAATGTGCCTTGGCCTGGAAATCCAACACCACGAATTGCGGAAACATATGGTGGAATGATCAATGCCATTGGTTTGCAAAATCCGGGAATTGATGTATTTGTAAAAAGAGATATTCCATATTTAAAACAATATAAAGATACACGCATTATTGTAAATGTTTGTGGTAAGAGTACAGAAGATTACTGTGAAGTAGTAGAGCGATTGGCAGAGGAACCAGTGGATATGCTTGAGATTAACATTTCCTGTCCAAACGTCAAAGAAGGCGGAATTGCATTTGGACAAGATCCAAAGGCAGTGGAGGCGATTACAAAAGAAATGAAGAAACGTGCCAAGCAGCCGGTTATTATGAAGTTAAGTCCGAATGTCACAAATATTGCAGAGATGGCAAAGGCAGCAGAGGCTGGTGGAGCAGATGCCTTGTCTTTGATTAATACATTGACTGGAATGAAAATTGATGTCAATAGAAGAACCTTTGCATTGGCAAATAAGACGGGAGGATTGTCTGGTCCTGCCATAAAACCAGTTGCAGTAAGAATGGTGTATCAGGTAGCACAGGCAGTAAATGTACCAATTATTGGTATGGGAGGAATTATGTGTGCAGAGGATGCACTGGAATTTATTATGGCAGGAGCTAGTGCTGTTTCTATTGGTACTGCAAACTTCCATAATCCAAAAGTTACTTTGGAAGTTATTGAAGGCATCAAACAGTATTGTGAAGCAAATGGTATAAAAGATATTAATGAATTAGTAGGTTGTGTGAAATAAAATGCAGTATATGATGAAATATCCGTCCATGGTAGGAGAATTGACTGTCGTTTCTGATGGAGAGAATCTCTCTGGTTTATGGATGAAACAGCAAAAATATTATGCAGCCACAGTAAAAGGAGAGTGGATAGAAGAACAGGTATCCACTCTCCTTTTTGCAAAACAGTGGTTGGACGCTTACTTTTCCGGAAAGCAACCGGATATAGGGACACTCCCTTTAAAACCAGAGGGCAGTGAATTTCAACAGAGTGTTTGGAAATATTTGCGTGAAATTCCATATGGAGAAACTACTACTTATGGGGAGATTGCAAGGAAAGTGGCTGTGGATATGGGGAAGAAAACTATGTCTGCACAAGCAGTAGGAGGTGCAGTGGGACGTAATCCCATTAGTATCATAATTCCTTGCCATCGGGTGATTGGAAAGGATGGAAGCCTGACAGGATATGCTGGAGGATTAGAGAAAAAAATCCAGTTATTAACCCATGAAGGAATAGTAGTTCCAAAGAAATAGAAGTGGCTAACAGATAGAAAGAAAATATATGATGACATTTGTCGACGAAAAGTTGTTGACAAATGTCATCATTTGATTTATAGTAATAGCGTAGGGCATAGATGGACGCATTTATGACTATTGGCCAAAAAAGTCGTTGCAGGAAAAAGAGTTGCAAAGGCGCAAGGAGGATGCATCATGAAAAAGAAAATAGAAAGATTGCCGGATTCAGAACTGGCTGTTATGCAAATCATATGGGCAGAGCAGTTACCTATTGGATCTGGGAAAATCGTACAAATTTTAGAGCAGGAAAAAGGATGGACACGTTCCACCGTTCAGGTTTTGTTAAAGCGTTTGGAAGAAAAAGGGTTTCTTGCGTGTAAAAAAGAAGGCAGGCTCAAAATGTATACGCCTTTGATTGAAAGAGAACAGTATGTATCAAAGGAAACAAAGAGTTTTTTAGAACATTTTTATAATAATTCTTATCAGGGATTAATTGCATCTTTGGTGAAGAATGAGACCATTAGCCAGGAAGATATTGAAGATATTGTTTCTATAATTACAGAGAACTCCCATAAGTAGAAGGGATGGTGTGTATGATAGCGTTATTTCAGAATATGGTTGCACTGTCTTTACAGATTGGGGTTTTAATCGGTATAGTGCTGCTTTTTAGCAGAAGCATGAAGAAGTCTTATCAAATTGTGGGACGTTACTTGGTGTGGTTAGTTTTGGCACTTCGATTGTTGATACCTGTAAATATGGGATGGTTTCAGTTGGAAGATTTTCAAGGGATAAGTAAAGAAGTTCTTTCTGAGAAACAAGTGGAACCGTCTACCTATGCAGAACTTCCAGAAGGCAATTTACATAGCAGTGTTTCCAATAAGGCGCAAGCAGATAAAATGCCAAAGAACCTTTTGGAGAAGGAAGAGCAAGAACAGGCGTTATCTTTTGTAGAGCAGGAGAAGATACAGAATGCTCCAAATGAGCAGCTTCAAAAAGGAAATAATATAGAACAAAAGATTTCCACAAACCAAAAGTTCAATGCCGTGGTAAAATGGTATCAAAAACATAAGGATATACTATGGAATGGAGCATTTGTTCTTTGGGTAATAGGTGTATGTGCTATGGCAGGGTATGAGCTTCTTATGTATCAGTCAACCTATAGAAGCATTCGTCGATGGCAGAGAAGTGTACCTAAGGAGTATATACTGGAGATGGAGAAAGTGAAGAGGGAGATGAATATTTCCAAAGAAATTCCGGTATATCAATGTAGAAATGTGTTTTCGCCTATGATTGTAGGGCTTAGAAATCCTGCAATTTTTTTGCCAGAGAAATCCTATGACAGGAAAAGTTTGTATTTTATTTATAAGCATGAATTGACTCATTATTGTCATGGGGATTTGTATTATAAATGTGTGCAGACCATAACTCGATGTGTATATTGGTTTCATCCGTTGGTGCATAGTATGTATCGACAAGCAGCTTTTGATGTGGAACTGTTTTGTGATGAGCGGGTGACCAAGAACAAAAGCCGAACATTTTGTCAACAATATAGCTTTGTATTGCTAAATACTTTAACAGAGCAGAATGTGAGAACATTTCCTCTTTCTACTTGCTTCATGAATGGAGGAAAGAAACAGATGAAAGAAAGATTTACAAGAATTATGAGTGAAAAAAAGACAAAATATGGAATTGGTATTTTCGGAATCTTGATGGTATGTGCGTTGATATTGGGAAATATATCTTTTTCAACTACTCATGCAGAGGGAAAAGATGTAGAAGTGGCACAGGAGGAATGTGCTGGTATTAAACACATTTTGGTGATTGGGGAAGAAAATTTGCAAAATGGAGAATTTTCCAGAGCAGATTTAAATTTATTACTTACTTTAAATACGCAGTCAAAAACATGTTACGTGACAGATTTAGAGAGAGATTTAGCAGTGACCTACCAAGGGGAAAAATGTAAGCTCAGTAGCTTATATGCAAAATATGGCATAGAGGCTTCTAAAGAAGTGGTAGAAGACATGGCTGGCATATCCATAGATGGTACTGTGGTAGTGAATTTTGAACAATTTGAAACAGTGATTGATGCAATGGGGGGTTTGGAAATTTCCTTAACCAAAAAAGAGGCAAAGTATTTAAATGAGACAAATTATATTCGTGAGCAAAAATACCGAAATGTGACAGCAGGAACGCAGGTATTAAATGGACAACAGGTGTTAGGGTTTGTTCGAATACGACAAGTGGAAAGTGTCAATGGTAAAAAATCAAGTTTTGGTAGAGGCGAGAGAGCGATGGAAGTAGTGGCAGCTATGCGTAAAGCCTTAAAGAAAATGAATGAAAAACAATGGATGGAAACGGCAAAAACGGTATATGACCTTGTAAAAATCAATGGATTGGAGCTTTCTACAGTTTATGGAATGGCAAGTGAAGTATTATCAGACACATATACCTGTAAGACTCAGCAAGTACCAGAAATGACAAAGAGGAAGGACGGAAGCTGGAAAGAAAATTTTGAACAGGGAATGGATGAAAACATTGGAAGTTATATAGAATATGATTTTGCAAATAGCAAGAGCTTTGCCAATATTCGAGGTCAGTAAAATAATTAAAAAACGATTTACGTGCTATTAGAAAAAACAGAACGAAATGTCTTTTGAGATAAAGTGCATTTCGTTCTATTTTTACCTATAGGAAAGTTCTCCGCCCTTTCTTATAGAGCAAAAAAAACTTCCGAGCAGGATGCGTACGAATTGGTTAAGAAGATTATGATTTGTATTTATGATAGATATTTGTGTTTTATAGAGATATAATAAGAATTAGAAAGACAATGATATGTAAAGTGTGTGGAAAATATGGATATCCGTTGGAACAGGATTTTGCGTATTGTTCAAAATGTGGGGAGAAATTATAAAATATGATATACAGATGTTTAAATTGTGGTGGACCATTAGAATTTGATACAAGAACAAAAAGGATGACTTGTGAGTTGTGTTGTTCTTTTTTTTCCATGGAAATGGTAGCGTCACAAGCAGAAAAAGAGAAAGAACAGATTGAAAAAGTAGAAGAAGACAGTTGTTTTGCAGACACAACCGTTTGGGAACAAGACACAATGGAATGTAAAATGTATCATTGTAATAGTTGTGGCGCGCAATTACTTATTGATGAGGTGGAAAGTGCCACGTATTGTGCATTTTGTGGACAACCTACCGTAGTATTTCAAAGAGTGGATAAACAAAAGCGTCCAAAGTATATTATACCCTTTTGTGTGTCAAAAGAATTGGCATTACAAAAGGTGCGACAACGGATCGATAGTGGTTTATTTATTCCAAAAGAAATAAAAAATGTTACGATGGATCGTGTAAGAGGAATATACATTCCCTATCAGATGGTGAATGTACGGTATCATGATACACAAGTATTTTCTACTGTTGTATCTACGAAAGATAGTACACAAAAGAAACGTTTTTATGATGTTGAAGGAGAGGCGTGTTTTAAGCAAATGACAGTGGACACCTCCATGCAATTAAATGATGAATCTGCAATGAGGCTGGAGCCTTATGAAATGATTGGATTAAAGGAATTTGAACCAGCATATTTGTCTGGTTTTTACGCAGATTGCTCCGATGAAGATAATTTTATCACTAAGAAAAAAGTGGAGAGACGAGCAAAAAAACTATACACAGAGCAAATAAAGGAGAAAATAAAAAAGAAGGGGGGGCATAGTCCTGTTTTGGAATTTTCTAATCCGGTTTGCGAGATTGAAAAAATGGATTCCGTGTTGCTACCAGCGTGGTTTGTGGTATTTCATCATGAGGGTGAGAGTTATACGTTAATGGTAAATGGCCAGACTGGAAAAGTAATAGGAGCCGTTCCCATGGATACGAAAAAGGCAATTGCCATTTTTCTTCCCTTTTCACTGCTTGTGTCTGCTATTATAGCAAAAATGCTTACCAGTCTTTGTGATGTGTCTAATGGTAATGGATTGCAAGTGCTTATGTTTGTGTTTTTGCTTGGTGTACTTGCCTGGTCCATAGCATGCAACCGTTGGAAGAAGTATAAACATAGTCAAAAGTTAGCAAAAGAAGTGGAGATACAGCAGTTTTCTCAAAAACGAGTTCGAGATGATACATAAAAGATGGGAGAGATTATATGGAAGTGTTTGGTATAATGGGAACGATTATGATAGATATAGTTGCAACTGTGGTTGGAACTGGGATTGTGGCATTGATTTTGCTTCATTTTATATGTGGTTCCAATGAAATGGGAGAAAAAACAGGTGAGTTTCAGGACTTTGTGCCAGGAGATATAGAAATTAAAAAAGAAAAAGAGTATACGATGAATGTATAAAATGAAAAGAAATTATGATATAGTAACAATAGGATAGCCAATAGTGGATATTTAGAAAAAATAGTGTCAATAAGTTATGATAGACACACTATCACAGAAAAATATTTGGGAGGAATATGCAATGGATGCAATACAAAATATGTTGACAAGAAGAAGTATTAGAGGATATAAGCCAGATATGGTGCCACAGGAAACCATAGATAAGATTTTAGAGGCAGGAACCTATGCTGCTACAGGAAGAGGAATGCAGAGTCCAATTATCATTGCAGTGACAAACAAGGAACTTCGGGACAAGTTATCGGTTGCGAATGCGAAATTTATGGGAAAAGATGAAAGTTTTGATCCTTTTTATGGGGCACCTGTTGTGTTGATTGTGCTTGCAAATAAGGAAAGACCAACGTATCTCTATGATGGAAGTTTGGTGATGGGGAATTTGATGCTGGCAGCTCATGCAGAGGGTGTTGGAAGTTGTTGGATTCACCGGGCAAAGGAAGAATTTGAAACAAAAGAGGGAAAAGCGTTGTTAAAATCCCTGGGAATTGAAGGCGAGTATGAGGGAATTGGACATTGTGTTCTTGGTTATCCTTTGGAAGAAGAACCACAGGCAGCAGAGCGTAAAAAGGACTATATTTATTACATTCGATAATGAGGGAATATTCCGAAACTATTTGTAGGAATATATTTGTGAAAGAAAATGTTGGGGGTGAGAAAATGTTTATAGGATTATTAGTATTAGTAACCATTGTTTCTGGGGTAGGTGTGCTACTAAGTAAATATATGGACAATTGGGTAGGAAGTGGTTTAGGAATGAAAAATAACGAGAGATGGGGGATCGATGAGCGGAAAAAGGATAAATAGGAGAAACTACCTATACTGGAAAAGTTGAATGGAATCATGTGATTGGGGAAAATAGAATGAGCTAGATATAAGAAAGGATGAGGGACAATATGTTAGAAATAGGCACAAAGGCACCAGCTTTTTCATTGATGGATCAAAATGGAGAGGTACACACATTGGAACAGTATGCAGGAAAAAAAGTAATTTTATATTTTTATCCAAGAGACAATACATCTGGATGTACAAAGCAGGCATGCGGTTTTGGTGAATTGTATCCTCAATTTATGGAAAAAGATGCAGTAGTAATAGGAATAAGTAAGGATTCTGTTGCCTCTCATAAAAGATTTCAGGAAAAATACAATTTGCCATTTATTTTACTTTCCGATACGGAATTGGAAGCCATTCAGGCATATGATGTATGGAAAGAAAAGAAAAATTATGGGAAAGTTTCTATGGGAGTTGTGAGAACGACCTATCTTATTGATGAAAATGGCATAATTGTAAAAGGATTTGACAAGGTAAAAGCAGCGGACAATCCAGCACAGATGTTGGAGTTATTATCATGAAAATATATGTGGATGCAGATGCTTGTCCGGTTATAAAAATAGTGGAGCAATTGGCAAAAAAATATGCAGTGGCATGTGTTCTTTTAAGTGACACTAATCATGTGTTGTCCTCCGACTATAGTGAGATAAAGGTGATTGGAGCAGGAGCGGACGCGGTTGATTTTGCGTTGATTGGTTTGTGTAAAAAGGGAGACATTGTAGTTACCCAGGATTATGGAGTGGCTGCAATGGCACTCGGAAAAGGCGCATATGCCATACATCAGTCGGGAATGTGGTATACAAATGAAAACATAGACCGAATGCTTATGGAGAGACATATGGCAAAAAAGGCGCGAAGAAGCAGTAAGAAACATCATTTGAAAGGACCAAAGAAACGGATGGCAGAGCAGGATGAGCACTTCTTGGAATCTTTTGAAAAGATGATTGGGCAAGCTCTTGATTTGTAGAAGGTAGATTGTGAAAAAAAGGCTATTGTGTATGCGGTAGCTTTTGTTCTTAATAGAGTAATAATATAATAGAACACAAAAGTGTAAAGCGGAGAGTGAGAGTTTTATGTTTGAAAAATATGATATTAACGAGATTAGGATAATTGTAACGAGTTCTGAATTGGAATTTGAAAACGAGGATGAAATTAGACAGTTTTTGAAATATACATTGCCAAAAGAACAAGAAGGTGAATATTGGTATAGGGAAAGAGGCATAGATGTAGATAATGAAGATATATTGGTTTTGTTTTGGTATAAAAACAAAGCTATAGGTTGCGGCATTCTTCATGATAGAATAAAGTTTGAAGAGAAAAACGATGTATATAGAGGTATTATGCGCTTTTATCCAGAAACTATTTATAATATTAGTGAGATTACTGAAGAGGAAATACATAGTTTTTCAGATATGCCTAAACAGGTTTTACAAGGTTTTCCCAAGATTGATATAAGAGCATTAGAAGATATTTTGAATTTAATTTATGAAAAATGGAGAAAGTATTCTGATAATTAACTTCTATAAAGATTGAATCAATATAAAAAGACAGAAACAAAAGTTTCAGAAGTGCCAACTCAAGAACAACTTATAGATGGGAGTTGGTATTGGAGGGAGATTTTCTTGGTAACTACAAGAAATCCATTGAAAAGATTTCCGAGTTGAAAGAACGTCTTGATACTGATGTTGTTACCACAGCTATTGCTAAAAGTACATAGACAATATATACATATTATGATATAATTTGACTATATTAAAGTATGGAGGTGTAATTATGGATGCAATTATCAGACCATCATCAGATTTACGAAATCATTATAGCGAAATATCTAAAGAATGCCATGAAAACAAAACACCAGTCATAATTACAGTTAATGGTCGTGGGGATACAGCAGTGATGGGATTACAAGACTATTATCAAATGAAATCAGAATTGGAATTGTTGCGTACATTGGCAGAGGCAGAAGAAGATGTGGCAAATGGAAGAATGGAACCAATACAGAATACATTCGATAATATAAGAAAATCACTGCTTGAAAGGAATGATACATGAAATATCAGATACTAAGGACAGATAAAGCAAATGAACAGCTACGAGAAATTATTTTTTATATTGCAGATGATTCAGGCAGTGTAGATATTGCTTTGAATTATCTTGACAAGATAGAGAATGCTATTAAAAGATTAGAAGATTTTCCTTTCTCGGGAAGTATACCCCAATATTCAATACTTCGTAAACAGGGGTACAGAGTTCTTATTGTGGAAAAACATTTAGCGTTTTATAAGGTAGATCAAGCAAAGAGAACAGTAATAATTTATGCTATTGTAGATGGACGGAGAGAATATAGAAATTTGCTATAGAGAACAACATAGGACAGGGAAATAACCTTGTTCTATTTTCATACTCATATAGAAGAAACAAACTAAAATTTTAGGATGGAATAATAGATGATTTGTTAGTTGAAAAATCAAGGGTTAGGTGCTATACTGAGAAAGTATATGTATGCTTAACTTTTTATTTTACTATACAATTTATGAAATTTGCGAAATACAAATGCCGTGAAATGGCTTAAAATAAGGAGGAACAACAAAATGGAACAGTACAAGAAAGAATTTATTGAATTTATGGTTGATTGTAACGTGTTAAAGTTCGGAGATTTCACATTAAAGAGTGGAAGAAAATCTCCATTTTTTATGAATGCAGGTTTATATGTGACAGGTACACAGCTTGAAAAATTGGGAGAATATTATGCAAAAGCAATCCATGAAAATTATGGAGATGATTTTGATGTGTTGTTTGGACCTGCTTATAAGGGAATTCCATTGAGTGTGGCTACCACTATGGCATATCACAAATTGTACGGAAAAGAGATTCGTTACTGTTCAAACCGTAAGGAAGTAAAAGATCATGGCGACACTGGCATTTTACTTGGAAGTCCAATTAAAGATGGAGATAGAATTGTTATTATTGAGGATGTAACTACTTCTGGAAAATCTATAGAAGAAACTTTCCCAATTATTATGGCACAGGGAGATGTTACAATCAAAGGATTGATGGTTTCTCTTAATCGTATGGAAAAGGGAAAAGGTGAGCAGTGCGCATTAGATGAGATTAAGGAAAAATACGGTTTCCCAACAGCGGCAATTGTAAGCATGGAAGATGTGTTAGAGCATTTATATAATAAAGAGTATAACGGAAAAGTAGTAATTGATGATACTATCAAAGAGGTCATTGACGCATATTACAAACAATACGGAGCAACAAAATAGAAGGAGGGATATGTATGGAGGAGAATATATATCGTACTATGAAATCCGTTGGAGTAGGCAATTTGGTACTTGGTATTCTAATTATTATAATTGGTATTGCAGCAGGAGTATCTTCTATTGTTAGCGGAGCAAAGTTGATTCGTAAGAGAAAAGATTTGATGTTCTAAAAAATAGAAAAAGTCTTTTTATTGTTTCTCATGATTGAAAAGCAATAAGAAGACTTTTTTTTCTATAGGATTAGATTATGATCTTTTGATATCCCAATCTCTATAGGAAAATCCGTCGCTTGCATACTTGTCCAAAGTATAGAAATCAAAAAAAGATACATACTAGAAAGAAAAGGAGTTGAGTGTGCATGTCAAAGGATACTATAGATTTATTAAAAGAGTGCAATGCAGGCTGTAAAAGTGCTACAAACAGTATGGAGCAAGTACAACCATATTTAAAAGAGGGAAAGTTAAAATCATTGATTGAGTATTATAATGAGCAACATATAAAAATCGGAGATGAATGCCATACCTTGCTGAATCAGCAGAGAGAAGAGGAAAGGGATCCTAGTATGGCTGCAAAAGTATATTCGTGGATTAGTACAGAAATGAAACTGATGGTAAATAGTGATGAGACAAAGATTGCAGATATTATGGTAAAAGGATGCGATATGGGAATTAAATCTTTAGAAAAATATTTAAACCAGTATCAAGAGGCTGATTCAAAAAGCCGCCATTTGACTGAAAAATTGATTTCTTTAGAGGAGAAATTCCGAGAGGAATTATACGATTATTTGTAAAAAGTATCAAAAAAACGTCGCACCCATGAGTGGTGCGACGTTCCTAAAAACTTTATGCAGTTTCCTTTTCCGAATCTTCTTCGTTTTCTGCTTCCTCTTTTGGAAGAAGTAAAATATGAACTTTTTCGATACGATTTTTTTCCACAGCAGCTACTTTGTATTCTACAAAATCATCTATAATGGTTTCGCCTTCTTCCGGAAGGTGCTCCAATAAATTGATGATGTGACCGGCAATGGAATCATAATCGTCTGATTCAAGGTCTAATCCAATGACTTCGTTGATTTCATCTAACTTGGCAGCGCCATTGGCAATATATTCCATATCACTAAGTTTTTGAATATCGTCTTCTTCATTCTCGTCGTATTCGTCTCGAATGTCTCCGACAATTTCTTCTAATAAATCTTCCAAAGTAATTAATCCTGCAGTAGAGCCATATTCATCCAATACGATGGAAAGTGCAATGGACTCTTTCCGCATCTCGATCAACAACTCAGAAGTTTTCTTAAATTCATAAGTAAAGTAAGGTTTTCTCATAATTTTAGAGATTTTAAAGTCTTCTTTCTTTCCCTGATAGAAGAAAACATCTTTTAAATTGACAATACCAACGATATCATCTTTTGTTTCGTTGTATACAGGAAGGCGGGAAAATTTATCCGCATCAAAAGTCTGTACTAACTCATCGTAAGTGAAATCTTCTTTGGCGAATGTCATGTCGATACGTGGAATCATAACATCTTTGGCAACAGAATCACCAAAATCAACCACGTTTGTAATCATTTTTCGCTCTTCGCTTTCGATTACACCATCCTCATGACTGGCATCTACAATTGTAAGTAACTCGCTTTCTGTGATGGCTTCTGGTTTAGCATCCGGATCTACTCGGAAGATAAACATAATGCATCTAGCCAGTTTGTTTACAATAAAAATGACCGGTGTAAGAAGCTGGGTCAAAAAATAAATAATGCCGCCATATGCCAATGAAATATTAGTAGCAGATAGGGTGGCAAGTGTTTTTGGAGTAATCTCACCAAAAATCAAAACTAAAACAGTAAGTACACCAGTACCCATTCCCACTATAAGGCTTGTTTTCTCTTCTATACCTGCATGAATACATATATTAGTCATCAAGGTAGTAGTAAGGGAAGAAGCGGTCAAGTTTACAATGTTGTTTCCAATTAGAATTGCACTTAGTAATTTAGACGGATTTTCAATTAGTTTTTCTACCGTCTTAGCCTTTCGATTTCCCTCTTCTGCCAGTGTCTTAATTTTCATCTTATTTACCGTAGTAAGTGCAGTCTCTGCTGATGAAAAGAAGGCAGACATCAAAAGTAATACTAGTACAATTATCAGTTGTGGAACATCACTCGGGTCCAAAAAATCATCTCCTCTGTATTGCGGGATTGGACATATCCCTAAATAAGTTTATATGTTCACTTTCTCTAAGGAAAGTATATATCACATATCATACTATATATGAGATAGTGTTGTCAAATATAAAATCATGAGAAATACGCTGGCTCGTCAAATCTTCGTGCAAGCATTTGATTTTCCTTACTATTGGCGTAAACAAAAGGATGTTACCATTTATTTTTGTGGAAATAAATGGTAACATCCTTATATAAATTAATCTTCGTCTTCGTCGTCTTGTACGCTTAAAATCTGTCTCTTGCGGGCAAGTTCATCATTATCCAAATATTCGTCATAAGTAGTAATTTTGTCAATTAAACCGTTTGGTGTAATTTCCATAATACGGTTTGCGATTGTCTGTATAAACTGATGATCCTGAGAGGTAAATAATACTACGCCAGGGAATTTGATCAAACCATTGTTAAGAGCTGTAATTGACTCCATATCTAAGTGGTTAGTAGGCTCGTCCATTACAAGAACGTTGGATGCCATAATCATCATCTTAGACAACATAACACGTACTTTCTCACCACCGGAAAGAACATTTACTTTCTTTACGCCATCCTCACCAGAGAATAACATACGTCCAAGGAAACCTCGAACATAAGTAACGTCTTTTTCAGGGGAGAATTGCATCAACCAGTCTACAATAATATCCTCACAATCAAAATCTTTTGTGTTGTCTTTTGGGAAGTAGGAGCTACTTGTAGTCACACCCCATTTGTAACTTCCTTCGTCTGGTTCCATCTCTCCAGCAAGAATTTTAAATAAAGTAGTGGTAGCAGCAGTGTTGCTTCCAACAAAGGCAATTTTATCATCACGGTTTACAATAAAGGAAATGTCATCCAGTACCTTTACACCGTCAATTGTTTTTGACAAATGTTCTACAGTAAGCACTTCGTTACCGATTTCACGTTGTGGGCGGAAATCAATATATGGATATTTACGGCTGGATGGCTTAATATCATCAAGCTCGATTTTTTCCAAAGCACGTTTTCTTGAAGTTGCCTGTTTAGATTTGGAAGCGTTTGCACTAAATCGCTGAATAAATTCTTGCAATTCTTTGATTTTTTCTTCTTTCTTTTTGTTTGCTTCCTTCATTTGTTTGATCATTAACTGGCTTGATTCATACCAGAAATCATAGTTTCCGGCATATAACTGAATTTTTGCATAATCAATATCTGCAATATGGGTACAAACTTTATTTAAGAAATAACGGTCATGAGATACCACGATAACAGTATTTTCAAAGTTGATTAAGAATTCTTCCAACCAGCGAATCGCATCTAAATCTAAATGGTTAGTAGGCTCATCCAAAAGAAGAATATCAGGATTTCCAAATAATGCCTGTGCCAACAATACCTTCACTTTTTGTCCACCATTCAGATCTTTCATTAGTGTATAATGAAGCTCTGTCTCAATACCAAGTCCATTTAACAAGGTAGCAGCATCAGATTCTGCTTCCCATCCGTTTAAGGTAGCAAATTCGCCTTCTAATTCACTGGCTAAAATACCGTCTTCTTCCGTAAAATCTTCTTTTGCGTAAATGGCATCCTTTTGCTTCATAATGTCATATAAACGCTGATTTCCCATGATTACCGTATCTAAAACATTGAATTCGTCATATTTAAAGTGATCCTGCTTTAAGAAAGATAATCGTTGTCCGGGTGTAATGACGATTTCCCCTTTGGAAGGTTCGATTTCCCCTGTTAAAATTTTTAAAAATGTGGATTTTCCGGCACCATTTGCACCAATTAATCCATAACAGTTGCCTTCAGTAAACTTAATATTTACATCTTCAAACAAAGCACGTTTCCCAAGACGTAAAGTTACGTTGCATGCCTGTATCATAAATTGAAACCTCGCTTTCGCTTTTAAAACTAAAAACATGAATATCTGTTCAGTGCTTTCGCAGATAGAAAAGCACCAATTCTAATTGTATCTAAAATGAAATATTTTGCAAGTGTTTTCTAAGTAAATGTATTTAAGTACAAAAAAAGTACACAAAAAAATGCTAGGATATCAACAAAAAAATGCTGTAAATTGGGTGTGTATGCCTAATTAATAGGGAGGAAGACTTTATGAAAAAGAAATGGAGTGCATTGTTGTTATGTGCTTGTATACTGACAAGTGGATTTCAGAATGGAAATGTATATGCGATGGAAGAAATGGAAAGCGGTACAGTAGAACAAGAGGAGATGCAAACAGATAGTACAGAAACGGAAAAAGATCTAATAGAAGAACCTGTAAAAACACCTGAAGTGATTACGCCGTCACCTACTCTGAGGGAACCATCAAAGGTCGAAGAAAAAATGGATGTTTATGAAGTATCATTTGATGTAGAGAAAGAAAGTGAGTATTCATGGGTTTGTACTTCAAAGGATTTGAAATTTTGTACGGTAGAACAAACGGAATCTTCAGAGGGAAATTTTCAAGTGAAACCTGTAAGCGCAGGAACAGAACTTCTTACGTTTTCTGGTGTTGATAAACAAGGAGTTGTCAAAAAGTGCGTTACTTATAAAGCGATAGTAAATGAGGACGGTACAATACAGTGTAGCAGACAGTCATATTTTTCTGACGATGTGCAAAATTCAGTGAAAAATTGGGATAAGCAGGAAGGAGCGGTTCTTGTTTTCTTAATGAACGGTAGAGCTTCTAGAAATATAAAGATTGCAGATTATACGATTATCGATTACAATTACGGACATTTTACAAAATATTATGACAGCAATGGAAGCGAGCCGGAAATGGACTTTTTCAGAAAGGGAGCCCAGTATATTACGCTACAACCTAAAGAAGAATGTAGTACGACAATGACAGTTACTTATTGTGACGTAGCTGGAAGTGAGAAAAAGAACTATAAAATTACATATGAAATTGTAGTAGACAAAGAGTTAAATGTTACAGTGATGCCAATAAAATATGCGGAAGTAGGAGAAGATCTTACGGAGAGTATTATGACAAAGAAAAGTAACAATAGTGGATATTCATGGAGTTATGAAATTGTAGATGAAAAGATTGCAGATGTAACGGATGACTATTTGGTTTATTATGATAGTACCTATTCGGAGGCATATGATCCTGATAAATATATGAGTGGTTATTTTGGTGGCTGGGTAACATATTATACGGTCAAAGGAATTGGTGTGGGAACTACATATATTTGTTTCACGGAAAAAAGGGATAAGGAGATTGCTAATGTTGTTTGGTATAGCGTAGATGTGGATGAACAGAAACAAGTAACCATTACAGAGATACCTTACGAAGAACTTCCGGAAGATATAAAATCGCCACAGACCACTTTCGAACCGAATGTTAGTAGTTCTCCAGTTGTTAGTACATCGCCGGATGTTAGCACAGCCCCAGTTGTTAGTAGTTCTCCGGTTATTAGCAGTTCGCCAGATGTTAGTAATTTTCCGGAAGTAACACAAAAACCGATAAAGACGCCTGAAGTAAGCACTATGCCGGCTGTTCAGAGCCAAGTGCCAACGGCTACAGCAGTACCTGCTACCATCGCCCCAACTACTTCGGTGGAGAATGGAACCATTTCTGCAGAAGCAGCCACAAATGGCGCCATTACCACAACGAAAGCGCCGCAGGAACAGAA
The DNA here is from genome assembly GCA_963643465.1 of Lachnospiraceae bacterium. Classification (GTDB taxonomy): domain Bacteria; phylum Bacillota; class Clostridia; order Lachnospirales; family Lachnospiraceae; genus CAG-411. The sequence continues at coordinate 36,693 of CAVIJT010000002.1, read as the reverse complement.
AAAAAGTGTAGGAACCGTAAAAATTACAAGTAGTATTCGTAAATCTGTGAAGAAGGCCATTATAAAATGGAAAAAACTTGTAGGGGTAAAAGGCTATCAAGTAGTCATTGCAACAGATAAGAAGTTTTCGAAAAATGTAAAGAGAAAAAACGTATCTGAAACCCAAATTGTATTAAAATCTTTACGAAAAGGGAAGAAGTATTATGTAAAGGTGCGTGCATATAGTGTGGGTGAAAATGGTAAGAAAGTGTACGGAAAATATTCCAATGTAAAAATTGTGAAAAAGAAATAGGAAATATATGGAAAGAATCTCTTGGATTAGAAATAGTCTGAGAGATTTTTTCTTTCTTGAGAAAAAAGAGGATTCGTTGTATAATGAAACGAGTTATGCACTGTTTAAAATAGGAACAGTTTTAAAGGAGTTTTTTATGAATTTATTGACCGCAGATAAGATAAGTAAAAATTTTACGGATAAGCCCGTTTTAAACAATATTTCGCTGGGAATTAATGAGAAAGATAAAATTGGAGTAATTGGAGTAAATGGAACTGGAAAATCCACGTTATTAAAAATTCTTGCAGGTAAAGAAGAACCGGATGAAGGAAACGTGGTAAAGGGAAATGATGTTAGAGTGGAGTATTTGGCGCAGACTCCTGAGTTTGATGATACATATACTTTGCTTGAAAATGTGACTAGAGCCCATGAACATGTTGGAGATGGTTGGAATGTGGAAGGCGAGGCTAAGGCAATGCTTGGAAAGTTAGGCATTGTAGATTGGGATATGAAACCATCTAAACTTTCCGGAGGACAGAGAAAGAGAGCTGCTTTAGTGCGTACTTTACTAACTCCGGCAGATATATTGATATTGGACGAGCCTACAAACCATTTGGATAATGCCATGGCAGAGTGGTTGGAAGAATACTTAAATTCTTTTCGTGGTGCGTTTATTATGATTACCCATGACCGATATTTTTTAGATAAAGTCACAAATAAGATCGTAGAGATTGACAAAGGACATCTCTACACATATGAGACTAATTATACCGGATTTTTGGAGCTGAAGTTAGAGCGGGAAGAGATGGAGCTTGCTACAGAGCGTAAAAAGAAATCTTTGTATCGTCAGGATTTAGCATGGATGATGCGAGGAGCAAGAGCGCGTTCTACCAAGCAGAAAGCACATATTCAAAGATTTGAGGAACTTCGTGATAGAGAAAAGATAGAAGAGACTGGAAAAGTAGAAATTACTGCTTTGGCATCCCGTTTGGGAAAAAAGACCATAGAACTGTCTCATCTTCAAAAGGCTTTTGGAGAGAAGAAAATCGTAGAGGATTTTACTTATATTTTTCTTCCTTTGGATCGAATTGGTATTGTGGGAGGTAACGGAGCAGGTAAGTCTACGTTGCTTAAAATGATTACTGGTGTTGAAAATTATGATGGTGGTTCCATTGAGATTGGTCCAACCGTAAAAATTGGATATTTTGCGCAGGAATGTGAGACTATGAATCCGAAACAGCGTGTCATTGATTATATCAAAGAAGTGGCGGAATATATTGAGACATCAGAGGGAAGTGCCAGTGCGTCACAGATGTTAGAGCGGTTTCTTTTTTCGGGTGCCATGCAGTATTCCAATATTGAGAAACTTTCTGGAGGAGAGAGAAGAAGGTTATATTTGCTAAAAATATTGATGGAGGCTCCGAATGTACTGATATTAGATGAGCCTACTAACGATTTGGATATTCAGACATTGCGTATTTTGGAAGATTATTTAGATTCTTTTCCGGGAATTGTGATTTCTGTATCCCATGATCGCTATTTCTTGGATCGTGTGGTCCGAAGAATTTTTGCATTTGAAGGCAATGGACAGATAGAAAGATACGAAGGTGGTTTTACTGACTATTGGAATAAGGCAAAAGCAAAAGAGGAAAGCTTGCAAAGTGGGAAAGAACCACTAGAAAAGAGCGAGCCAAAGAAATCTAAAAAAGAATATAAAACAAGAGAAAAGAAATTAAAATTTACCTATGCAGAGCAAAAAGAATTCGATACAATCGATGCGGATATAGAGGCTTTGGAGCAGGCGATTGAGCAGGCAGAAAAAGAGATTCTTGCCAATGCAAAAGACTTTGTAAAGTTGCAGGAGATAACAAACAGAAAAGAAGAATTGCAGCAGAAGTTGGAGGAAAAAATGGATCGCTGGGTATATTTAAATGATTTGGCAGAGAAAATTCAGAATTCAAAAGGGTAGCTTAGGAGGAAACAGTGATAGAAGAAAGTATAAAAGTAGCAAAGGGAAACGGTTTGCCGCTTGGTGCAAGCAAAGTAGGACGAAATCAGTGGCAGTTTTCTGTAGCTATGGAAAGCGGCAAGAAATATAATCTGTTACTTTTTCGTGCAGGAGAGAAGACAGCAGCTTATAATCTCCAGTTAGATGAGAAATATCTGGTAGGTGGAATTTATTCTGTCATACTTGGATGGAAAGAGGATACAATTACAGAATATTGTTATCAGGTGGATGGAGAGCGATATTTGGACCCTTATGCCCGCCAATTAGTTGGAAAAGAAGTATTTGGGGAAGAGAAGGAAGCAGAAGATTTCAGTGTGAGATGTGGGCTGGTAGAGCAGGGAAAAGTAATCAGTGAGCCATTGTATACGCCATTCCATGAACTGATTTTGTATCGTTTGCATGTGCGTGGATATACTATGCACGAGTCCTCTAAAGTGAAAAACAAAGGAACTTTTAAAGGTCTTGAAGAGAAAATTCCGTACCTGAAACAGTTAGGGGTCAACGGGCTGGTTTTGATGCCATGTTATGAATTTGATGAACAATTAATAGAGGAAGAGAGAGAAAACTCTCCACGAGCTGCATTTTTGGATTATACCAAGCCTATTACTGAGGAACAGGAGCAGAAACAGGAGTTTCCAAAGGTGAATTTTTGGGGATATACTAGGAAAAACTGCTATTTTGCACCAAAGGCATCCTTTGCATCTGTACCAAGCCAACCGATTCGTGAAATGAAGCATATGGTTAAAAAAATGCACGATAATGGCATATCTGTTTTTATGGAAATCTTTTTTTCAGAGAAAACCAATCAGACTTTGATTTTGGATTGTTTGCGATATTGGGTAAGTGAATATGGTATAGATGGTTTTAAGATTAATACAGAAGTAGTAAATAGCCAATTGGTTGCCAAAGATCCTTTATTGGCAAGAACAAAATTGCTGGCAACATATTGGAATACAAGAGAGTTTTATAGTGAGTATGAAAAAGTAGAAGAGAAGACCTTGGCAGAATATAACGATGGGTTTATGGTAGATTGCCGCCGATTTTTAAAGAGTGATGAGGGGCAGATTAATGCGTTTTTAGGAAGAATGAGAAAGAATCCAAACCAGCAGGCAGTGGTAAATTATATTAGTAATACGGATGGATTTACCTTGATGGATTTGGTTTCTTATGATGTGAAACATAACGATGCCAATGGTGAACAAAGCATGGATGGAACGGAGTATAATTATAGCTGGAATTGTGGTTGGGAAGGACCTACCAGAAAAAAACAGATTGCACAGCTTCGACTGCGACAAATTAAAAATGCACTGATTTTTGTTATGCTTAGTCAAGGGGTTCCTATGTTGCTTGCAGGAGATGAATTTGGAAATACCCAAAAAGGAAACAATAATGCCTACTGTCAGGACAATGAGATTGGATGGGTTACATGGAATAAACAGGTGATGAATCAGCGTATTTTAGCGTTTACGAAGAAATTGATTGCACTTAGGAAAGCACATCCGGTATTCTGTCCAAAAGATGAGTTGAGAGGCATGGATTATATTGCTTGCGGATGCCCCGATATTTCCTTTCATGGAACGAATCCATGGTATCCGGATTTGTCAAACTATAGTCGGGTTGTTGGCGTAATGCTTTATGGAAAATATGCGCCATTAAGTATTCGAACCTCGGACAAAAGTTTTTATCTTGCGTACAATATGCACTGGGAAGAACATAAATTTGAACTTCCGGTATTGCCTAAAAATAAGACATGGAAGGTAATTTTAGACACCAATGAATTAAATTTGGATTTTGCAGACTCTGTGTTGAAAAAGCAAGAACAGGCAAAGACAAAAAAAGAGAAAAAAAAGGCGCAAGCTACAGAAGTAGGGATTTTGGAATATATGGTAAAACCTAGAACTGTTGTGGTCTTTGAAGAAGTATAAAAGATTTTATTAGCACTCATTTTAAATGAGTGCTAATTTTTTCTTGACTTTTGGAAAAATGGGTATTAAGATTAGTATCATTAGGAGCAAAGATACTTTTGCACGTAACAGTATGATATAAAGTTAGGAGAGATTGCTATGAGTAGAGAACAAGGAAACTTATCCATTGATTCAGAAAATATTTTCCCGATTATTAAAAAATGGTTGTATTCAGACCATGATATTTTTATACGAGAGTTAGTGTCTAATGGCTGTGATGCGATCACAAAGTTGAAAAAACTGGATTTAATCAGCGAAGTAGACATTCCGGAAGGATATAAGAACTCCATCAAAGTAATTGCTGATGCAGATAAGAAAACACTTACTTTTGTGGATACCGGTATTGGTATGACAGCAGATGAAGTGAAAGAATATATTAACCAGATTGCATTTTCTGGTGCAACAGATTTCCTTGAAAAATATAAAGATAAGACCAATGAAGAGCAAATTATCGGACATTTTGGTTTAGGATTTTATTCTGCATTTATGGTAGCAGACAAAGTAACTATTGATACTTTATCCTATAAAGAAGGTGCAGAACCGGTATATTGGGAATCAGATGGCGGAATGAACTTTGTTATGGATAAGGGAACAAAGGATACTTGGGGAACTAAGATTACTTTATTCTTAAATGAAGATTGTTATGAGTTTGCTAATGAGTATCGTGTGAAAGAAATTTTAGAGAAATATTGTTCTTTCATGCCAGTAGAAATTTTCTTTGAGAAAGCTGGAGCAGAGCAGGAATATGAGACAATTGATGCTGCAGATATCAAAGAGGATGATGTAGTAGTAGAACGTTTTACGGAAGAAGCAAAAACAGAGGAACGTGAGAACGAGAAGGGTGAGAAGGAAGTTGTAGAGGTTTCACCAGCCAAAGACAAGGCAAAGATTAACAAGCGTCCGGTATCTATCAGTGATCCAACCCCACTTTGGACAAAGCATCCAAATGAGTGTAGTGACGAAGAATACAAAGAATTTTACCGCAATGTATTCCGTGATTATAAAGAGCCATTATTCTGGATACATTTGAATATGGATTATCCATTTAATTTAAAAGGAATTTTATATTTCCCTAAAGTAAATACAGAGTATGATAACTTAGAAGGAACCATTAAGTTATATAATAATCAGGTATTTATTGCAGACAATATCAAAGAAGTAATTCCAGAATTTTTATTATTACTAAAAGGTGTGATTGATTGTCCGGATTTACCATTAAATGTTTCAAGATCTGCATTGCAAAATGATGGATTTGTAAAGAAGATTTCTGAATATATTACAAAGAAAGTAGCAGATAAACTTTCTGGTATGTTCAAGGTAGACAGAGAAAGCTATGAGAAATATTGGGAGGATATTAGTCCATTTATTAAATATGGTTGCTTAAAGGATGAAAAATTCCAAGAAAAAATGAAAGATTTCATTATTTTCAAAAATTTAGATAAAAAGTTTGTTACACTTCCAGATTATGTAAAAGCTGCAAAAGGGGAAGTAGATGCAGAAGTAGTAGATGGTGATGGCAATACAGTGGAGGCAGAAGTTGTTGAGGAAAATACAGACAACAAGGATGCAGAAAACAAAGAGCCAGAAAAGACTACGATTTATTACGTGACAGATGAGCAGCAGCAAAGCCAGTATATCAATATGTTCAAAGAAGAGGGAAAAGATGCGCTTATTTTGACACATAACATTGATCAGCCATTTATTTCAAGATTAGAACAATTAGATGAGACACTTCGTTTCCAGCGTGTGGATGCAGAGCTCAATGAAGACATGAAGGATGATATGGAAGAAGGCGCTTTGAAGGAAGAAGAGGAAACTCTTACAGAAGTATTTAAGAAAGCGCTTGGAAAAGAACAGCTTATCGTTCAGGTTACGAAACTTAAAAATGAGAATGTTTCTTCTATGATTACTCTTTCAGAAGACAGCAGAAGAATGCAGGATATGATGAAACAATATGGTATGGCTGGCATGGATCCTGCAATGTTTGGCGATGCAGGAGAGACTTTAGTGTTAAATGCAAATCATGCTTTAGTAAAATATATTTTTGAAAATAAAGACAGTGAGAATGTTCCAACCTTCTGTCAGCAGTTATACGATCTTGCAGCGTTAGCACAGCGTCCACTTCCAGCGGAAGAGATGACAAAATTTGTGGCAAGAAGCAATGAAATTATGATGTTATTAGCAAAATAATAAAGTGTCACGAATAGAACCCGTTTTTTCAGGAGATAATACTTTTAAAGAAATTAGTCTTTAGGAGGAGAATATTTATGAAGAAAAAATGGTTGACTTGTTTATTAACATTATCACTTGCTTGTTTTGGGCTTACTGCTTGTGGCAGTCGGACCAATACCAACAATTCTGCAACGGCTGGAGAAGCTACTGATAACGCAGGAACAAACAATACCAATGTGGATAATGTAGACGAAGGAGTTACCGGAAATACTGGAACAGGTACCACAACAAACGGTAACAATGTGACAAATGATAACAGAAATACCACAAACAATGGTGGTGTGGTAAGTGACACGGTAGAAGGTGTAGAAAATGGTGTCAATGATGTAATTGACGGTGTAGAAGAAGGCATTAATGATACCGTAAATGGTGTAGAAAACGGTGTAAACAATGCAACCGGTAATACAAATACTACCAATGTTACAGCTACACCACGATAATCGAATGTATGAAAAAAAGAAGTTTAGGGTGACCTGAACTTCTTTTTTGGTTGCAAAAGCTTATGAATGGTATCGTTTACCATATACGGAAGTATCCGGATTTTTCTGATAGGAGTCATAAATTTGTTTTGTAATGTCTGTGGCTTTTTTGGGGTTTTGTAAGTTTGTTTGAGTGGCGTGTTCGTAGGCAAACAGAAGGGTAGAATCCTGGCATGTTTTTTCATAATGGAAACCGCAACTGTTTGCAAGTGCAATGGATGGGAAATTGTCTGGGTGGATTTGGGCTACAATGCGGGAAAAATCAAATTCCCGGTAAGCATATCGAAGAGTTGCCCGTACCATTTCTTTTCCTAAGCCTTGTTTCTGGAATTTAGAGGAAAGTACATATCCGATAGCGATTTCCTCTTTGTTGTCGATAGAAAGAGGCTGCAAGCCGCATTCTCCCATTAGTGTGTTGGTATCCTTCGAAAAAACTCCCCACATACCAAAGTCGTAAAATGGATATATTTTTTCAATATAAGAACAGCGTTTTTCGTAAAATATGTCGTAATCGGTTTTTCCTTCAGGTAAAAAGGTGCGTACTTCCGGTTCCTGATAAATGGCATACAAAGAAGGAATGTCCTTTGGAGAAAGTTCACGAATTTGCCAATGTCTGGTTGTAAGAATAGAAAGCGGTTCTCTTTTATAGCGACATAAAATCTTAGTAAAATAAGAAAGGTCCACAGAAGAAAAATCTTGAAAACAATACGCTACTGGTAAAAATTCGGAGCCGTCGTCATATCCCACGCAAAAAAAGCCAAGATTTTTGGCTATCAAAAGATGTTGGGCGCAATCAGATACAAATAGTAAGTGATTTCTTTGGAAAGAAAAGGATTTTAAATAATTGGTAAGAGATTGGGTATTTTCAGAAAAATATTCTAAGTGGATTTGATTGGTTTCTAGTGATGAAAAGAAACTATTTTGGGGGTTAAGTCCTTGCTGGGATGTTTGTAGAAAGTCTTTCATATGTAAATCAAAAATAATGGTTGAAAGCATGGGAAAACTCCTTTTCAGTGAAATAAGCGTAATAAATTTGTTTCATATTATATCATAACAGAAAAGAAACACGCAACCAATAAGCTGGCTACGTGTTTCATTGTTCAATGTTTGGTTGTATGTTGCCTTTTTTGAAAATATTCCCAGTGTTCGCTTTCTAGCAGTATTTTTTCAAACAGCAAGCCCATAATAAACCAAAGAGGTGCATAATCCAGACGAATCACGCCCATAAACTGTAATCTTGCATCACTATAATCCCAAGGACATGCGTGAAAAAACTTTAGTACATTTCCGGTAAGAAATTCTACAAGAAAAATTAAGACAGTATAGATTCCTCCTCTCTGAATCATAGATTTACCATTCAGTTTTTTGCTCAGTGGCAAAATGAGTACAGCCATTCCATAAATAGGGAACATCCACATGGACGTTTCACAGGGGAATGTTCGGTTAGAGGTAAGGACAATAGAAGCAAGACCAGTCCAGAAGCATTCCATACTCCAACCTAGGATTCCACATAAAATAAAACGTTTGAAATAATATTTATTCATAGCTATAGTATGTCCGATTTCTTCTTTTTTAGACTTGGCTTGATGGAAAAAATGTTGTAGACTAATACAGAAGTGGTTAGGATAATTTTAGGCAGAAAAGAGTTATCCTTTTAAAATGAAAATAGCAGGAGGATATAAAGTATGAGTTACGCAGATAAAGTATTTATAGATATGTGTCAGAATATTTTGGACCATGGAACCAGCACAGAGGGGGAGAAGGTCAGACCTAAATGGGAAGACGGAAGCCTTGCATATACAATAAAACAATTTGGAGTAGTAAATCGTTATGATTTATCCAAAGAATTTCCAGCAATTACTTTGCGAAGAACTGGTATCAAAAGTTGCATTGATGAAATATTATGGATTTGGCAAAAGAAGTCCAATAACATCAATGATTTAAATAGTCATATCTGGGATAGCTGGGCAGATGAGGATGGTTCCATTGGAAAGGCATACGGATATCAGATGGGAGTGAAACATCAGTACAAAGAGGGGGAAATGGATCAGGTAGATCGAGTGTTGTATGACCTAAAGCATAATCCTTATAGTCGCAGAATTATGACAAATATTTATACTTTTCAGGATTTGCATGAGATGAATTTATATCCATGTGCCTATAGTATGACATTTAATGTGACAAAAAGACCTGGCGAAGATAAGTTGGTGTTAAATGGAATTTTGAATCAGAGAAGTCAGGATATTCTTACTGCAAATAATTGGAATGTATGTCAATATGCAGTGCTTCTTCATATGTTTGCACAGGTTAGTGATATGCAGGTGGGAGAGTTGGTACATGTAATTGCAGATGCGCATATTTATGACCGACATATTCCTTTGGTAAAAGAATTGATTAGCAGACCTACATATGATGCACCACAATTTTGGATAAATCCGGAGATTAAAGATTTTTACCAATTTACACCAGATGATTTTCGATTGGATAATTATCAGACTGGACCACAGATAAAAAATATTCCAGTGGCAGTATAATATAGTTTTGCAGGTGGCAGAATAGGAATTAAGATAGGAGTGTGTATTATGAAGTTGATCGTTGCAGTAGATGAAAAATGGGCAATTGGGTATGAAAACAAATTGCTTGCTGCCATTCCGGCAGATCAGAGATTTTTTAGAGAGCAGACCACTGGAAATGTGATTATCATGGGTAGAAAAACCCTTGAAAGTTTTCCTGGGAAAAAGCCACTGAAAAATCGAACGAATATTGTGATTACCAACCAGAACGATTATCAGGTTGCAGATGCTACTGTAGTACACAGTGTGGAAGAGGCATTGGAACTTGTGAAAGATTTGCCTACAGATAAGGTGTTTGTTATTGGTGGTGCAAGTATCTATGAACAGATGGAACCGCTTTGTGATACTGCTCTTGTGACAAAGATTGGGTATACTTATAAAGCAGATACATTTTTTCCTAATCTGGATGAAAAGCCAGAGTGGAAGTTGGTTTCAAGTTCGGAGGAACAAACATATAATGATTTAGAGTATTGTTTTACCACATATAAAAGATGCTAAATTTGGAAGTGTTTTGTTCTGAATAGATAGGTTTGCTGCATATAATTTTAGAAATAACAGTCAGAAGGAATGGATATGCAGCGTATCAAAAGAATCTGCGTGGGAATTTTTATACTTGGAATGTGTCTGGGATGCGTAGGACTGGAATTTTATACCTATCAGTCAAAGGAAACGCTGTCCTCTGAACATGAGGGAGCATACGTGGTGTCAGGCGCAGTGATTGAAAATAAACAAAAAAAAGAGGAAAAAGAGAAAAAGGTGGCGTACCTTACTTTTGATGATGGTCCATCCAAAGTGACAGAACGAGTGTTGGACGTGTTGAAGGTCTATGAGGTAAATGCAACCTTTTTTTTGATAGGTTCTAATATTACCGAGGAGACGGAAGGGTTAGTAAAGCGAATGGTAGAAGAAGGAAATGTGATTGGGATTCATACATATAGTCATGAGGCAAATGAAATGTATTCTTCAGTGGAAAATTATAAGAAGGATTTTCAAAAAGCAGAAGAAGCAATTGAGAGTTTGGTGAAAATAGATAGTAGACTATGCCGTTTTCCGTGGGGAAGTGTCAACAATTATCTAAGCGGGATAGAAGGAGAAATTTTACCGTGGTTGGAACAAAAAGAATATACGTATTGTGACTGGAATGTAAGTGGGGAGGATTCGGTGGGAACCCCTACCAATTGGTCCATTTATCATAATGTGCAGAAGGATTTTGGCAGGTATGACCAACCGGTGATCCTTCTGCATGATGGAGGAACCTGTCAATTAACGGCAGATGTGTTGCCGGACATTATTGTAATGCTAAAAGAGGCAGGGTATAGTTTTGATACGCTGGATCACATGGAGTCTCCCTACCAGTTTTCTAAAAATTAGGCAGTTTGTCTGTAACCTTATACTAATTCTGCAATGCGGCTTACCCCTACAAATACTTCTGAAATTTTATACCAAGTAGAAAAGTCTGTAACTCCCGTTTGAGGAAGAGAAAAAATACTTTGAAATACTTTGACTGCATTTGCAGTTCCAGAACCATAGATTCCGTCTTCGGAAACCTTTGGTATCAATGGATAGTTTTTAGAAATTACATTTAATTGCTTTTGCAGTTGGAATACTTTGCTACCGGAAGAGCCAATGGTTAAATTGGAGCCGGGCCATGATGCTGGAATACCGGAAATTTCTTCTGCAGTAGCAATATACATACTATCTCCATAGTAATACCGAATGATTTCACTGGCAGAATATCCTTCGTCTCCCAATGCCTTTGAACCCCACTGAGAAAGCCAATTTGGGCAAGTTACTTGTCTGCCGTCACAATATTGTGTGAGAATTGGCTGGGTGATATTAGGTCTTGCCAAATACTGATCGAAAATACCGTCTACAATAACAGAGATTGTTTCAAAAATGTTGCGGTTATAAACCCATTTTTGGTCATAGGCTGTGGAGGTAGTGATATTAAAATTGTATCCTTTATTTCGATACCATTCTGTATAAATACGATTTAGAGTAAAAGATTGAATGGCAAGCACATTGGCAATAATGGTCGCCTCTGGCCAAGTAGCATAAATTTCGCTGGACGCAACATTTTTAATATAATCTTTGTATTTGACATAGTAGTTTGTAGCAGAAGAATCGCTTGGAACACCGTCATGTACAATAATATATTCAGGAACAACTACGCGGCTTAAAACAATTTCACCGGTTTCCTGTACAGATTTCACTTCGGATTCTGGAATTTTTGCTGGAAAATCTCCGTATAAAGTGTTTTCAGGAATGACAAACACTTCGGCTGTTCGATTGGTAACATCCTGAACAGGCATAAGTTGTATGTTTTGAATGGATAAGGTATTTGGAAGAACATCCACTCCTACTAGATTGACAGGTTCAAACCCTGGTGCAGAAATAAGCAGAGTATATTCTGCATAAGGCTGTTCTGCGGAAGGCTCCTGACTTAAAATGGCATTTGGGGCAGGGAGGCTAATGACACGGGTTTTACCGATCATATTGGTCATTTCTTCTGCGATTAGGTTCGTGTCATCCCCGGAAGGATAAATCTGCACCGTTGCATCGGCGATGGGTCTTGCATTGACAATAGAAGTGACACTTACCTGTAACGTTCCATAGTCCGTTTCTTGAGAATGAAGAATTGTATTCATTATAAAAAACTCCTCATATACTTTAGTTTTAGTATATGAGGAGTTTCTTAAAAGGTGTTATATCTGATAAAAGATAAGGCTTATCTAATCATAGTCAGCACCCAATTAGTATTTTAAAGAAGTGTTTCTGCATATTCCAGAGCATCATCAATATTTTCACGGAAATTTTCTGTTCCTACTAATTCTGTGAAACCGGCTTTTTCCATAGCGTGGTATGGCTGTGCCTGTACATGGGAGAATAACAGTTTAATATTCTTTTTACGGCAAGTAGTAACCAAGCCCTCTAAACTGTGTAAAGCGGTAACATCCAAAGCTGGTACGCCTCGCATTCGGATAATGACGACTTTCACATCTCCGTGAGTAGAGGTTGTAACATCCATAAACTTATCAGTTGCAGCAAAAAACATAGGACCGATAATTTCATATACAGCAACTCCAAGTGGAACATCTTTGTAAGAAAGATTATCAGGATCGTTTTCATTATCCTCTCCATCATCAAGATAATCCCAGCCTTGCATAGTAGTAACATCGGACATTCGTTTCATGAATAAAATAGCAGCTAATACAATACCCACTTCAATTGCTACCACTAAGTCAAATATAACAGTTAAGAAAAAGGTGGCTAACAGAACTAAAATATCACTCTTTGGAGAATATTTGCATAAACGGACAAATTCTCTCCATCCAGACATATTATAGGCAACCATAATTAATACAGCAGCTAATGTAGGCATTGGAATGAGTTTGGCAAGTGGCATAAATAGCACTAATACTAAAACCAATGTAATAGAATGTACAATTCCTGCGATTGGTGTACGACCACCATTTTTTACGTTAGCAGCAGTTCTTGCAATGGCACCCGTTGCAGGAATTCCTCCAAATAAAGCAGAGAAAATATTACCAGTACCCTGCGCAATTAATTCCATGTTAGAACGATGCTTACTTCCGATCATACCGTCGGAAACCACGCAGGAAAGGAGTGATTCAATACCTGCCAAAATTGCAATTGTAAAAGCAGGGGAAATCAAATTCTTTACCATTTCCAGATTTACATTTGGAATTGAGAATTTTGGTAATGCACTAGATACATTTTCGTATGAAGAACCAATGGTAGGAACATCTAGTGACAAATACTTTACTAATAAAGTAGTAACGACAATAGCAAGTAAAGAAGCTGGAAGTTTATCTGCAATCCTTGCTGCCTTTTTTGGAAGATGGCGCAGTATAACAGGCCAGATAATATGTATAAACAATGCTAAAAATCCAATGCCAAAAGCGACTACATTGATTGTTTCAAAATGCTTTGCAAAACAGATCATTTTATCAATAAAGTCAGAAGGAACTGATTTTATGGTAAGACCAAGAAAATCTTTTAACTGTCCTCCTGCCAGTGTTACAGCAATACCAGCAGTAAATCCTGTGGTAATTGTATAAGGAATATACTTGATTAGACTTCCGAAACGGCAAAATCCCATAATAACTAAAATTGCGCCTGCCATAATGGATGCAACTACAAGACCGTCATATCCATATTCAGCCACAATACCATATATAATCGTGACAAATGCAGCAGTTGGACCACCAATCTGCACACGGCTTCCACCCAGCAGAGAAATAAAAAAGCCTGCCACAATTGCGGTATAAAGACCTTGAACTGGCTCTACACCTGATGCAATTGCAAGTGCAATGGATAAGGGCAGGGCGATGATCGCTACAATGATACCAGAAATGATATCTTTGATTAATTGTTCTTTCGTGTAATGCTTCATTACTGAGAACAATTTGGGTTTCAATTTTTCCATTTGAATAGACCTCCTAAGAATTTTAGAATTTTTCGACCCTTTATTTTATACCTTGTAAAAAAAATGTACAAGTAAATATTTCTTGTTTTTTCAACAAAAAAATTGGTAAAATGACATAACAATCAAAAATGGGGGTTGTAATTCGTGAAGTTTTATGATAGAATCATAACAATTTGAGAAGAAATAAATCTCACAGGTCAGTAGAATATTTTTAAGTAAGAAGAAAAAAAGTAGATCGGTAGATGTTATTTTTTTTTGCCTTTTTCTATGTGAACTGATGTCAACAAAATAAAGAAAGGAATATGGTGTATTGTATGAAAGCTTTTCTTATACTGGAGGACGGAACTGTATTTACAGGTACAAGTATTGGAGCCAAGAAAGAAGTAATCAGTGAAATCGTATTTAACACTTCGATGACTGGTTATTTGGAGGTCTTGACAGATCCAAGTTATGCCGGACAGGCTGTAGCTATGACATATCCAATGATTGGTAACTACGGAGTATGTTATGAAGATATGGAGTCTTTGAAAGCATGGCCAGATGGATATATTGTCAGAGAGATTTCTAGACTTGCCAGCAATTTTAGAAACCAAGCTGGAATTGAAGAGTTTTTAGTTGAGAACGATATTCCGGGTATCGCAGGGGTAGATACTCGCGCCCTTACAAAGATTTTGCGTGAGAAGGGTACCATGAACGGAATGATTACTACAAATGAGAATTATGATTTAGATGTAGTTCTTGCAAAAATAAAGGAATATAAAGTTTCTAAGGTGGTAGAGGCAGTAACTTGCGATGCAGTGAAAGAGTACAAGCCGGGTGATTTGGGAACAGAAAAAGTGAAAGTAACAAAGAATGTTGCTGTAATGGATTTTGGATGCAAGAATAACATCATTCGTTGTTTGTTAAACAGAGGTTGTGCGGTGAAAGTATTCCCAGCTTTGACAAAGGCTGAGGACATCATTGCAATGAACCCAGATGGTATTATGTTGACAAATGGACCTGGAGATCCTGCAGAGTGCGTGACAATTATTGAAGAGATTAAGAAATTGTATGTTTCTGGAATTCCTATTTTTGCAATTTGTCTTGGACATCAGTTGATGGCTTTGGCAAACGGAGCAAAGACTTACAAAATGAAATATGGACACCGTGGAGTAAATCACCCAGTAAAAGATGTAAAGAGCGGAAGAGTGTATATTTCTTCACAGAACCATGGATATGTTGTGGATGATGCGTCCATTGATCCAAGTGTTGCAGAAGTTGGATTTATCAATGTAAACGATAAGACCGTTGAAGGACTTCGTTATAAGAAACAGAAGGTATTTACTGTGCAGTTCCATCCGGAAGCATGTGGTGGACCAAAAGATTCAGAATTATTGTTTGAAGAGTTTATTAGTATGATGGAGGTGTCAAAGTAATATGCCAAGAATAGCAGATATTAAGAAAGTATTAGTAATTGGTTCTGGTCCTATTGTCATTGGACAGGCAGCAGAGTTTGACTACGCAGGAACACAGGCATGCCGTTCTTTGAAAGAAGAGGGAATTGAGGTTGTATTATTGAACTCCAATCCTGCAACCATCATGACAGATAAAGATATTGCAGATGAAGTATATATTGAGCCTCTTACTACAGATGTTATCAAGAAGATTATTGAGAAAGAAAAGCCAGATAGTGTACTTCCTACATTGGGAGGACAGGCAGCTCTTAATCTTGCTATGGAGTTAGAGGAAAGTGGATATTTAAAAGAAAAGAATGTTCGATTGATTGGTACTACCTCTCTTACCATTAAGAAGGCAGAGGATCGTTTGGAATTTAAGACCACTATGGAAAAAATCAACGAGCCATGTGCGCCAAGTGAAGTAGTAACTACAGTGGAAGATGCCATTCGTTTTACCAATACAATTGGCTATCCAGTTGTTATTCGTCCTGCTTATACATTAGGTGGAAGTGGCGGTGGTATCGCACACGATGAAGAACAGCTTATTGAGATTTGTTCCAATGGACTTCGTTTAAGTCGTGTAGGTCAGTGTTTGATTGAGCGTTGTATCGCTGGATGGAAAGAAGTAGAGTATGAGGTAATGCGTGATAGTGCAGGTAACTGCATTACGGTATGTAACATGGAGAATCTGGACCCGGTTGGTGTACACACTGGTGATAGTATCGTTGTGGCCCCTTCTCAGACATTGGGTGATAAAGAATATCAGATGCTTCGTACATCCGCACTTAACATTATTGCAGAGTTAAATATTACAGGTGGATGTAATGTGCAGTTTGCTTTGCATCCAACGACATTTGAATATTGCGTTATTGAGGTAAATCCTCGTGTAAGCCGTTCTTCTGCATTGGCTTCTAAAGCAACTGGATATCCAATTGCAAAGGTTGCAGCAAAGATTGCGTTAGGATATACTTTGGATGAGATTCCAAATGCCATTACAGGTAAGACATTTGCAAGTTTTGAGCCAACTTTGGATTATTGTGTAGTAAAGATTCCAAGACTTCCATTTGATAAGTTCATTTCTGCAAAGAGAACACTTACAACTCAGATGAAAGCTACCGGAGAAGTTATGAGTATTTGTAACAATTTCGAAGGTGCTTTGATGAAGGCAATTCGTTCTTTAGAGCAGCATTTAGATAGTCTTGCAACTGGTGAATTTACAGAGTATTCCGTAGAAGATTTGTTAGAGCAGTTACATGTGGTAGATGACCGTAGAATTTATGTAATTGCAGAGGCTATTCGAAAAGGTATTTCTTATGAGCAAATCCATAAGATTACAAAGATTGACAATTGGTTCATTGATAAAATTGCAATCTTAGTAGAGATGGAGCAGAGATTGCAGAATGAGGAATTAACAGTTGAGCTTTTAAAGGAAGCTAAGAGAATTGAATTCCCAGATAATGTGATTGCAAAACTTACAGGAAAGACAGAAGAAGAAATTAAGAAAATGCGTAAGGACAATGGTGTTGTTGCAGCATACAAGATGGTTGATACTTGTGCGGCTGAGTTCGAGGCAGCTACTCCTTACTATTACAGCTGTTATGGCAGTGAAAATGAAGTGTCTGAGGAAAAGACAAAGAAGAAGATTATGGTTCTTGGTTCTGGTCCGATCCGTATTGGACAGGGTATCGAATTTGACTACTGTTCCGTACACAGTGTATGGGCATTGAGAGAAAAGGGATATGAGACGATTATTGTAAATAATAACCCTGAAACAGTTAGTACAGACTTTGATATCGCAGATAAATTATACTTTGAGCCTTTGACCGCAGAAGATGTGGAAAGCATTGTGGATATTGAAAAACCAGATGGAGCGGTTGTTCAGTTTGGTGGTCAGACTGCAATTAAACTTACAGAGGCACTTATGAAAATGGGAGTTCCTATTCTTGGTACAAGTGCTGAAAATGTAGATGCAGCAGAAGATAGAGAATTGTTTGATCAGATTTTGCAGGAATGCGAGATTCCAAGAGCAGCAGGTGGAACTGTATTTACTACAGAAGAAGCATTGAAAGTTGCCAATGAACTTGGTTATCCGGTTTTAGTTCGTCCTTCTTATGTATTGGGTGGACAGGGTATGCAGATTGCTATTTCTGATGATGATATTGTGAAATTTATGCAGATTATCAATCGTTATGAGCAGGAGCATCCAATTCTTGTAGATAAATACTTACAGGGTAAAGAGATTGAAGTAGATGCGGTTTGTGATGGTACAGATATTTTAATTCCAGGTATCATGGAGCATATTGAACGTGCAGGTATCCATTCTGGAGATAGTATTTCGGTATATCCGGCACAGTCTTTATCTGAGGATATTATTGAGACAATTGTAGACTACACAAGAAAGCTTGCAAAATCATTGCATGTAATTGGTTTAATTAATATTCAGTTTATTGTGCATGAAGATGGCGTATATGTAATTGAGGTAAATCCTCGTTCCAGCCGTACAGTACCATATATCAGTAAAGTTACAAGTATTCCAATCGTAGATCTTGCTACTCATGTAATATTAGGTCAGAAGATTACGGAACTTGGATATGAATATGGTTTGCAGAAGAAGTCAGATTATATTGCAATTAAGATGCCTGTATTCTCTTTTGAAAAACTTCGTGGAGCAGACATTAGCCTTGGACCAGAGATGAAATCTACTGGTGAGTGTCTTGGTATTGCTACTAATTTTGATGATGCGTTGTATAAAGCATTTTTGGGTGCTGGAATCGTATTGCCAAAGCATAAGAAGATGATTATCAGTGTGAAAGATGCAGATAAAGAAGAAATGGTAGAGATTGCAAGAAGATATTTGAAATTTGGTTATGAAATTTATGCGACTCGCGGTACAGCAAAAGTGTTGAACGACAATGGTGTTACTGCAACTCCTGTAAATCGTATTGATCAAGAATCACCTACATTGATGGATTTATTATTAGGACATCAGATTGACCTTGTAATTGATACACCTACGAGAGATGATAAGAATAAAGATGGCTTCATTATTCGTAGAACAGCAATTGAGACTGGTGTAAATTGTCTCACAGCATTAGATACAGCAAAAGCATTAATTACAAGTTTAGAGACACAACAGGATGGTGTGTCAGAAGTAATTGATATTGCACGTATTTAGTCATTCGATAATAGGTAAATAATGAAAAAGACCTTCTCATTTTGAGAGGGTCTTTTTTTCGAGTAGTGAGGAAAAGCGAGTGTTTGCATGAAGATTTGACAAGTATCCCAATAATTTGAGAAACTTCTATTGTCTGTTTTTCATAGTTCTTGTATTGAATTTTGGGCTGTGGTAAAATAGATATAATAGACTCAAACTTCGCACATATTAGGTATAGTTTGAGTAATAGAGTCTTTGAAAGGATGGGTGTGGGTGTATGGAAGAGATGTTTCGATTGCAGCAGTATGAACCATTGTGGGGAGATTGGCATGTGGATACACTACTATATGAGGGAAGTATGTCCAATGTATATCAGGTGAAAAACGGAAATACAACTGGTGTTATTAAAGTGATTTCTGTTCCTAAACTCCAATCGGACGGACGCTTGAATGGTCAAGGGGAAAATGGAAATTATGAAACAATGAATGTCTTTTTCAAAGAAGTAGTAGGGGCTTTGGTAGAAGAAATTGAGCGTGTAGGGGTATTGAATCATGTTCCTAATGTACTAGGATATCGAAAATGGCAAGTGTTTCAACGAAAAGAAGATGTGGGATATGATTTAGTTTTATTAATGGATAAAGAGGAAGGTCTGAAAGACTATTTGGCTTCTCATGAAGGGATTACCAATGGAGAAATTGTTCGCATTGTGAAAGAGGTAGCTTGGATTTTGGACAAGGCGCATCAAGAAGGAATTGTACATAAAGATATAAAAATTGAGAATATATTTATTGCAGAAAATGGAGAAAGTATGCTTGCGGATTTTTCTTTGGCGAGAAAAGTGGAGAGTTATCAATCCAGAAGTCAGAGGAAGGCAGATCCAACATATAAAGCACCAGAGATTTTATCCGAATATGATTGTAATGAATCTACGGATATTTATGCGTTAGGTGTTGTATTATATTTGCTTCTCAATGAACAACGAGTTCCTGGAGAGATATTAAAGCGTAATTTTAAGACAGAGATTCCAAAGCCTTGTCGGGCAGGAGCAGAACTTACAGAAATAGTATTTCAGGCGATTGCGTATCGTTCTAAAGACCGGTTTTCTTCTGCAAAGGAATTCTTTCATGCACTGTCGCAATTAGGGGAAGATGAGTTACAGTTGCCAAAAGATTATATGTTGCAGGAAGAAGAAAGAAAGAAAGAGGAAAAGGAACGCTTAGCCGAAGAAGAACGTCAAAGAAAAGAGGAGGAGCGTTTAGCCGAAGAAGAACGTCAAAGAAAAGAAGAGGAAGAACGCCAAAGAAAAGAAGAGGAAGAACGCCAGGCAAAAGAGGAACAGCAAAGAAAAGAAGAGGAAGAACGCCAGACAAAAGAGGAACGCCAAAGAAAAGAAGAATGTCAGGCAAAAGAAGAACAGCAACGAAAAGAACAAGAAGAACGCCAGGCAGAGGAGGAGCGTCAGAAAAAAGAAAAAGAACGTTTGGAAGAAGAGGCACGTCTGGAAAGAGAACGAAAAGAGGAAGAAGCAAGAAAACTTGCAGAGGAGAAAACACGTCGTGAGGAAGAGGAAAGGAAAGCCGAGGAGAAGAGAAAGCAGGAAGAAGAGGAACTGAAAGAAAGACTGCGCAAAGAAGCAGAAGAGGTGCGAATACGTGCTGCGGAAGAAAAGGCTGCCAGGGAGCGAGAAGAATTAGGAAAAATGGCACAAAAGCAGGAATATGATTTGTGTGAAGAAGCTACACTAGAAGGAGCAGCAGCAGAATTGCAGAAATCTGTGGAAGAGATGGAGCAAGTAACGGAGGTTGCTAAGGGAGGTATTCAAAAAAATGAAGTAAATGCAGATGGGAAAGCAATATATGACCGTGATGCAGAACCAAGCAAAGAGTTTACCGACTACTCTTCGGAATATGATGAAAAGCTGCTGGACGAGGTTTTTGAGGAAGTCAATGAAATGCGTCATAAAGAAAAGCAAAAGACGGAAAAGACTAAGCAGCAAGAACCAGAAGCGGAGTTTGATACGGCGTCTTTGATTGAGAGAATGCTTGATGAAGAGGATGGACCACCGGAATTTCAACTACACTCTGATGCTACAGAATATAGTGGTTTCTTTGATTTTAACCAAGAAGCATATGAGGAAAAAGAGAAAGAGATGGCTTATGACAAGAGTTTAGATACTGAGCCATTCGAACCTAAAATGAAAAATTTTCCAAAACAACCTGTAAAAAAGTCAATGTTGGTAGTCGTAGTTGTGTTGCTTCTTCTTGGTGGCTTGTTTGCCTATGGCTGGCAGAAACCGGAGATTCGTGATACTGTAAAAGGTTGGTTTCGTGATATTTCGACATATATAGAAGAACAAATGGAAATGGAGATAGGTTTTGAAAAAATATTTGAGAGCAATGATTAAGGGAAGCAGTAAGACAAAGGTATACTTGTGGACTATAGTAGTGACCGCAGTAGCTTCTTTGGCTTGTTTGGGTGCAAGTTTTCTTGGAGCAGGTCTTTCTTTTGCTTATGTTGCGTTTGGTGGCATTATTTTTTCTGTTACCTTCTCTCAGCTTGGTACGTTTAAAGATGCGAATTATGAGATTGAACACCGAGAGGTCTTGGAGAAATCTGTGAAGAATCGAAATTATGTATCTGAGGAAGGGAACAAAACGTCATCAAGAAAGAAGAAGATAGAAGAGGAAGAAAGTGAATCTCATAATGACCTAAACAAATATACAGAGGAAAATATAAAAAAATATTTGGTTGCATATAAAGTAAAGCAGCAAAACTATAGAATTTTAGTAGATTCATCTGAAAAATATCATATAAAAAATTGTCCTGCTTTTATTTGGAGTGATCGCAATTATCTTTTTATGCTATTGTTAGAGAAAAAGCCTAGAATGATTACCATTGCCCGTCCTAGTGTAGAAGTTATGCGCTACGAAAGAGGCATTGTTATAAAAAATATAGAAGAGTATAAAAAGGTGAAAGACTCAGTGCTTGGAAGTTTGTTTGAGGAATTATATCCCAATTATTATAAAACAAGAGTGAATGGATTAACTACATTTATGAAAAATCTGTTTCTCGTTGGAGAGGATATTCGAATTACGACACCTTCCGCAGCAGGTATAATGAAAGCAACCAAATGCCGGCTGGAGTTAAATGGAAAACAATTGGATAAAAAACGATTTAATGGATATTTTGAAGATGTGTATAAGATGAACCTCTTGTTTAAAGAAAAGGCATTGTCTTGTGAGGAATATGAAGAGCGGGTTCGAGAATTATTAGTAAACTTTGCTGAACATGAAGAGAGTTTGGAATCTTTTCGAATGACCATTTATCAATTGGTGCAGTATAATATTATTTCAGAAGAGTATGCGGAATTTTATATGAATTACAAAGGTGAGCTCCAGGCAAAAAATAAAAGAGGTGACGGGCATGGAAGAAAATAGAAGACCGATTGCCGGAGAGTTTTATCGGCATTTTAAAGGGAATTTATATCAGATTCTAACGATTGGAAAGCATTCAGAAACATTAGAAGAGATGGTAGTCTATCAAGCATTGTATGGAACATTTGACACTTATATACGTCCGCTGAAACAATTTGTGGAGGAGGTAGATAGGTTTAAATATCCAAATGCTGCCCAGAAGTATCGGTTTGAGCGTGTCATCTTTTCTTCTTTGGAGAATGGGGAAGGAATGGGAACGCATATGTGTACACAGCCAGAAGAAATTAGTGCGGTGGAAAACAAAGAGAAAAACCATGCAGAAGAGGTGGAAAAATTGTTTTTTCAGTTTCTTGATGCAGAAACAAGTAAAGAAAAAATGGAGTTGCTTGGAAAATTAAAACCGGATTTAGATTTGCGAATCATCAATAATATTGCGGCATCTATGGATCTTCCAGTGGATGAGGATGATGTGGAACGACAATATGAATTTATTATGCAGAATTTAAAGCAACGCAGTAAATTTGAATGTAACCGCTTTCGTTAAAAGAGAAAGCATTTGCCAGAGTCATTAATTTAATGAAATGACTTTGTGCAAATGCTTTTTTGCTCTATTAGGAAAGGTTTACACAAACTTTGGGATAGTCCCCTTATGGTAATTGCTGGGAGCAGATTTCCCAACGCTCCATACATTCTTCGATGCGATTTTCGATGTCTTTCTTTTCTTCGCTATATTTTTGAAGCTCTTGAAGATTGGTGTAGACTTCTTCTTGCTCCAGAAGGGAATCGATTTCTTCGTTTCGTTCCTCTAACATAGCAATTTCATCTTCTAATTTTTTGATTTCGTTTTCGATTTTTCGAATCTGTGCTTGCTGTTCCTTTTGTTGCTGCCAATTCAATTTGTTTTCAGACGGAGTATCTATTGTTTTTTCTACAGATGTCTGATAGGATTCTGATGCAGCATGTATGGTTTCTTTCTTTTCTAAATAATAGTCATAATTTCCGATAAATTGGAATAATTCTTTTTGTGAAAGCTCCAAAATACGGGTAGCAGTTTGATTGATAAAATAACGGTCGTGTGACACATATAAAACCGTTCCTGTGTAATGTGTTAATGCCTGCTCTAACAATTCCTTTGAAATCATGTCTAAGTGGTTTGTTGGCTCATCCAAAATCAATAGATTTGCTTCTGAGAGCATTAATTTTGCAAGAGAAACTCTTCCTCGTTCTCCACCGCTTAAATCTTTAATCTGCTTAAATACATCGTCTTCTGTAAAAAGAAAAGCGGCTAAAGTAGTTCGGATTTTAGTCTGAGTAAGATTTGGATAGGCATCATGAATTTCATCAAAAAGGGTTTTATCCAAATCTAATACTTGATGTTCCTGATCGTAATATCCAATACTCACGTTACTTCCCAGTCGGATTTCTCCAGTATCGGCAGCCAGTCCTCCTGTTAATAACTTTAAAATAGTAGTTTTTCCAGTTCCATTGTGACCGATAATAGACACACGTTCCCCTCGTTTTATCTCAAAATTCAAATTAGAAAACAAAGGAATACCGTCAAAGGATTTGCTGAGATATTTAACTGTCAAAACATCATTTCCGCTGGTAATGCTTGGTTCGAATGTAATGTGCATAGTTTGTGTTTCCGTAATCGGTTTGGAGATTACATCCATTTTTTGCAACATTTTCTCTCGGCTTTCTGCGCGCTTAATAGACTTTTCACGATTAAAGGATTTTAGCTTTGCGATAACCTCTTCTTGATGTTTGATTTCACGTTGCTGATTTTCGTATTGTTTGATCTGAGCCTCTCGAATAGCAGCCTTTTTCTCTGCATAATCACTGTAATTTCCTTGGAATACAGTAGCTTTTCCGGCTTCAATTTCCACTACTTTTGATACTACACGGTCAAGGAAATAACGGTCATGTGCAACGATGACTACAGTGCCGTTATAATTTAACAAATAATTTTCCAGCCATGCAATGGATTCTAAATCTAAGTGGTTGGTAGGCTCATCAAGCAAAATAATGTCTGGTTTGGAAAGAAGTAATTTTCCAAGGGAAACTCGTGTTTTTTGTCCTCCAGATAAAGCATTTGTTTGTTTTTGGAAATCTTCTTCAGAAAAGCCAAGTCCTTTTAGTACACCAGTAATTTCACTGCGGTACGCATAGCCGTTTTTTTGTTCAAATTGGTGGGTAAGTTTAGAATAGGTTTCCAGTATTTGCTCTAGCTTTTCCCCGCTCAGATGAGTCATATCTAGTTCCATCTGACGGATTTGATGGTCTAGGTCAATAATATCTTTCTTAATAGAAAGTAATTCGTCATAAATAGTATTTTCGGAAGATAGCTCCTGATGCTGAGCAAGGTATCCTACCGTAGTGCCTTTGGCAAGCACAACTTCGCCGGAATCTGGAGAAAGTTCGTTCATAATGATTTTAAAAAGAGTAGATTTACCAGCTCCGTTTGCGCCTACAATGGCGGCTTTTTCATTTTCGTTTATATGAAAAGATACGTTTGATAAAATAGAATCCGTACCGAATGTTTTTGTGATATTTGCACATGATAAAATCATAGTTATTGTAAACCTTTCTATGTATTATTGTGTGAAAAAGATAGTAGACACACATAAACTGATTATAATTGGAAAAAAAATGAATGTCAATGATGTGTGTAAGCAGGAAAGGGGCTAGGGTGATTGGAGGAAATCCCCGGAAATATTGACAAGGATTTCACAATTGCATATAATTAATAAGAGATGACGGATTGCACAGAACGTGCGTAATAGAGGAGGCGTAAACTTTGGCTGAAAAGGAGATTTCGCTTGCGGTGATTAAACGTTTGCCTAAATATTATCGAAATTTAGGGGAATTGTTAGAAAAGCGGGTTGAGAGAATTTCATCGAAGGAATTAAGTGAGAGGATGCAGGTTACTGCCTCCCAGATAAGACAGGATTTGAATAATTTTGGAGGATTTGGACAACAGGGGTATGGATATAACGTAGAACATTTATACTCCGAAATTGGAAAAATTTTAGGCCTTACTCGCAGTTATCATATGATTATTATTGGAGCAGGTAATTTAGGACAGGCTCTTGCAAATTATACAGATTTTGAGAAACGGGGATTTGTTCTGGATCAGATGTTTGATCAGAAAGAAAGTTTAATTGGACGCAAGATTCGGGGTGTTCAGATTTCTGATGTGGCAGATTTAGAACAGTACATGAAAGAACATCCGGTAGATATTGCAGCCATTACCATACCAAAAGAACATGCACCTGAGTTAGCAGCATCATTGGTGCAAATGGGAGTTCGCGCAATATGGAACTTTGCACCTACTGATTTACATTTACCAGACGGAGTGAAGGTGGAAAATGTGCATTTGGCAGATAGCTTAATGCGATTGTCATATAGTTTAAAAGAAGATTAGTGTTGGGGATTTATAAATAGAAAAGAGGGGCTTATGAGATTACAGAGAGAAAAAAAGAATCAAAAAAGAATAGATAGGGAAGAAGAGGAATTTTTGAATCGTTTTCGTGGGGTAGAGGCACCGATTCTTATTTTGGATGAAAGATGGCTTCGAATTTTTCCAGAGGCATATAAGACTCCTGAGATAAAACGCGCGGAGCAAGAGTTGCGAGAGGCATTTAAGTATCAAGCAAGGCTTACCAGTGATATGGAAAATGCAGAACACAAAAAGAAGCAATTAATGGATCGCATCATCCGTTTTATGAATGTGGCTCAGATTAATGAGAGCGAAGCAAAGAAACAGGAGAAGAGTCAGGAATACATAAAGGATATTAATGAGCAGCTTAGTGGAATGGAAATAGAGTATGAAAATATGCCAGAGAGAATTAGGGAGTTGAATGAGGAACTGCTTGTAGAAAGTCTCAGAGTATGTTATCGTCGAATGAAAGACAATAAGGAACAGTTGGTAATGCAAAAACAATTGGTGCAGGAAGCAAGAGATTTATTACAGGAACGTAGAGAGAGACAGAAAGAATTGCGAAAAGAAAATGAGAGCATATTTTCGTTTATGCATCGTGTGTTTGGAAGCAGGATTATTGAGGTATTTGACGAGTTCGAAGAGATAGATGAAGTAGAAGAGGATGAATAACATGATTATCGGCATTGGAACTGATATGGTTGAGATAGAACGCGTAGTAAAGGCTTGTGAAAAAGAGGCTTTTTTGCTACGCGCTTTTTCTATGGAAGAACAAAAATTGATTGCTGGTAGCATTGCAAAAGCGGCAGATAATTTTGCTGTAAAAGAGGCTGTGGTAAAGATGTTTGGAACCGGTTTTCGGGGCATAAAACTTAACGAGATTGAAGTGTTGCGGGATTCCCTTGGAAAGCCCTATGTGAATTTGTATGGGACGGCAAAGGAGATGGCAGAGCAGTTACAGCTAAATCGGATTCATGTGAGCATTACAAATACAAAGGAACTTGCAAGTGCTTTTGTAGTGGGGGAGAGTGAAAAATGAAGTATATAGTGACAGCAGCGCAGGCAAAAGAAATTGATGGATTTACCATAGAAAAAGTAGGAATACCTTCCATGGTTTTGATGGAACGAGCCGCATTGACAGTAGTAGAAAAAATGCTTGCTTCTATGAAAGTATCAGACAAAATTTTATGTGTCTGTGGTGTGGGAAATAATGGAGGAGATGGAATAGCCGTTGCAAGAATGTTGTATCAGAAAGGGTATACGGTAGCAATAGAGCTTGTGGGCGATCGGACAAAAGCCACAAAGGATAATAAAAAACAAGTAGAAATTGCAAAAAAAATTGGAGTTCCCTTTGTAAACAATTTACAGGCAGAAGAATACAATGTAATAGTAGATGCTATATTTGGAATTGGTTTATCAAGAAATGTGACGGGTATATATGAAGAAGTGATTGCACGTATCAATCGCCATGGAGGAACTGTTTTTGCTGTAGATATTTCATCCGGACTTCATTCGGATACAGGACAAGTGATGGGATGTGCAGTACGGGCAGATGTTACGGTTACTTTTGGTTATGCAAAGCAGGGACAATTATTTTATCCAGGGGCAGAGTATACAGGTGAACTTGTGGTATCTTCCATAGGTTTTGTCAATCAGCTTGGACAAAATTGCTCCATGTTTTCTTATGAAAGGACAGATTTGCAACAGTTAATGCCAAAGAGACAGCCATATTCTAATAAAGGGACCTATGGAAAAGTATTAGTAATTGGCGGTTGCAAGAATATGGCGGGAGCTTGTTATTTATCGGCGGCAGCGGCTTATGCTATGGGGGCAGGATTGGTAAAAATCATTACACCGGAAGCAAATCGGGAAATTATGCAGACTTTGTTGCCAGAGGCAGTGCTGCATACCTATGAGGAACATGTGGAAAGTGATAAACAAGAAGAATGGGTGAAGGATATTAGCCAGGCAAAGGCTATAGTCATTGGACCCGGACTTGGAAGAGATGTTTGTGCAAAAAAATTACTGGATTTAGTGATGGAGCATGGGAATGTTCCGATTGTGTTAGATGCAGACGCATTGCAGATGTTAGCTAAGGATTCAAAATGGATAGAGCCTTTTGGTGGAGAAAGTGTGAAATGGAAGCTACGGGAAAATATGATTGTAACTCCACATTTGAAAGAAATGATAGATTTGCTTGGGGAAAATGTGTCTATAGAGGATTTGCAGACACAAAAAATAAATGTTCGAGATATTTGCAAAGAGAATTCTAATGTTTTAGTTTTAAAAGATGCCAGAACCCTTGTGATACAAGGTGAAAAGTGCTATATTAATCTATCGGGAAATAACGGCATGGCAACAGCAGGAGCTGGAGATGTTTTGACTGGAATTATTTTAGGTCTTTTGGCACAACAGGTGCCGCCTTATATAGCCGCCTCTCTGGGTGTGTACATTCATGGTTTGGCAGGAGATGTAGCCGCCAGACGATGTGGAACATATAGCATGACGGCAAGGGACATTGTAAGTGCAATTTCTGAAGCACTTAAGGCATGCGAAGGAGGAGAACAATGAAAGAATTTTACAGAGTACATGCAGATGTTTATCTGGATCGTATTTGTGGCAATATCAAGCGAACAAGAGCAATTATCAAAGAAGGAACCGATATATGTGCGATTGTGAAAGCGGATGCGTATGGACATGGAGCAATACCAGTATCAAAAGCCCTATATCCATATGTGGATGCCTATGCAGTGGCTATGATACAAGAGGCTGTGGAGTTGAGGGAAGCTGGGATTGATAAGCCTATTCTAATTCTTGGTTTTACTCAGAAACCATATGTAAAGGATTTAGTAGCATATGATGTGATGGCATCCGTTTATAATTTTGAAATGGCACAGTGGATTTCTGAGGAAGCAGTACGACAAAATAAGATAGCAAACATACATATAAAATTAGACACAGGAATGAGTCGTATTGGATTTGCTTTAACAGAGGAAAGTGTTTCTATTATCAAAAAGATTTCGCAATTGGATCATTTACAGATAGATGGCTGTTTTACACATTTTGCAAAGGCAGACGAAACAGATTTATCTTTTACAAAAGAACAGATGGAGAAATATAAGCAATATGTGCAAAGATTGGAAGAAGAGGGGATATCTATAAAGGTGCATCACATTTCTAACAGTGCGGGTATTATGATGGTGCCAGATGCTAATTTAGATATGGTAAGAAGTGGTATTTCGACCTATGGACTATACCCTTCGCAGGAAGTAGATAAATCCAGATTGTGGTTAGAACCAGCAATGGAGATAAAATCCTATGTGTCTTATGTAAAGGAAGTAGAGGCTGGTGTAGGGATTAGTTATGGTGGAACTTATGAGACTACAGAACGTACTATGGTAGCTACCATACCAGTAGGATATGGGGATGGATATCCAAGAGCGTTGTCATCCAAAGGGGCTGTATTGATACATGGGAAGCGGGCACCAATTTTAGGAAGAGTTTGCATGGATCAGTTCATGGTAGATGTAACCCATATTCCAAATGTTAGGATGGGAGATGTGGTTACACTGGTGGGAACCGATGGAGAGGAATGTATATCCGTGGAGGAGCTTGGAGAACAGTCTTATTCCTTTAATTATGAATTTGTATGTGATGTTGGAAAACGAGTTCCAAGGGCTTACTATTATGAAGGAAAGAAAGTCGGAACGTTGGAATGCAAAAATGAAATCTGTCTGGAAGAAAGTTTAGGCAAATAAGCAATCGTCAGGTAATTAAGAACCATACAAAAGTGTATGTGATTATTTTTCACTGGTTGCACGAATACTTCAATAAAAATTGGAAATACTGTAAAAGAAATAAGTAGATTCAATCTTTAGATTTTATAGGTGTACATAAACATTTATAAGATAGATGGGAGTAAATATGGTTATTCGAAGAGGAGATATATTTTATGCAGATTTAAGGCCAGTAGTTGGCTCGGAGCAGGGAGGAATTCGTCCTGTATTGATTGTACAAAATGATACTGGAAACAGACATAGTCCAACGGTGATTTGTGCAGCGATTACATCAAGAATGAACAAAGCAAAGCTGCCTACTCATGTAGAAATTTTAGCAAAGGAAAATGGAATTGCAAAGGACTCTGTTATCTTATTGGAACAGGTGAGGACCATTGATAAAGTACGTTTAAAAGAACGGATTTGCCATCTTGAGGGTGATGTGCTAAAAGAGATTGATAAGGCATTATTAATCAGTTTATCATTGGACATGGGAGCATAGCTACATAGAGAAACAGTAGGGGAACAAAAGAAGGAGAGTATAAAGTAAGGTGTTTGAATTAAAGAAGTACGCAATAAGCATTGCAGCCACAGTAGTATTGTTGATAATGGAGGCAGTCGTGTCTTGTGGAACTGCAGCACTTGATAATATCAGTGGAAATGACATGAAGAGACGGGCAGAGGAAGGAGATGAGCGTGCAATCCGCATTTTAGACGCTATGTGTCGTATGGAAAAGAGCAAGAGATTTGTTTTGGTATTGATGACTACTTTGAATCTTGCCATAGGATTTTTCTATTCCAGAAGAATTATGCATTGGTCTGCGGTTGCGGCTCAGATTACTTCTGATAGTCAGATGGTAGAAATACTTCGTAAAGTTTTTCAGTTGCTTGGTATGATTATTTTAATGTATATTGTAGTATTGTTTGGAAATGCAATCCCGCAGAAACTGGCATTAAAACATTCTGAGAGGAAAGCAAATCATTATGCAAAGTTTTTAATGTGTCTGTTGTCTGTGTTTCAGATTTTTTCCATAATTATAGATAAATCTGTGAATGTTCTATTTAAGATTTCAGGAAGGAATCTTGCGGATTATGAGGACAATGTGACAGAGGAAGAAATCATTTCTATTGTAAATGAAGGACTAGAACAGGGAATTTTAGAAAATAATGAAGTGGAAATGATTGCTAATATCATCGAGATGGATGAAAAAGAAGTGCGGGATATTATGACAAGACGAACTAAAATTGTAGGGCTGGATGGAAACATGACAGTAGAAGAGGCTATGCAATTTATGATGGAGAAATCCTATTCCCGTTTTCCCGTATATGACGGTGATATAGACAATGTAATTGGTATTGCATTTTGGAAAGATATTACAAAATATTTTATTCAGAATAAAGACAAAAGCGTCCCGATTAGAGAGTTGGCAAAAAAGGCATATTTAGTGCCTGATACACAGAAAATTGATGTGCTTTTTGAAGAGATGCAGATGAAAAAGATTCATATGGCAATAGCCATTGATGAATATGGTCAGACCGTTGGAATTGTGGCGATGGAAGATGTGCTAGAAGAGATTGTGGGAAATATTTTTGATGAATTTGACGTGGATGAGCGAATGATTCTGAAGCAAAGGGATGGCAAATATTTTATGAGAGGATTAGCACCTTTGGAAGATGTGGCAGAAGAACTTGGCATTCATATGGATGAAGAATTGGAAGATTATGATACATTAAATGGATTTTTGATTTCTAAATTGGGGCATATTCCTAAGGAAAAAGAAAAAATAAATATCGAGTATAAAGGATATGAATTTCGGGTAGTGGACGTAAAAGACCGAATGATACGTTTTGTTCGTGTACATAAAGAGGAAAAAGAAAACGAGCAGAATTAATTTCACAAAGCAAAAGAAAAAGACCATGCGTGATACATGGTCTTTTCCTGGAAAATAAAAAATCTTCCAAAGCGTATAATAGGGTGGGAGTAGAAAGTGTTGTTAATCACTTTCTATGTTTATAATATAACCGGAAGTTGTGATGAAACTGTGTTCTTTATGTGAAAAATAATAATTATTTAGAACCATTTATTTACAATCATGAGAAATCCATTTTGTAGGGTTCTCAGAGTATGGTGATGTTTGTCAAATTTTCATGCAAGCACTGGAGTTTTTTATTGTTTGCGTAAATAAATACGAAAAAGAACAGTCATGTTTGTACATGCTGTTCTCTCTCGTATTTATAAACTTGGAAGGAGAAGAATGAAAAAACATCTAAACTCGCTAGGAGTTTTAGCAAGTTGTTCATTACTTATGTATTTATTATAGGCAGAAAATGTGTGCCTGATATGTCGGAAATGAAAAAAAAATATGAACAAAAGTGTTCACATTTGGTACTGACTTCATTAGGCATTTATAAAACTAGGGTAATACTTAGAAAGGAGAACACAGGAAAAAGTAAAACTGTGAAAATAATATAAAAAATGAAAATAACGATATTGTGTGTAGGGAAGATAAAAGAAAAATATTTTCGAGATGGTATTGAAGAGTACAAGAAAAGATTGTCAAAATATTGTAAGTTAGAAATTGTTGAAGTTGCAGATGAAAAAACTCCAGATCGTGCAAGTGAAGTAGAAGAGCTGCAAATCAAGGAAAAAGAAGGCAGCAGAATGGAGAAATATTTAAAGAAAGATGCTTTTAAAATTGCATTGGCAATTGAAGGAGACATGCTTGATTCGGTTCAACTTTCCCAAAAAATAGACAAACTAGGGATCGATGGATATAGTCATATTATTTTTGTTATTGGAGGTTCCCTTGGAATTGCTCCTAGTATTATGAGGCAGATGGATTATAAATTGAGCTTTTCTAAAATGACATTTCCACATCAGTTAATGCGTATGGTTTTATTGGAGCAGGTGTATCGAAGTTATCGTATTATAAGTGGTGAACCATATCATAAATAAAAAAAGCAGGAGGTAAGAAGATGCAAAACAAAGTAAAAGAAGAAAATATTTTAGCAGAACATGAAATTACAAAACAGGGAAACCCAAGAAAACCAGAAGGAACGGCTGGAGAAGAAATGTTATCAAGAATGAATGAGAGTCATTACGAAGTGACTGGCTGGGCATTAGGACTTTGGAATATTCAAGATAAAGATTCTATTCTGGATATTGGCTGTGGCGGTGGTATGACATTAAAGCGAATGTCAGAGATGGCAAAGCAAGGACAGCTTACTGGAGTAGATTATTCAGCTGTGTCTGTGCAGGAATCAAAAAAATTAAATGAAGTGGATATCAAAAACGGAAAAATGGAGATTATTGAGGCTTCGGTGGAGGATATGCCATTTTCCGATAATTCCTTTGATAAAATTATTACCGTAGAGAGTTTTTACTTTTGGCCAAAACCAGCAGAAAATTTAAAAGAAGTGTACCGTGTATTAAAACAGGATGGCGTATTTCATTTAGTAGCGGATATTTATGGGAAAGAAGGGTTAAATGAAAAACAACTTTCCAATATCAAAGAGTATCAGCTATTTAATCCTACAAAAGAAGAGTTTGTTGAACTTTTCCAAAACGCAGGGTTTAAAGAGGTAGTAGCACATACAAAAGAGGGAACAGATTGGATTTGCGTAGAAGGAAGAAAATAGTAAAAGAATAAATTTTTGTAAAATACAAAAATTGTACAAAAATATAGTTTATTCTAATTTATGAAAAGTGAAGTACAGAAAGGAGATATTTAAAGATGAGAAGTAAAAAAGGATTGGCATTGGCTATGGCAGTAGTATTGGGAGTGGGTGCTTTTGGAATGACAAGTACACCGGAGGTAGACGCAAGTAGCGGAAGCATGAAGAAGGTGGTAAAATATTATAAGCAGGGAAAGATGAAAAAGGCTAGAAAAGAAGCAAAGAAATTACCAAAAACAATATCTCATATAATTCCACTTAACGATGAAAATTGCGAAATATATTTAGAGGCAATTGAAAGTGTATCTGATGTTCAAGAAATGTATTTGTGTGACTATGATGAAGATACAACTGCTGAATTATTTATAAAACATGGTGATTGTGAAGCTGACATGGTTTTGGATTGTTATGATGTTGATTGTGACGATGAAGATAAATTGATATGGTCTGTGAATGCCAGCCATTGTACAGTTCATGATTATTATGGAACGCCTGGTATGATACTTATGTCAGGTATACAAGGGTATGAAGAGATGCGAGTAATTAATGTCAAAGGTAAGGAAAAGAAATATACAAGAGATGTTGGATCAGGTAGTTATTTTAATCCACGTTGTAAGATGAAAAAAGTGAAAAAAAGTTATTTTAAATAAAAAACTGTATTATGCTGTGCATTTGTTGCACAGCATTTTTAACGTAATGGATATTATGTGTGGCTGGCTTGTATTTTGGATGTATTTTATTGTACAATAATTTGGAGGATTCTGTGAAAAGAATTGCGGATGTATATTCTGATTTGGGAGTCATGTTTGAAACATTAGGAATGGTACTACATGAAATACACCAAAAAAGATTTGGCGGCGTAGAGAAATGCAATTTTAAGAGTGGGAGGAAATATGAAAAAGACATTAATTGTAGTTGATATGCAGAATGATTTTATCGATGGTTCTCTTGGAACCAAAGAGGCGCAGCAAATTGTAGAGAATGTAAAGAAAAAGATTGCTGCTTATGAGAAAGAAGGAGCCGAAATTATTTTTACAAGAGATACCCATCAAAAGGATTATCTGAATTCTAATGAAGGAAAGCATTTGCCAGTTGAGCATTGTATAGAAGGAACTTGTGGATGGCATATTGCTGATGGATTAAAAGTATCAGGTGCTATTTATATTGATAAGCCTAATTTTGGATATTTGAATTGGAAAGAATATGAATTAGAGGAAGTAGAACTTGTTGGATTGTGTACGGATATTTGCGTAGTATCTAATGCGTTGATTATCAAAGCAACCTATCCGGAAATAAAAGTCAGCGTAGATGCAAGCTGTTGTGCAGGAGTAACACCAGAAAGTCATAAGGCAGCACTTTTGACTATGAAAATGTGCCAAGTTGAGATAACGGGAGAATAACAAAGGGGGAATAATATGGATTCTATTTTAGAATTAGTTATGGAGTTTCTTTTAGAAGGAACCGTAGAAGTGTGTATGACAAAATCAAAAAAAGTGCCTATCCTTTTGCGTTTTTTAGCAGGAGTTATTCTTGGTGTAGTGTATGGAGGGCTTTTTTTGGTATTTCTTTCTATCGGTATAGCGAATAATGAGCCTGTTGTTATAGGATTTGCAATATTATTTTTTGTTTTAATACTGGCATGGTTTACAAAATCCTATTTGACAATAAGAAAGAAAAAGAATAATAAGGAGATTTCATAATTGATAGCGTAGCAATTTTAGTTTGCTACGCTATTTTTTGTAGCAAAAGCCCAGTAAGTACAATCATGTTTGCATGAAAATGTAGTTGCTGGGCGTAAAAACATGGAGCACAAAGTGCGGAATGTTTGTAAGCGAATGGAGTAGGAGTCTGCCTACTTCATTAAATATGCCACTGCAGATAAAGCGGCAACGTTTCCTTCGCCGGCAGCTTTAACATATTGATAAGGAGTTCCGGTAATATCGCCGCAAGCAAATAGACCTGGAATATTTGTTTCCATTTGTCGGGTAACTGCAACATGTTGATGTTCCATTTTTAGAGATGGTAACAGTTGGGTAGGTGGAATACTGTCTCTAAGAAAAAAGATTCCATCGGCCTCGTAACTTCCAGACTTGCAAATCAATTGCATTGCTGTATTTGTTGCATTTACAGAGACAGGAATATCATTTATGATTTCAACTTGGTCTGAGAATGTTTTGGTGCAGGAATACTGGGGAAAATAGTACACTTTTTTTGCACGTTCCGCTAAAAAAGCTGCCTCTGCTTCTTCTTTTTTGGAATAAGAAACTATAATGGCTTCTTTTCCAGTATAAAGAGGTGCATCACAGGTGGCACAATAGCTAACGCCCTTACCTAAATAGTCCTGTTCGCCGGGAAATGGTTTAGCGGTAATTACCCCGCTTGCTAAAATAACAGTAGAGGCTTCATAATTTCCTTCGTTTCCAATTAATGCAAAATAAGAACCCATAGGGTAGACATTGTTAATTCTATCTTCTGTAATGGCAATTTCCATTTGTTCCAAATGTTGTTTATAGGCTTCTTGTAAAAGAACTCCAGAAATCTTTGGGAGTCCTGGATAGTTATAGATGGCAGTTGCTTTTTCAATTTTATTACTAAGATTTTTATTACCAAAAAAGATAATACGTTTGTTGCGAAGTTTTGCGGTGATTGCGGCGGAAATACCGGCTGGACCGCTTCCAATAATTGCAATATCATATCGTTCCATAAAAATATCCTCCGTATCTAGTATTCCTCACAGTTACTTTTTTATTTCTCATTCATCATAACTGTTTCTAGCTAGTAAGTCAAAAACAATGTACAATTGCTATGAGGTAAAAATTGAACTATAATAGAAAGTGGAAAATAACTGAGGGAATGCTATGTCATAAAATAGGACTCGGATTCTCTACGTTTGGTAGTGGAAAGGAATGGATATGAAAGAAATAGCACATATTGAAACAGATTTTTCTGAAAAGTTTGGAATACCTCGTCAAAGTGGACTAATAGCGGAAACAAAAGCTAAAATTATTTTTGAACCAGAATATCGGACCTGGGATGCGTTCAAAGGATTAGAACAATATTCTCACATATGGATTATATGGAAATTCTCCAAAGCAGTGCGAAAAAATTGGTCGGCTACAGTAAAACCTCCTCGACTTGGTGGCAATAAACGAGTGGGAGTATTTGCAACACGATCGCCGTTTCGCCCAAATCCAATTGGATTATCCAGTGTAAAATTAGAAAGTGTCCAACAGGATAATGTGCTAGGAACTGTATTGTATGTATCAGGAGCTGATTTAATGAATGGTACACCGATTTATGATATCAAGCCTTATTTAGCATATACGGATAGTCACCCGGAGGCAGTGGGAGGATTTGCGGATGAGGTTAGAGCGTATAAATTAAGTGTAAACTTTCCAAAAGAACTGCAAGCAAAACTTACACCAGAGTTTGTGACTTGTGTTACAAAAATTATTGAACAGGACCCAAGACCTTCTTATATTGAGGATGAACAACGGGTTTATGGTGTAAGCTATGCTGGGTATAATATTAAATTTAAAGTTGTTCGTACCATAGCCACTATTTTAGAGGTAGAAATTTTGGGGCAGTAAAAGGCGATATTTGGGGCTTTAGAGTGAAAAATGAAAAAAATTAAAAAAAGATTAAAAAAAGTGTTGACATTCCAAAATCGGAATGATATACTAAACAAGTCGCTTGGGGGTGACGGAAAACAAAAAGCCCTCAAAGCCTTACAGAATAAGGCTTAGGCGAATATGATCATTGACAATTAAACAGTGAAACAACCTTGAAAATTCAAAAAGAA
>CAVIJT010000001.1:332469-479876 GCA_963643465.1 Lachnospiraceae bacterium | reverse complement strand
AATGCAGGCTGGTCAGTCAATGCTTGCACAGGCAAATCAGTCAAATCAGGGTGTACTCAGCTTATTACAATAAGAATAGTGAATATCACTTATGATAAAAAACAGAGAGCTTTGGCTCTCTGTTTTTTTGTATTTGGTAATGGTGGGAATTCTTTTATATTATAAGAGAGGGCTATTACATATTTTTTGTATTTGGTCGATAATACATGTGTAAAAGAATGTTGTAGTTATCAATTAGAATAAGCCGAAAGGATATATTGTAATAATATGACATCAATAATGGACAGAAAGAGTGGAGGAGTATATGGCAAATCATTATAAAAATAATGCAAGACTATTGGAAAAGATGATTGTTGGACCTGTGGTATTAACATTGCTTCAACAAGAAGAAGAAAATCGGGAGAAAGTTATAAAAAAAGATGGTGTAGAGTATTTTGAACACGAGGGTAAATATTATAAATTGCACAGTGTAAATGAGAAGGCAGAAGCTGAAAGATACACAAAAGACATTGATTCTAGGAGAGATTATATATTCGTTATATGGGGGATGACGAATTTATTGTTGATTGAGGAATTGATTGATAAAACGTCAGAGAATACAAAAATTTTAATTGTAGAGGAAAATATTCATTTATTACGTTATCGTATGTATTTTAATCGATTAGATGCTATTTTTAAGAGTAAAAAGGTTGTATTAACATTAGGAGATGAAAAGAGCTATAGTTTTACTCTTCGCGTATGTATTCAAGGTGGATGGACCAATTTACTACATAATATGCAAGTAGTTATGCTTCCAAGCTATCAAGTCTATGGGAAAGAGATTGCAAGAAAGATGCACAAAATGACGGAAGAGATGAAGACAGACATCTACTCTCTTGGGAATAGTACGGAAGATATGATGAATGGTGTTACAAATAATTATAAAAATGTGGATTCATGTATTACGTGTAATTCTATAGATGAGATTCGGGGAAAATACGAGGGAATTCCAGGAATTGTAGTTGCGTCTGGACCTTCTTTGGACAAAAATATTCATTTATTAAAAGAAGCTGAGGGAAAGGCAGTAATTATTGCCTGTGATGCTTCTTATCAACAGTGTTTGAAACATGGAGTGAAGCCGGATGCCATTGCATCTATTGAGAGAGATATTCCTACTTACAATTATTTTTATAAAGGAAAAACTTTTGATGAGGATTTAGTTTTTGTAGGACCAGGTTTGGTGTGGCCGGATATATTGGAAGAATTTCCGGGAAAGAAGATTTTGATGGCAAAAACTTCAGAAGGTGCAGATGGTTGGTGGATGCGCCATTTTGAAAATATGAAATTTGAGGTTATGGGATTTTCCTGTGCTAATGTAGCACATGCTGTGTTGGAAGCGGCAGGATGTGAGCCTATTATATTGATAGGTCAGGATTTAGCATATACAGATGACAAACAGCATAGTGAAGAGGCACATGCTGCTTTTGAAGATGACAACCAGATTGATTCGGATAAAAAATATTTATGGACCGAAGATATTTATGGAAATCAAGTAAAAACAACAAGTGTGTTTAATCTGTTCCGAGAATATTTTGAACGAAAAACCGATGTGGGAATACATACGTTGATTGATGCAACGGAAGGTGGAGCTAAGATACAGGGAAGTGAAATTATGACTTTCCGGGAAGCGATTGATAAGTATTGTATCAAAACAAAAGAAAAAGCAATTCATGAATATTTGAAAGACATTCCATGGGATAATGAAGTGGCAATACAAAAATATGACGAAATCATTCAAGATTCTAAAGCATTTATAGAACTTATTGAGCAGTTAGATCATCAGATGCAGGAGCATGTGAAACGTATTTATCATTATGAGACATTTGATTTTGAACATGCTACAAGGGAGCAGTTAGTGGAATGTGTATTGGCAATGCAGGAAGCGAATGATTTGATTACTTATGTTACAGAAAAAAATAGAGATTTAGCAACTTTTTATGGACATATTTATAAGAGTGCCATTATGCAGGTGAAAAAGTT
Organism: Lachnospiraceae bacterium; assembly: GCA_963643465.1. Lineage (GTDB taxonomy): Bacteria > Bacillota > Clostridia > Lachnospirales > Lachnospiraceae > CAG-411. The sequence continues at coordinate 477,857 of CAVIJT010000001.1, read as the reverse complement.
GGGGAATGAGTTGACACCTGAGGCCGTAAAACAAAATTGGCATATCCAGATTAAGTTGATTTATTTGATGCAGATTGTTAGTAAGACAGTACGTGACAAATATCAGGAAATGATTGATTTTTTGGAACAAAAGAAAGAAAAATTGCAGGAGAAGAAATAGTATGATAGAGAAAATAATAGAAAGCATTGAGCGATTTGTAGATGCCATTTATGACATTGACCAGATCGGATTGCAGGAACGATATTTAGAATTTATTGAGAACATTGATGTATTTATTCGCAAAATGGCGGAGGCTGGATATGAAGTGAATTTGAATGAGGATCTTACCAATATTGCAAATAGTATGGAGAGTAAAGATTATATTGAAGTAGCAGATATTCTTTTGTATACAGTAAAAGCAGATTTTGAACAGTTAGATTTAGGTGAACTGGAAATATAGTATTTGTAAAAAGATAAAAGACCAATAGTAACATAGATATCATATGAATAGAGGCAGATTGCAGCGTGTGCGCGGCAATTTGCCTTGTATTTTTTTCAAGAAAAATAATACATGTTGTTTTGTAATATTTTGGTAAATAATATGATAAAAATATTTGATTTATTAAAAAAACTTAGATATTTCATAAAAAAAATGAAAAAAATGTCGATATAGTCAATGAGAAAAATTGCTGCTAATGATAGGGAAAATAAGGCAATTGAGGAGGAGAAGAGATGTTAAATGATAAAACAATTTTAATTACAGGTGGAACTGGATCATTTGGAAAAAAATGTTTGCAAATGATTTTTCAAAGATATAATCCCAAAAAAGTGATTATTTATTCAAGAGACGAATTCAAACAATACAATATGAAAGCGGAGTTATCTAACAAAGTAGATATGGAACGGGTTCGTTTTTTTATTGGAGATGTTCGTGATAAAGAAAGATTAATGCGTGCTTTTCATGGAGTGGATTATGTGATTCATGCAGCAGCTATGAAACAGGTACCAACTTGTGAGTACAATCCAATGGAAGCAATAAAGACGAATATTCATGGTGCTCAGAATGTGATTGATGCAGCATTAGATAGAGGGGTAAAAAAAGTAGTGGCTTTATCTACTGATAAAGCAGTGAATCCAATTAATCTATATGGTGGAACAAAGTTAGTATCTGATAAGTTGTTTATTGCAGCAAACGCATATACTGGTTTAAATGGTACTGTATTTTCGGTAGTACGTTATGGTAATGTTGCAGGAAGTAGAGGTTCCATTATTCCATTATTCCGTACATTAATTGAAAATGGAGAGACAGATTTACCAATCACAGATTACAGAATGACAAGATTTTGGATTACATTAGAACAGGGTGTGGAATTGGTATTTAAAGCATTAGGAGAAGCAAAAGGTGGGGAAACTTATATTTCAAAAATTCCATCTTTTAAAATTACAGATTTGGCAAAAGCTATGTTGCCACATGGCTCTATGAGAGAAATCGGAATTCGTGAGGGAGAAAAACTTCATGAGGTAATGGTCACAAGAGATGATTCAAGAACTACCTACGAATATGATAAGCACTATATTGTGTATCCGCATTTTGATTGGCTGGATTTGGATAAAGTTTTATTGCCGGGTGGTAAGTTAGTAGAAGAAGGGTTTGAATATAATTCTGGTAATAATAAAGAGTGGTTGGATGTAGAAGGATTGAGGAAAGCATTAAAAATGGTATAGAAATCTGGAATTTGAAAAAAGTATTATGAAAATATAGATAAAGTTTGTATGGCAGGTATGCAATATATTTTTTAGGATATGTGTGCAAAATTCCTGCCATAAGATTTGTAGGTGGTTAAGAAAGAACTGTTTTAAGTAAAATAACAAAATTGTAAATAAAAGAGTAGGATTGTAAAAAATGGTTGAGGATATCCTAGTTTGGGATACAAAATGGTTAAAAGTTGAAATAATGGAGTCATGATGGAGAAGATAATAATTTGTACAATAAAAAGTTGGAATATTGTTAATGCAAATAAATTTTTGAAAAAGTTTTCAGATAAATATCAAATTTATATAATTACTCAAAAGGAAGATTTTACTTTAGAGGTTGTAAAAAAAATAAATCCTAGATTTATTTTTTTTCCGCATTGGTCATATAAAATAAGAGAAGAAGTTTATAATAATTATGAGTGTGTTGTATTTCATATGACTGATTTGCCATTTGGTCGAGGAGGAAGTCCTTTACAAAATTTAATAGAACGAGGAATATATGATACTAAGATTTCAGCAATAAAAGTGGTAGAAACAATTGACGGCGGACCAATTTATTGTAAAGAAGATCTTGAGCTGAAAGGTAGTGCACAAAATATTTATGAAAGATGTTCTGAAATTATCTTTACAAAAATGTTACCCCGGATATTAAAAGAAAGGATGTATCCGGTAGAACAGAATGGAGAGTGCGTTGTATTTCAAAGAAGAAAATTAAGTCAAAGTAAAATTCCACAAAAAATAGATGATGTGAAACTATATGATTATATTCGTATGTTAGACGCAGAAGGATATCCTAAAGCTTTTATTGAGTTTGGAAATTATAATTTAGAATTGAGTAATGCAGAGATTATTGATGGGAAAGTGACTGCAAGGGTTGTATTTGTAAAAAAATAGAAAGATAAGGTGAAAAGATGAAAAAAATATTAGTGGTAGCTGCACATCCAGATGACGAGATTTTGGGAGTTGGTGCTACAATTATGAAGCATATTTCGGATGGTGATGAAGCTAGATGTATTATTTTAGGTGAAGGGCAAACTTCAAGAATGAATATTTTAGAAAAAGAGAAAAGTAAGGAAGTAGTATCTAGACTACATAAAAATACTTTGGAAGCTGCAAAAATAATAGGATATAGTAAAGTGGATTTTGCAGACTTTGGGGATAACAGGTTTGATAGTGTAGATTTACTTGATATTGTTAAATATATTGAATGCGTTATTAAAGAGTATCAACCTAATATAATTTATACACATTATGAGGGAGATTTAAATATAGACCATCAAATTGTGCATAAAGCAGTATTAGTAGCTGCAAGACCTGTAAACGAATATTCAGTAGAAGAAATTTATACGTTTGACACTTTGTCTTCATCTGAATGGAATTTTTCATATTTGAGTAAATTTAATCCAAATGTTTTTGTTGATATTGAAGATTATCTTGATACAAAAATTAAGGCTATGGAATGTTATGAAACTGAATTGTGTATATTTCCACATCCAAGGTCTATAGAGGGTATTATAACTCAATCTAAATATTATGGGATGATAGTTGGGAAGAATAATGTAGAAGCATTTCGAACGGTACGAGTTGTAAGGTGATAATGGGAATTTTGAGGAGATGGTAAAAAGTGAAGATTAAAGGTCGAAATATAGGAGATAATGAGCCTACATATATTATAGCGGAAATGTCGGGAAATCATGCAGGAGATATTGAGAATGCGATAAAGATTATACATGCAGCAAAAGAAAGTGGTGCGGATTGTATAAAAATTCAAACTTATACGGCAGATACGATGACGATTAAGTGTGATAATCCATATTTTAATATTGCAGGAGGAACGTGGAGTGGAGAAAATTTATATGAACTTTATCAAAAGGCATATACACCTTGGGAATGGCAAAAAGTATTGAAAGAGGAAGCGGACAAAATAGGAATTGATATATTTTCTACACCATTTGATAAATCTTCTGTGGACTTTTTGGAAGAGATAGGAATGGAGTTTTATAAAATAGCTTCATTCGAATTAGTTGATATCCCTCTTATACACTATGTTGCATCAAAAGGAAAACCAATTATCTTGTCTACAGGAATGGGAACATTGGAAGAAATAGAGGAAGCGGTAAAGGCAATAAAGGAAGAGGGAAATGATCAGATTGTATTATTAAAATGTTCAAGTGCGTATCCTTCAATTACTAATGAGATGAATTTAAAAACTATGATAGATATGAAAAAGGTATTTAAAGTACCTGTTGGATTATCAGATCATTCCATGGGGTCAATAGGTGCAGTAGCAGCGGTGGCTATGGGAGCAAAAGTTATTGAAAAACATTTTTGTCTAAGTCGTTCTATTGAAAATCCAGATTCTGGTTTTTCGATGGAACCTCATGAATTTAGAGAGATGGTTGAGAACATTAGAGATACAGAAAAGGCAATGGGTAAAGTATTTTATGGTGTTTCAAAACAGGAAAGAGATAATTTGAAATTTAGGCGTTCTATATTTGTTATAGAAGATGTAAAAAAGGGAGAAGTTTTTACTGAAGAAAATTTGAAAATTATAAGACCAGGTTATGGAATAAAGCCTAAATATTATTCTCAGATAATAGGAAAAAGAGCGACGACAGATATAAAAAGAGGAACGCCATTGCAAGTTGATTTATATGAGTAAGGTGAAAAGATGTATTTAAGAGTAGTAAGACATAGCGACATGGAAATGTTGTATGAGTGGGCTAATGATTTTGAGTGTAGAAAGAATGCTTTTTCTACAGAAAAGATTAGTATTGAAGAGCATGAAAAATGGTTTTTGGAAAAAGTGAATTCATTAAAAACTGATATATTTATTGCATGTATAGATGATGAAGAAGTGGGGCAGATTCGATTAGATTATGGTGAAGAAGGCGCGGTTATAGATTATAGTATAAGAAAAGAACAGCGTGGAAATGGGTTGGGAGTAAAAATGTTGAAGTTATTAGAAGAAGAACTGAAGATAAGAGGACAACATATAGAATTAGTTGGAAAAGTAAAATTTGAAAATATTTTATCTCAAAAAGTATTTGAAAAGCAAGGTTATAAAAAACAAGAGTGTAAAAATTATATTAGATATTCTAAATTTTTATAGAGAATGGATGAATAATGAAAAATACATATCAAATATTATTTATTACTCATGGAAGTAAAAATATTGGAATGGGACATGTAATGCGTTGTGTGTCCTTTGCAAATGCTTTTCGGGATAGGGAATGGGATGTCACATTTTTCAGTAAGTATGTATTAGGAAGAGAGTATATTGAACAACAACAATTTCCGTTGTTATCTGTTCCAGAAGAAAAGGAAAAGGAAAATAACAATTTTGAATATGGAAATGTGCAGGAGTTGAAACAAGAGTGGAATTTGTTGGAAAAACTGTTGATAAAACAGAAGATAGACGTAATTCTTGTGGATAGTTATAATGTTTCCAATGAATATTTTCAGGCACTTCGGCAATATACAAAATGTTTGGTATATTTGGATGATATTGCTTCGTTTTCCTATGATGTAGATGTCGTATTAAATTATAATTTTTCTGCTTTTCATATGGGATATGAAAAAAAGTTGAAAAATCAGATTACAATGTTGGGCGTAAAGTATTGTCCTTTACGAAAAGAGTTTTTACAAATGCAACAACATGTTACTAAAGCAGAAGTGGAGGATATTTTTATTACAACAGGTGCTGCAGACCCCAAGAATATGATGTGTAAGTTTATTTTATTATGCTTGAAACATCTACCTCAATGTAGATTACATGTAATAGTGGGAAAAGCATTTATATATCAATCAGAAATAAAAAAAATTCAAAGGGAAAATAGCAATATTATTTTATATGAAAACCCAAAAAAAATGTCAGAAATTATGCTAAAGTGTGATGTGGCAGTTACTGCAGGTGGTTCTACTATGTATGAGTTAGCAGCATGTGGAATACCCATGATTGCATTTATTTATGCAGAAAATCAGAGACCAGCAGTAGAGCTGTTAGAGAAAGAAGGATATATTGTTAATTTGGAGGAATATTCTTCTGTAGAGAAAAATTTTTTAAAGAAAAGCAAGAAATTATTTGAAAATAGTAAAATTCGGGAAAATATGACTAAAAATTTGCAGCAGCTTGTAGATGGTCAAGGTGCAGAGCGGGTTGTGAGAGAATTGGAAAATATTTTAAAGAAAAAGTGTAAAGAGGATTTATAATTTGTATCATAACCTAAATAGGATAAGAGAGGGAGAGAGAAAGATGTATATACCATATGGAAGACAATGTATTGAACAAGATGATATTGATGCAGTTGTAGATGTATTAAAAGGTGATTATATCACGACTGGTCCTACGGTGGCAGAGTTTGAGAAAGTAGTTGCAGAATATACTGGCGCAAAATATGCGGTTGCAGTTTCTAATGGAACAGCAGCATTACATATTGCTTGTTTGGCAGCTGGGATAAAAGAAGGAGATGAAGTGATTACTACACCAATCACTTTTGCAGCTTCGTCCAATTGTGCGTTATATTGTGGTGCAACCCCAGTATTTGCAGATATCGACCCGGAAACTTATAATATTGATCCAGAGGATGTGGAACGAAAAATTACAGCACGTACAAAAGCTATTGTTGCTGTTCATTTTACTGGACAGCCTTGTAAAATGGATGAGCTTCACCAGATTGCAAAGAAATATGATTTATTGGTGATTGAAGATGCGGCACATGCTCTTGGAGCAGATTATAAAGGAAGAAAAATTGGAAGTATATCCGATATGACTACCTTTAGTTTTCATCCAGTAAAACATATTACTACTGGAGAGGGTGGAATGGTAACAACAAATAGCGAAGAACTTTATGAAAAATTAGTGCAATTTCGTAGTCATGGTATCACAAGGGACCGCCGATTTATGAAGAAAGAAGAGGGGGCTTGGTATTATGAGCAATTAAATCTAGGGTTTAATTATCGAATTACAGATATTCAGTGTGCATTAGGTGTAACGCAAATGAAAAAATTAGATCGTTTTGTGGAGAGAAGAAGAGAGATTGCAGCAAAATATGATAAAGCACTTGGAAATTGCAAACAGGTATTGTTGCCTAAACAGGAACAAGGATGTAATAATAGCTGGCACTTGTATGTAGTACAGGTTTTAGATAAAACAAGAAAAGACGTATTTGACGCATTGCGAGAAAAGAATATAGGCGTAAATGTTCACTATATTCCAGTATATAAACATCCATATTATCAAGAAAATGGGTATGAACAGGTATGTTGCAAAAATGCAGAACAGTATTATGAACGTGCAATTAGTTTACCAATGTATCCATTGCTTACGGATGCAGAACAGGATTATGTGATTCAGTGCTTGTTAGAAATTTTGGAAAACTGAGGGGAGAAAGGTTATGGGAAAAGCAATTGCAATTATTACAGCGCGCGGGGGAAGCAAAAGAATTCCTAAAAAGAATATAAAAGAATTTTGTGGAAAACCTATTATACAATATTCTATTGAAGCAGCTTTGGAATCTGGAATTTTTGAGGAAGTTATGGTTTCTACAGATGATGAGGAAATTGCAGAGATTGCCAAAGTGGCAGGAGCAAATGTTCCATTTTTGCGCAGTGAAAAGACAAGTAATGATTATGCAACTACCGCAGATGTATTACTGGAAGTTTTGGAAGAATATGAAAAAATAGGACAGGAATTTGATTATACATGTTGTATTTATCCTACTGCACCTTTTGTAACAAAAGAAAAGTTGCAGAAGGCATTTGCAATGATGAAAGAAAAAAGGGCTTCACAACTTACACCTGTTGTTGCCTATTCTTTTCCACCACAGCGTTGTGTTGTCATTCGAGATGAAAAGATAGAAATGTTACATCCAGAACATAGAAATACCAGATCGCAAGACTTAGAACCATATTATCATGATTGTGGACAATTCTATTTTTATGATACAAAGCAATTAATAAAAAAAAGCGGCATAATTGTAGAAAATGTGCTTCCTATGGTACTTTCTGAATTAGAGGTGCAGGATATTGATAATGAATCTGATTGGACATTAGCGGAGATTAAATATAAGATGATGAAACGATAAAATAGACAGGCAATTATTTGCGTATATGGCGCAGATAATTGCCTGTTTGTAGCAAAAGCCCGGCAAGTACAATCATGCTTGCATGAAATTGTATTTGCTGGGCGTAAGAACATGGAGCACATAGTGCGGAATGCTCGCAAGCGAATCGAGTAGGAGTCTACTCGATTATAAGTTAGACTACTCCATTGAAAAGACAAGGATTACTTATTATTCGCTTTTGCTAGTTGTTCTTCCAGAAAACGAATACGCTGGTCCAATTCAACATTTTGCTCTTGGATTTTGCGGAGCTGTTCCTCTTTTTTGAGGTTTTCGGTTTGGACTTCTTGAATCGTATTTTTGAGAGATTGAATTTCCTGTTTGCTTTGTTCTATGCCTTGCTCTTTGCCAAAATCTAGGGCAGAAGCCATATCCCGGCGATAACGTTCTCTGGCTTCCATTTGCATTTTTTCTTTTTCATCGGCGGTAAGTTCTTTTAAAGTAAGAATACTCTTTTGGATGGTTTCATTTTTTTGAGCTAACATTTGAATCTCCTCCCATGTAGTTGCCTTAAAAAGCTGTGCCCAGTAGTAAATATCAGGCATGTTTTTTTCGTCTTCAGGGTTTCCTAATTGATTCAATTGTAACATATAGATTCCAAACTTGTCACTATATTTGTGCCTTGTTTTGAGGTTGTATAAGAAGTAATCAGAGTAAAGAATTTCCGGAAAATCTTTAGGAGTGAAATCCAAAATACCAATATGTATAGTCTTTTTCACACTTTTATAATCTTCTCCAGATTTTAACTGGTCGAACATGCGGCAAAGGTAAGTAAGAGAACGTTCCGGCCAATTCCCCCAGTTTTCTACCTGCATTTCCAGATTGATGATTTGTTTGTGGTTTACTTCTAATTTTACATCCAGAATCATGTTTTTATCATCTATTGCATCTCCTTCACTAATGGGATTTGTAATGCGGAGAGAGGTGATGTCCTCTGGTTTCATAGATAGCATGGCACACAAGATGCCACGAAGAGCGTTTTCATTTCGCTGAAGGAATGCTTTGAAGAAATAGTCATTGGTTAGCGTATAAGGCAACTTTCCAGTAAATGCTTCTTCAGATAGGTGCGTGTTAGTTGTTTCTAGTGTTTTGTCTGCCATAGGCAAAAACTCCTTTCTGTTGTGTGTTTTAATAATTATTGTTTGAAATACTTGGCGATATGCCAAATGAAAATAAAGACAAGATAAAAGAAGAAATCTTTTATCAGAGATAGTATACACATATTTTAGAAAAATGGCAAGGCAATAATTGAAAGAGGAAAGGGTTTTTCGCTAATCTAAATTGTTGATATTTCAAAAATATTAAAGAATTATGAACAAATGTCCGATATGAAAAACATAGTTATGATTACGTGTAGCAAAAAAAGGGACAGGGAGTAAGGAAAGAGTACGTTTGTCCGCAAGTATAAATGGATTTGAGGGGGAAAATACATGGTTATTCAACATGTAATGGCAGCCAGTAATGCTCTATGCCAAACTAAAATTAATTCCAAGCAGACAGGAAAATCCACAAAGCGTTTATCTAGTGGATATCAGATTAATTGTGCAGGGGATAATGCGGCAGGATTGGCAATATCTGAAAAAATGAGAGGGCAGATTCGAGGAATAAATAGAGCATCGGATAATGCACAAGATGGAATTTCGCTAGTACAGACAGCAGAGGGAGCTATGCAGGAATCGCAAAATATTCTTCATCGTATGAGAGAATTATCTGTGCAGGCGGCAAATGATACATATACGGAAGAAGATAGAAATTGTATTAAGGTAGAATTAGATGAATTAGCTAAAGAGTTAGACCGAATTGCAAATACTACGGAATACAATACGATGAAAGTTATTAATGGTGATTTTTCTCTTCAGGCACAAGATGTAAAAACCAGATTGCAAGAACGTTTAAAAGGTTCCTGGCTTCAAGATGCATTAACTAGAATAGAAGATGCTCTGGGGATTGGAGTAAAGAGTGATGTAACATTGGATGTAAAGTTTGAAGACCTTTCTGCAGGTGTAGTGGCATCTATGTCATCTACATATGGGGGAAGTAAATTTACACTTCGGATTAATAATGATTTTATAAATGGCTTATCCATGGAAGATTTGGAAAGTAGCAGTGGGCCAATAACTGGGGGAATTTTGTTAGACCGTGTGTTGACTCATGAAATGACGCATGCAGTAACTATGCATCATGCGTCTGGAACCATAGGAAATATACCTTTATGGTTTATGGAAGGAATTGCAGAGGCTGTACAAGGATTGAATAGAACAACAGAAACAGAAGCTCAGGTACAGGCAAAAATGGCAGGTTTTTCGAATAGTGTAACTGGTGAAGATGCGTATTCTATGGGATATTTTGCTGTTAGTTATATGGCAAATAATACAACCACAGGAACATTTGAGGATTTTTTGCAAGATATGGATTCGGGGGCTACTTTTGATGAACTTTTGAATAAATATTATGGTGTGACAGATGAAAATGCGTTTGTGGATAAATTAAAAAGTATGGCAGCAATGGATATTTCTGGATTTTTGTCTGCCTGTCAGATTACATTGGGAGATGGAAAAGAGGATGCTCTTGGAAATTGGGATCAAACTTCGGAAGATGTGGTAACCAATATGGGATTTAGTATGCCTATTGAGCATACGAGCGAAAAGATGTCAATAAATGGACATAAATGGACTATTAATTGGGATAAGCCTAATTCCTTAGGGAAAACTATGAATTTGCAAATTGGAGCAAACGCAGGGCAAGAAATATCCTTTTATATTGGAGATATGCGAAGTAAAAATTTAATTGGCATGGAAGACATTAATGTGTCTACTCATGATACTGCCAGTGTACAGATTACGCGTTTTGATACTGCAATTCAAAAGGTATCTGGATATCGAGCTTCCCTTGGAGCTGTTCAGAATCGCTTGGAACATACCATTATGAATTTAGATAATGCAGAAGAGAATTTAACCACTTCGGAATCTAAAATTAGAGATACAGATATGGCAGAAGAGATGACAGCATATTCTAAAAATAATATTTTAACACAGGCATCTCAGGCGATGTTAGCACAGGCAAATCAATCTACCCAAGGGGTATTGACTATTTTACAATAGAAAACTTATGTGAAGTAACATAAAAAATGGGGCAATCTAATAATAGAAAACAGAACGAATGGGAATAGGTGAAACATATGGTGATACAGCATAATTTAACCGCAATGTATGGTGACATGGTGCTAAAGAATACCAATTATAAATTAGAAAAGACTACTGGAAAGCTGTCTAGTGGATATCGTATTAATAGTGCGGCAGATAATGCGGCAGGATTGGCAATATCTGAAAAAATGAGAGGGCAGATTCGAGGTCTTGAGAGAGCGGATCACAATATTGAAGAGGGAATTGCTTATGTAAAGACAGCAGATGGTGTCTTAGATGAAGTGACAAGTATTGTACAGCGCATGAGAGAATTGACAGTACAGGCGTTAAATGATACCAATACAGATGATGATAAGAAACAGATACAACAAGAGATTGAGCAGTTGAATTATGAAATCACCCGAATATCTCGTCAGACAGAGTATAATACAGAAAAAATGTTTACCCCAAATGAAAAGGTATATTGCAAGTTAAATGGCGGAAAAGATTGGGACAGTGATAGCATTCATAAAGTATTAGATCCCAATAATACTTTAACGATTACACTTCCTAAGGCGTATGATCCTTCCGACATAACGGTGACTGTTCCAGAAGGTTCTTATACAACATATGAATTGGTTGAAACTATTGATGAATTATTAGAGAAACAGGCACCAAAAGATACTTATTTTTTGATGGAGTATGAAGACGGAGGTTCCATCAATTTGGTATTTGAAGGGGGAACGGATATTGATCGTGTAGATGGAGGATTATCCTATTTATTTTTTGATACGTATGGGGGAGCTGGTGTTGGAGATTTAATAGGAACTACTAATTTTGATAGTGCATTTCCTCTTAATGTTGTGTCTGGCATGAATGATGAGTTGACATTTAGTGTAGACAAATTAGACGGAAGTCCCTTGTATACAGTTTCTATTAAACTAGATGAGGGAAAATATACAAAGGAAGAGGCCATTGAAGCTCTAAATCAAAAATTGATAGCGGCAGGGCATCCAGAGGTGCAGGCGGTAGCGTATGGGACTAACAATATAGAATTGACAGCAGGAACCAGCTTGATTACCGGATTAAAAGGAAATATGTTTCAGATTGATAGTGGAAGCAAACCCTATGATTCTATTTTCTATGACAATGTAAAGTATGGAAGTGTGTCAAATACTACTGGAAAAATTAGCGGAAAAGCATATTACAAAAGTACAGATACCGTTTCTATTACAAGTTCAAATAATAAATTGGGGATTAAGGGAGAAAATGATGCCGATTATACCATAATTACGATTCCGGAAGGAAATTATACTATGGAAGAATTGGCAAATGTTTTGAATCAAGCCTTAGGAAGTGACACATCTAAGTGGAAATTTGAGAAACAGAATACATATGTATCATCGGGCAGTAGCGTACTTACAAGTGGATATTATGATTGTTTGATGGTAAGTTCTGTTGATACAGGAGTAGGGTCAAGTATTGAACTTGATACGTCATCTTCTGCATATAATACTTTATTTACCACTACTTATTCAAAGAGTGTAACATCAGCAACGAAAGTGAATGGAACAGATCCATACATATTAGGACAGAAAACTTTAAAAGCTACATCCTCTTCTCCGATTACATTAGCAGCTGCAGGCGAAACGATATGTTTAGATGTGGATGGAACAAAGGCAACTTTGACAGTTAGCAAGAGTAGTTATGCCTCGTTGGATGAACTACTTAGTGAAATTAATAGTCAGATTGGAAACTCCTCGTTAAGTGGAAAAATAAAAGCCCAAGCAAATAGTAATCGAATACAGTTTGTGGGAACGTCATCAGGAATATCGTCTATTACATTTCAGAGTAATCCGGGAACTGCATATAATGATTTATTTGTGGGAGTGACGTATTCAGCAAAATCATATTCTAAATCGGCATTTGGTACTACTACAAAACAACAAGGAACAACTGCTTATGTAGAAACGCCAGCTTCGCTTACTTTGACCTATGCGGTAAAAGCAGAGCCAATAGAGGTGGATAGTACAAATAAGACTTTTAACTTTACCTTAAAGGATGGAAGTAAAAGTATTACACTCACAGAAGGAACGTATACGCAAAATGGATTAGTTGCGGAATTGAATAAGCAGTTTGCTGCTGGGGGATTTGGATTGACTGCGTCTTTGTCAGGAGGAAAGATTACCTTTACTACAACAGAAAAGGGCGAAGATAGCTATTTATACATTGGTAGTACAAATAATCCTGCAATGAAAGTATTAATGACACCAAATGTAACAACCAGCAATCCTACGGTTAGAGCATTAGAGCCAGCGTACATATTAGGAAAGACAAGTATTAGCAGTAGTAGTCCAGTGAAGATTGATACCAGCAATAATGTATTAAATCTAACATACAAAGATTCAGATGGAAGTAAAAGTGCAAGTTTGACCATAACACAGAAAACGTATACTTCCCCATCTGCACTGGCAACAGAGCTTAATACACAGATTCAGAACAGTGATTTAAAAGGACTGGTAACGGCAGAGGCAACAAATGGTGTTATTAAACTTGTAAGCACAAAAACAGGTTCAGAGGTTTCTTTTCCATCAGTATCTGGAGGATTTTATGACAATGTATTGTGCAAAGTTATCACTGCATCCAAAACAAATAGTCCTAGTATAGTAAAAGGAAGCACTACTTTGCAAAGTGCCTATGTAGTAGGAAGAGCAGATATTAAGAATAATAGTGTGGAAATCAAACAAGGAGTTAATGATGTATTATCCATTGATTTTACATATCCTGATTCTTCGGGAAAAAGTACAATGATTACGTTAGAAACTACAATTCCAGCAGGAACTTATACTGGGGCGGAGATTGCCAGATTGCTCACTGAGGGTACTATGGATGTGGACGGAATGGATAGTTTTAATGAGAAGTTAAAAGAAAAAGGGATTACAGACTTTACCATAGAAGCGGCAATTGGCGCACATAATACAGGCGTAGTAGGTGCAGATGATGCAAATGCGTTAAGTTTCACATTGAAGCGAGTAGACCAAACCAAGCCATTGGGGAGTGGTACTTACATTTTGGATGGTGTAAGTGGAAGTGCGGCATATAGTGTATTTTACAAAACCAGTGGATTGCCTATTCCGGCATATATAACAGGAAGTAAAGATATATCAGAAGGTGTTGTTATTACAGCAGAAAATAATACCATTGGTTTTTCTGTAGATGGACAGGAATATAGCTATACCATTCCAGAGGGAGAGTATACGGCACAGGAATGGGTAGAGAAGATGAATCAATTGATTGATGCAGGGGATGACAATGGAAATGTTGCAATGGTAGAAACTGTTTTAGAGGATGGAAAATGGAAAATCCAGTATAAAAAGTATGGTTCTCATACCATTGGAGAAGTAACAGGGACGGCAAAGCAGGATGTATTCTATGGTAATTCATATGGTCAAGAAGACATGGATTTGCGCATTCAGGTAGGGGCTAATGGCGGTCAGGAGCTTGCTCTTAATAAAATTGCTTTGAGTACAGCGTTGTTAAAATTAGATGATGTTGATGTGACAAAATATTCTCATGCACAATTTGCATTAAAGCATATGGATTATGCCATTAACTACATTAATAGTAAAAGAAGTGATTATGGAGCAAAGCAGAATCGGTTAGAGGCAGCGGAACGATTGGCAGAAAATATGGAAGAGAATTTGCAGGCGGCAGAAAGTGGAATACGGGATGCCAATGTGGCAGATGAAGCTATGAAGTATGCAACATTGTCTATTTTAAATCAGTCAGGACAATCCATTTTGGCGCAAGCTAATCAGATTGGACAAGGAGAAGTGGCAAAGCTATTAGGTGTTTAATTGGAATACAAATAAAAAACAGTACAGAAATCTTTCCAAAATAGTAAAAATTTCTGTACTGTTTTTTACGCAATTTTAGAAAATATGTTATTCTGCAAATAAGTGTCCTGCTTTATAGGCTAATAGCATAAGTTCCAGAGTTTGTGCATTGATTTCATGGAATTTGATGTAATAATATAAGGTATCTAGCAGTTTTTTCAATGCGCTGGATTGTTCAAACAACATAGGCTTTTTCATATCATCTCCAAGCATAAAAGCAGCAAGGCGGCTCAACAAAAATTTTTCATTAATGTATAGCATCTGGTCATCCTCTAGTTGAGCCGTAAGTTGGATTGGTTTTCGTTGGAGTAGCCAGTAAGTTTCATAGGCTTTGATTTTCATTTCATTTACATGCTGCATATCTTGAAAGGATTTCAGTTGCTTAATATCGGAAAAGTAATCCAGTAATGCGTGCATAAGAGACAGTTCTTGTACTTGGGCGCAATCTTGCATATCAAGTTCGCGGATAAAGTCATTCATTTCCTCTAAAATCTGGGCAAATCTTCCCTTGATGACATCCTCACCAAAGGCTTCCAGTATTTCATTGTAATCGGTATAGATGTTTTCCATGTTATTCATAATAACTTTCTCCCTTCCATTCCATCAGCGTATAAAAATTTTTACAGCGAATGAATTGTTGGTAGTTGGCTTTTTCGTTACGTTCTATATCACCGAAGTGAACCGGTGAGCTGTATACCAGTTTGTGATTGCGAATTTTTCCGTTTTTTATTTTGGCAATCATTCGTTCACTGGCCTGACTGGCTTCATTGGAGTATAAATTGTTGTCCATATCCACGACCTCCTTTGTGGTACTGGTGACTTTGCTATTTTACATTATTCATGTAGCAGTGTATGTAACATGTCTGCAGGTGTCAAAGGTTCCGAGCATACCTGTTCCTTGGCATCGTCTAAATACGCCATGTCTGTAGGTGCAGTTTCATTTTCAGATGCCTCTTTTTGGTGTTCTAAATGTTCGATTTCTCTTTCTTTTACTTTTCGAAAGAAAGAACCCATTTCATCTGCCAGACCGGATAGGCGGTTGATCATAGCAGAAAATTCGTTGAGATTTTCGTTGTGTTGATAATAAGGATAGGCAATTTTATGATCAATTTCTCCCCAACTTTCCTCAAATAAAGTCCGCAACTGGATTTCCAGATAAATGCCACGATATTTGATCGTATAGTGTACTGAGCGGTAAATTTTATTGGTGTATATATCCGCGTCATGAATAAATTTCTGGTAAATGTCTCGTTTATCTCCAGTACGAATATGCACTTTAGGGGCCTCAATAAAACAATTGTCAGAAGGACATTCCTCTGTCCAAGAAGAAATATAATTATGTTTGTCATTGGTGATACGACTTGTAATATAGGTATGAAAATCTGCCCAATCTTCCTTGAATAGAATAAATACACGAAATCCAATTAAATCGGTCAAAAAGTGTTCGTAGTTATCTTTGGTAAGATCTTTATATTTTTTGTATGCCTCGTTGCGTTTTCGAATGATTTTGACAATGAGATGTTCTGGGTCCTTGATGCGACTTCGAAAGGAATGAATTCCAGCCGCATCGGTGTCCTCCAAAAATTCGTAAAGAAAAGAACTGCGGGCAATTTCATAAATAGGACGTTTACGTTTAAAATCGTCATAAATGGCAGTCAACTCCTCCCAGGAAATGTTGGCGGCCTGAAAATCTTCCTCTGTTAAATTGTATGTTTCAAGTAATTCTTCTTTTGAAATCATATGTGCATTTCTCCTAATAACATGTATATTGCAACAGATACATACAAAATGGTAGTTTTTGGAAAAGCCCATTTTGTCAGCTTCATTATACTATTGTAAAAACGGAAATTCAATAGTGGGTCGGCTGTTGTTGTAGGGGAAATGGAAAGAAAAGTGTTTCGTTGAGATATGGAGAAAAAATTGGTATAATAGAACAGATTGCGATAACTTGAGAAACCTTCTAGGATTGGAGTACAAATATGAGTTTATTGAAGCAAATTCCCAAGGAGTTTTATAATCTGTTTCGAACTAGGAACAGAGAATATTATTTTGAAATTTTAATTGATTTGTATCAGGCAAACATGGAAGAATACCATACCTTTGGGATGGATAAAAATGCTTGCAGAGATAGAATTAATGAAACGTTGGTTCGTTTGCAGATTGTGTGGCAGGAAGATGAGGAAGAGAACGAACAGGAAATAGAAGAACCGGGAGAGCAGATGGAAATGCGAACACCGGCTGCAAGAAGTCTGGCAAATCTTATAAAATGGGGATGGCTTCGGGAGGATTATGATGAGCAGCTCAATGAGGAAATCCTTACTTTTCCTGAATATAGCCAGATGTTTGTGGAATTATTTTGGGAGCTTGGACTGGATAGCGACAGTCAGGAGCGAGAGAGTATTATGGCAGTGTATAGTCTGCTTTATACATACCACTTGGATAAGGACCATAACAACGACATTTTGAAAAATGCGTGGAAAACATCCAGAAGGCTTACGTTACTTCTAAATAATATGCAAGATGGAATGCGGGCTTATTTTGATAAATTGTCTGCGCAGAGAAATGTATTGGGAATTCAGGAGGTATTGATTCAAGAACTTAGTAATAACGATAGTAAGAAATATGCCATGCTCACTACTACGGATAGTTTTTATCGGTATAAGGAGCAGGTCAAAGAATTGATTAGTAATATTTTAGAGGAAAATGAATCAAAAAGTCAGGAAATTAGAGAACAATGGATGTTAGCCCAGCCGGATTCAAAAGAGGCAAAGCTATTAGAACGGAAAATGAAGTTTCACGGAGAAACTGGCGAATATATTATGCACATTGAGCGAGAATTTGACTCCATTGAGAAAAAGTATAATCATTTAATTGAGCAAAAGGCAGTATTTGCCCAGAGGGCTTTAGCAAGAGTACGGTTTATGTTACAGGAGGGAATTGAGGAAAATGAAAATGTGGCATCCCTCATACAGTTAGTCAGCAAACGGTTAGATGGAGAGAAGATTTTGGAGGAATTACGGGAACGTACCTCTTTTTCCAGACCATTTTATCAAATGGCAGAGCGAAGTATGTACCAAAAACGAACTGGAATGGGACAGACGTTTTCTCCAAAACCGGTGGAAAAAGAAAAAGAAGAGTCGGAGGATATGACCGAGTTTGTTCCAAAACCATTGTATTCAGGGCAGGAGTTACAGGAGTTTCGGAAAAAAAATACGGTGGGTGGAAGATTTGTAGTTACAAACGAGAGTATAGAGAGTATGGAAGATTTGGAGAAGTTAATGTTATTGTGGCAGCAGGTAACAAGAGATACCAAAGAAGATGGAGAGGATAACATTACACTTGGAAAAGACATAAGAAAAGAACTTTCGGAAAGTCATTCCATTGCTTATACACAGCTTATGATTGAGGAGGATTCAGATGTTTGATTATATGAGTCAATTATCTCAGACCGAACAGGAAAATGTAAAAAAAGTAATGAAGGATTTATTTCGACAGACCTGTATTTTAAAAATAAAATATGATCCGGAGACATTGGTGGCAAAAGACAATGTGACCTATCACACTTGTAACAAACATCGAGCATTTATTGAAAATTATTTGCAGGTTCTTGATTGTGAGTTGCAGCATGACTCTCAGGAACATATTTTTCGGTTGGTGGGAGAGGGCGTTCCTTTGCTTCGAATTAGCCTTACTACTACAAAAATATTGCTATTATTAAAATTAATTTATAAAGACAAAATTTTAGGAGAAGGTTTAAATGCCAGTGTAACCAATTTAAGAGAAATTCGTACTTATGGTATGAATACAGGCTTGCTCACTGAAAAATTAACGGTTGGAGAATGGAACGAAGCATTAAATGTGATGAAACGGCATCAGATATTGGAAATACCAGGAGCAGTTTCTAATTTAGAAGACGATGCGCCTCTTTATATTTACAGTACCATCAATATGTATTGTCCGGCAAAAGAAATCAATGAGCTAATTAAGAAATATAAAGGTGAAGAAGAGGAAGAGGAGGTTACAGAAGATGAAAGCGAAGAAGGTATTCAGACGTCTATGTTTGACTAATTGGGGTGGTGTAGATCATGCAATCCTAGAGTTCAATGAATACGTCAATTTGTTCAGTGGAAAAAGTGGTTCGGGAAAATCTACTGCTATGGATGCCATACAGGTTATTTTATATGGAAGCGTGTCTTCAAATTTCCTCAACCGGGCGGCGGATGACAACAAGAATAAGCGAAGTGTGCTTGGATATTTGCGCGGCGATCAGAAAGACGGAACTTCTAATCGTGCAGATGAGGATTTTTGTTCTGTAATCGCACTGGAGATTGAGGATATGGGGACTCATGTAAAATCTTGTATTGGATTGAATTTTGAGGTGCGAAAAAAAGATACAGAACTTCGCAAATTTATTTATTTTAGTCATTCAGGTCCTATGCCGGAGCAGGGGTATTTGACGGAGGAAGGCGTACCTTTTAGCAATGCACAGATGAAAAAGTTTGTGGAGCAGAGAGCGACTTCTCTTGATAATAAAGGACATGGAGAGATTAACCGCATTTATAATTCTAAAGAGGCTTATATTAGCAATCTGTATCAGCGACTTCTTGGGTATGTGGATGGCAGCCGATTTGAAACAATGGAGAAAAGTGCCATTGCACTACGCATGACAGATGGAACGGGACAATTTATCAAAGATTATATGTTTCCAAAGGGAACTGGAGATGTAATTGAAAAACTCAGTGAGCAGCTAGGGGCATATCGGGATATTTGCGAGCAAATAGAGGATATTAGAAAACGAATTGCTCTGTTAAAAGATGTGCAGGCAGCAGGAATTAAAATGACAGAGGCTGATGCAAAGAAGTTTCACAACGAAAGTTTAATTCGATGTTTAGACATTGAGGATGCCAGGGATCATATTGCAGGATGGATTTCTCAAAAAGAAACGGTAGATAAGGAAATTGTATTGTTACAGGAGCAGTATAATCAATTACAGATACAGGAAGATGCAGTCAGCGAACAGTGGGCACAGGCAAAAGCAGATTTGCAGTCCAGTGATTTGGGAAGAAAGAAAGAGCATTTGGAAGAACTTCAAAAGAGAAGTGAAATGCTTGCTTCCAATACTAGAAGATGGAGGGCAGTTACCGAAGGTCTGAAACGCTGGGGAGAGGATGCCTATGTAAACGATTATCTTAGTCAGGTGATGTTAAATCGCATTGATGAATTTGTAAAAGGTAATATTTCTGCGGCTCAGTGTTTGGAATTGCGTGAGCAAATAGAGGAAGAGAAAAAGCAATTAGAGAGTGAAATCAGTATGCTTCAGGACGATTTTCGTGAAGTAAAAAAGCAGGTAGAGGAAAAACGAACCTTAGTAGAGGATATGAAAAACAATCGAAAATCCTATGGAGAACAATTGCGAAAAGCCAGGGCAGAGCTTGAAAAACATTTACAGTTTGCTTGTGGAAAAGAAGCTAAAGTTTCTATTTTAGCTGATTTGTTTGACGTGCAGGATGTAGAGTGGAAAAATGCAGTAGAAGGGCGTATGGGAAAGCTGCGTTTTGCTTTGGTGACAGAACCTCGTTATGCAAAAGAAGCTGCAAGACAGTTTCGAAAACTTACAAGATTTGAGGATGTGGATTTCATAAATGCAGATGCTTTGATGGAAGCTAGTCCAAGGGCAAAAGAAGGTTCTTTGTATGAGACAGTAAAAACGGACAAAGAGTATGTAGATGCCTGCTTAAAGCGTTTTTTGGGTGGCATTATCAAATGTGAGACGGAAGAAGAAATGGTGGCTGCAAAAAATGCAGTTACCAAGGATTGCTATTCTTATCATAATTTTATGTTCCGTCATTTAAAGAAGAAAGATTATGAGATTTCTTATATTGGTACGAAAGTTTC
Organism: Lachnospiraceae bacterium; assembly: GCA_963643465.1. GTDB lineage: Bacteria > Bacillota > Clostridia > Lachnospirales > Lachnospiraceae > CAG-411. The sequence continues at coordinate 457,087 of CAVIJT010000001.1, read as the reverse complement.
CAAGGCAAAACTTGGGGAATATGAGGAAGAGCTTGGGCGATATGAGCGAAAGTTTAAAAACTTGAGTGAGCAGATTGCACATTTAAAAACCATTTATCAATACGAAACATTAAGTGGAACGCCGGAAGATTATGTGGCACTTGCAAAATCTGGACAGGATTTAGATGAAACAGTAAGAGAAATCCGAGAAGTTACCCATATGATTGAAAAATTGGAAAAGGGTCAGTTTAAGGAATTACAGGAAAAAGAGCAGATGCTTCATAAGCAGCATGACCAATTGCGAAAGCAGAGCAAAGAATGTAACAATCGTTTGCAGGATAAAAACAGAGAATATGCAACGATTGGCACAAACCTATCAGGAAAGCAGGAAGAACTTGACAGGTTGTTACTTGGGTATGTGGAAAACGACAGTGTAAAAGAGGAAATTTTGCTAGAGAGAAAGCATCGTTCCGTGGCAACTCTTCGAAATCAATATATATCCAATATAAATGATGCAAAAAATGCAAAAGAAGATGCGATGGAAGAGCGAAGCCATGCAAGACAGGTGTATATTTCAGCCTATCCTACCAGCGATTTTACGGGAATGGAGCATAGCAATGAAAAGTATGATAACCAGCTATTGGAGTATCAGCAGAATTATGAACCACAGTATCAGGAGGAATTTGAAAAGCAATGTGGCGTGATTTATAAGAGTTTACGAGATAATGTGATTGCCAAAATCCATGGAGATATAAAAGGTGCACATCGACATAAGAGGGAAATCAATCGCCTTTTACGAGAGACTAATTTTGCAGATAGCCGTTATCAAATTGATATAGAAGCGGCGCAAAATGCAGATGGTCAGTTTTATGAGATGTTGATGGCGGAGGAACTAGACACAAAAAATCCGGATAACGATGGTTTTGAAGGACAATTGAGTTTGGGAGAGGATTTGTTTTATCAAAAATATGAAGTGCAGATTCAGGAATTGCTTCAAAAATTTATGCCTGCCAGAGATGCAGATGATACTCAGATACAAAAACATCAGCAGGAAATGGAAAAATATGCAGATTATCGAACCTATTTGTCTTTCCGTATGAATGAGATTGTGACAGATAAGGAAGGGAATATTATTCGAAAAAATTATGTAGATGAAATGGCAGGAAGAGATTCTGGTGGAGAAGGACAAAATCCAAAATACGTGGCACTGTTGGCTGGATTTGCCATGCTTTATATGTCTCAGAGCAATCGGGATTCTAAAATAAAGTTGGTACTTTTGGATGAGGCATTTTCAAAAATGGATCAGGAGCGAAGTGCAGTCTGTTTACAATATGCCAGAAAAATGGACTTACAGCTAATCGTTTGCGTGCCAGATGAACGTTTGCAATCTCTTATTCGCAATGTAGACTGCGTTTATGGCTTCCGGAGAAAGAAAAACAAAATTTCTATGATGCACATAGATAAAGGCGCGTATCTTAGTATGTTAGAAGGGGAAACAGAGGAGATGGTTGAGGATGATAAATTAGTAAATGCAAAAGAACCAAAAGAAGAAAATTAAAAAAGTTTTTTTGGTTGAAGGGTGATAGAGAGGCAGTAATGAATTGTGTCAAAGGATCAAACATCTATTCAGATAATCCGTGTTCTTTTATAATTTGGCGAAGACGTTGGATTTCTGATTGGGCTTGTTTGGTCTCTTCTTTAGCTAACTCAAGCTCTTCCTTTAATTGTTTGGTTTCTTCGTCTATTCTTTTTTGTTGTTGGCGCAAAAATTCTGCTTCATCAAATTCTTTGAATATCAATTCAGACACCTCCGCTTTGTGTTTGGTTAAAATTTCTTTCATTACATTATGTTTGATGCAATATGTAATTGCAAGGACTTTTTAGAATATTCTAAGAAAAGTAGTGTTCTATTTTTAATCGAGTAGGAGTCTACTCTATTAAAAATAGAAAATAGTTGACTTTCCATTTTTTTTTGTACTATAATATGCTAAAAACAAATAGTTTTATACGCGAGTAGTGAGGAAAATCAAGTACCTACATAAAGGTTTGACAAGCACCGCGGTAATCTGAGAAACTGGCAAAGCAGGTTTCCCAAGAGTACAAACTATTTGGGGAAGTTTCATGTAAAAATGTAACTATTTTATCGATACAACATTCGGCAAATAGTTACAAATTTTTTGATAAAAACTTAGCACTCGACAAAAAAGAGTGCTGATAAACGAAAGGCGGGAGACTATGAAAGAAAATGAAGAACGGATCGCACAGAAACCGATTTCTGACATCAGTATGTTGTCTCATGAAATTACATACCAAAGATATTTGATGAACAGTGGTAGGAGCATCAAAGAACTTTTTAAAAAAATGAGTATTCCAGAATATATTGCTCTTCATAGTGTTGCGATGGAAAGAGAATTATCCTCCATTTATGGGGAGAGAACTTACTTAAAAGACCTATCTGAAAAAATGGAACTTACCATACGACAGACATCAAAAATGATTGGCAAACTTAGGGATCAAGGCTTGCTTATTTGGTCTCATGATGGAGATGGAAGTGAAGGAACCTATGTGACAATTACAGAGGCAGGACAGAAACTTTTAAGTGAACAAGAGGAAATATTAAGGAAATACTATGAAAAAGTAATTGATAAATTTGGAAAAGAAAAGTTAATACAGATGCTCCAATTAATGAAAGAACTTGAAACTATAATGAGCAGTGAGTTTGAAGAAATGGAGGGCAAAGATGAATAAGCAAATATATGAGTACACAAAACAGCAGGAAGCAATTTGTCGAAAAAATGATAGCATAGCTCCAAGATTGTACGAGGAATATGGAGTAAACAGAGGACTTCGTGATGAAAATGGAAATGGTGTTCTTACAGGTCTTACCAATATATCAAAGATAAAATCCTCAGAAATCATTGACGGAAAAAAGGTATCTTGTGATGGACAGCTTTGGTATCGAGGCTATCAGGTAGAGGATTTGATAGCAGGACTTGGAAGAGAGCAAATGGGATTTGAAAAGATTGCATATTTGCTTTTGATGGGAGAACTTCCAGATGAAAAGCAGGAGCGTGAGTTTAAAGAACTTATGGGCGCATGTCGGACTCTTCCTACAAATTTTACCAGAGATGTCATTATGAAAGCACCGTCTGAAGATATTATGAATTCTATGACAAGGAGTATTCTTACTCTTGCATCTTATGATGAAAATGCAAAAGATACCTCAGTAAGCAATTCTCTTAGACAGTGTATTCAGCTAATTAGTGAATTTCCAATGTTGGCAGTGTATGGGTATAATGCTTACAACCATTATGAGAAGGATGAGAGTATGTTCATTCATCATCCGGAGCCAAATCTTTCAACAGCGGAAAATCTTTTGATGCTGCTTCGTCCAGATAAAAAATATACACGTACAGAGGCAAAAGTATTAGATACCGCATTGATTCTACACATGGAGCATGGCGGAGGAAATAATTCTACATTTACGACCAGAGTGGTAACTTCCTCTGGTTCTGACACATATTCTACTATGGCTGCAGCCATGTCATCTTTGAAGGGACCAAAGCATGGTGGGGCAAATATTAAAGTAATGGAAATGATGGCAGATATCAGAGAACATGTAAAGGATTATAGTGATAAAGAAGAGATAGAGGCGTATTTAAGTAAGATTGTGAGTAAAGAAACTTTTGACCGCAAGGGACTTATCTATGGAATGGGACATGCGGTGTATTCTTTGTCTGACCCAAGAGAGCGTGTATTTAAGTCTTATGTACAGCAACTTGCAGCAGAAAAAGGAAGGGATCAGGATCTTCTTTTATATACCAATATAGAGGAGATTGCACCAAAGGTAATTGCTGAAAAAAGAAAGATATTTAAGGGTGTAAGTCCGAATGTAGATTTTTATAGTGGATTTGTTTATGATATGTTGGGAATTCCTATGGAACTATATACAGCTATTTTTGCAATTGCCAGAATTGTAGGTTGGAGTGCGCACCGCATAGAAGAATTGATCTGTGCAGATAAAATTATCCGTCCAGCTTATATGAGTGTAATGGAAACAAAAAAATAAAGTATTAAGTGTAGGGCGTATGGGGTTCAATCTCATACGCCTTTTTGTTGCAAAAGCCTGGCAAGTACAATCATGCTTGCATGAAGTTGTATTTGCCGGGCGTAAGAACATGGAGCACATAGTGCGGAATGTTCGCAAGCGAATCGAGTAGGAGTCAGCCTACTGGATTGAAAAAGTGTTAGTTTTGTTTCCGTTTTGCTAGAGGTTCATTCCAGGTTGCCTGACGAAGAATGGCATTCCAGTTGCTTTTTTGATAGAGAAATCTTACAACAATTACCATTTGCTTTTCTTCATCAATGGTATAAAAAGCAAGGTAATTATTGACTATAACATGTCGTATTCCCCAGCTGGCTAAAACAGGATCATCTACAAGACGAAATTTTTGTGGCATATTAGCCAATGAATTGATTTGCTCGGTAGCAACATCAAGCAGATGGTCTGAGGCGGTAGGGTTTTTTAGGTTAAATTCGATGTGGTCCGCAGCACGCATGATATCACGTTCAGCTGTTGCGGTGATATAGATTATATAACTCATCCGCGACGTCTGCTCCGGATATCTGCTATTGCATCAGCTGGGGATGTCTTGGATTTTCAAAGGAATTATTAGAAAAACAAGTGCATAAAGATAACAAAGAAAGATATAATATAGAATATAAAAAAGTTATAAAAAATAAAAGTTTTTATAGTATAAAATAAAAACTTGTTTATTTCGGGAGTTTTTTGCATTTAGAAATAAAAAATATTCTGTTTTAAAGCATTTTGTAGTATACTATATCTGAGGTGATTTGCATGATTCAAAGGAAACAATATCTTGAGAAACTAAAGAAAATGCAGGATAAACAAATTATAAAGGTAATAACAGGTGTTCGTCGCTGTGGAAAATCTACATTGTTTATGCAGTTTAGAGAGTATTTGAAAGAATGTGGTATTGAAGAAACACAGATTATAGCAATTAATTTTGAAGATATTGCTTATGAACATTTACTTGATTATAAAGCACTGTATGCGTATCTATTAGAAAGACTTCACCCAGAAAAAATGACATATATATTTCTAGATGAAATTCAAGCAGTTTCTGAATTTCAAAAAACGGTAGATTCCCTTTTTATTAAAGATAAAGTAGATATTTATATTACAGGGTCAAACGCTCATATGTTATCGGGGGAATTAGCAACACTTCTTTCAGGAAGGTATATAGAACTTCAAATGTTACCACTTTCTTTTGCGGAGTATTATGAATTGGTGGGGGGAAATTCAAGAGATGCATGGAACGTATATTTTCGTAATGGGGGATTTCCATATACAGCACAAATAGAAGAGCAAGATATTTTGAAAGATTATTTAGCGGGGATTTATCATACTGTTTTACTGAAAGACATTGTTGCAAGAAAGAAAATACAGGATGTTTCACTTCTGGAAAGCGTTATAAAATTCCTGTTTGATAATATCGGAAATATTGTTTCCTCAAAAAAGATAGCAGATAGCCTAACTTCATTTGGCAGAAAAACAACTTCCATTACGGTTGAAAATTATATTAAAGCACTAATGGAATCTTTTATTTTATATAAAGCGAATCGTTATGATATTAAAGGAAAGCAGCATTTAAAATCACTGGAAAAATACTATCTTGTAGATGTGGGGCTTCGCCGACTTTTGATAGGTGACAAGAACAAGGATATTGGACATATTCTTGAAAATATTGTATATCTGGAGTTAATTAGGAGAGGGTATGCAGTAAGCATTGGAAAAGTTGGAGATTTAGAAATAGATTTTGTAGCAGAATCTGGTGACGACAGAATTTACTATCAGGTTTCAGCCAGTGTCTTAGATCCGAATACGTTTTCAAGAGAGATTACCCCTCTTAAGAAAATAGCAGACCATTATCCTAAATATATTATTTCGATGGACGAAATTTCAATGAGTGAGGATGGGATAAAACAGATTAATGTGGTTGATTTTTTGTTGCAAAAGTAAAGTAATTTTAAGGTTATTTAAATGAAATGGTAAAAGTGCATAAAAAGTTAATACAAATTTAATAGAAAATGTGCATATAACACAGAAATGTAATTACTTAAAAGATAAAATATGGTAAAATGGAATGGCAACAAAGTTGGAATTCGTAAGAAAAGAAAAATGGGAGGGTTTGCCAATGAACGAAAAGACAAAAAATCTCAAAGTGGAACAAAAAATAAAAGCGGCTTTTAATGCTATTCTTGCTGTATTTAATGGGGCTTTATTGTTTGTATTTTTGTGTGTACTGACAATGGTCGTAAGGTTATCAAAAGAAGGAGCATCCATTTCTGCAGGTGTGATTGCTGCTATTATTATTGTGGTCGTAGCAATTGGAGGAACTATATTATCTCTTATAGCAGTTAAGAAACTCGCAGTTGTTATGGTGGAGCCTATTTCTAATATACAGGATACGGTGCATAAACTAAAGAGTGGAGAACTTGATATTGAGGTTGCATATGATGGAAAAGACGAGTTTGGAGAGTTAGCTGTCAATTTGCATGAAGCATGTGTACAGATGAATACTGTAGTGAAAGATGCAGGTTATTTACTTGGTGAAATGGCAGAAGGTAGATTTAATATTGCCACAAGAGCGGAAGAAAGTTATGTAGGTGATTTTCGAACTTTAATTTTAAGTATGCGAAAACTAAATCGTCAGTTGGATGGCACGTTACGTCAGATTGCAGGTGCTGCTGAAAAGGTACAAGACGGTTCTAAACAGTTAGCAAAGAATGCGCAGGAACTGGCAGAAGGTGCAACAGAGCAAGCTGGTGCAGTGGAAGAGCTTACTGCTACTATTGAAACGGTAACTCATATTTCAGAAGAAAGTGCCAATAATGCAGCTTATGCAGCAAATACTGCGAAAACGGCAGCAGAGAATGCAGGAAAGAATCGTGAGGAAATCAATGAGCTGACAGGTGCTATGGCTCGTATAACAGATACATCCAAGGAGATTGAGAATATTATTACTTCTATTGAAGAGATTGCATCTCAGACCAACATGTTGTCTTTAAATGCATCGATTGAAGCAGCAAGAGCAGGGGAAGCAGGAAAAGGATTTGCTGTAGTGGCTGATCAGATTGGTAAACTTGCTGCGGATAGTTCCCATTCTGCTGTTATGACCAGAGAATTGATTAGTAAATCGCTGGCAGAGATTGAGGCTGGTAACAGAATTGTGGAAAGTACCATGAAAGCTATAGATACGGTACTTGCTGATATGGAGGCTTTTGCAGGAATGGCATCTGGAGCGGCAGAGTCTTCACGTACCCAAGCAGATATGTTGCAGCAGATTGAGGTGGGAATCGAACAGATTTCTTCTGTTGTACAGAATAATTCCGCATCTGCACAGGAGACTTTCAGTGTGAGTGAAAATCTTTCTGAACAGGCCAATACTTTGGAAGAGATGGTTAGTTCCTTTGAGTTGCGCGAGGATTAAGTAATTTTTATAAGTGAATAGTTACGAATCAGTATCATAAAATGAAAGCAGTCTTGCACAATATGTATAAGACTGCTTTTTTACGTTAAGGAAAGTTCTTACTATAGAGTAAAAAATACTTTGCCAGTAGCTAGAAAAACTTTCTTTTGCTTTGGAATTCGTGTAATATGTGAAGTGTAAATAGTAAGTTTTTAAATAGATTAAGAGCGAGGTAAGAAAGCATGGCAAAAGTATTATTAGTAGTAGATATGCAAGAGTTTTGCGTGGGTGAAAAGCATGCCAAAATATTTCAGTATGAAGAAAATCTTATTGATAACGTGAATGAGGTAATTGCTTCTAATACAGATAATATAGTCATTTATATTAGAAATGTAATGAAAAAGAATTTGGTTAATAAATTTGCTCCATTTCAAGCATATGAGGGAAGTAAGGAAATTGAACTTGTAAAAGGTCTTCAAGTGGTATCTGATATTTGTTTTGATAAGTATGAAGCAGATGCGTTTTCTAATGAGGAATTAGTAAAATTTTGTGAGGATCATCAAGTAGAGGAAATAGAAGTAATTGGTGTAGATGGTGGCGGTTGTGCCGCTTTGTCTGCCTTGGGAGCTTGCAAGTTGGGATATAAAGTAATTGTAAATACAAAAGCCATAGGGACTATGTTTACTGGAAAAGAGAAAAAGTTTCATGAAAGATTGAAGAGGTTTGGGGCTACCATACTATAATAGAATGGTGATCTTGTTGTTGCGCTGTAAGAAAAGGACATGTGCTTCCAGTCAGATTGACAAAACAGCGTGAAAGTCGTATAATAAAACTGATGTTACATAACAAAGTTACAAGATGTTGGAAGGGTGTAAAATATGCCACCAAAAGCAAAATATACAAGAGAGGAAATTGTTAATAAAGCCTTTGAAATGGCAAGAGAGAAAGGTATTGAAGCTGTTGTTGCAAGAGAACTTGGAAAGGAACTTGGAACTTCATCTTCTCCCATATTTACAGCATTCAAGAATATGGAAGAATTGCATAAGGAAGTAAGAAAAGTTGCCATGAGGGAGTTTGAAGCATATGTTCATGATGCGGTTAATTATTCTCCTGCATTCAAGTATGTGGGAATAAAGATGATAGAATTTGCTATGAAAGAGCCCAAATTGTTTCAGCTTTTATATATGAGTGAACATGATGGAAGTCAGACCTATTCTATGTTAATAGAAGAACTTGGTGATACAGTAGAAGTCTGTATTGAAATCATGCAGAAAGATTATGACTTGAGCAAATCAGAGGCAGAATTACTATTTCGTCAGGTATGGCTTCATACATTTGGAATTTGTGTATTAGTTGCAGGGAAGGTATGTCAGATTTCTCCAGAAGAGATATCAGAGATGTTGAGCGCTGAATTTCAGGGAACTTTAATGCTGATAAAATCGGGAAAATTTTGTACAATACCTGTAAGGGGCTTGAAAGAGAAGGAGTGAAGCTGTAACTTTAAATAGTGTTATAACAGAGAAAAATGGTATTAAGGGGGAGTCATGGAAGTGAGAACAGAATGGGTAAAATGCCCGGTGTGTGGGAATAAAACAAGAAACAAAATTCGGAGGGATACTGTTTTAAAAAAGTTTCCTCTTTTTTGTCCAAAATGTAAACAGGAAACATTGATTGAAATAGAAAATTTGTTAGTAAAAGTAATCAAAGAGCCGGACGCTAAGACGCAGAGCCAATTATCATAGAAGATAGTTTGCTTTGCGTTTTTTTGTTTTTTAGGAGGTGGTGAGGAAAGGAAATATTGATAAAGAAAGTTTAATGGGGCATGATGCTAGAAAGGGGACGATAAATTATGGGATTACTTAGAAAAAATGAAAAGGAAGCAAATTTATTGGTAGCAAAGGTTATGAGGGTTACATGTATTATTTTTACGCTTATTTACTTGTTAAATGTGATAGGAATATTTACCGTTGATAAGGTGATTATGACCATTGCTTATATTGGTGGGGGATGTTTGTTACTGTTACCAACGCTACTAATAAATATTTTGAAAAGGGAAGACAATTGCATTAAGTATCTAAATGTTATTTGTGCTGCTATATTTGTAACATTACTTAGTATTACACTTACTTATCATGTAGTAGCAATTTATGTATATCCAATTGCCATAGCGAGTCTTTATTTTTCTAAAATGTTAAATATTATGGCCACAAGTCTTACTGTAGTGGGGGTTTCCGTAGGTCAGATACTGGCTTTCTATCTGGATACGCTACAAGACGATAATTTTACAAAATTTAATAGCGTTATTATATTTGGAGTGATTCCACGTGCGTTGGTTTTGATTGCGATTGCGGCAATTTTTACAATGCTTTGCAGTAGAACCGCTTCCATGCTTTCTAATTTGATGGGAGCAGAGGAACAAAAGGAAATGTTTCATCATATGAAGAGGATGAAAGAAAATGCAACACAGACTTCAGAAATAATGTTTGGTATGGTATCAGAGCTTTCGGGAATTACCGAAACTTCCCTTAAGGCAAACCAGAGTATAGCAGAAGAAGCAGAGTGTTTATTGGTAGGTTCAACGGAGAATACAGTGGCTGTAGAAAATGCAGACAGTAAAATTCAGGATATTACAGAACAGTTGATTGGACTTAGTAATATGAATCATAGAACAGCTAAACTTACAGATCAAATCGGTGAGAATACACAAGAAAACCAGAAGAGAATGGATGATGCTACTGTCAGCATGGAACAGATACATAATAGTACCAATGAATGCAAAGAGATTATAAGCAATCTTGGTGAAGAATCAAAAGAAATTATTGGAATTGTGGAAACTATTACACATATATCCAGTCAGACCAATATTTTGGCGTTAAATGCCGCGATTGAGGCGGCAAGAGCAGGAGAGCATGGAAAAGGTTTTGCGGTAGTTGCAGAAGAAATTCAAGAACTTGCAGAACAAACAAAAATAGCAGTGGAAAGTATTGGAAATATTGTGCATGAAGTAGTTAAAAATACGGAAGATGCCGTTAAGTCCATGGAACAGAATGTTATTTATACACAAAAGGGAATGGAAAGTATTCAAAAAGCAAATGAGTCGGCTGCAATTATTACATCTTCTAATGAAGAATTAGTGGGACAAATTCATGAGATTGACAAGGTGGCGGAGATCATTAGGGAAAAAAGTGGAGAAGTTGCTGACAATATGAAGCAGATTAGTAATAATACCCAACAAAATTGTGATGCGGCTCAGCATGTATCTGCGGAAACGCAGGAAAATAGTGCAGGAACAGAGAGCCTTGCAGAAATTGTAGAGAAGATCAAAGAACTTTCAGAACAGTTAAACAAGGTAGTGCAGGGGTAAAAGAATTTAGAATAATAACCATTGCATAGAAAAGGGCAGGCAAAACGCCTGCCCTTTTTCTTGAGGAGTTTTAGTTACAGGAATTTATTTCTTTTACTGTTATCTCAGTTTTCTGATAGTAGTCCTCTACGATTTTTTCATCGGAAAAACCTTTGGATGCACCATTTACGGTGATTTTTAATGCAGCAAATATTTCCGCACGTTTTAAGGCTTCTATGGCATCGTATCCTTGTCCCCAATAATTTAAAAAGCCAGTAAATAAAGCGTCTCCAGCGCCAAGTGTATTGACCACTTCGCCCACATGAGCAATACCTAATTGATAGATGTTATCTGTTTTTCGTTCATATAATAAAGCTCCTTTGTTCCCCATACCAATTACAATGATTTTGGCTCCGTATTTTTCTTTTAAGGAGTATAAAAATGCTTCTGGTTTACACGGCAGTTTCTCATCACTTAAAAATAGAACATCGGCATATTCCATAAAATCTTTATTATATTCATCTTCTAAATCGTTTAATACGTGTACGTCAGATGCTATTATTTTTCCAAGTTCTTTTGCTTTTTTTAGTAGAGAACGATTAAAATTAGTGTTACATGCCACAACTAAGTCGCTGGCTTTGATGGCTTGTTCTAAGTTATGACAGTTTAGTTGTTTTTCTTGAATGTCCTTTAAATCACAATATATCTTTCTTTTTCCTTGATTATCATATAAAGCGATTGTAACTGGGGTTTCCGCTAATTCTTGCTGAATATATTGTTGTCCAAGTTTGTCCTCTATAAGTCGATTTCGAATGCGTTTACCCTCTTGGTCATCCCCAAGAAAAGAGACAAGTTCCACTGTGTTATTTAGTGTTAAAAATGCTTTTGCCACATTATAAGCAACACCAGATACATCTGATTTAATACCAAAAAAAGGATATTCTACGGGACAATATTCGATTGGAAAGTTGTCGATTTTTAAGGTTGATTCTATATTTATAAGACCTGATACTAAAATATTCATAGTGCCTCCTTCTGCCTTTTTTCAAAGGCGGTGTTTAATAATAATCCATCTTCATAAATTTCTTTGCCATATTTGTCTCTTAGCTTTAAAAGATAAATATCATTGTGAATGTGTTCTGATAATATTTTTACCCATAAAGGGTCGTTGCTTACCACACCTTTCCAAGATTCCCTTTTCTTATTGCCGTCTGCAATTAATGATATATTGTCGTCTACTACAACCATAAGTCTGGATGGAACATGTGTATCTGTGACTTTTCTGTAATGGGAATAAAATTCTAATTTACAATCTGTCACATCAATGTTATAAAAAGAAAATGCAATCACTTGGATGGAGTTTTCTCTTAGCATTTGTAATTCTTTTTCAAAATAGGTTAAATCAAAATCAGCATTTATATAAACTTGTTGTTTGGCATCCATTAGCATTTCTTTTACTTTGAAAATAGCAGTATCAAATCCTTTAAATACAAAATGAACATCTTCCAATTTTTCTTTTTCATATTCTTTTAATTGGATTCTTGCTTCATTTAAGGCGTTTAATGTATCAGATTGTATTCGATCTAATATAACTTGAGGTTCCTGAGCCTTATATAAAGCTGTTTGCTCTGGTATTAGTTCCACCATACCTTTTTCAAGCATATGTTCCAAGGCATTATAAATAGATGGTCTTGCAATTTCGATTTTTTTTCCAAGCTGGTATGCCGACATAGGAGAAGAACCTAATAAGGCAGTATATATTTGTGCTTCCAGCTTTGAAAAATTTAGCTTTTCTAAGTTTTCAAATAAATCCATATGACCCTCCTTTTATGAGTTGTATAATTTATACAACTATTATAAGCGATGTATCATTTTATAGCAAGAAGATTATACATTTTATAAAAAATAATCAGGGAAAGATGTGTATTGCTTATGATTTTCCCGTGCCTAGTAACAAAAGATAGGGGAGGTCTATGTAGTCAATATTAGGTTAAAATGTTACAATAAAGAATGAACGTTATATAGGAAAAACGTTAGTTGCGACGTTGTCCAAAGTGTGCAACAGTAAAATAAAAAGTATAGCTGTCTAAGATAAAAAGTAACTATTCAGAACCATTCCAATATATTCGCACTCGAATGTTATTCTTTACAAAATAATATTTTTCGATAAAATAGAAGTAAGGAAATAGTGGAATATAGATAGAATGCAATTAGAAAAGGAGAATAACCATGAAAGATATGAATGAAATCAAAAATATGACAATTATAGAATTAAAGGAATATGCCAATTCTATGAGCAACGAAGAGTTTGAGAAATTTGAAGAGGAAGTGGATTTGTATTTTTATGATGTGGATTTGGATCCGATTCAATTATTGAATGCTTCAAGATTGTATGATTATATGCAGTATAAGAGAAATGGAGACATTACCATTGAGATTTAGTTGCTTGTGTCATATCTGAAAAAATAGGTAAGAGAAATAGAACGAACAGTTTATTGCTGTTCGTTCTAATATTTTACAGAGGTTTTGCAAGAGCTGTGAAAGGAGATTGCATTTGAAGATACGTGAGGAATTTACTTGTCCATTAGAATTGGTACAGGATATGATAAAAGGAAAGTGGAAACCGATTATTTTATGGAGATTGCGTCTGGGAGCCACTTCTCTTTCAAGGTTAGAAAGGGATATTAACGGGATTACGCAAAAAATGCTGTTGGAACAATTAAAAGAATTAACCGACTATGGGTTTGTGAAAAAGACAACGTTTGAGGGATATCCTCTTCGTGTAGAATATTCTTTGACTCCGGATATGGGAGAAGAAATTTTGAAAGCATTAAAAATTATGCAGCATATTGGAATTGATTACCTAAAAAAGTGTGGGATGGAGCATATTTTAGTTGAAAAAGGTATTATGCCGGAGTGATACACACAAAAAAGTGGGTAATTTACGATAGAATAATCATTGCGTATAATGCCTCTATAAAAAAGAATTGGAGGTAATCAAAATGAAAGTTACAAGCAGTGGAATTATTAATGGCATAATTCAGCCACAATATGGAGCCAGAGGAACCCAGTTTAATGAAAACAATATCCCTACCTATTCGTTGCCGTTTCAGGTAGAGAATGCGCCCAAGGAAACCGTATCATTTGCAATTGTTTTGGAAGACAAGGACGCATATCCGGTGACTGGTGGTTTTGTATGGATACATTGGTTGGCAGCAAATATAACTCGTTTGGAAATAAAAGATAATGAGAGTCAGACTGCAACAGATTTTGTCCAAGGAAGAAATAGCTGGACCAGTATACAAGGTGGAGAACAATCGGCTACGCTTTCTTCGTATTATGGAGGGATGACACCACCAGATAAACCGCATTTGTATGAGCTTCATGTATATGCGTTGGACAAAATGCTGGATGTAAAACAGGGCTTTTTGTTAAATGAACTTTATCGTGAGATGGATGGACATATTTTGGAGCAATATACATTGAAAGGAATTTATGAAAATTAGTTGGTAAAATGTATGTCATCGTTATGTTAGGATAATTTTTTTGAAACGAAAAGATTGTTTTAAGTGACTTGAAAATGATTGTGAGAAAAACATATTGATTTCATTTTTTTCTCGATGTTATAATAGGTATATATACTAATTTCAGGGGGAATAGATGATGTATCAATTAAACAACTTATTTGACAACAAAAACATGAAAGTAATTGGAAACAAAGGAAATTTTCAAGTATTTGAACATGAAAGAGACTTAAGTGTATCGCCTTCAGATGCTATAGCAGCTTATTACTCTTCTGAAATGAATGTACGCAAGAGACAGGTACTTGTAAATTTGAACGGAAATTCTGTAACGGTACAGGCTGGTGCCATGCAATGGATGGTGGGAAATGTACAAGCCTCCAGTGGTGTAAAAGGTGTTGGAAATTTTCTTGGAAAGATGGTTTCTTCTGCGGTTACTGGTGAGAGTGTGGCAAAACCAGTATATTCTGGTGAAGGCGTTCTTATGTTAGAACCTACATACAAGCATATTATTTTATTGGATATGGATGAGTGGAATGGAAACATTGTGTTAGATGACGGACTTTTCCTTGCCTGTGACAGTAACATTAAGCAAAAAGTGGTTGCTCGTTCCAATGTATCATCTGCGGTCTTGGGTAAAGAAGGTCTCTTTAATCTTTCTCTGAATGGAAGTGGAATAGCTGTATTAGAAAGTTATGTTCCTCAGCAGGAATTGATTGAAGTTGAGTTAAAAGATGATTGTATCAAAATTGATGGAAATATGGCAATTGCATGGTCTGGTTCGTTGAACTTTACCGTAGAAAAATCTACAAAGAGTCTTCTTGGCTCAGCAGTTTCCGGTGAAGGATTTGTAAACGTATACAGAGGTACTGGAAAAATTCTCATGGCACCTACGGTTTAAAATAAATGGTGCGTATAATTGCATCTGAAACTTTTTAAATCATATGATTGGAGTTAGATGGAAAACTGTCGTTAGCAGAAGTGTTGACGACAGTTTTTTTATCTTATAGGAAAATGCGTCCTATAAGATAAAAGCCCATAATTTTTTGTAATCTTTACACTGGTAAGTTGGTGTGATATAATCTTATCAGTGTAAAGATGGAGGTGTGTTATGGAAAAAAAAGGATATCATCACGGAGACTTACGCCGTTCTCTTATTGAAACTGGCATAGAATTAATTAGTACAGAAGGCGAGGAAACCTTATCATTGCGAAAAGTAGCAGCAAAATGTGGTGTTAGTAATGCTGCGCCGTATGCACATTTTAAAAATAAGGATGAATTTATAGTAGCAATGCAGCAGTATGTAATGGATTTGTTTACCGCTTCGCTGGAAGAAACCGCACAAACATATGCAAATACTTCTGAACTTTTACTTATGCTTGGAAAAACATATGTAATGTTTTTTTATAAAAATCCGTTGTACTATGATTTTTTGTTTTCCAGAAAAAATATCGAAATCCAATTATCTATGGATGGTAATGGTGAAGTTGAAAACCAGCCATTGGAAATATTAAAAAAAGCAACAGTGGAAACATTTAGCAAAATGAATATACCAACTAAAATGCTTCAAGACAAAATGATTGCTATGTGGGCATTGGTGCATGGTTTGGCAAATATTGCAACAATGCCAACTGTGGAGTATGACGATGATTGGGAAAACAGAATGGAAGCCATCCTTCGGTCTATTCAAATTTTCTAGGAGAGTAATAGCAAATGGAGAATTAAAATTTGGAGGTGCAATAGAATGGTTGGAATATATTTTAGTGGAACAGGCAATACAAGACATTGTATAGAAAAAATGATAGAGTTATGGGATGCTTCTGCAAAGGCGATACCCTTAGAAAGTGAAAATGTTGTGGAAGAAATTGCAAATAATAACATTATAATACTGGGTTATCCAACACAGTATTCCAATATGCCTTATATGGTTAGAGATTTCATAAATAGAAATAAAGAACTTTGGAATGGCAAAAAAATAGTATGCGTTGCAACCATGGGAGCCTTTAGTGGTGATGGTGCCGGCTGTGCAGCCAGATTGCTCAAAAAATATGGAGCAGTTATACTTGGTGGATTACATATTAAAATGCCAGATTCCGTTTGTGATAGTAAACTTTTAAAAAAGACGATAGAGAAAAACAAAGAAATTGTTAGAAAAGCAGATGCAAAGATAGAAGCAGTTGTCCACAAAATAAAGGAAGGGAAATATCCGAAAGAGGGAATTGGGTTCCATTCTCATCTTATGGGGCTTTTGGGTCAAAGACTGTGGTTTTATAGAAAGACAACAGGATATACAGATAAGTTGAAAATCAGCAAAAATTGTATTGGATGCGGATTATGTGTTTCTTTGTGTCCTATGAAAAACATTTCCATGCAGAGTGGAAAAGCAGTTGCAGATAAAAAATGTACCATGTGTTATCGTTGTATCGCACATTGTCCGAAAAAAGCAATTACACTTTTGGGAAATGAAGTGAAGGAACAGTGTAGGTATGAAAAGTATTGTTAGGAAAGATTAGACCTTGTGGCATTCGAGAAATAAATTTAGAACTGGTAAAGGCTGGCGTGGTATAAAATAAACAATAGTAATGGATATGAGTTTTTTGGCAGTAGGCATAGGCTTGCTGCTTTTTTTATGCGAGTAGTGAGGAAAATGCCCTATATTCGCAAAGTTTGGGGTCGAATTGTGTCGAGAAGTTTTGGTGAGTGTATGTAGAAATAAGGCGAATTAAGTTGTAAAATATTGTATATAGATGAAAAGGTTAATGTTTTACAAATTAAGCTATAGTGAAAGAGGGGAGATGTGGAAATTATAGATTGTTCATATAGTATAGACAGTACAGACTATGGTGGTGTAGTTACAGATATATTGACAGGGGCGTTGTTTGAGGATAAAAATTTTGGCAATCAAAAAGACTTGTATGGTATTAGATAATAATATTCAGGAGATTGTACCAGAGGAAAAGTGATGGGGAAGAAAGGGGATATATATGACAGGTGAGAAGTTTACATTAATGCAATATTCAGTTAGTGCAATTTTGGGATTGATAGATGCAGAAGATTTTGTTATTCCAGAAATACAGAGACCATTTGTATGGAAGCGAAGTCAGGTTAGAGATTTAATTGATTCATTATATAATGGATATCCAACTGGGTATATAATTACATGGAAAAATCCAGATGTGAAAACTAAAGATGGTGGTAAGGCAAATGGTAAAAAAGTGCTTATAGATGGACAGCAGCGTGTAACGGCATTGATGGCTGCTATTGTCGGAAAAGAAGTATTAGATGATGATTTTAATAAAGAAAGAATAAAGATCGCATTTAATCCACTAACAGAAGATGAGACAAAACGTTTTGCGGTGCAGGATGCTTCACATTTGAAGGATAAGAGGTGGATACCAGATATATCAGTTGTTTTTTCACCGGATTTCAAACAAAGGGCATTTGAAAATGAGTATGCTAAAAATAATGAGAAGGTTGATTTGGACGAGTTAGCTGAGATTCTTTCTAAATTAAAGGGAATTGCTAATCGACAAATTGGTGTTATTGAGTTGGATGCAGCGTTGGATATTGATGAGGTTACCGAAATATTTATTCGTATCAATTCTAAAGGTACAGCCCTTAGCCAGTCTGATTTTGCAATGTCTAAAATGGCTGCTGATATAGTTCATTCTGGTAGTCTTATGAGAAAAACTGTGGATTATTTTTGTCATTTGGCAGTTAAGCCAGATTTTTATGCACAGTTAATACATGATTTTGAATTTCAGTCATCAAAGTATGCAGATAAAATTAAATGGTTAGCGAAAGATTATGATGACATTTATGATCCGGATTATGGAGATATGCTTAGGGTATCGTTTATGCATCAGTTTAGAAGAGGTAAATTAGCGGACTTGGTTAGTTTGCTTTCTGGGCGTGATTTCGTTACTAAAGAGTTTAGGGAAGATATTGTTGAGGAGTCCTATAGAAAGTTAGATGCTGGTATTATGAATTATATTAGTCAGTACAATTTTTCACAGTTTGTGATGGCTATTAAGGGTGCTGGATATGTATCCAGCAAATTGCTTAATTCAAAAATGACTTTGGATTTTGCATATACATTGTATTTAATGTTGTTAAATGATCCTGCAATACCTAATGTACAGATAAAGAGATATGTACAGAAATGGTTTGTTCTTTCGACATTAACATCACGGTACATAGGTTCCCCAGAAACGCAAATGGACCGTGATATGAGAACTATAGATGAAAAAGGTTTTCTGACTTTCCTAGCAGATGTAGAGGCTTCGGCACTTTCTGAAAATTTCTGGACAGTTACATTACCACAGAATTTGGAAACATCGTCTGTTAACAATCCTGCTTTCAATACTTTTTTAGCAGCGCAAATTAACATGAATTGTAATTCTATGTTGATGAATGGCATTAAGGTTTCAGATTTAATTACGATATCAGGCGATGTGCATCACATATTTCCTCGAAGTTATCTGAAAAAGAATGGTGTAGATAACAAGACAAAATATAATCAGGTGGCAAACTATACTTACCTTGATACACAGATAAATAAGGCAATTGGTGATAATGCACCAAATGTCTATTTTGGAAAAGTAATGGAGCAGTGTGAAGGTGGTGATATAGTGATAGGAAACATTACAAATAAAGAATTTCTTGCAATAAATTTAGAAGAAAACTGTATTCCACAAAGTATTGTGGATATGACTGTAGAAAACTATGAGGAATTTTTGACAGAGAGACGTAAATTGATGGCAATGATGATACAGAAGTATTATGAGAGGTTATAGATTTATTGAAAATAGTTTTAGAAATTCTATAAAGAGCAGAATTCGAAAGGAGAAGATATGGAATTAGTTACAACATTTGAAAGTTTATCGAAAAGGATATTGGAAAAATATGATGATAATATGCCTATAACAATGGGTATATTGGTAGCTGATTATAGGCAATCGGATGCCCGTGAATATATACTGAATTATTTGAACAGATTTGATGAAAAGTCAGGGAAATATATTGATTTTTATTTGCCTGGATATTATATGTTTTCTGAAGAAAGTGAGACTAAATGGAAAAATAGAAGTCATCGGAATATATGTATTAGTAGACATTGTTCGTCAAATGAACCGATTTTTATAAATAGATTAAAAGAAAGGTTTTATTTTGATCAATATTTATTTGAGAATTTCTTGCGTGATTTTGAAAATAAAACAGGTGTTTCTTATACATACAGTCCAATGCTCATTTTAATTGAACTAAATAAAAGAAATAGTTATAGGCAACTTGAATTTCAGGACAAGATGGTCATTGATTTGGATAATGGTACACCTTATGGAATTCGAAGAAGTGGAGTACTTTTTGAAGAAATTTTCAATATTGCAAAACGTGAAGTTAGATTAGATAGATTTGACAGGGAGATAAGAATGTACTATTTAAAAGGTAATGCTGTAAAAACTATTGCAAGTGTTTTAGAGGGGAATATTATTGAACCGTTAGTGGATACAGTGGAAGGAATAATGCAATATCGAATTAAATAGAGACATTGTCAGAAGTATGTTAGATAAATTAAGGAAAACATATAAGGATATACAAGAATTTGATGAGTATGAGAAATTGCTTTTTAAAGATTTTTTTACTATTTTATAAGTAGGCATGTTAAAGGTACATGTATGAGGAATGATTAAAATATGTATAAAGAGAAAGGGAGCTTGAGGGAAGAGGAAGGAAAGGAGAAGAATTATGTATTTGAATAATAAAAAAATATTGCTTCAGTCGTCTTGGCAGATGCAACACCTATAGTGGAGTAAAATATTTTCCTTGATACTGCTATAGGGTTGCAAATAATGTCAAGGAGACGATGAAGTATGTCGAGAAGTAGAAGTTATACAAGAGAAATGAGAAACAAACACATTGCCAGAAAGAAACGAATTATTAAAAAAGTATATTCAGGCAATTATTATGTCCAATATGATGGAATGTTGAGTAAAGGAAAGGTACACTGTTCGTGCAATTTGTGTGCATTTGCAAAATATAATAAACATCAACGGACCGAGTCAGATATGCGTAGAATTGCATCATGTGATGAGAAAATGAAGGAATTTTATCAAACGCAAAAAGAGAAAAAATTTGATTGCAACGAAGGGGAATAGTATGTAGAAAAAGGATATGATATTCGAATATATTTGAAATTGTGGAGGTATTTATGGAGATAATTGATAAAAAAATAGATGGTGGAAAAGCATTTGATTGGGGAAAGACTTCATTTGATTATGCAAAATATCGTGATATATATCCGCAGGAGTTTTATGACAAAATAGTAGAACGTGGTTTGTGTATAAATGGACAGAGTGTCCTTGATATGGGTACTGGAACAGGAGTTATTCCTAGAAATATGTATCGTTATGGTGCAAAATGGATAGGTATAGATATTTCAGAGAATCAGATAGAACAGGCTAAACTTTTATCAGATGGGCAGGATATTGAATATTATGCACATTCTGCAGAGAATTTAGATTTTCCAGAGAATTCATTTGATGTGATTATTGCCTGTCAGTGTTTCTGGTATTTTAACCACGAGCTGATTATGCCTAAACTACATAGAATTTTAAAGAAGGATGGACGTATATTGATATTATGTATGGCTTGGCTTCCTTTCGAGGATAAAATAGCTCGCGAAAGTGAAAAACTTGTTTTGAAATACAGTCCTAACTGGAGTGGAGCAGGAGAAACAATGCATCCTATACATATTCCAAAGTGCTACAATGACAAGTTTGAGTTAGCATATCACGAGGAATATAAGTTAAATGTACATTTTACTAGGGAAAGCTGGAATGGAAGAATGAAGGCTTGTCGTGGTGTGGGTGCATCTCTTGCAGAAGATGAAATTGCAAGTTGGGAAGAGCGCACAAGGTGTTGTTAGATAATATTGCATCAGAAGAGTTTGATGTTTTACATTATGCTGCAATTGCTGAATTGAAAAAGAAGTAAAGTTTTAGTTTGTTGGAGCGACAATTTTGAATTTGTAGGGGCGAAAATTCCTGCTTTTAGTGTTAAAAAGAGAAAAATAAGATTTATAAGAGAGGAGTTAATAAAATATGTATGAAATTGTGAAAGAGGTAAGCTCGTTAAATGAGTATATTGACTTTATACATAATTATCGAAAAAATGCAAAAATGGAATTGTGGTATAGAGGACAGCGGGACAACAGGTGGAAACTAGATACTACACTAAATCGTGAGAAAAAACTAGATATTCCAACATTAGGATCAGGTGAAATTACCACATTAAAATATAAGAATATACCAAACTTTATGTTAGAATTAGATGAATTCAAAAAAAAACTGGGTGGTAGTATTCCTAATACATATAATAAATTTCATTTAATGTTTTTAGGACAGCATTATAGGTTAAAAACACCAGCACTAGATTGGTCGACAGACCCATTAGTAGGTCTTTTCTTTGCGTTATATGATTTCAAATATGAAAAGGATGTTTTTCCAGTAGTATTTATTTTGAAACCAGCAAAACTAAATGAGAATTCCATAATAACTAAAAATAAGTCGTCTATATGTGAACCATTAAATATTGATGAATTATCAGATTCTATTTTTGATGAATGGTTTACTGATGTTAATAATACTCCGTTTTCATGGATACCGTTGGCGGTAAAAAGTAATTATGATATATCGTATAGAATCTCTAGACAATCAGGGGTATTTACATTGATGGATACAAGACAACCATTAAATCATCCATGGATTCAAACAGATGTAGATGGAGAACCATTTGGGATAACAATTAAGATTAATCCTGCTAAGGTTGATGATATACTGCAACATTTGGCGTCATTGAATATAACCAAAGAAACAATATATGGAAGCGATCATAAGGAGTGGGATGACATTTGTGAAGAAATAGTAAAGAACACGCCTAAATTATAATTTTCTACATAAGAAAACATGACAAATTCCAATTTGTGAGGAGAATTAAGATATGAAAAAGTGCGGTATTTTATTGACTATGCTATTATGCTTGCTTATGACTGGATGTAGTAATGGGTTCGCAGAAAATGAATACAATTCCGTAGAAAAAATAGCAAAAATCGAAGACCGATATGCCAAGGAAAATTCGGTTTTTAATTCGATTGACGGAGGATATTCGCTTGTCGTTTCGAAGTTTGATGGGCGACAGACGCTATGGACAGATACTTTGGAAGAAAACCAAAGTGTCGAAATTGAAGTTTCATTTATCCTTACGAAAGGGCAAGCCAAAGTTGTGCATATTGATAAAGATGGTAATGTTACAACAGTAATTGAATGCACGCCTGAGACTTCTACTGATGGATATGTAACAAAGACAATTTCCATGTCAAGTGGACAGAACAGATTGAAAATTGTTGGATTTGATTGTGAAAATATTGATTTGAAAATGCTTTTCTTAATATCTCAGTAATGAATGGGGATTAGTGTATCGGATACTTATTGACTCGAAACTTTCAGTTTTTTGAACTGGAAAATTTGAAGTTGTAGAGGTGAATATGAATATCATTGAAACTAACAAAAGAACGCAAGATTTGATTCAGCAACTACTAATGGTATGGGAAAAGTCTGTGCGAGAAACTCATCTGTTTTTATCGGATGCTGAAATTGAAAATATTAAAAAGTATGTTCCGGAAGCATTGAACAGGGTTGCTCATTTGATAATTGCAAATGATGAAGAGGGACATTCAGTAGCGTTTATGGGCATTGAGGATGAAGTATTGGAAATGCTATTTATCACTCCTGAACAAAGAGGAAAAGGATTAGGGAAAGTCTTGCTTAGTTTGGGGATTAAGAAATATGGAGTAAAACAATTAACTGTAAATGAGCAAAATCCCCAAGCCAAAGGATTTTATGAGCACTTGGGATTTAAGGGATATAAGAGAACAGATAACGATGAACAGGGAAATCCATATCCTCTTTTATATATGTCTTTAGAAAGATAAATTCTAGTTTTTAAATTTGAAGTAGACGAACAAAGCACAACAAAGTTAGAGCAGTTATAGATCATAAAAGATTTATAACTGCTCTTTTGGGCTTTGTAGTTCATTTTACTTGACAGTTGGTATAAATTACACTACTATAAATTATAGTATTTAACGAGTGCATAGGAGGAAATTTATATGACAACTATTGATTTGATTGTATTAGGAATGCTAAAACAGGAGTCTTTAAGTGCATATGATATTCAAAAGCAAGTAGAATATCGAAATATTTCAAGGTGGGTAAGAATTAGTACACCATCTATATACAAGAAGGTTATACAGTTAGAAGAAAAAGGATTGATTTCTAGCCGTGTTGAAAAGGAGGGAAAAATGCCAGCAAAGGCAGTTTATTCATTAACAGATGTGGGTAACCAAGAATTTGAAAAACTTATGCTTGAGATTTCTAGTAAACCAATCAATATATTTTTGGATTTTAATGCTGTTATTGTTAATCTGGAAAGTATGTCTAAAGAAAGACAAGAAGAATGTATTAGATATATTGAAGAAAACTTAGAAATTATGAAAATAAATATTAATGAGAACATAAAGATGAAAGAAAATGCTTCCAATATTCCTGTAACGGGTATGGCTGTTTTACATCAGCAATTTATGTTGGTGCAAGCTATTGAGGAATGGATTGTCTCACTGAGGCAATCGTTAAAAAGTAGTAATATAGGAAAATGATGGAAAAGCAGAACGGTGATGAAAGTTAAAATTATAAAGAAATATTTGAATGGGAGAAATTAGATATGGATATATATATGGACATAAAAGAAGAGTTTGAGAAAAATAGGGATGAAGAAAATGCAGTTAAAATGGCTGCGTATATGAGAAATTTGTTTCCGTTTTATGGGTTAGCTACGCCAAAGCGAAAAGCTGTTTACAAAGATTTTTTAAAAGATGAGAAAAAAAAGAGGGTCGTGGATTGGGAGTTATTGGACAAATGTTATGAAGATGAATATAGAGAATTTCAATATTTTGTTATGGATTATTTAGTAGCAATGCAAAAATTTCTAACATATGATGATGTACCTAGGATTAAGAAGTATATTAAATCAAAGCAATGGTGGGATACCATAGACGGGTTTGATAGGATAGTAGGAAACATTGCATTTATTGATGATAGAATAAATGATTTAATGTTAGAATGGTCGAAAGATGAAGATTTTTGGATACGCAGAATTGCTATTGATCATCAACTTTGTAGAAAAGATAAAACAAATGCAGAACTATTAGAAAAAATATTGATTAATAATTTTGGAAGTTCAGAGTTTTTTATTAATAAGGCTATAGGATGGAGCTTACGAGATTATTCAAAGACCAATCCGCAGTGGGTAAGAAATTTTGTAGAAATACATAAAAAAGAAATGGATAAATTGAGTGTTAAAGAAGCAAGTAAATATTTATAATTTTTTGCCCAAATAGAGAACTTGCTGGAAGGTTCCAGTTTTCTATTATTCAACTTCCAAATTTTGGTGAAAAATAAAAGAAAATATGGTAAAATATATAAAAATAACGAGCAACAAAATTAGGAGGTGCTATTTATGGAAAAAAGAAAACAAAAGCGTTTCCTAGCATGGGTGTGTGCAATAGCGATGGTGATATCCACCATTGTACCAACAACTCTCACCTATGCCGAGACAACACAACAGGAAAATTTAGCAACTCAAGAACAGAACACAGTCAGTGAAGAAGAAAGTTCAGAAGATGTAGAGGGATTTGAATGTGATTGGCAAGAAGGCTGTGTTTTAGATGAAGATGACCTTACGGTATTTGATACTTGGGAAGAAAACAGGTCCACAACAACATTAATGGAAGAAAATGCACCGTTAGAAAAACAGGTAGTCAATGCAGTAGTTGTTTTTATTAGCTTCTCTAATCAAGGCGAAAGTATTTATGAGGAGCGTGGTGGCTACGATTACATCATGAGCATGTTTGATGGGGCAGAACCCAGCCTGAAATCATACATAGATGAATACTCTTGGGGACAAGTAGAAGTAAACACCCATGCATGGCCGCAAAACTCAGATGGATCACCAAAATGCTATGTTGACGAACATCCTAGTTCCTACTATTTGAAGCAGACAGCCAGTAACCCGGAAGGTTACACAGCATCAGAGATGTACAGTAGAAGACTAGACTTATTAAACAATGCAATTGCATTTATGGGTGAGGATTTCTTAGAGCAGTTGGGAATTGAAGATGAACCATACAATCTGGTATTTTTGGTTCCCAATTGTGAAACTTCGAAAGAATTGCTCTGGTCCCATAAATCAATTATTACAGTAAATGGAAAAAGCAATGTATATAATTTGATTACATATAATACGTATAAGAAGGATATCACAAAAACTGTTACCCATGAATTTATGCATTCCTTAGGCTATCCGGATTTATACCATTATACGAGTGCCGGTGGAGCGCCAGTTGGATGCTGGAGTGTTATGGCCAGTACTTCAATCATAGGGCATCCCCTTGTATATGAAAAGTATAAATATGGAAAATGGTGTGAGGATGGAGAAGGCATTCAGACAATAAGTAAATCAGGGCATTATGAGCTTGGACCGTCCACGGCAGATCCCAAGGAAAATACCATAGCATATAAAATTCCGGTAGAAGGGGTGACGGACCAGTATTTTATGATAGAATATCGGGGAAGCAGTTCCTCCGGATATGATACTACTTTAAGTAAATATGAAGGATTAATCTTTTACCGGGTGGATACCGATTTGACGGGAAATGCTTATGGTCCACCTGATGAAATCTATATATTACGAGACAATTATACGGTAGCACAATCCTACTATGATGGAACAGAAGGCAGGACAGAGTTTTCTGCTTTTCAATTGTATGATGACACAACGGACTTAGGAATTTCTGTTTACAATATTACAATAGAAGATGGTTATATGTCCTTTGATGTTGAAGTGCCGTATGTGGAACTGCGGGCATCAAAAAAAGGACCGATTTCCATAGAAGGCAGTAAAGAGCTTGTGTTGACCACAGATGCTCTTGGAGAAAGTGGAAGTCATACCTATCGTTTTGGAATCATTGTTGACGGCAAGGAATATGAGTTATCCGGCGGTTATCAAAGGGATAACAGTATTACCGTAAATTTGTATGATATTCTGAAAGAAAAAGTAGCAGGAACCCATACCTTGTTTGTAGATGTAAAAAGTACATCCACAGGCAAAGTAAAGAGAGGTATCATATCAGAGTATGCTATTAATGGGGTGCAAGTACCGAAGATAGCAACTGACTTGCCATCTCCGCAAACAGCAGGTACTGCTATTCAATTAACCGCAGAGGTTGAAAACGAAGCAGTATCAGAGGGCAATACCTATAAATTTGTAGTAGAAAAGGATGGCAAGGAAGAAACCCTTGTTATGGATAGTAACTACACAGCAACTTGGACACCGGAAGAAACAGGTGTTTACACCATCACTTATTCGGTAACCGATGCTTACGGAGTAACAGGCATAGGAAAATTACACTATCCAATTGGCGGAGATATACCGCTTATGTTTTCTATAAAAAGAGTGCCTGGAGTCAGGCTTACATACATTATAAAGTAGGTAGCGGCACATGGACTACATCTCCGGGAGTGAAGATGGCAGATAGTAGGGTAGATGGCTATTCATGGATGTATGTAATTGATGTAGGAAGTGGTACAGCCACCGCATGCTTTAACAATGGAAATGATACCTGGGATAATAATAGTGAGAAAAATTACACTATAAAAGCAGGCGTAAATTCCTTTGGTGGAACAAGTCTGAAGTTATCTTCTGTAACAATTGCTAATAACACAAAAGGAAAGCAGTGCGATTTTACTGTGAAAATTAGTGGAGGTATTGCTCGATATTTTTTGGACTACACCATAAAAAGAAAGTCAGATGACAGTGTAGTAGAAGAAAAGACAGGGGTAGCATTAGAAACTGAAAGCTATGAAATTTCTACAGAAGTAGAGAAAATGGGTGAATATACAATTTTAGTATCTGTAAAAGATGCTTATGGGCAGACTGCTAGTAAGACTTTGGATTTTGAAGCAGAGGGATTTGAAATTTCTAATATCATAACAAGCCTGGATTCACCACAGCTATCAGGAAAAGAAATTGTTTTAACGGAACAGCGAGAAAATGCATATGTAACAGGAGAGGAAATTAAGTCAAAGTGGACCATTAAAAACAATACAACAGGAACTACGAAAGAAGAAATTGTTTCTGACAGTAATGTTTTAAGATGGACTCCGGAAGAAATTGGCGAATATGAAATCACTGTTGAAACTACAGACAATGCAGGAGAAACAGCTACCTATACCATATATTATTCAATTGTAGAAAAAATTATAAATAAAGCAGTTATTTATTATGCAAATAGTTCATGGAGCAAGGCTTATATATATTACCAGATAGGTACAGGAGAGTGGACAACGGTACCTGGTGTGGCAATGGAAGAAAACAGTGAACAAAGTGGTTATACATGGAAGTACACTTTGGAGCTGGGAGAAGAAACAAGTGCGGAAGTATGTTTTAATAATGGAAATGATTCTTGGGACAACAAAGATAGTTCCCATTATACAGTAGGTGTAGGAACCTATGGTATAAAAAATAGTACAATCACAACGTTGACGCCAGTGGCAACACCAACACCAACGCAAACAGCAGATCCAACACCGACACCAACGGTGACAGCAACATCAACGCCAACGGCGACAGCAACACCGACGTCAACGGCAACAGCGGATCCAACACCGACATCAACAACGACAGCGAATCTAACACCGACGCCAACAGTGACAGTGTCTCCAACAGAAACATCAACACCAATAGTGCCGACAGAAACAGCGACACCGATAGTGCCGACAGAAACGCCAGTGCCAACGGAAACACCAACACCAACTCTACAGCCAGCAATTGTGACAACAAATACAATTGTTTCCATTACAACAAATGGCATGAAGATACAGATAGGCGATATTATAACGGATTCTGTGTCAAAGGCGACTTTCCAAGTAACAAGCAATGGAAGTAAGAGCAAAACAGTGGAATATGTGGGATCTGCTGCAACAGTGAATCTCATAGTAATACCAGATATTGTAGAGATTGATGGTAAGCAATACAAGGTGACTTCTATTGCAATGAACGCATTCAGAAATAACAAGAATGTAAAATCAATTGTAATTGGAAAGAATGTAAAAACCATTGGAAAGCAGGCATTTTATAAATGTACCAAGCTGACAAAGATTACGATACCATCTAAGGTAAGTAAGATTGGTTCTCAGGCATTTTACGGTTGTAAGAAGCTGAAAACAATTACCATTAAGACGAAAAAGCTGACCAGTAAGAAAGTGGGAAGCAAAGCATTTAAGGGTATTTATGAGAAGGCAACCATAAAAGTACCGAGTAGCAAATTGAAAACATATAAGAAAGTATTAAGAAGCAAAGGTGTCAGCGCGAAGGCAAAGATTAAGAAATAAAGCAACGCAGGTGTAAGACAAAATAGGGGGCCGTCCAAAGTCAGTAGATCAAGACTTTGGGCGGTTTTTTATACGGATATCAAAAGCGGTACGCAGTGCCCATGCTGCCTCATTTCCACGTTTCATTAACAGCAAAAAAATCCCAATTTTAACATTTCAGAAACATTTTACAAAACTTTTGAAAACATTGGTGTTATACAATGCACTTATCATCAAGAAAATAATATAGAAAGGGGTAACACCAATGGAGCATAATTCACAGAACTTTATGGTAGAGAAAATTCGTACGCAGTACATTGAAAAGGAAAGCACGGAGCTTGACGCATTGCGGGAGTTGGATGCAAAGGTGAAGAAACCGGCAAATGTGTTTGCTTATGTGTTTGGCAGTATTGGAGCCATTATTATGGGAAGTGGTATGAGTCTTGTTATGACGGACATCGGAGAAACGCTTGGTATGGCGGATGCTATGTTACCAGGTATTATCATCGGTGTGGTTGGAATGTTGATGACTATTATTAACTATCCAATCTATAAGAGGATTCTTGGGTCGCGCCGTAAGAAATATGCAGATCAGATCATTGCACTCAGCAATAAAATTATGAAAGGTTAAAGGTGAATTACAATGGAAGAGTTTTTGAAGAAGGCATTTCAGGATATGAAGGAAAGTGCAAAGGCACAGCACGAGGTTGACAAAGCGAATTTTGCAGCGGTCAAAGCGGAATCTAAGGCTAATTGGGAAGAAGCTAAGGCAATGAGCAACCCGGAAAGGCATAAGGCAAAGATGCAGGCAGAGCGAGATGAGAAGATTGCTGAGGCAAAAAAGCGTCAGGCAGAAGCACAGGCTCGCATTGATGCAGCAAAAGGTAATAAATAGAGGTCCCATACATAGGCGAGGTGTCAAAAAGCATCTCGCTATTTTTTTCTCTATAGAAAGGTTCGTCCTATAGAGTAAAAAACGCACCGCGAGGGGATTGGCTCCCATGCTATAAAACACAAAATAGATAAGAAAATTTGGAATAAGGGGAAAATAGAAACAAAACGTTAACATTTAAGTGCTATGATATATTATGTCAGTAGGAAGTTGATTTGTGGAGGGATTGCCATGTTTAAGATATTAGTTGTGGAAGATGATAAGGAATTAAATAGAACCGTTTGCTCATTTTTGAATCATAGTGGGTATGAAGCTACTGGTTGCCTGAATGCAACAGATGCTTACGATGCACTTACGGCTACTATGTTTGATATGATTGTGTCTGATATTATGATGCCAGGAGTGGATGGCTTTGAATTTGTGCAGAATATCCGTGAACTTAATGATGATATTCCGATTCTTTTTATGACTGCCCGTGATGATATTGCATCCAAGCAGAAAGGTTTTCGTATTGGCGTGGATGATTATATGGTTAAGCCTATTGATTTGGATGAGTTGTTTTTGCGTATTGGCGCACTTCTTCGTCGTGCGAAGATTGCTGCTAACAGAAAAATAGAAATTGGTGGTTTTGTGATGGATGCGGATGAGCATACTGCTTATTTAAATGATGAAGAAATATCAATGACCAACCGGGAGTTCAGTATTCTTTATAAATTGCTATCTTATCCGAAAAAAACATTTACAAGGACACAGCTTATGGATGAATTTTGGGATACAGACACGGAAACGGCACCGAGAGCTGTCGATGTTTATATTACAAAGATTCGTTCTAAACTTGTGGATTGTGACGCCTTTGAAATTGTGACGGTGCATGGTCTTGGATATAAGGTGGTGATTAAGTGAGAAACGAAAAACTGCTGAAACATATTTTAAAGGAGCTTAGTCGCTTCATGGTTTTTTTACTTCTCGTGGCTTTTGTGATTACCTGCTGTACCATGCTTTTTGTATCTACATTATCAAACACATTGAATATTACATTGGATGATAAGGCTTTGAATTCTGCGGCAAAATTGACCTTCATGAATGTTGTAATTTTAAGTTTTGTATTCTATGTGATAGATATGATTAGGCGCAAACTGACAGTAGAGCGTCCGGTAAAACGAATTACAGAGGCAGCAGAAAAAATCATGCAAGGAGATTTTTCCGTTAGGGTAAGTACACAAGGTAAGTTGGATATGGAGGAAAACTTTAATCAAATTATTGAGTGTTTTAATAAAATGGCTGAGGAACTGGGAAGTGTGGAAACGTTACGAACAGATTTTATCGCAAACGTTTCTCATGAGATGAAAACGCCTCTTGCAGTGATGCAAAATTATGGTACCCTTTTGCAGGCACCTAAACTTTCAGAGGAAAAGCGCATAGAATATGCTAAGGGTGTAACGGATGGTTCTCGCCGTTTAGCGGATATGATGACGAATATTTTAAAACTGAACCGATTGGAGAACCAGCAAATTTTTCCGCAGATTATGGAATTTGACCTTGGTGAGCAGCTTTGTGAATGTCTGTTACAGTATGAAAGTGTGTGGGAAAAGGCTGAGATTGAGATTGATACGGACATTGCTGAAAATGTGAAAGTAAAAGCCGATGCAGAATTACTTAGTCTTGTATGGAATAATTTGTTTTCCAATGCTTTTAAGTTTACCGAAGCTGGTGGAACGGTTATGGTATCGCTTTATGCGACCGAACATCATGCGATTGTAAAAGTAAAAGATACCGGTTGTGGTATGACACCAGAAGTTGGCACACACATTTTTGAGAAATTTTATCAGGGTGACACTTCACATTCTGTGCAAGGCAATGGTCTTGGTTTGGCTCTTGTAAAAAGGGTGGTTGACATTATGCAGGGTGAAATAAGAGTAGAAAGTACAATTGGTAAAGGGACTACTTTTACCGTAAAGATAGGTCGGGATTAATATGAATTGGAAGAAAATTGGGAAACGCATTATGTTCCCTCATATTGCAATTATGCTTATACTGCTTCCTGTTGCAACTGTATTTCTTGTGTATTCCCTTGTTTTTATAGGAACAGAGTCGATGATATCCTATATATCCTATGTCTTTGCATTTTATACGCTTACAGTGTGGTGCTTTAAAATACCGAAGTTGATTCGCTTTTTTAAAGTATTTAAGAATGAAAATACATATGCAAGATTATGGCAGGATGATGCAAGGCTTCGAGTGAATGTTTCGCTGTATGGTTCTCTTTTATTCAATACAGCATACGCAGTATTTCAGATGGGACTTGGGTTATATCACGCATCCTTTTGGTATTATTCCATGGCAGGATATTACATATCTCTTGCGATTATGAGGTTCTTTTTGGTTCAATATACCAGCAGGCACAAACCCGGTGAAAGGATGCAGGAGGAACTTATAAAATATCGCAACTGCGGTATCATATTTCTTGTAATGAACTTAGCGTTATCAATCATGATATTTTTTATGGTTTATTGGAACAGAACCTTCAGGCATCATGAGATTAGCACCATTGCAATGGCTGCCTATACCTTTACTTCTTTTACTTTGGCAATCGTAAATGTTGTAAAGTATCGCAAATATAACAGTCCAGTTTTTTCTGCGTCCAAAGCGATTAATCTTGCAGCCGCTTGTGTGTCAATGTTGACACTGGAGTCTACCATGTTGACTACTTTTAACGACGGAACGATGGAACTTTCAAATCAAAGAGTTATGCTAGGGGTAAGTGGTGGCGTTATATCTGTTTTTATTGTAGCAATGGCTATATGTATGATTGTGCAGGGTAGCAAGAAAATAAAGCTGTTAAAAAGAGCAAAGGAGTAATAAGTGATGGAGAATAAAGAAAAAGAAACATTTAATTATACATATTCTGCAAAAGAACAGAATGAAATTCAAAATATTCGAAAAAAGTATGCTGCACCAGAGGAAGATAAAATGGAGCGTTTGCGTAAGTTGGATGCAAGCGTGACGCAAAAAGCTACAATGACAGCACTTATTTTCGGTATTATTGGGACATTGGTTTTAGGATTTGGAATGAGTCTTCTAATGTCAGATTTGAGTGAGAAACTTGGACTTAATCAGAACATGGATTTGCTTATTGGTATGCCTGCTGGTATGATAGGTATTGTGTTGGTTTGTCTGGCTTATCCATTGTATAGTCATGTCATTAAAAAGGAGCGGGCAAAAATTGCACCAGAGATTCTTAGGCTTACAGAAGAATTATTGAAATAAAAAAATAATGGCAGAGAATTATTGATTGCAGAGAGCGTTCGAGGGGGATAATGTTTATTATAGCCAGTTGTTTTGCCGTTGTTATATATAAACAAAGTAGAGAATAGAAAGGGGAAAATGATGCGAAATATTGCTATAATCAAAAAATGTTTGGAATGTGAGAAAAAACTTATTTTATCATCAGTTGAAAAAGAGGATAGGGTTTTGTTTTTTGACAATGAGAAGGAACTTCTTAAAAGCGAGGATTGTGCGAATATAGAAATTGTATTTGGTGAGCCTGAGCTCAGTACGATTCGTTTTATGAAAAATCTTAGATGGATTCAAATGACTTGGGCAGGTGCCAATAAATACACTTCTGTTCCGGATTTTCCAGCTAATATTATTCTTACCAGTGCGTCAGGTGCTTATGGATGTGTTATTTCTGAATACATTGTTTCTGGAATTCTTGCATTATATAAAAATCTGTTCTCATATCGTGCGCAAATGAAAAGTGGCGGTTGGTACAAAATGGAAGGTGATGATACTTTAGAGGGAAAAAGGGTACTTATTTTAGGAACAGGAAATATTGGACAGGAAACTGC
Source organism: Lachnospiraceae bacterium (assembly GCA_963643465.1). GTDB lineage: Bacteria > Bacillota > Clostridia > Lachnospirales > Lachnospiraceae > CAG-411. Next base: position 423,528 of record CAVIJT010000001.1, on the reverse strand, counting down.
AAAAAAGCTTAGCTGTTTTGGGGCTTATACTGTTGGAATCTGTCGTACTCCTAGCAATGAGGATTTGCCTTTTGATGAAATATATACAATAGACAGTGTTGATACGCAATTGCAAGATGCTGATGTGGTTATTATTGCGCTTCCGGGTACAGCAGAAACGGCGGGAATGTTTGATGCAGAACGAATAAAAAAGATGAAGGAAAGTGCCATACTCGTAAATGTTGGACGTGGATTTGTTGTGAATACGGATGAATTAACAAATGCTCTGCAGAAAGGATTACTCAGAGGTGCAGTTCTTGATGTTACAGAGCCTGAACCTTTACCTGAAAAACATCCTCTTAGATATATGGAAAATGTATTATTAACTCCGCATATCTCAGGAATAAGTTGGGGAGAAAATAAGTTTACAAGAAAGAGGATTTTAGATATATTTTGCGAAAATATGAAGCGAGATATAAATAATGAGCCTAAAAAGAATGTTATTGATTTTGGTAAAGGGTATTGATGTACCCTAATGATAGGGATAATGGAATGAGAGCAAATTTGAATTTGCAAAGGGAGAGAAAATGAAATGTTATGTCGGTGAAAACAGAAAAACTCCACTTTTTTGGCAGGTACACTTTCAGATGAAAGCCGAGAAGGGCATATATAGCAAAAATGCCGCCGATAAATGACATTGTATAATGCAGTAAAATTTCTTGTTTTAGTTCTTTATCCATAATATCACCTTTTCTATGATTCTATACAAAACGTATTTATTATAGCACTACTTTGGAATCTGTAAAGTGCAAAATTCCAGATATCATTTATTTCTCTGTATTTATCAGATTGCTATAATACTTGGTTTTTCCAGATAATACATCATCATAAAAACCTTGTTTCCAGTCGATATAGTCAATGCAGTCCTGTACTTGTTGTAATTGTGCAACAAGAGTTTGGCGTTTTGCATCTAGAATGAGTTTTCGTTCAGGAATTGTGGCTTCGCCTGCAAGGCAAAGTTCAATATATTTTTTCATTTCAGAGATGCTCATACCACAATTTTTCAAGCAACTAAGACTCTGAATCCATGCAACATCTCGTTCATCAAAGATTCTGCGGTTATTGGAATCTCGCTTCACATTTGGGACTAAGCCTTGATTACAATAGAATTTTAAGGTCTCATATGGTAAATTAGTTTTCTCACAGGTTTGTTTCATCGTGTACATTTCAAAATCTCCTTAAAAAGTGCTTGACCGGTAGTTACTACTGCTTGATACAATAAAAATATCATAAGCATAGCTTAATTTCAAGGAGGTTATACAATGGATTATATTACTTTAAGTAATGGTGTGAAGATGCCACAGCTCGGATATGGGGTGTATCAGGTAACAAAGGAAGAATGTGAAAGATGTGTATTAGACGCATTAAAGGCAGGGTATCGTTTGATTGATACAGCACAATCTTACTTTAATGAAGAGGAAGTTGGTTCTGCTATTAAGAAGAGTGGAGTTCCAAGAGAAGAAATCTTCCTTACAACAAAGGTGTGGATTGAACATTATGGTTATGAGGAATGTAAGGCATCCATAGATGAGTCAATGAGAAAATTGCAGACGGACTATCTGGAGTTACTTTTGCTTCATCAGCCATTTGCAGATTATTATGGTGCTTGGAGAGCATTGGAAGAATATTATGAAGCAGGTAAGATTAGAGCAATCGGTATCTCAAATTTCTATCCGGATAGAATGATTGATATTGCGATGTTTGCTCGTATTAAACCGATGATAAATCAGGTGGAAATTCATCCATATCATCAACAGGAGGAGTCTAAGAACTGGCATAACAAATACGGTATTCAGATGGAAGCATGGGCACCGTTTGGGGAAGGTCGCGGTGATATGTTTAAAGACCCTATTATGTCTGAAATTGGTGCGAAGTATGGTAAGACAGTAGCCCAAGTTATTTTAAGATGGCATTTGCAAAGAGATATTGTTATTATCCCTAAGTCTGTACACTATGACAGAATGGTAGAAAACTTTAATGTATTTGATTTTGAATTATCAAAAGAAGATATGGAAAAAATTGCAGCTCTTGATAAAAAGCAGAGTGCATTTTTCTCACACTATGACCCTAATATGGTGGAATGGTTTGGGAAAATGGTAGAAGAACGTAAGAAACAACACGATAGCTCCAAAGAAAAGAAAAACTGGTAAGGGGTGAAAGGGGATAGTGTTAAAATGATAATTGACAGACAAAAAAAGAAAAGTATCCGCACATTACTGCTCTGTGCTTTCTGTACTACCGTTCTTTGGGGGTGTGGTAGCAGAGTAGTAGAAACACAGAATGATAACACAGCAGAAACAACGGAAACGTCCACTTCTGAGGCGGTTATGGATGAGTCGGCAGGGGCAGACAACAGTGAAACCACCATTTACGGTGAAAATTTTGAGGACAGTATGGATATTTCCGATGAAGCATACATGGAGGTGTATTCCCGTCTGGGAGAGGAAAATGCCCAGCAGCTACGCGTCTTTGCAGAAAATTATGCCAGTTGGCTTCCGGAGGAGGGAGCAATGGCAGGAGGAACACTGGGGATTGCCGTTTATGATTTGGACAAAGACGGACAATTGGAGCTTATGTGTGCTTTGGTACAGGGCACAGGTCTCTATGCCTGCAATGCCTTCTATCATGCGGATGTAGAGAAGGGACAGGTGTTTGAACTTGGACAGGAAGCCGCATTGGAGGGGCTGGCTTTTGAGATTGAACAGACACCATCCTCTGAGGCATGGGCAAATGCTTATCAGGATGAGCATGGTAGAATTCTATATATGTCTTCTGACTATGAAAAAGCGGGACTGCAGTCAGCCTCTTGCACAGAGGGGTACTATTATTTGGAAAACGGAGAAGTGGTAAGCGTGCCAATTCGTTCCTATGTGCTGGAATATAGCGAGAATGAGGAGGAAATTTATACCTACTATCTTTCTGACGGGGATACTTCCGTTGGGAAGGAAGTATGGGAGAAAGCCGCTCAGACCTTCCTGAACGGGAAGAGAGCACTGGATTCATCTGTTTGCTGGAAGGATTTGTATGAGACAGAAATTGCTGAAAAGAAAGTCTTAGGCTGGTTTTTGCTGCTGGCAGAGAGTATGGATGGGGCGGTTTGATATCTCTATCCTATCCATCTCATCCGCCTGCCTTCGGCAGGCTTATTATTTGTCCGTCAAAAGTACGAGCATAGGAAAAAGGAGTGATTTAATGGGCAGTGTATCCAAGTATGAGCAGGAAACAATAATTAATTTTAATGCAGGGGAGCAGTCAGCGATATTTTATACCCGAAATAAGGCGATTATGAGAAAACTTGACGCATTAGTTATCGAGTTTTCAGAGGTTTATAAGCTGGAATTTAGCAATCTAAAATAGTCTTTACAATAGAATTAATATGTATCTGCATGGTATCTAAACAAGGAACGGAACTTACTTCATCATTTAACAAAAGCGGAAGTTCTGTACAACCTAACACAATTGCTTCTATACCATCTTCATTTTTCATACGATTTATTAGATTTTGAAAAAATAATAATGTTTCTTCTTTTACAACTCCCAACTCTAACTCCGTAGAAATTTTTTCATTTATCATCTTAATTTCACTTTCTGATGGAATAACAACTTGAATCCCATTTTTTACAAATGGGGTTTGAAAGAATTCTCCTGTCATAGTAAAAATTGTACCTAATAAACCAATTTTCTTTAACTCTCTATGTTTAGCCTCTTCACAAGTTGCTTCTACAATGCTAATTAATGGAATAGGTGATTGTTCTTTCAATCTGTCAAATACAATATGTGGTGTATTTGCTGACAATGCCGCAAACTCAGCCCCACTTTTAGCCAAATTGTTGATCGCATTCATTAGATATTCTGTTAATTCATCAAATTTCTTTTCATCACATAATTTTAATACATTAAAAACATTTACGCTTTCAATTGACAATTCAGGGAATATGGATTTTCCCAGTGCTTCTTGAACACCATATACAATATCGTGATAATATGGAATTGTAGACTCTGGTCCCATACCACCAACTAACCCCAATTTTTTCATAGTGTATATCCTCCAAAAATTCAAATTTGTTTAGGTCTATTATATCAAATATCTTTATTTTTACAATTAGATTTGTCAGCTTGCTATGAGTGTTTTACGGCATTCCTGGAGGGAATGTCGTTTAAGTAGTAAATTAATATTTCTTAAACAATATTTTAGTATTTCAAAAATAAAACAGTAGTAAAGTTGAGTTATCAAATTTAAGGAGGTAACAGAAATGAAATTTACAGGAAAAGTAAATGCCGGAATGGCAAAGTTTGCGAAAAACATGAGAAATAGCGTTGATAATTGTAAGGTGGATGGAAAGATTGCAGAACAGCAGAAGAAGATTAAGGTATTAACAAGAGAAATTGGAAATCTTACCTTAGTCAGATTAGAAGCTGGGGATGAAATGTGTCCGGAAATAATGGAAAGATATTCTGCTATCAAAGAAGCAAAAGAGATGATTTCAACATTAGAAAACAAGAAAAAAAGAACATCCGTATTGTGTCAAAAGTGTGGTGCAAAAACATCCATTGATATGAAGTATTGTGGCGTATGTGGTGCGAGTATGAAAGAGGAATAATTATGTGAGGCAAGGAGAGGAGTAATTAGACAGTTGCTTCTCTTATTTTTTCAAAATAGTTGAACTAGGTTTTATTTAGCACAGAGGAGGATTATAATGAACAGATTACTAGTAATGGTGCTTAGAAACTTTTGGAGAGTACCAACAGTATATGGGAAATTATGTCATTATGCAAAGCATACAGAACAATATGAAGAGAAAGTCAAATACGAGCATATTCAATACATAATGAAATTGGCTGTAAAATCCGGAAATATTGATTTACAGGTATATGGAAAGGAAAATATACCGAAGGAGGATGGATTTTTAATTTATGCCAATCATCAGGGCTTGTTTGATATTGTTGCGTTAGCAGCAACCTGTGACAGACCGTGGGCGGCGGTGTTGAAAAAGGAATTGTACAAGCTTCCAGTGTTAAAACAGATGGTGGATTGCACGAAATCATATCCTATGGATCGAGAGGATATTAGGCAATCTATGCAAGTGATACAGATTGTTACAAAGGAAATTGAAAAAGGGCGTAACTATTTGATTTTTCCAGAGGGAACAAGGAGTAAAAAAGGAAATCAAATGTTAGATTTTCATGGAGGCAGTTTCAGATGTGCAACAAAAGCGAAATGTCCAATTTTACCAATTGCATTTATTGATAGTTTTAAAGTGCTGGATCAGAAAGGAAGTAAAAAGGTAACAGTACAACTTCATTATTTAGAGCCTATTTATTATGAAGAGTATAAAGGTCTAAATACAGTAGAACTTGCAAGGTTAGTACATTCGAGAATTGAAAAAAATGTGTCTGAAATGGCTTTAGTGTGATATATGGAACTAAATAGATAATCTATGCCAGTGGTTTTTCAGTCAATGTGTTTTTTATAAAAGTGGAGTTTAACAAAATAGAAACATTTCTCAAAAAACTCATTAACAATCGCTGGTTATAATGAGTACATAAATTAAAGAAATCTAAATGAAAGAAAGGGAGAACATTGATATGTCAAAATTTGTAGAAGTAAATGAGAAAATTGCAGAAGCAGTAGTGGATGGTTATAAGAAAATCGAAAATGGTGTAGTCGATGGCTATAAGAAAATGGAAAGTGGTGTAGTAGAAGGATTTGGAAAGGTAACTGATAAATGCGTTGAAAAACTTTTTGCCAAGGAGGGCGAGTCTGTTGATGATGCAAAGAAAAGACTTTCTGGAAAATAAGAATCAGTTGGAGCAAGGTAATAAATAGAGTTCTATACATAGGCGAGGTGTCCCCAAAGCATCTCGCTACAGTTGGTTTTGGGAGGTTTATATGAAAAAGACAATTACTTATAATGTGAATAAGGAAAAAGTACAGAAAGAAATCAACTATATTCCTGTGAGATATATTATTGCTGTTTTAATTACATTGTTTGAGGTTCTGGCGGTTATTGGCATTGTTCTGGCGCTGTGCTATTATGTTCCATATTTTTATCTTGCTGCATGGGCAACGGAAATTTTCTGTGTTATAAAGGTCATTGCATCAGATGATAATCCTGACTATAAAGTACCGTGGTTACTGTTTCTTTTGGTTGTACCAATTGCCGGATTTATGTTGTATTTTATGTTTTACTCCAGAACACTTCAAAAAAAATTTATTAGGCGTTTGGCTGATTTGAAAAAGCATACTTATAAAAAAGATGACAGCAAATTGTTCAAAGAATTAAAGGAAAATAATCCAGTTGCAGCGGCACAGGCGAAAATGCTATGTGATATTGCAGAAACACATTTATTTACAAATACGAAGCAAAAATATTTTCCACTGGGTGAGGATATGTACTGGAGTATGTTGATTGATCTGGAAACTGCTGAGAAGTTTATCTACATGGAATATTTCATTATTGAAGAAGGAAAGTTTTGGAATTCTATATTGGATATTCTGAAACGAAAGGCAGCGGAAGGTGTTGAGGTCAAAGTGTTATATGATGATATCGGTTGTATGATGACGCTGCATGGAGATTACCATAGGATGCTTAGAAAATGTGGAATTGAAGCAATTCCTTTTTCGAGATTAAGAGGTAATGCGGATAGTGAGTTTAATAATCGTAACCACCGAAAAATACTTGTCATTGATGGTAGGGTTGGCTATACAGGGGGTGTGAATATTGCGGATGAATATATCAATGAGGTGGAGAAGTTCGGGCATTGGAAGGACACAGGTGTTCGCTTAGAAGGTGAAGCAGTATGGGAACTGACAAAGCTATTTCTTGTTGATTATGGTATCAATGAAAAGGAAGTGTTGGTTACAGGAAATGAGTTATATCCAGTACAATCAGATACCACAGAGCAAGGCTATATTATCCCATTTGGTGACGGGCCGCATCCGATTTATGAGCGCAGAGTTGGTAAGAGTGTTATTCAAAATATGCTCTCTGGTGCTACTGGGTACGCATGGATGACTTCACCTTACCTGATTATAGATAACGACCTTTGCACAGACCTTGAAAATGTAGCTCTAAGAGGCGTAGATGTGAGGATTATTGTTCCTCATATTCCAGATAAAAAGCTGATATTTGCCATGACCAGAAGTTTTTATCATCGTTTGATGAGTGCTGGGGTGAAAATTTACGAATATGAGCCGGGATTTATCCATGCTAAGAGTTATTTGGTAGACGATGATTATGCAATGATAGGAACTATAAATCTGGATTACAGAAGTCTTGTTCATCATTTTGAAAATGGTGTATGGATGTATAAATGTGAAGCGAATAAATCCTTGAAAGCAGATATTGAGAATACTTTGGAAAAATGTATTGAAGTTACACCTGAAATGCTTAAAACAAATTTATTACAGAGGTTTATTTGTGCAGTAGTAAGGATAGTAGCACCTATGTTATAAAGCGCAGAAAATAATAAAAAGGAGATGTAAAAAAGTCTAAGGATTATGCTTGGGGAAACAGGCGGTGTCGTATCTATTGTCGTTGTTGCAATGGCAATTTATATGATTGTACAGAGCAGTAAGAAAATGAAATTGTTAAAAAGCGTAAAGGAGTGAGCGAAAATGAAGAATAAAGGGACAGAAACTTTTCGCTATACATATTCTGCGAAGGAGCAGGAGGAGATTCAAAATATTCGAAGAAAGTATGCTACATCAGAGGAAGATAAAATGGAGCGTTTACGCAGATTGGATGCAAATGTTACACAAAAAGCTACAATGATGGCACTTATTCCTGGTATTATTGGTGCATTGCTTTTAGGAATTGGAATGAGTCTCGCAATGTCAGAGTTGAGTGGAGTGCTTGGATTTAGTCAGAGTATGGCATTTCTTATTGGTATCTTGATAGGTATGATTGGCATAGCTCTTGTTTGTCTAGCTTATCCTTTGTATAATCATGTTATCAAGAAGGAGCGAGCTAAAATTGCACCAGAAATTTTAAGGCTTACGGAGGAATTAATGAAATAAAGGAATAGTGTATTGTTTAGATTGGAGGAGAAAATGAGGATTGAGCAATTTGTCATAACGGACATTTTCGAGCAAGGTTCGGAGATTGATGACAGTGAAGCGGTACAGACCGCAAGAAGGGCGAAGGAGCTTTAGATAAGCTGACAGAATATAAACCACTTGCAAAGGTGGAGGAACTTGAAGAAGCCAATTATAACATGATTGATAATGTCCTGAATAATGAAAAGCCAAAAAAAGAGGAAGAACGCTCGTCAGGGAGAATTTCTATAAAAGAGAAACTGGCAGAGAAAAAAGCGATGATAGAGCATCGTGATAAGGGAGAAAAATTATTGCTAGTTAAGAAAAGTGAAAAGAAATTGCACAGAGAGATATAATAATAGCTGAATTTGCAGAGAAAATTAAAAAATGTCGAGTTAGTAGTAAAATGGAAAGCTGGCTGGAATGGCTGGTTATCAGCTTTACTATGGAAAAATGCGGGGTGATATGTTAGTATGTAATATACCGTAGTTAATTATAGATGTCAAAAGGATGTGGATAGATGGAAACGTATTATTTAATAGATTTTGAGAATGTTCACAATGATGGTATTGCTAACATAGAGAGCATGACTAAGGAAGACCATGTGCATATTTTTTCTACACAGAATGCAACAAATATAAGACGAGATATCTTTTGGCTAAATGGAGATATTAAGTCACATTTAGTTCCTATTCGTAAGCAATCACTGGATATGCACTTGGTATCATACTTGGGATATTTGTTAGGAATTCATGGTAAGGATTGTAATTATGTGATTATCAGTAAAGATAAGGATTACGATAATATTGTTAAATTTTGGCAAGAGGAAGGTTGCTTCAATATTTCTCGTAAGGAGAAGTTACTGGGAAATGTGTCCACTCAAAAGAAAGGGATAATACAGAATGCTATGAAGGGGCAGAACAGTATTCAAACTGTGAATAGCAAGATAAATGCAGGCATGGCTTATAAATTTGAAGGAGAGGACAGAAGTAAATTGAATCTCTTTATGCAACATGGTCTCGTGGGTATGGGGTATGATAGAAATTCAGCTAATAAAATATGCAAAATTGTTATTGCTCATTGCAATGAAGAAAAAATACTTAATGGAATACATAATGAATTGAAGAATGTATTTACCGATTATCTATCCGTATATGAAGATGTAAAATCTATTCTTGAAAAATTTGTGCAGTCCAAGAGTAAAGTGGCGAAAAGGGAAGCACAGATTCGTTCTTTCTTTGGTCAGCATTTCAAAAAGAAAAAATATGTAGAGTGCAAAGAAGAAATTATACAGATTATCCTTAAGGCAGAAACTAAACAGCAAGTGAATAATAGCTTATTGAAATTATATTCAGATGGAACAGAGGTTTCATATATTTATAAAACAGTGCAACCTTTAATTAAGGATTTGCCAGGAAAATAGGGGGTGAAACCCTTAGTAATAATGGACTACCAAGGGACAAGAACTGCTGATTTTTTTATAATTTACGCGTAAAATTACAAAATCTATTGCACTTTTGAACATACTATATGTAACAAAGTTGCCTGAAGTTTTTTGGACATTGGGGACCAGACTGAGTCTTGTGCTCAGCCTTTTTACGTTAAGGAGAGATTTTATAGATTTGAAAAAGCCATTGACATTTGATGAACAGCTGGATAAATTAGTTGCACATGGGATGGTTATTTCGGATAGAGAAAAAGCGAAAGATATTTTGAATAAAGTAAATTATTACCGATTTACAGGTTATATTCGGAGAAGGATGCCATAGACAGTATGGTTGGAGTAGGTAAGTATACATTGGAAAATCATCTGCACTGTCTGTCAGTATTACGAAATAAATGTGCGCATGCAGCTAGGATGTATAATACGGAGTTTAATCCTCCGGCAAAATTTACAACAACCTTTTTACGGAAACATCCGGAGATAAAGAATAATTCATTGTTTGCGTATACACTAGTTTTGTTAAAAAGACTTCCAGATGAAGAGAGTAAGAAATCTTTGGTGCAGACAGTGGAAACAGTGATAAATGAATATAGAAGTGATATTGATTTGAAGTTGATTGGTTTCCCGGAGAATTATTTGGAAATTATGAAGAATAATTTGTAAGATAAGAGTAAATAGCCACTTTTTGTTAGTAGTAATCTACTGCGAAGGTGGCTGTTTTGTGTTTTTAGTATGGGTTATATAATTTGGCAAAAAGTTCTGCAATCCATTTTTGAAATCAAGAGTTACAGTTCCATTCACACCATAAGGGGAGTGCTTAGACCAGCCTTTCAGATGGCGGTGGATGATGATATTCTGGTAAAGAATCCATTCGGTTTTCAGCTTGCAGGTGTGGTGGTAAACGACAGTGTTACCAGAGAGGCAATCAGCCGAGAACAGATGCGAAAGTTTTTAAAGTTTGTGCATGATGATGTGGTATACTGCAAGTATTACGAAGTGGTATATATTCTCTTTCACACGGGAATGCGTATTTCAGAATTTTGCGGATTGACACTTAAGGATATTGACCTTGGGAACAAAACAGTAAACATCGACCATCAGCTACAGAGAACCTGTGATATGCGATACATTATAGAAGAAACCAAGACCGAGGCGGGCAAGAGGAAGATTACGATAACCGAGGATGTGGCAATGATGTTCCAAGCAATTATTGAGGATAGGGAGCCGCCGAAGTTGGAAAAGGTAATCGATGGATATACCGGATTTCTTTTCTACGATGATGACGGCAATCCGCTTGTGGCAATGCACTGGCAGCATAGATTCAATCGTATGGTCGGCAGGTACAACGATATTTATAGGGTGCAGATGCCGAACATTACACCTCATGTATGCCGCCATACTTATTGTTCCAATATGGCAAAGTCGGGAATGAATCCGAAAACGCTACAATACCTTATGGGGCATTCGGACATTAGTGTTACCATGAATGTGTACACGCATATCAGTTTTGATGACGCAGAGGAAGAACTGAAACGAATGGAAGAATTCAGAAAGGTACAGGCAGAGATTGAAAAGAAAAACGATGCAAAAGCGGTATCGCAGAAAATGTTTAAAGTAATATGATGTATAATTGGTCGGCAAGTGCTTATAATATATCAAGTATTTGTCGATTAATAATTATATGCAACATTAATAAAAATTTCCCCCAATTTTTGTATCAATTTGAAGAAAAGTGTTGTAAAATATATTCAGAAGTAGTATACTATCAAAACTATCACAAATTTTAAGGAGGGATGCATATGGAAAAGACAATGTGTGTTGCAAAGGCTCTATATGATATGTATTATGGGCAGAATGGTGTGCATATGGATGAGATGAAGATGCATAAGCTTATGTATTTTTCACAGAGAGAATCCCTCATGTATAATAATGAGTCTCTTTTTGATGCGACTTTTTATGGGTGGAAATATGGACCAGTACTAAAAGAAGTTAGAAGTGCGTATATGTCTGGTGCATTATTGCTGAAATCATTTGAAAAAGTTTCAGATGATACTATGGACTTATTGAAAAGTGTTCTTGAACGATATGGTTCATTATCGTCATGGAAGCTTAGTAGTTTGTCACATGAGGAGTTTTCTTGGAAAAAAGCTAGAAGAGGTTTGGAGGCCGCAGATGATGGCGATGTTGCATTATCGCTTGATGCAATGAAAGTTGATGCCACAAGAGAACTTATGAATAGAAAGAATGCTATGGCATAAGGGAGGTATTAGTATTAACGCTGGAGAAAAACGAAATTATTTTCGTGAGTTTAAATACGAAGTATTAACCTCTAAGTCAGAGAACAAAGAGCTGATAGGTGCATTTGTTTCAAAGAAAGCAAATAATACACTTGAAACATATATAAGAGATGAGAACAAGGCATGGGCGGAGGATTTAGATGGAGAAACAAGAGTTTATCTTGTTAAAGATAAATCCGGAAACGTTGCCTTGTTTTTTTCTGTAAAATGTGGGCTTTTAGTTGGTGAAAACTTGGAAGAAAAACTGTCTGATGAACATCAAGAGTTTGTAGATGCAGTTATAGAGGTTAAAAAAACAAAAGATGAGAATGGTATACAGCAGATGTACGAAGCTGGAATGTCAATGTATGGAGATGAAGTTGATCGTTTGTTTGAAATAGCAGACCACCGACTTGATACGAAAACGGAATCAACAGAGATAGGTCAATCTGAAAACACAATAAATGTTCCAAATTGTATTTCTGCAATAGAATTAAAACACTTGTGCAAGAATGAAAAATTTAAAGTTCCGGATGAAGTAGATATTCCCTTAGGGTTTGGAATTTTTTGGGAGGTAGTGGTTCCGATTATTATTGATATCACTAAACAAGTTGGATGCAAGTATATATATCTTTTTGCTGCAGATAAAACAGAAGGGCAAAATGAAATTGAAATGAAGAAACTTATTTCACATTATAAGAACAATCTCAAGTTTTCAGAATGTGATGAGGGTATTAAGTTTGTAAAGCCTGAGTATGATAACCATTGCTATGGATTGATACAACGAGTTTCCAAGTTGGAAAGCAATCGAGAAGCTATTTGGCATGAGTTCTCAGATATCTAAATTTGTAGGGGGAGACTTGTTCTGCCTCCGTTTTTCTTAGTAGTAGGAATTTCCGTTTTACTACTTTTCTACTACTAACAGGTAGTCACAACTTGCTAAATTATGCTATAATTTGCCTAGTTAACAAGAAAAACTAAATCACAACATAACCCCGGAAATACCCGTAAAATATGGCATTTCCGAGCAAAAAGGAGCAAACAATAACTATGATAAAAGTTCTATTCATCTGCCACGGCAACATATGTCACACCCCTTAAAACCATTGATTTTACAAGGAATTTTGTCATCAAGAGATGATTTTACTAAGGTTTTACTAAAATAAAAACGTAGGAATCTCTAGCACGAATTTAGAAGTTAATAAGAAGTCTAGGACTTTATTAGTTGTTAATTACAATTAGTAGAGTCCTTTTTTATTACCCTGAAGGAGGAAGAACAATGGCAAACACAGCGTTAAGTGCAAAAGCGGAGCAGATTGCTCAAAACGTAACTTTTAGAAATGAGAAGCATAAACGATTCTTTTTAGAGTATCTGCCAAAGTGCAGATATGCAGACGTATACCATGCAGCGTTGGTATATTGCTTAGGGACTGATGAGGATACAAGAAAAAATGTGAATTCAATTTATGACTTTAAGACAGGATGTGTAAAAACAGAATGTCTGCATGAAGGCTGGATAACCAGTGGAAGTGCCAAGATTATTCGTATGGCATACAACCTTTACAATAATGGTACACCTAGTGTGTATGATTACGAAGATGCAGAGGAACAGTTAAATGAGTGTAGGCAGTATACGGTGGAAGATTTATTTTGCTATGGGTATGCAAAATACTTCTGGCAGGCGGTTAAAATCCGTTATCCGGAATACTGCTAAAGAAACAGGCAGGAGGAAGGCAATGTTAAAAGTAAGACTTATGGGAACCAAGAATGATATTAAGTGGTTCACTAAAATTCTTCAAAGAAATAAGAAAGTGAACGTTTTACAAATCTCCGAGCCTTATGCCAATAAAGGGACGAACAGATATTACAGAGTGTATGCGGAAATAGAAAAAGAATCGAGAAAAATTCAGTAAATCAGGAGGATAAAAGTTATGTGTAGAATAATCGCAATCGCAAATCAAAAGGGTGGTGTAGGAAAAACTACCACAACAAGTAATTTAGGAGTAGGACTTGCAAAACAAGGGAAAAAGGTATTGTTAGTGGATGCAGATGCCCAAGGGAGCCTTACTGCAAGTTTAGGATATACAGAACCGGATGAATTAGAAGTTACACTGGCAACTATTATGGGAAAATTGATAAATGATGAAGAAGTTGAGCCTATGGAGGGTATTTTACATCACGAGGAAGGAATAGACCTTATGCCGAGCAACATTGAATTGTCCGGCTTGGAAGTATCTCTCGTAAATGTTATGAGCAGAGAACGGATTATGCAGGAGTACATAAATATTGTTAAGGAATATTACGATTATATTTTGATTGACTGTATGCCCTCCCTTGGCATGATTACCATAAATGCTTTTGCTTGTGCGGATAGTATTTTAATTCCGGTACAGGCAGCATATTTACCGGTGAAAGGTTTACAACAACTGATTAAGACCATTGGCAAGGTAAAACGCCAAATCAATCCTAAATTGGGTATAGAGGGTATTTTGTTGACTATGGTAGACAGCAGAACAAACTATGCAAAAGATATTAGTACCATGTTGAGAGAGAGTTATGGAAGTAAGGTAAAGATATTTGCCAATAACATTCCAGTTTCCGTTAGAGCAGCAGAGATTTCTGCGGAAGGTGTCAGTATCTTTGCACATGATCCCAAAGGAAAGGTGGCTTCTGCCTACCTTTCCTTAACAGAGGAGGTGCTGGCAAATGAGTAAAACAACAAAGACAGGAAGTGCAGCTAAAATTAAAATAGACAGTTTTGATGATTTGTTTGGAGGGAATACATTGCAAGGGAATGGAGCAGAGCAAATTATTATTGCTCCTTTAAAAGACCTATATCCATTTAAAAAACATCCTTTCCGGGTAGTGGATGATGAAAAAATGCAGGAAACAACAGAAAGTATCCGTCAGTATGGCGTACTTGTTCCGGGAATTGCAAGACCAAGAATTGGTGGCGGTTATGAAATCATAGCTGGGCATCGAAGAAAAAGAGGTTCAGAACTGGCTCAAAAGACGGAAATGCCGATTGTCGTAAGAAATTATACTGATGATGAAGCTACAATTATTATGGTGGATTCCGATATCCAACGAGAGGATATTTTACCAAGTGAAAAAGCCAAAGCTTATAAAATGAAATATGAAGCCATGAAACACCAAGGAAAGAAAGCTGGTATGAATACACTTGATAAAGTAGGAGAAGCAGCCGGAGAAAATGCAAAAAAGGTACAGAGATATGTTTGGTTATCCCGGCTGTCGGATGAGCTTCTTGATATGGTGGATAAAAAGAAAATAGGATTTTCTCAAGGAGTGGATATTTCCTTTTTACCAGAGGAAGCACAACAATGGGTACAGGCCATTCTGGAGGAGCAAAGCTGCAATATCAGCATGGTACAATCCGGAAAGCTCAAGGAATATGGTAAGAAAGGAGAACTTACCTTTGCTATGGTTCGCCTGATTTTGACGGAAGAAAAACCAAAGGAAAGAAAAGTAACACTGAAAGCGGATAAAATCAGCAAATATTTTGAAGAAGATTGTAGCAGTGAAGAAATAGAGAACATTATCATTCAGTTATTGGATGAGTGGAAAAATAGACAGTAGAAAGGAGGAAGTAAAATGGATAGCGGTTTGAAATTTGATTATTATTATGGTGCGGAAGCTGAACAGTTTTCCTTTTATCGTGTTCCAAGATTGCTAATTAAAGATGAGCGTTTCAAAGGTTTATCCAGTGATGCAAAGCTCCTTTATGGTCTGATGCTTGACAGAATGGCATTATCAATGAAAAATGGCTGGTTTGATGATGAAAACAGGGCATATATTCATTATACGGTGGAAAACATTATGGAAGATTTGGGATGTGCCAGAGCCACTTGTGCAAAGATAATTGCAGAGCTTGATAGTAAAAAAGGTATTGGTCTGATTGAAAAGAAAAGACAAGGGCTTGGAAAACCGGATATTATTTATGTGAAAAATTTTGTAGCTGTAGAGCAGAATATAAAGCCTGAAAAGAACGAAAAAGAGCCTGCTAATACTGATGTTTCCACAGAAGTTCAAAATTTGAATGTCAAGAAGTACAAAAAGCAGACTTCCAGAAGTTCAAAATCTGAACTTCAAGAAATTCAAAATACAGACTTCAAGAAATTCAATAATCAAACCTCTGGAAGTTCAGAAAATGAACTTGCAGAAGTTCAAGAAACGAACGCTAATTATAACAATATTAGTTATACTGATTCTAGTTATAACAATCCTATCTATCAATCCAGTAATGAAGCAGAAGAAATGATGGATGGGATGGATGATGTTAATGCATACATAGAAATCATTAAAGAGAATATTGAATATGAGCATTTCATGCAGTATGGTTCTTATCGGGATAAGGGCTTGTATGAGGAACTTTTTGAGATTATTTGTGAGGTGGTTTGTGTAAGGCATCAGACTGTGAAAATTGGTAAAGATGATTACCCGTATGAGCTGGTAAAATCAAAGTTCTTAAAATTGAATAGCTCACACCTTGAATATGTGATTCGATGTATGCAGAACACAACAAACAAGATTAGCAATATAAAGGCATACATGGTAACTGCACTTTATAATGCACCAAGTACCATAAATCATTATTATCAGCAGGAAGTGCAACATGATATGTTCGGAGGTGGATGGATTGAAAAGGGTATTATTTAAGATTGTTCTTCCAGCAATGGGGATTGCTTTATGGCTGCTGACTTGTTATCCAGTATGCAACAAGACAGATGGCTTTGATTTATTTTTATATTGGATTATGGTAGGCTGTCCCTTTGGAATACATCGGATGTGTCTGTGGCTGGTTCCAAGAAACTTCGGTATCAGTGGAAGCATAGGAATATTGGCACTGAATTGTATTATAGGCGGTTTGATTGGAGGAATTGTAGTTATTATTAAGATATTTTGCATAGTGGCAGAATTTGTGAGTATAGTAATGGAACACTTTTGGACAAAAAGTCCAAAAGTGGAAATATAGAACTTCTGGACAATTTGTCCAAAAGCAGGGCAGTCAGAATGTGGCTGCTCTTTTCTTAGCAATAACAGGAGGAAAAATTATGGAGTCCATGAGAGAAGTTGACAGAGTTATGGAGAGAGAAATAAAAAAAGGAAGTACACCGATACAGTTTGAACAGTTGGGATTTGGAAATTACAGTTATAATGAGATTACATCAAAAGAGAAGCTGTTGCAGGTGCTTTCATATTTGTTACGAATTGGAGAATATGAACAGTTTGCTGGGAAAACCATAGGGAACAATGTGTATATGGATGTGAGAGGGAAAAAAGTTGTATTTAAAAGAACAAGACTGACGTATGAGAGAAATAATATTTTTGCAGCAATCAAGCGGTTGGCAAAGAAATATAAGCCGGACTATGAGGGAAAAGTGTATCTGGAAACAGTCAGGTGCTTCTTTAATATAGGTGAGGAAGAATTGGAAAAATGCCGATATAATTATGAAGGTAGAGATACGTATGCTTTTGTGTTATCGAATAAGTATATCATGGCTTTGTATACACATTGTTTGTCAGCAAGAAAAGCGGTAGCTTTGGAAAATATTGAGTTGGAAGGACTATCAGAAATAGAGCTTTCTATGGTAAACATAGAAAGTGTCAGAGAAGTGTTATTCCAGGCATTGTTGCTTGATAATATAAAGTTTGAAGAGGGCAAGATGTATGCGGAACTATGTACTATTTATATTAGATAAAATTTATTGATAAATAAGGGGAAATTAGTAGTTGAATTTGCAGAAAGGTAATGAACATTATGGAATTGATATTTTTTTATATAAATCAAACGTCTTCAAAGTTTATTGAAAAAAAAGGGTTTAATTTTTCTTCTAATTACAATTTTTATGTAGAGTATATTGACGGAAAATATGTATTAAAACAGAGAGAACGTAATGTTCAGCTACCGGAAGATTTTTTTGATGAACAAGGGTGTATTACGAATGTTACAGCTATAGTTGGAGAAAATGGTGCGGGAAAAACTACGCTATTAACTAAGCTATCAAATTTTCATGGAAGTGTGAAAGATCAGGAACATAATCCGGAGTATGACAAGTTCTTTATGGAAAGATATGAGAAAGATAAGACTGTTGCTGTATATCTAGAAGAGTCAGAAGTAGTATGTTATCACAATATAGACAATTTTCGAAATGATGCAGGAATAAGGGAGTGTTACTTATATCAAGGTTCTGTTGAACTAATGGATATTGTTAGAAATGATAAAGCATTTGAGAATATTAGCAGGATATGTTTATCAAATAGTATGTATGCGTTGGAAGATGGAGTGTCTACTCATCAGAGTATTAGCAAAATTTCTCTCAATGTGAATTCTCTAAAAACTTTGAAAAGTATATTTTATAAGAAGAAATGTAGAGATGTATCATCGTGTGCTGGAGGATATTATGAATTTCAAGATATACTTTGTAATTCAAAAAAAGCTAATGAATTTCAACAAATATTGGACATTTTATATTTACAGTATGTTAAGGAAAATAATATAGATAGTATATTTGCAAAAAATATTGTTGCGACATTGGAAATTAAGTTTCAAACATTTAGAAGATGTTTAGATGAAAAATTCGAACAGTTTACAAGTGAGAATAACAAAGAATTGATGCTTCGTCCTTATTATGATGTATTGGTAAAGGGGTTATTATCAGATTTTGATTTTTATTTATTAAAGACTGATGTTTTTGCAGTTATTTATATGAATTTACTCTTTGAAATAATAACGTATCTCAGATTTGATGAATATAATGGAAAGTCCCTAATAACAGATAAAGAAGAACTTGTAAATTATGTAACAGGTATGGTTAATGAACTATCAAGGAAAGAATCGCCATATGCTCATTTTTTTGAACAAGCACTCCATGAAATCCAAGAATATGAGCAAGTATTGAATAATTGTAGGATGTATCCATGTTCACTTCCGGTATCAGATACGGGATATATATCCTACAAGGAGGTTGAGTATGAAAGCGAGGCGTATAAGCAATTTCTTGGATTGATATGGAAGTCTGTATTTGAACGGGAACATTCATATGTACTTAAATATATAGATATAGGCGGATTGCAGTTTGCATCAGGAGAGAGAGCATTGTTGAATCTCTTTTCATGGATGCATTTGATTCCATATTTCAATTATATAAGTAATGATGTTGAGGAAAGTTTGCATGATAATGTTCTGCTGCTTATAGATGAAATAGATTTGTATTGTCATCCGCTGTGGCAGCAAAAGTTACTAAATTACTTAATTGAAGAAGTAAAGGCGCAATATTCAGATAAAAAGGTGCAAATTATTTTTACAACACATAGTCCGATTGTTTTGTCAGATATGCCGCGAAGTAATGTTATATTCTTAAAAAGAGAGAATAATAGGTGCAGTATTGATGATGGAGGTCATCATGCAGAAACATTTGGAGCTAATATATACAAACTTTTTGATGATGCATTCTTTTTAGGTAAAAAGGGGCAAATTGGAGAATTTGCAAGGAAAAAAATACAAGCAATTATTGATAAAGTTAAGCCTGACACGAGAAACATGGAGAAAGTGGTTTATCCTACTTTGACGAAAGAGGAAATATGCTTATTAGAGCAACAAATAGCTTTGGTGGGCGAGAAGATTATACGGGATAAGTTATATGAAATGTTATATAAGTGCAAATATAATTCTTTGGAGTTGCGTGAGAAGAAGATAAAAATATATAAAGAGAAAATTAAGAGATTACAAAATGGGGAAGATATATGATACCAATTAGTTTTAAAGATAAAAAAGCTGTGACCAAACTTTATCATTTGTTGCTTAATGTAAGACCAAGGCAACAGCATAAACAAGCATATTTAACGAATATTAAAGCAATTAATAACTGGTGTCTTAAGAATATATCTGTAAGAGGTAAGAAGTATTCATTTTCAGATATTATTTGTGCAGATTATGATGAAATCGTTGAAATTGCGAATGTGTATAATTTAAGGAAAAGTAAAATAGCAAAAAAGTATAAGAAATTTATTATAAATACTTTATATAAGCAAAGATTTCCTAGAAAAGAATTTGTTGAAGAATTGCAAGTTACAGTGTGTCCGTATTGCAATAGAAATTTTGTTAATTCGACTTATAAAAGGACTATGTGTGATTTAGATCATTTTTATGACAAGGAGACATATCCTATACTTGCAGTTTCATTTCATAATCTAGTGCCTGTTTGTCACGCATGCAATCATGCAAAAGCAAGTAATGCAATATCATATTCGCCACATAATATGAAATTTAGTACAGATGATTTACTGTCGTTTGATTTTTTCATTACTGGAATGGATTACTTATATGATAATAAGCAAATCGGAATAGAAATAGATGATAGCAGAGAGTTTAAATCTAATGTAAAGGAATTGAAATTGAGAGAGGTATATCAAATACATTCAGATATTGTCCAGGAATGCATTAAGAAGGCAATTATGTTTAATCCGGAATACTTGACGGATTTATTTAATACATATAATGGATTATTTGAGTCGGAAGAAGAACTTTATAGAATCGTATTCGGAAATTTTATGGAAGAATCTTCTTATGGGAAAAGACCATTATCCAAGTTGACAAAAGATATATTAAGCAATTTGTTAGTAGATATTTATGGATTTGATATATGAGAAAATATTACAGCGTTAGGGCAGTTATAGACCATAAAGGTTTGTAGCTGTCCTTTTTGCGTTTACAGAACTTTTGGACAAAATGTCCAGAAGTGGAAAGGAGAGTTTATGAAGTATTTGCTACACAGGCTGTATGTTCCACCATAGCGGAACTACAGCAACAAAAAATCAAGGAGGAAAACCATGCAGGAGGAAGTAACACAAAAAACAATTGCCCTTGTTTTTAAATCCTCTAGGCTGACCGCTGATGTACTGAAAAAAGCCATGAAGATGTATCTTGAACACCGCAAAGCCGGGAAACAGGCAACACATGGAAAAATGTCAGTCAAAAAATTAGTCGGACAGGGTATGGGAGCTTCGAGTATTGAGGTTACGGATAACAACATCAAGTCCTTTGAGAGAGTGGCAAAAAAATGCAATGTAGATTTTGCTGTGAAAAAGGATAAGACGGTGGAACCGCCGAAGTATATGGTATTTTTCAAGGGCAAGGATGCTGATGTGATTACACAGGCATTTAAAGAGTTTGTAAAAGTTAATGAGAAGAAACGTGGCAGAGTATCTGTGAAAGAAAAGCTGGCAGAATTTAGGCAGTTGCTAGGTAAGGACAAGAACAGAGAAAGAGCAAGGGAGCATCAAAAAGACAGGGGACAGTCACTATGAGTAAAGTCGTAGAAGGGATAGTCAAAGATATAAAATCGGTTCCTGATAAGCTCAAAGCTGAAATTGGAAAGGTAGATAAAAAGAAGTTCTTTCTAATGAATCTGCCATATTTTCTTACCGGTTATTTTTGTGACAAAATAGCATGGCTCTGGAGAGTATCACCGGGGCAGAATGCCTCTGATAAAATGCTGGCAACCATGAATGGATTGCAAGATTTATTTAGTAATCCATTACCAAGTTTTTTCCCGAAAGATTTGCTGATAGGTATAGGGTGTGGTATTGCACTACGTCTTGTAGTGTATTTTAAAGCCAAGAATGCCAAGAAGTTCCGACAAGGTGTGGAGTATGGTTCTGCAAGATGGGGAACTGCAAAGGATATTGAGCCATATGTTGATCCGGTCTTTGAGAATAATGTACTTTTAACAGAAACGGAAAGGCTTATGATGTCCGGCAGACCAAAAGAACCAAAGTACGCAAGAAATAAAAATATTCTTGTTATCGGCGGTTCGGGTTCCGGTAAGACCAGATTCTTTGTAAAGCCAAACCTTATGCAAATGCACAGCTCTTATGTAGTCACTGATCTAAAGGGTTACAATACTATAGGACAGAGAAAAAGTCACATGGAAAGACTTTATCTTCCATGTGGCTTTTTCTGTACCTTATAGAAATTTTTCGAGAGGAGGAAGCCAATGGAAGCTAAGAAAATCAAGTGTACTGCCCTGTATGAGCGTTTAAGTCGTGATGATGAAATGCAGGGCGAATCGAACAGCATTATCAACCAGAAGAAATATCTGGAGGAGTATGCACATTCCCAAGGTTTTAAGCATATCCGCCATTTTACGGACGATGGTTATAGTGGAGTTGACTTCAATCGCCCCGGATTTCAGGCATTGATTGCCGCTGTCGAAGCAGGAGAAGTGGAAACCGTCTGCGTAAAAGATTTATCGAGATTTGGTAGAAATTATCTGAAAGTAGGCTTTTACACAGAAATCATGTTCCCGGAAAAGGGCGTTCGATTTATTGCTATCAACAACGGTGTGGATAGTGCCAACCCAAGTGAAAATGACTTTACCCCTTTTCTTAACATTATGAACGAATGGTACGCCAAGGACACCAGCAATAAAATCAGAGCTATCTTCCGTTCAAGGATGCAGGATGGAAAGCGATGCAGTGGAGCTATCCCCTATGGTTATATGCGTGACCCGGCGGATAAGAATCATCTTCTGATTGATGAAGAAGCTGCAAAGGTTGTTCGCAGGATTTTTCAGATGATTATTGACGGTATGGGGACAAAAGCGATTGCAAATAAGCTGTCTGAGGAAAAAGTGCTGATACCATCTGCTTATCTGGAACAGTCCGGCACAGGAGAAAGCAGAAGCCATAATTACCATGACCCTTACCGTTGGAATTGTACCGCTATCGGTTATATTCTCGAAAAGCAGGAATATATGGGGCATACCGTATTGGGAAAGACTATCTGTGAAAATTTCAAGACCAAAAAACGCAGAAAAGCAAAGCCGGACGAACTGATTATCTTTGAGAATACCCATGAAGCCATTGTTGATGAGGAAACATGGCATCTTGCACAGAAGCTCCGCAGAAAGACAAGACGAACCCTTGCGAATGGGACTTATTCCCACCGCTTATCTGGACTGGTCTACTGTTCGGATTGCGGAAAACGTCTGTCCTATTCAAGTCCACATTCCCAACACAGAGAAGATGGAAAAACCTACGATGCAGACAGCAATTTCCGCTGCCCATCCTATAAATCCATGTACCGGGAATGTACGATGCACTTTATTAAGGCATCCACATTGGACAGTCTGGTAGAGGAAGCCATACGCAAGGTTGCCGCTTATGTACTGAAAGATGAAGATACATTTTTACAGCAAGTCCGGGAACTGACAAACGCCAGTCAGCAGGTATCACAGGCTGACGGTAAAAAGGAACTTTTGACGATAAAAAAGCGGATTGCAGAACTGGATAATTTCATCAAAAAACTGTATGAGGGCAACGCATCCGGCAAAGTACCTGACCGCCAATTTGAAAAGCTCATGGTGCAGTATGATACGGAACAGCAGGAGTTGGAAGAACGAGCCGCCGAACTGGAAGCAAAAATGGACGAATTAAAGCAGGAAGAAGAAAGCGGCGAAATGTTTGTCCGTATGGTCAAGCGATACCGGGACTTTTCTGAAATCACATCGACCATGCTCAATGAGTTTATTGACAAAATCGTTGTCTTTGAAGCAACGGGCGGCAGAACCAAAGACCGCAGCCAGAGGATTGATATTTATTTCAATTTCATTGGTCAGTTTGTAGTTGAGGACACCGCAGAAGAAATCCTGTCACAGCAGGAGGAAGAACAGCGGCTTGCAGAAATCAAAGAAAGAGAACGCAAGGACAAAAGAAACGCAACTGTCCGAAGATACAGACAGCGTAAAAAAGAAAAAGAAGCCGAGGAAGCGGCTGCCAAGCAGCCACCCAAAGAAAGGAGAACCGCATGAACGAATTAAAGCCACGCATCCACGAAAATGGTATTGACTACATCCTTGTAGGCGATTACTATGTACCGGATTTGAAATTGCCACAGGAACACCGCCCCATCGGAAAATGGGGCAGACTTCACAGAGCATATTTACAGGCATACCGCCCTGCCTTATTCTCTGACCTTTGCTTGACGGGCAATCTTCACACCTACCTTGCCGACCTAAACGAACAGGCAACCGCAAGATGTGAGCTTATCATCCGTCAGATGCAGAAAGCAGAAAATGTGACCGAGGAATTGAAAATGCAGGATGCCATGTACTGGGTTCGCTGTATGAACTCCATCCGAAGCAGAGCCGAGGAAATCATCAAACAGGAATTGATTTACTGCTGATTTTATCAGTTCCAGACCCGACAACTTAATACCGTAAACAAAGCGACAGGTATTTTCCCCATGGAGTATCTGTCGCTTTTATTTTATCAAAATTCAAGGAGGAAAAAATCTATGAAAATGACCATGAACGAAAAGAAAGCACTGTATGCCTTTGGCTGCCCGAACCGGGAAGTTACTGTGGAGCGACTGCGTTATGCTGCCGCCCTTGCCACTGACCCGGATGCAAAGAAGCTGTTCTACACACTTTCCAACAAACTGAATGACAAGGAAGCGGATAAGTGGTATCGCTGTTTCTTCTACAATCTGCGTTTGCAGAGACAGCTTTTCCCGGATTCCATCATGGAGAGTGATTATGAGTAAGCTGACGAAATACGAGAAAGAAACCATTATCCTGTTCAACGAGGGTGAGGACACCGCCAGTATCTACACGTTCAATGCAGGACTAAGAAAACGACTGGCGGCATTTTCCAAGAAGTATCCCGACCTGTGCCGACTGGAAAAATCCTGCGACCAGGGCGGCGTGACCTATGTTCTGGATAAATCCAGACTTTCCATCCGTCTGCAACCGCCATACAGCGAGGAACGCAGACGAAAGATAAGTGAAAATGCCAAGTTGAACGGTTTCAACAGCCAAACAGAATAAGGTATCATTTGGGAGCGTTTTACGGTCAAAACATCAGGTCTGCACCCGATGTTTTGACTACTACATATCACAGTAAGGGAAAGTATTGGCTGTACCAATTTAGCAGAAAATGTACTTTCTGCGGTAGTAATTTTGATTGTATTCTTAATCATCATTTAGACAGCAATGGTCAGCAGTAGAAAAATTCATAAGTTTGTGATATACTAAAAAAGCCTTAGTGCGGGTTATATTGCCTTTATGCTGCACTATGAATACCTAAAGGATTGAAGGATTTATGAAGAAAATTTTATTGGTGGAGGATGACCCGAATATCGTATCATCTCTCACTTTGTTTATGAAAAACGAAGGCTATTTGATTGATAACGCAAGTGGACAGCGGGCTGCTTTGCAGAAAATATCTCAGGAACAGTTTGATATTGTATTATTGGATGTTTCCTTGACCGATGGTAATGGTTTCAGTGTTTGTTCTGCAATTAAGAGCCAAAAAGACATTCCTATTATCTTTCTGACTGCAAACGATGATGAGTTTAGTGTTGTCAGCGGATTAGAGTTGGGAGCTGATGATTATATCTGCAAACCATTCCGACCAAGGGAACTGTTGGCAAGAATCAATACCGTTTTACGTCGTGCGAATGGAAAGAATGAACATATTACCTGCCAAGATATAGTGATTGATATTCAGAAAGCTACTGTTTATAAAGGGAACACTGAACTGTTCCTCTCTGCTTTGGAATATCGTTTGTTGTTGGTATTTCTGCAAAATCAAGGGGTTGTTTTTTCAAGAAAGAAACTTCTTGAAATGATATGGGATGTCACAGGGGAATTTATTAATGATAATACATTGACTGTGTATATCAAACGTTTAAGAGATAAAATTGAAACAAATCCACAAGAGCCGGAGATTCTTTTGACTGTTCGTGGACTTGGCTATAAGGCAGGTAAATAGTATGGACTTTTTACGCAATAAGGAAGTGCAGATTCAAATTACACTATATGCTGCAATTACTCTGATTGGTTGCACAGTCATGCTCTTTGCTTGTAAAACGTTTTGGTGGCTTCCATTGGCGGTTGGCTGTATGATAAGTGGTATTTCCCTATTTTATACCTATCGCCGCTATCAGAAAATTTCCGCTTTGAGTCAGGACATTGACAGGTTGCTTCATGGAGAAGATAATATTCGTTTTGATGATTATGACGAGGGTGAACTTGCAGTTCTGAAAAACGAGATTTCTAAAATGACATTGCGTTTGCTGGAACAATCAGAGCAGTTGAGAAAAGATAAAGATTACTTAGCGGATTCTTTGGCGGATATTTCACATCAGCTAAAAACACCGCTTACTTCCCTTGAAATTATAAATGCAGCTTTATCACAGGAAAATATTGACGAAGAACAACACACTGGTTTGCTACAAGAACAGTTGATGCTGCTATCACGCATGGAATGGTTGATTGCTGTTTTGCTGAAACTCTCCCGTTTGGATGCCGGGACAATTATCTTTGAAAACCAGACATTTTCTGTAAAGGAGTTAATCAAACAGGCAACAGCAGCGTTTGAAGTTACATTGGATGTAAAGGATATTATCTTAAACATATCGGTTCTATCTGATATTCAGTTATGTGGTGACATAAAATGGCTTGCAGAGGCACTGTCCAATATCGTAAAAAACTGCATTGAAAGCACACCTTCTGGTGGGCAGATTACGATTTGTGCTGAAGAAAATTCTATGTATACTCAAATATGCATTATGGACACAGGCAACGGAATTTTAAGTGAGGACATTCCGCATTTGTTTGAACGCTTTTATCGAGGTAAAAATTCTGGAAAGAACGGTGTTGGAATTGGATTGTCATTAGCGAAAGCGATTATCACACAACAAAACGGAACAATTACTGTTGAGAACAAAATACCGCATGGAGCAAAATTTATAATCTGCTTTTACAAAGGAATCGCCTGATGCGGTTCCTTTTGTGCTAAAGTGACATTTTTGTAATGAAATAGTCATGATAGAGTCACTATAACCTGCTATGCTTTTATCACAAGGAAAAATTTGCTCTTGGTAGGAGGATAAATGATGGAAATTTTAAGAGTAGAGAATATTTGTAAAACATACGATACAGGCGAAACAACGGTTCATGCATTGAATGATGTTTCTTTTTCCGTGGAAAAAGGAGAATTTGTTGCGATTGTAGGAGCGTCAGGGTCAGGAAAATCCACTCTCCTGCATATCCTTGGAGGTATTGACCGTCCTACTTCCGGCGAAGTGTTTGTAGACGGACAAAGTGTGTATGAACGTTCCGAAGAACAGCTTGCGGTATTTCGCAGACGACAGGTAGGGCTGATTTATCAGTTTTATAATCTCATTCCTGTTTTGAATGTAGAGGAAAATATCACGTTGCCTGTAAAACTGGATGGACGAAAAATCAATAAAAAGCGTTTAGCAGAATTATTAAAAAACCTTGGGCTTACACAGCGAAGAAAGCATTTGCCGAGCCAGCTTTCCGGGGGACAGCAACAGCGAGTTTCTATTGGGAGGGCGCTTATGAATGCACCGGCTATTTTGTTAGCGGATGAACCAACAGGCAATCTGGACACGCAGAATACACAGGAAATCATGCAGTTATTGAAAGCATCCAACAAAGCCTATAAGCAAACGATTATCCTGATTACTCACGACAGGGAAATCGCATTACAGGCAGACCGAATCTTAGAAATTCAGGATGGTGAGCTTGTTAGAGATGAGGTGGTGCGTTAATGGGAACAATGGTTACACTTACCTTAAAAACTTTGAAGCAGAATAAAAAACGAACGATTCTGACTGTTTGTACAATCATTATCTCTGTTGCGATGATGACCGCTGTTTTGTGCGGTGCATGGTCTATGCTCTTATTTATGCAGGAAAAGGAAGCGGCATACAGCGGGGATTATGCATACAGCTTAAAACTGACTTCACAAACACAGATGGAAAGTCTAAGGCAGGATAGTAATGTGGAGGATATATCGCTTCTTGGATTTGACGGAAGCAGTTTTTATGGGGAACACTCGAATAAAACTCTGCTTGCAGTTGCCAAAATTAACGATGCTTTTATTCGCAACTTTTCGTTGGAACAATATTTATTGGAGGGCAGATTTCCAAGCACCGAAAATGAAATTGTCTTAACGCAAAAGTTTCTGCAAGATAATGATTTAACATTTTCTGTTGGAGATACCATAGAACTTTCTCTCGGCATACGAGTGTGGGATGAAATTGATTCAGAGTTAAACGGATTATTCAATTATATGGGAGAACGGGAAAGTTTTCATCCTACCGCCGACAAGAGTTATACCATTGTCGGTATTGTATCTGAAATGACAGATTCTAAAGAAGGCAAATATTTTAATGCTTATAGCGGAATTGGAAATGGTGAAAATGATTTCACTGCATTTGTGAAGTGCAAAAAAATCTCAAAAGCGATCTACAGGGAAGCAGAGGAAAATGCCGCTGCTATTGGTGGACAGAATGTCTCTTTTAATTCTGATCTGCT
Source organism: Lachnospiraceae bacterium (assembly GCA_963643465.1). Lineage (GTDB taxonomy): Bacteria > Bacillota > Clostridia > Lachnospirales > Lachnospiraceae > CAG-411. Next base: position 395,361 of record CAVIJT010000001.1, on the reverse strand, counting down.
GATGTATCATGGTGTAACAGGCGGAAAAGGTCGGACAAAAGTAATCGCTGTGGTTGCTGCATTGATATTGTTACTAATGAGTGCCAGTGCTGTAATGATTAGTAATGTTCTCTCCATCTCTTTGCAGGAACGAATCAAGCAGCTTGGTATGCTTGCGAGTATTGGTGCTACCGGCAGACAGAAAAGAATGAGTGTCACTGTGGAAGCGGTTTTACTTGGTATTATCGGTATACCTCTTGGACTAATCACAGGTATTGCTTTAACGATTGTTGTTTTAGCGATTATTCGAGCTTCCTTTGAAACGATGTTTACGTTTGGTGTTATTACTCTAGCGTTCCAGCTTCATCCGCTTATTTTACTTCTAAGTGGCTTATCTGGAATAGGTGCATTGTTTTTCGCTTGCAAAGTTCCGGGAAGATTGGCTGCAAAAGTTACCGTCATTGATACGCTTAAGCAGACTAACATTTATCAGTTAAAGTCGAAAAAGATTACTCGTGGTAAAATAATGTCTGTGATTTTCGGTATCTATGGTGCATTGGCTTCCAAAAATATTCATCGCAACCCGAAACGTTTCAGAGCTATTACCTTGTCCATCATTTTTGCAGTTGTGCTTGGATTGTCCTTATATAGCTTTTCTGATTTTATGATGGTGCAGACTTCTATGAACATGAAGGAGGATGGTTCAAGTTATACGGACGTGGTTGCAACTATTCCGTACAAAGAATTAAATGCTGCCATCAAAGCTATTTCTGATAAAGGGATTTCTGCGGATGTTTCGTATCAAATTGACAGATATATGAGGATGGAAACCGATGAGTCTATGCGAAATTCGGATATGTCAGGATATTTTATCGGTGAGAGTCTTGCAGAATTTTATGTGGTTGGTATGGACAGAGAACATTTTCGCAGTCTGTGTGAAGAAAATGGGATTGATTATGCAGGCTACAATGGAGAAACAAATCATGGCATTTTGATAAACAGTGCTACGGGGAATTACGGAAAATCATCCAGCCGAATTATTATCGGTTCTCCGCTTGTCATAGATGCCGGAACGGAAATCAAATTACAAAATAACGAGGATGATATTTCCAGAAGTATTATTCTCCAGGATGTTGTGACAGAAAGCAATCAAAACATTCAATCACAATTTGTTCGCAATATACCGGTTATTATTGTTCCTTTTGAATTTTATGATTGGCTTGTGGGGGATGAAACCTACATTGGACTTTCTATTACAACAGAGCAGCACGCAGAAGTTACGGATTGTCTGGCTGATTTGGGATTCTTTATGGTTGTTGATGAAGCAGAATCAACGGAAAATTCAAGACAAATCTTTACGCTTCTTAAGTTGTTGGTTTATGTTTTTATGATTCTAATGACCATGATTATTGGACTGAATGTATGTAATACAATGTCAAATACGATTGATGTGCGAAGAAGCGAATTTGCGGTATTGCGTTCTGTTGGTATGACTTCCGGGGGCTTACAAAAAATGCTGCTCTTGGAATCTGCATTGTATGGCATAAAATCATTGGTTGTTGCATTACCTGTCAGCTTGCTCGTCCACTATATTATGTATCGTTTGATTTCAGCGGGCATGACTCCATTTGTATTTTATATCAACTGGGTGTCATACGGTATTGCAGTGGCTTTAGTTGCTGTTGTTGTGGTAACTGCAATGCTGTTCTCACTTGGTCGTGTACGCAATGTTGAAATCGTGAAAGAACTAAAATCAGGAAGTATGTAAATCAAACGCAGTGTGCAAAAGAAAGGTGCGATATGAAGAAAATTATAAGAATTATGAAGATTATGATTGTAGTTGCTGTGGTGATTGTCGGAACTGTTACAGTTGCCGGAAAAATGAAACTTGCCCAGAATGAAAAGAACATTGTTGGTACATGGGGGAATAGCAGTTCTGAAAACATAATCACACTTCAAGAGAATGGAAAGCTAACGCTGAATGAAGCAATATCCGATATTGGACTATCCATCGGAGAGGCATCATACTATTTCCAGTATGCGGATATAATTTCTGTCACACAGGGTGATGTCAGTACACAGTTTGAAATTGAAATTGAAATTGACGGAAACCAATTGATTCTCTCTGTCATGGGAGAACCGTATTGGGTATTGCAGAAGAGCAATATACAGACTCAATAATAATTAAGCCAAATTCTCACTTGGTCGAGTGAGCAATATTGAAATTGTGAAAGAACAAAATCAGGAAGTATGTAAAGGAAATATTGAAGAAAGGACTATCTCATAAATGAAACGAATTATAACTTTAGCATTAACTTTTTTTCTTATATTGTCTTTGAGTGCCTGTGACAATCAGAATGGGAATCATGTTCATAGCCAAAGTCAAGGTGTGGAAAATTTGAATACTGATGAAACATTGCAGAAAAACGAAAATAATGCTACAAACCATGACGATAATAATGTAAATCCAACTCAGGATGATATGCTTAAGGGAGAGGACGAAACTTCTTCTGATATTGTAAATCAAGAAATATTACCTGTGGAAATAGAAGCTGCTAAGCAGGCAGCATTAGATTATTACAAAAAGACGGTATTTGAAATTCAAGCTCTTACTCAAATTGAACTCTGCGATGGATGGGATGGAGAAATAATGTTTCAAGTGTCTTGTTTAAAAGATGGTGAGCAGCAGGTAGACAGAATGATTGCATTATCTAAGCAAAATGGAACTTGGATAGTTGTAAGTGAAGGATATTAAAAAATTTTTTATAGTACAAACTCAATAATGACTAAGCCAAAGGCAATCAACCGTAAAAAGTTGGTTGCCTTTGTTTTATCCATTATCAAATTTCAAGAAAGGACAATGCCTATGCCAAATGAAAAACTGGAAAAATTGAAGCACGACAAGTATGTTGCGGAGAAGAAGCTGACCGCCGCCCAGCACAAGGAAAAACGATTGCAGAGCGAGATTAAGCAGTTGACCCGAAGCGAGCGAACCCACCGACTTTGCACCAGAGCCGGAATGTTGGAAACCTTTTTACGAGAGCCAACGCTATTGACGGACGATGATGTGATGGAGCTTTTGACCTTTATCTTTCACAGCGAAGCTGTCCAAAAGAAGCTGAACCTGCTGATTGAAAAGCGAGAGAAAGAGCTGACAACGGAAGAAACCGAAGAAAACCTACTCTGTGAGTAGGCGCAATTATACACCACCTAAAGGTTGTGCATTGCGTCCTGCCGGAAGCCTCCTGCGGAGAGCCGATGATTTCCGCAAAAGTTCTTTGCTTCAATCATCCAGAGGAAGCTACACTTCCCCTGCGCTGTCTTGCGACAGCTACCCCTTTGTGGACTTGCCGCCAAAGAACGATTGCAAGCAATCATTCTTTGCCAACAAGTTAATATTCCCCCACCTGACCGTTGTTTCCAAGTGACGGTCATTTTTTATTTGCACCGAGAAAGGAGGTTCAACAAAAATGCCTGTACCCCATTTAGAAATCCGCATTGTCAAGCGGAGCAAAGGAAAGTCGGCGGTTGGCGGTGCTGCCTATCAAGCCGGAGAAAAACTGTTTTCCGAGTACAGCCAGTGCTATAAAGACTATCGCCAAAAACAGCATGAGGTTGTCTATACGGAAATCATGCTCCCGGCAAATGCCCCACCCGAATATGCAGACCGGGCAACGCTCTGGAACTCTGCCGAGGAAGTGGAAAAACAATGGAACTCCCAGCTTGCAAGGCGGTTCGTTGTGACTTTTCCGAGAGAAGTTCCCATAGAAATGTGTCCGAAGATGATGCAGGAGTATTGTCAGGAGCATTTTGTTTCAAAAGGAATGTGCTGTGATTTTGCCATCCATGACCCCGACCCACCGGGGCATAATCCCCACGCACATATCATGCTGACCATGAGGGCGATTGACGAAAACGGAAAGTGGCTGCCTAAGAGCCGCAAGGTTTATGAACTTGATGAAAATGGAGAGCGTATCAAACTCCCCTCCGGCAGATGGAAAAGCCACAAGGAAAATACCGTTGACTGGAATGAACAGTATCACGCCGAGGAATGGCGGCATGGTTGGGAAGTCGTGCAGAACAAATATCTGGAACTTGCCGGAAGTACCGAGCGTGTGGATATGCGTTCTTATGAAAGACAGGGGCTTGACATTATCCCCACAGTTCACATGGGACCCGCTGTTTACGCATTGGAGAAGAAAGGCATCCAGACAAATATCGGGAATCTCAATCGTGACATTAAAGCCGCTAACCGAATGTTTGCTGCCATCCGGGAAACCATTCAAAATCTGCGTGACTGGATTTCTGCCATTGGCGAAGCGACCAAGGAAGCCTTTGCCGAGATGAAAGCAGAAAAGGAAAATGTTTCTCCAAATCTTGCCACGCTCCTGCGTGATTATCTGAATCTGCGGAAAGCAGAACGCCGGGACTGGTCGAGATACGGACAGCAGAAAGGCACAGCCGATGATTTGAAAACCGTTTCACAGGCAATCGTCTATCTGAAACAGCATGAGCTTTACACGCTGGAAGATTTGGATGCGGCACTTTCACCGATACAGGAAACAGCATCTGCTATCAGTAAAGAAATGAGAACCGCCGCTAACCGTATGAAAGTTATTTCAGATATTCAGTCTGCGGTTGCCGACTGCCAGACCCATAAAGCAGTCCATGACAAATATATCAAAATCGGTTGGAAGTCCAGACAGGCGGCATTTGCAGAAAAGCACAAGGACGAGCTGACCGCCTTTAACAAGGCATACCGCACCTTGAAAAAGCATGGCGTGGATTTGAATGTTAATCTGGAAGCCCTACAAGCAGAATACGATGGATTGAAGAAATCCCATGCAGAGCTGAAAGCACAGCTTGCCACCGTCAAGGAAGAATTACAGCCGATGAAAGATATTCGTTATTGGGTCAGCAAGGTTCTTGAGCCGGAACAGGAAGCTGAGAAAAAGCCAGAGCCGAAGCACTCCCTCAAAGAACGCTTGCAGTATGAGCAGGAACAGAAGAAACAAAAGCCGGAGAAGAAATCTCCGCAACACGAAAAACAGAATATGGAACTTTAACAGGCACTTGCCATTTTCAGTATTTGAAGATAGCAGGTGCTTTTTTTATTCTACAGAAAGGATGATGTGATGAATGTATTTGAAGCGGTCAAACAGAATGTGACTACCAGACAGGCGGCTGAGATGTACGGTATTCGTGTCAATCGGAACGGAATGTGTGTCTGCCCTTTTCACAATGACAAAAATCCGAGCATGAAAGTGGGCAGGCGTTTTCATTGCTTTGCTTGTCAGGCAGACGGAGATGCAGTTGATTTTGTTTCCCGACTATATGGACTGCCAAGCAAAGAAGCCGCTATGAGGCTGGCTGATGATTTTGGACTTTGCTATGACAGCAGACAGAAACCATCGGTCAGACCCAAAATCCGAGAACCTACCCCGGAGCAAAAATATCAGCAAGAGGAAAATCATTGCTACAAGGTGCTGTCCGATTATTTCCATCTTCTGAGGAAATGGGAAACGCAGTACGCACCGAAACAGACGGATGATGTGTGGCATCCGCTGTTCGTGGAAGCCCTGCAAAGAAAAAGCTATATCGAATATCTGCTTGATATTCTCTTGTATGGCGAATCCGAAGAAAAGAAAGCACTTGTAGCCGAGCAAAGAAAAGAGGTGATGAAACTTGAACGAGGAATTACAGACTACTCCGGCGAGCATGAGCGTGGAAGAAATCAGAGGAAGTCTGGACTTGACCGATAACGGAGCTATCAAAAATACCATAAGGAACTGTCTGACCGTATTTCAGAATGACTCCTATCTGCAAGGAGCAATCCGATACAACATTCTGACGGAACGCATTGATATTGTAAAATCCCTATGGTGGGAAAAGCAGACAGCGACCTTGAACGATACGGACTTAAACTATCTCATGCTCTATCTGGAAGATAAATATGGTCTTACCAGTGAGAAGAAAATTGAGAAAGCAATTTCCATCGTTGCCGACAGCAATAAATACCACCCCATCCGGGACTATCTGAACAGTCTGGAATGGGACGGGACAGAACGCATCCGCTACTGTCTGCAACGCTTTCTGGGAGCTGATGAAAATGAGTACACTTATCAAGCCCTGCGACTTTTTATGTTGGGAGCAATCAGCAGAGTATTCAGACCCGGCTGTAAATTCGAGGTCATGCTCTGCCTTGTCGGTGGACAGGGTGCAGGAAAATCTACTTTCTTCCGATTGCTGGCAGTTAAAGATGAGTGGTTCTCTGATGACCTGAAAAAGATTGATGATGATAATGTTTACCGCAAAATGCAGGGGCATTGGATTATTGAGATGTCGGAAATGATTGCCACAGCTAACGCCAAGAGCATTGAAGATATTAAATCCTTTATCAGCCGGGCAAAGGAAACTTATAAAGTACCTTATGAAACCCATCCGGCAGACAGACTAAGGCAATGCGTATTCGGTGGCAGCTCCAACACAATGGACTTTCTGCCCCTTGACCGTAGCGGAAACCGTAGATTCCTGCCAATCATGGTATATGCGGAACGAGCCGAGGTTCACATACTGGAAGATGAAACTGCATCCAGAGCCTATATTGATTTGATGTGGGCGGAAGCAATGTTCATTTATCAGAATTGTCCGTACAAGCTGACCTTATCAAAGGATATGGACAAGGAACTGAAAGAACTGCAAAAGCAGTTTATGCCGGAGGACACCAAGGCAGGATTGATACAGTCTTTCCTTGATAATTACAACGGTACACAGGTCTGCTCCAAGCTGATCTATGCAGAAGCTCTGAACCATCCCTATGATGAGCCGAAGCAATGGGAAATCCGGGAAATCAACGAGATAATGAACAACAGTATAGAGGGATGGACAGCGTTCTCTAATCCACGCATTTTTACCAAGTATGGCAGACAGCGAGGTTGGGAGCGTTCCCCTCTGTCCGGCAACGAGCTATCGGCAACAGGCTCAAATTTCCCTGCCGGTTTTCGGGAACTGACCGAGGAAGAAGCCCGGCAGATGGAACTTCCATTCTGAAAAATTCAGTCCGTTGCAGGGCTGGTTGTTATCCCGTTGCCGACCCCGTTGCCGGGGAAATCCTTTATTTTCAAGGCTTTTCCCCTCTCCGGCAACGAAAGCAACAGAGAATTAAAAGAAAAAAAGAAAAAATAGTAAGAATAGCCTGACGAGGTAGTTTTGAGGTTTTTCGATGTCCGTTGCCGGACTTCGTTGCCAGACCCATCCTTGTCGGGCATTTTTCATTCCAAGGAGGTATTCAATGACAGAAATTAAGAAAGCATCAAAGCAGACCACAGACCAGACCGCCCCTGTTCTGGTCAGAAGAATTGGAAATACCACCTACAAGGTTGGTATCCATTTCAGCCAGACAAGTAGAGAAACGATGAACGATAAGGTGCTACGCCTTATCAAAAATGATATTCGCAAGGCTGCCCATTGCGGTTAAAAAGTATCGTCAAGGCAGAGTGTGAGCTGTTCACAAAAAATTTGCAAATTAAATGCACATTCTGTCTTGACGAAATGCTCCCGAAGGGAACAGTGCTTGTGGAGTGCGGAAAAATGCTTATAAAGAATGGATACAAAGTCAAAGTGCTAAATACCATTAACTTTAAAAAATCTATGCATTACAATCCTTTTGCTTATATCCGTAGCGAAAAGGATATTTTGAAACTCGTAAATACAATTATTTTAAACACCAAAGGAGAGGGACAGCAATCCGGTGAAGACTTTTGGGTGAAAGCTGAAAAGCTCTATTACACAGCACTTATCGGTTATATTTGGTATGAATGTGTGGAAGAAGAACAGAATTTCACTACCCTGCTTGACATGATAAATGCCAGTGAAGCAAGGGAGGATGATGAGGAATTTAAGAATCCGGTGGATTTGATGTTTGAGGAGCTGGAGGAGCGAGAGCCTGACCATTTCGCAGTAAAGCAGTATAAGAAGTATAAACTTGCTGCGGGTGTTGTAAGCTATAGGAGACTTCTTAATCACTATGTTCTCAGTGATTAAGACGCCTCCTATATTTTTTACAACTACATACCGAAGAAAGGAGACAGACCAATGATTAGACAAGAAAAAATCACAGCTCTTTATGAAAGATTGAGCCGAGACGATGATTTGGATGGCGAGAGCAATTCCATATCCAATCAAAAAAGGCAGTTAGAGGACTTCGCCCGACAGCAGGGATTTTCCAATGTAATCCATTTTACTGACGATGGTATAAGTGGCACTTGTTTTGACCGTCCCGGTTTTCTTGCCCTTATGCGAGAAGTTGATGCCGGGAATGTGGAATATCTGTGCCTAAAAGACATGAGCCGTCTGGGGCGTGACTATCTGAAAGTCGGTCAGATTATGGAAATCCTGCGGCAGCGTGGCGTTCGTCTTATTGCTATCAATGACGGAGTGGACACTGCCAGAGGGGACGATGATTTTACCCCTTTTCGTAATATCATGAATGAGTATTACGCACGAGATACCAGCCGCAAAATTCGCTCTACTTTCCAGACCAAAGGTAAATCCGGCAAGCATGTCACAGGCTTAGTGATATATGGCTACCTCTGGAACGATAAGCGTGACCAATGGCTTGTGGACGAATATTCCGCAGGGATTGTGAAGCGTATCTTCTCTATGACAATCGAGGGTATGGGTCCGTATCAGATTGCAAACAGACTAAAAGCAGAAAAGGTACTCATTCCCTCTGCTTATCTGGCACAGTTTGACGAGGGTGTGAACAAGAACAAGACTTTCAAAGATGTTTACGGTTGGGGTTCTTCCACTATCTGCAATATCCTTGAAAAGCGTGAGTATCTCGGTCATACCGTCAATTTCAAGACCCGAAAACATTTTAAGGACAAGAAAAGTCATTATGTGCCGGAAGACCAGTGGACGATATTCGAGAACACCCACGAAGCCATTATCGACCAAGAAACATTTGACCTTGCACAGAAAATCAGAAACAAGGTTCGCCGCTATCCAGATGGTTGGGGCGATGTTGCACCGTTGACCGGACTGCTGTATTGTGCAGATTGCGGCGGCAAGATGTATGTTCACCGTTTCAATAATGGTAAACGAATTTCACAGTATACTTGCTCTCGGTACAGCAAAGTTCCTGTTGGAGAACTCTGTAAGACTCAGCACCGCATTAACGAAAGTGTTGTACTGGAACTTGTCAGAGACCTGTTAAAAGCCATTGCAGACTATGCCAAGCACGACAGAGATGAATTTGTTCGTGTGGTACAGGAAGCACAGGACAATCAGCAGACCGCTGAAATCAAAAAGAAAAAGAGCCGACTTGCAACCGCAAAAAAGAGATTGGAAGAACTGGAAGTGTTGCTGTGCAAGATTTATGAGGATAACATTCTCGGAAAGCTGTCTGATGCCAGATATTCCACTCTGGATGCACAGTATGCCAAGGAACAGGCAGAACTGAAAACGGAAGTATCTGACCTTGAACAGAGCCTTGCAGACTACGAGAAAAACAAGAAATCTGCGGAACGCTTTATCACGCTGATTGAAAAATATGAGAATTTCGACAATCTCGACATTGCTATGCTGAATGAGTTTATCGACAAAATTCTTGTGCATGAGCGTGACCGCAAAGGTAGTAGAGAAACCACGCAGGAGATTGAGATTTATTTCAACTTTGTTGGGCGTTTCGTTCCACCGCATTTTATGGAAGTGGAGCTGACCCCGGAACAGCAGGAAGAAATCAGAAAGCGTGAAGAACGCAAGGACAAACTGCACCAAAATTATCTCAAACGCAAGGCAAGCGGCGCACAGAAACGCTATGAGGACAAAATCAAAGCCAAGAAAAAGGCAGAGATGGATGCCAAGAAAGAAGCTATCCGGGCAGAAGATATTGCAAGGGGCGTATTTGTTCCGGTATGCAATATGCCGAAGTTAGAGCCGACAGTTGTAAAGCAGAAAGGAGCTTGACAATGGAACTGAAATTTATCAAGTGCGGAGATTACTACATCCCCGACATCAAACTGAAAGAAGCAAAAATCCGTCTCGGCAAATGGGGACGGATGCGAAAGGAATATCTGCGACTGGCAAATCCGATGCTTTTCTCCGATATGGTATTGAGCGAAACACTCTATACACATTGTGCGGAGATTGAAGCCACCGCCAAGAAACGACTGGAAATCATCATCCCCCAGCTTGCAAAGGCATACGGAGTAACGGAACAGCTAAAAGCAGAAAACCAACTCGAATGGGTGCGGCAAATGAACGCTTGTGTTGCACAGGCAGAGGAAACGATTAAGGGCGAGCTGATTTACGGCTAAAATCCTAAGTCTGAACCCGACAACTGAATACCGTAAACGAAGCGACAGGTATTTTCCCTATGGAGTATCTGTCGCTTTTATTTTATCAAATTTTAAGGAGGACAAAATCAATGAAAATGACCATGAACGAAATGCAAATCCAGTATGCCTTTGGTTGCTCCAACCGAAAGGCAACCATCCATCGGCTGTGGGAGATTGCCCGGAACCTGCCCAATCCTGCGGCAAGGAAACCCTTTGCACGTCTTGCTATCAAGCTTTACGACAAGAGTGACGACTGGTATGGCGGATTCTACTACGAAGTGCTGATGTCTATGGGCGAATATTATCGCATCGAGGCAGAAATAGAGGAAGTAATGAACCTTGACGACGAGGAGGACGAAGATGGCGAAGCTGACCAAGTATGAGAAAGAAACCATCATCCTGTTTAACGAGGGCGAGGACACCGCCAGTATCTACACTTTCAATGCAGGGCTTAGAAAGCGGCCGGCAGAGTTTTCCAAGAAGCACCCCGACCTTTGCAGACTGGAAAAATCCTGCGACCAAGGCGGTGTGACCTATGTTCTGGATAAATCCCGACTTTCCATCCGTCTGCAACCGCCATACAGCGAGGAACGCAGACGCAAGATAAGCGAAAATGCCAAGTTAAACGGTTTCAACAGCCAAATGGAATAAGGTATCATTTGGGGGTGTTTTACGGTCAAAACATCGGGTCTGCACCTGATGTTTTGACTGTAATTACATAAGGGAGTATAAAGTATCGTCCTACCGCAAATATGCAAAGATGTCGAGTACAAGAGGTGTATTTTGAAAATAAAAAATATAATATCATTTTTTCGTGATATAATATTGCATTTTGAGTGGGTTTCTGATATAATATTTAAGATATTGTTAGAGGGAGGTTTTTTCATGGCATATAGTTATAATAATCTTTGGAAAATGTTAATTGATAAAAATATCACTAAAACAGAAATGAGAAAAAAAGCAGGTATTAGCACAAATATTTTAGCCAAAATGGGAAAAAACGAACCAGTTTCGATGGATGCACTTGCCAAGATATGTATTGCATTGGAATGTGGTCTTGACGATATTGTAAAAATTACAGCATCAACTGACGATGGGAGAAATATAGAATGATTACCTTTATAGATTTGTTCTGTGGAGTTGGTGGCATACGCATTGGAATGGAATCCCAAGGGTTTAAGTGCGTGATGTCATCTGATATAAATATTGAATGCCAAAGAACATACAAAGAAAATTTCAACGAACTTCCTTTGGGCGACATTACAGAAATTGATGAAAAAAATGTTCCTGACCATGATATTCTGTGTGCAGGATTTCCGTGTCAACCTTTCAGTATTTCAGGTAAACAAAAAGGGTTTGATGATACTCGAGGAACTCTTTTTTTTGAAATTTGTAGAATTATTGACGAGAAAAAGCCGAAAGTTGTTTTTCTTGAAAATGTAAAACATTTGGTTCACCATGACCATGGTCATACCCTACAAGTGATTTTGAATAAACTTGAAGATTTGGGATATAAGGTTTCGTGGAAAGTTCTGAATGGTTCTGACTTTGGTGTACCACAAAATAGAGAGAGAATCATAATTGTTGGTTCTAAAATCGAAAAATTTGATTTCAGCAAAATAAAAACAGTTCCTCGAGGGAAGCTGATTGATTTTTTGGATGCTGAGGGCGAATTTGAATATCTTGCACCAGAAGAATATACTCTTCTTTCTGAAACTAAGCAGCAACCCGGCTCGGGCTTGATTTTTGCAGGCTATCGGAATAAATCTATTCGCAAAGTAGGTGTCCGTCCGGGAACAGAGCATCTTTCCAGAGTGCATAAGCAGCCGAATAGAATATATTCTGTATATGGAATTCATCCTACACTTCCTTCACAAGAAACATCTGGAAGATATTTCATACTAACAGCAGATAATCAAGTTAGAAAACTAACACTTAACGAGTGTTGGACAATTATGGGATTTCCGAAGAGCTATAAGAAAATAAGTGCTACTGGGGAACAGTACAAGCAATTAGGAAACTCTGTTTGTGTTCCGATGATTTCAGCTGTTGCAGAAGAAATCAATAATCAGTTTTTTAAGGAGGAAAGTGTGAAATGACACATCAAGAAATATTAGACGAGGTTTATGAAAGAGCCCTTGCCGAAACTGCAATGACAGATTACACAACGGATTTGTCCGAAGATATTGTTGCACAGATAGAAACAATTGTTGCTCGTTCTGAAGCAAATAAAGGTATAGTTACAGTCTTAGTGACACTCTTAACTCATAAAATAGTGGATGGGGCTCAAGATATTAGATATCATCAAGCACAGCTTGAAAATGGTTTTTCGGGTAGAAATATCGACAAAGCGGTTATTACTCCATTTATGAAATCAGTAAGTTTTCCGGCAATGGCTGAATCCGGGTGGTTGACTCGCTCACTGGAACAGGCTCATCCATACACACTGGATTATCCAGGCAAGATAACTCCTAAAAATGTAAAGGATGCATTTTTAGGGATTATTGATTATGTACAGGTACAAGGTGTGGATTCGGGTAAGGTTCTTTTATATCTGTTTAAGTTACTGATAAATCAACGAGATGCTATGAATATTGAATTAGCTAAGCCGCATAGCTTGTCTATTTCAAAAATCATCAAGCTCTTAGAAAAACACTTTACTTATCATTATACTTGTTCTGGTGCTTCTCGTTTACCATCCTTGGCAATATATGCAGCTTATGAATGTATGATGGGACAGGTTGCACGATATGATGATAAAATACTTTGCTCACTGGCAAATCACAATTCAGCAGATGCTCAATCAGGGAGAATTGGAGATGTTGATGTTAATAATCAAAACGGAACAGCCTTTGAGGGTGTAGAAATTAAGCATGAGATTCAAATTACAAAGCAATTGGTTACAGATGCATATGAGAAGTTCAAAATTCATAATACAGATAGATACTATCTGCTAACTACCGCCAATATGGATTCGGCAGATTGGGATTCTATTGATGGCGAAATCCAGAGAATTGCTCAAATTCACGGTTGCCAAGTTATCGTCAATGGTGTGTATTCGACTTTGAAATATTACCTTAGATTATTGAAAGATCCAGCTGAGTTTATCGACCATTATGTAGAATTACTGAAAAATGATGAAACAATTAAGTTCCAACACAAGGTTGCATGGAATGATATTATCAGTAAAGGTATTTGAGGAACTGATATAAGAAAAATAAATAATGACTAAGCCAAAGGCAATCAACCGTAAAAAGTTGGTTGCCTTTGTTTTATCCATTATCAAAATTTTAGAAAGGACAATGCCTATGCCAAATGAACAACTGGAAAAATTGAAGCACGACAAATATGTTGCCGAGAAGAAGCTGACCGCCGCCCGGCACAAGGAAAAGCGATTGCAGAGCGAAATCAAGCGGCTGACCCGAAGTGAGAGAACCCACCGCCTTTGCACCAGAGCCGGAATGTTGGAAACCTTTTTACGAGAGCCAACGTTATTGACGGACGATGATGTGATGGAGCTTTTGACCTTTATCTTTCACAGCGACGCTGTCCAAAAGAAGCTGAATCTGCTGATTGAAAAGCGGGAAAAAGAGCTGACAACGGAAGAAACCGAAGAAAACCTACTCTGTGAGTAGGCGCAATTATACACCACCTAAAGGTTGTGCATTGCGTCCTGCCGGAAGCCTCCTGCGGAGAGCCGATGATTTCCGCAAAAGTTCTTTGCTTCAATCATCCAGAGGAAGCTACACTTCCCCTGCGCTGTCTTGCGACAGCTACCCCTTTGTGGACTTGCCGCCAAAGAACGATTGCAAGCAATCATTCTTTGCCAACAAGTTTATATTCCCTCACCTGACCGCTACTGAAAATGTGACGGTCATTTTTTATTTGCACCGAAAGGAGGTTCATAAAAATGCCTGTACCCCATTTAGAAATCCGTATCGTCAAGCGAAGCAAGGGAAAATCCGCAGTTGGCGGTGCAGCTTATCAAGCCGGAGAAAAACTGTTTTCCGAGTATGAACAGAAAATGAGGGACTACCGAAGAAAACAGCACGAGGTTGTTTATACGGAAATCATGCTCTCGGTAAATGCCCCATCCGAATATGCAGACCGGGCAACACTCTGGAACGCTGCCGAGGAAGTGGAAAAGCAATGGAACTCACAGCTTGCAAGGCGGTTCGTTGTCACTTTCCCCAGAGAAGTTCCCATAGAAATGTGTCCGAAGATGATGCAGGAATATTGCCAAGAACACTTTGTTTCAAAAGGAATGTGCTGTGATTTTGTCATCCATGACCCCGACCCACCGGGGCATAATCCCCACGCACATATCATGCTGACCATGAGAGCGATTGATGAAAACGGAAAATGGCTGCCTAAGAGCCGCAAGGTTTATGACCTTGATGAAAATGGCGAGCGTATCAAACTCCCATCCGGCAGATGGAAAAGCCACAAGGAAAATACCGTTGACTGGAACGAACAGTATCACGCCGAGGAATGGCGGCATGGCTGGGAAGTCGTGCAGAATAAATATCTGGAACTTGCCGGAAGTAGTGAGCGTGTGGATATGCGTTCTTATGAAAGACAGGGGCTTGATATTATCCCCACAGTCCACATGGGACCCGCTGTTTACGCATTGGAGAAAAAAGGCATCCAGACAAACATCGGCAATCTCAATCGTGACATTAAAGCCGCTAACCGAATGTTCGCCGCCATCCGAGAAACCATTCAAAATCTGCGTGACTGGATTTCTGCCATTGGCGAAGCTACCAAGGAAGCCTTTGCAGAGATGAAAGCAGAAAAAGAAAATGTTTCTCCGAACCTTGCCACTCTCCTGCGTGATTATCTGAATCTGCGAAAAGCAGAACGCCGGGACTGGTCAAGATACGGACAGCAGAAAGGCACAGCTGATGATTTGAAAATCGTTTCACAGGCGATTGTCTATCTGAAACAGCACGAGCTTTACACTTTGGAAGATTTGGATGCGGCTTTATCTCCCATTCAAGAGAAAGCATCCGCTATCAGTAAAGATATGAGAACAGCGGCGAATCGAATGAAAGTCATTACCGATATTCAAAATGCGGTTGCTGATTGCCAGACCTATAAGGCAGTCCACGATAAATATATCAAAATCGGTTGGAAGAAAGTACAGTCTGTCTATGCGGAATCCCATAAGAGCGAGCTTGATACTTTTAACAAGGCATACCGCTGTCTAAAAAAGCATGGCGTAGATTTGAATGTCAATCTGGATGCCCTGCAAGCGGAATACGATGGATTGAAGAAATCCCATGCCAAGATGAAAGAACAGCTTGCCACTGCTAAGGAAGAATTACAGCCGATGAAAGATATTCGCTACTGGGTCAGCAAGGTTCTTGAGCCGGAACAGGCAGAGGTTGAGAAAAAGCCGGAGCCGAAGCACTCCCTCAAAGAACGCTTGCAGTATGAGCAGGAAGAAAATAAAAAGAAGCAGGTGCAGAAAGCACCAAAGCAAAAACAACAGGATATGGAACTTTAAGGCACTTGCCATTTTCAGTAATTGAAGATAGCAGGTGCTTTTTCTATTTTACGGAAAGGATGATGTGATGAATATATTTGAAGCAGTCAAACAGAATGTGACTACCAGACAGGCGGCAGAGCTGTACGGTATTCGTGCCAATCGCAACGGAATGTGTGTCTGCCCTTTTCACAATGACAAAAATCCGAGCATGAAAGTGGACAGGCGTTTTCATTGCTTTGCTTGTCAGGCTGACGGAGATGCAGTTGATTTTGTTTCCCGACTGTATGACTTGCCAAGCAAAGAAGCCGCTATGAAACTGGCTGATGATTTTGGTATCAGCTATGACAGCAGACAGAAGCCGACAGTCAGACCGAGAAGCCGGGAGCCTACCCCGGAACAGAAATACAGAGATGAAGAAAATCGTTGCTACAAGGTGCTGTCTGATTACTTCCATCTTCTAAGGAAATGGAAAAAGCAGTACGCACCGAAACAGGAGGATGATGTGTGGCATCCGCTGTTCGTGGAAGCCCTGCAAAGGAAAAGTTATATCGAGTATCTGCTTGATATTCTCATATCCGGCGAGCCGGAGGAAAAGAAAGCACTTGTAGCCGAGCAAAGAAAAGAGGTGATAAAACTTGAACAGCGAATTGCAGAACACCATAGAGGAAATCAGAAACAGCTTAGAGCAGAGCCAGAAAGGTAAGATTTACAATACAGCCGCCAACTATAAAAGAGTTCTGCAATGCGACCCACTTCTAAAAGGTTCTATCCGAAAAAATCTGCTGACAGAACGCATTGATATTGTAAAACCCCTCGGTTGGTATCGTGACAGTACCACACTGACTGATGTGGATGTAAAATATCTGCTTCTGTATTTTGAAGAAAACTATGGACTGACCGTAGAGAAGAAAATCATAGATGCGGTAACGGTGATCGCCAACGAAAACCGTTACCACCCGGTCTGTGATTTTCTCAATGCCCTGCAATGGGACGGACAGGAACGCATCCGGCATTGCTTGCACCACTTCCTCGGTTCAGAGGAAAACGAGTATAGCTATGAAGCCTTGAAACTCTTTCTGTTGGGAGCTATCAGCAGAGTATTCAAGCCGGGATGTAAATTTGAAGTTATGCTTTGTTTGGTAGGCGGTCAGGGTGCAGGAAAATCTACTTTCTTCCGGCTGCTGGCAGTCAATGATGACTGGTTTTCTGATGACTTGAAGAAACTGGACGATGATAATGTTTACCGCAAAATGCAGGGACATTGGATAATCGAGATGTCGGAAATGATTGCCACAGCCAATGCAAAGAGCATTGAAGAAATCAAGTCCTTTTTGAGCCGACAAAAGGAAACCTACAAGATACCGTATGAAACCCATCCGGCAGACAGAAAGCGACAATGCGTGTTTGGCGGTTCTTCCAACACGCTTGATTTTCTTCCCCTTGACCGCACAGGCAACCGCCGATTTCTTCCCATTATGGTCTGCCCAGAACAGGCAGAGGTTATATTATTCAGATGTGGGCAGAAGCAATGGAGATTTACCGAAGCGGCAACTTCAAGCTGAAACTCAGCCGGGGAACAGACGAATTTCTGAAAGCCCATCAAAGGGAGTTCATGCCGGAGGACACAAAAGCCGGACAGATAATCGACTATCTGGAACGCTACTCCGGCAATGTGGTCTGCTCCAAGCAGCTTTATCGTGAAGCATTGGGACACGACTATGACGAACCGAAACAATGGGAACTTTGGGAAATCAACGACATTATGAATAATGCGGTCACAGGTTGGAGGGCATTTGTAAATCCAAGGTACTTCCCGGAGCCTTACCGCAGACAGCGAGGTTGGGAACGCATTCCCTGCGACAACGAGCCTGACAACAACACAGGAGAATTTCACGAGCTGACGGAAGAAGAAATGAAGCAGCTTGAACTGCCCAAGGAATGGTTGCAGTAAAAATTGCCTTTCCGTTGTCGGGCAGAAATCGGGAAATCCATTGATAATACTGGACTTTCCTCTCTCTGACAACAATGACAACAGAAATATAAAAGAAAAAGTAAATAGTAAAAAAGCAGATAAGCCCGATTAAGAAAAAAGGTTTTCGGAAGTCCGTTGTCGGTACTTCGTTGTCAGACCTTTCCTTGTCGGGCTTTTCTCATTCAAAGGAGGTTTTCTATGAACACAATCGTAATCCAGAACACAGCAACCAACACACAGCCTTGTTTCCGAAAGACCATAGACAAGACCACTTATGTGGTGCGTGTCCATTTCAGCGAAACGAGCAAGGAGACGATGGCAGACAAAATCAAGCGTCTGCTGAGAGAGGAAGCGGCGAAAATGTGACTTTTTTGTAAACTTGATTAAAAAGTCCTTGACAATTCGCATCTGGTAAGACAGCTAAGAGTATTTTAATTAGTTGTGGTGCAAGATTAGCACCATTTGATATTAAGGAGCTTCGTGATTTGACTAGTTATGATGAATTGGAACTTGATATGTTAGGGGATGAAAAGTCAGCATTGTTTGTCATTATCTCCGATACAGACGATACGTTCAATTTTATCGTGTCAATCATGTATACCCAGCTCTTTAATCTGCTCTGTGACAGGGCAGATGATGTGTATAATGGCAGATTGCCCATTCATGTACGCTGCTTGTTAGATGAGTTTGCGAACATCGGGCAGATACCAAAGTTTGAGAAGCTGATTGCGACTATTCGTAGCCGGGAAATATCAGCTTCTATTATTTTGCAGTCAAAGTCACAACTTAAAGCAATTTATAAGGACAACGCTGACACCATCGAAGGGAATTGTGACACCACGTTATTCCTTGGAGGAAAGGAAAAGACCACGCTGAAAGAGCTGGCAGAAGTTTTGGGTAAAGAAACCATTGACCTTTATAATACCTCAGATACAAGAGGAACGTCGCAGTCCTACGGTTTGAATTATCAAAAGACCGGGAAAGAACTTATGAGTCAGGATGAGATTGCAGTCATGGATGGTGGCAAATGTATTATGCAGCTTAGAGGTGTGAGACCTTTTTTCTCAAACAAATTTGATATAACGAAGCATAAGCAGTACAGGTTGTTATCTGACTATGATGAAAAGAATGCCTTTAACATTGAAAAGTATGTCAAGAACCGTTCAAGGCTTGTAGTAAAGCCGGATATGAAGGTGGATGAGGTATTTGATGTAGGGGCAATCGAAGTATAACTTTTGGACAAAATGTCCAGAAGTGAAAAGAAGAAAATTAAATATGGAACTTATGAACTTATGGACTTTTTGTCCAAAAGTAAAAAAGGAGTTTTGAATGTATGCTAGAAGAAAGAAAAAGCAGTCGATACCGCCAATCGCCAAACTGAAAGTATCGGTTGCCCCAAGGGTTCTTCTTATAGAATTTCCCTGTCCTTATTATAACATGAGGATGGGGAAAGTACATATCAGAACTCTTTCTTTTGATTACAACAACACAAAATTTTAGAGAAAGAAAGAGGAATTAGAATTATGGCATTTTTTACAACAGCAGTAACAGGATTAAAAACAGTAGTAACAGCAATCGGAGCAGGTGTAGGTGTATGGGGCGTTATCAACCTTTTGGAAGGTTATGGTAACGACAATCCGGGTGCAAATGCTCATGTACGGTAAAGAAGCAACAACAAAAAACAGTATATAGACAGACCGCCCCACCGCTATTCCAAAATGAAAATCAAATGTAAATATTTTGTCAACACTACCGCAGTAGTGTTGACATTTTTCTTTGAGAGGAGTATTATATAAGCATAAACACTACCAGAGTAGTGTAGAAAGGAGAGGACAGATGAATATAAAGCTGTTTGATTCAGAATTAAAGGTGATGGGTGTGCTTTGGAACGAGGGCGATACCACAGCGAAACATATCTCCGATGTGCTGAAAGAAGAAATCGGTTGGAATATGAATACCACCTATACGCTGATAAAAAGGTGTATCAAAAAAGGAGCGATTGAACGCTCTGAACCTAATTTTATGTGTCATGCCCTTATTCCTAAGGAAGATGTGCAGGAAGCAGAAACAACGGAACTGATTAACAAGATTTATGATGGGTCTGCCGACAAGCTGTTTGCAGCACTTCTCGGAAGAAAGAAACTTTCCGCCGAACAGATTGAAAAGCTGAAACAGATTGTGGGAGATTTGGAATGAGGTGATGATTATGAGCTTACTGCAAATGAGCGTTGCCGGAGCAGTCATGATTTTGGTGATTACAGTCATTCGAGCTTTGGCAATCAACCGAGTACCGAAAAAGACATTCCTTGCGCTTTGGGGAATTGCACTTGCACGACTGTTGATACCGTTTTCTTTTCCCTCATGGTTTAGTATCTATTCCCTGTTGGAAAGGAAAACACCTGCTGTCGTGAAGAATACCCAGGTTATTGACTTTTTGCCGATTATTTCACAGGGGGCAACCGTTACCGGGGCACAGCAGACTTCCGCTCCATCCGTTACAATATCTGCGTGGGAAATTGTTTGGATGGCAGGTGTCATTTTCTGTGCGATATTTTTTATTTCTGCGTATCTAAGATGCTATAAAGAGTTTCAAACATCCTTGCCGATAGAGAACACATTTATCGGACGATGGTTACAGAGCCATCCCTTAAAACGCAGAATTTCCATACGACAAGCAGGTTTCATTTCTGCTCCGCTTACATTTGGTATATGGAAACCTGTGATTTTAATGCCGAAGGAAACAGACTGGAAAAATGAAAGTGCGTTACGGTATGTTCTGGAACACGAATTTGTGCATATCAAAAGATTTGATACTGTTAGCAAGTTTTTGCTGATTGCTGCTGTCTGTGTCCATTGGTTCAATCCAATGGTATGGGTAATGTACATCCTTGCGAACAGGGATATTGAGTTATCATGTGATGAAGCGGTCGTTCACCAGTTTGGCAACCATACAAGAGCCGCCTATGCAAAAATACTTATCAGTCTGGAAGAAACAAGAAGCGACTTTGCTCCCCTTTGCAATCATTTCAGTAAAAATGCGATTGAAGAAAGGATAACAGCTATTATGAAAACAAGAAAAACAACAATCCTATCGCTTGCTTTGGCAGTGGTTCTCATTGCCGGAACGGTGACGGTATTTGCTACCTCTGCACAGGCAGATAAAAACAGCGATAATCATGTCGCTTCATCTCCTAATGCTGTTGAGAGTGGTACGGAAAGCAAACCAGATGAAGAATATCTTTCTGCCGGACTGACTTATAAAAAAGATATATGGTACTATCAAGAAACCCCCATTGCTTCCATATACGATGATAACGGAAGTATTTACACCAATGGCGATACTACGGATGGTATTTATCTAAATATCAAACGAGACAGTAAAGGAAACATTTCAGAAGTGGTTGTGCTTACCAAAGCACAGTTTTTAGAACTGATTGACAAATACATGAACGATACAGAATCTGTTGCTGATGATAATATGAATACAGAAGAAAATGATAATTTTGAACAGAAAGAAACAAATGCAGTTACAGACGACCTGTTATACAGAGAATATCAAACAGGAGAAAAGTTTTTTGCAGGTGTAGCCACTATATCAAAGTCAGATATTTTGAATTTGATTAGTAATCCTAATCAAATTTTAGTCTTGCGTAATGGCGAACTTCAAAATGAAATTGCTTTTTCAAATGCTGATATAACTGTAGAAATATCGAATGACGGAATTTATTGTTTCTTAGCAACGAACGAGAGCAAGGAAGTCATTGATATAACAAGTATTGTAAACGGTGAATCCGTAGCTTCAGAAGATAATGGTGTTATTCCGCTTGAATAGATAATATTAAAATCAGAAACAAAATATTAAGGGCAATCGAAAACGGTTGTCCTTTTCTTATTGCAGTAAGTCTGAAAAGATTTGCTGCTTTTTTTGCGCCCGTTTTCAAAAAAGTTTCCTCTGCCTTTGGCAAATCGCCAATTCCCTTGTAGTAGGTAATGTAGGGAAGCTACACGAAAAATTCCTCTGATGTTTGGCATTTTCCAAATCTCATCGTGGAGGAAAACAGCAAGGGCAGAATGAGCCGCACAAAAACTTTTTTGCGAAAATCAGTCAAAACGTCCTTTACGAATTGTTATATGGGTAAAGGCAGAGGAAAGCGTGAGTTTCTAAGAGCAAGATTCTACCGAGGTGCCAAAATTCGCTTATCGCTCATTTTTGCCCCGTCGGAATCTTGTTGGGGAGTGCCTTCCCCAAACCCTGCTTATCCCCTGCGGGGAGAGAAAAACAGCCGAAAGCGGTCTGCAAATATTTTTGAGAAATTTCAAAATTGCACCCCGCCATTTCAATGTTTTTTGTACTACCTTATGACGGAATATTTTTCAAATTCTTTCATAAACGGTGGTTTGGGTTTTCGTCCGTTTTCCGCTTTTGATAAGTGGGGGCAACAAAATTTTTGAAAAAATTTCAATGTACCCCACCCCCTTTTAGCCGATTTTTGTACTGAATTATGAGGGGATATTTTTTCAAATTCTTTCAAAAACAGTTCCGTTTTACACCCTGTTTTTCTCCTATTAGTGAGAGGACAACCACACCCATAGAAAGGAGTGATACCCATAGCCAAGCGATACAACACGCCCCACCGGAGCCGGGTAGTCAAGACCCGCATGACCGAGGAAGAATACGCCGACTTTTTAGAACGCTTGAAGCTCTACGACATGAGTCAAGCCGAATTTATCCGGCAAGCCATTACGGGAGCGACCATTCGCCCCGTTGTGACTGTTTCCCCGGTCAATGATGAGCTGCTGTCCGCTGTCGGCAAGCTGACCGCAGAATACGGAAAAATCGGCGGCAACCTCAATCAGATCGCCCGATTTCTCAACGAACATGGAACACCCTACAATGCCCTGTCCGTTGAAGTCCGAGCCGCTGTTTCTGACCTTGCCGCCTTGAAGTTTGAAGTCCTGCGAAAGGTAGGTGAAGCCATTGGCAACATTCAAACATATCAGCTCTAAAAATGCTGATTATGGAGCAGCCGAACAATACCTGACCTTTGAGCATGACGAATTTACCATGAAGCCCACCCTTGATGAAACCGGGCGGCTGATACTCCGGGAGGATTACCGCATAGCCACATTAAATTGCGGTGAGGAAGATTTTGCGGTTGCCTGTATGCGTTCCAATCTCCGATACGGTAAAAACCAGAAACGGGAAGATGTGAAAAGCCACCACTATATCATTTCCTTTGACCCAAGGGACGCAGCCGGCAACGGATTGACCGTTGACCGGGCGCAGATGTTAGGCGAGAAATTTTGTGCCGAGCATTTCCCCGGACATCAGGCGATTGTCTGCACCTACCCGGATGGACACAACCACAGCGGCAATATCCATGTTCATATCGTCATTAACAGCTTGCGGATTGCAGAAGTTCCCTTGCTGCCCTACATGGACAGACCGGCAGACACAAAAGCCGGGTGTAAACACCGCTGCACAGACGCAGCAATGGAATACTTCAAAGCCGAAGTCATGGAGATGTGCCACCGGGAAAATCTGTATCAGATTAACTTGTTGCATGGCAGTAAAAACCGCATTACCGAGCGTGAGTATTGGGCGCAGAAAAAAGGACAGGCAAGGCTTGATAAAGAAACCGCCGCCAAAGCAGCCGAGGGCATACCCGTTAAGCCCACCAAATTTGAAACGGACAAGGAGAAGTTACGCCAGACCATACGCAAGGCACTTGACCGGGCAACTTCCTTTGATGAATTTTCCGCTTTACTTCTGCAACAGGGCGTGACCGTTAAGGAGAGCCGGGGGCGATTGTCCTATCTTACCCCAGACAGGACAAAACCCATCACAGCCCGAAAGCTGGGTGATGATTTTGACCGCACCGCTGTCCTTGCCCTTTTGGAGCAGAACGCCCACAGAGCAGTCGAAAAGACCCTGCCTATATCCGAATACCACCATGCCGGGAAAGGCAGCTTGCAGAGAGGAAAACCGCAGAAAAACACCCCGAACAATGGCAGTATTCAGCGGTTGGTTGACCGGGAAGCAAAGCGAGCCGAGGGAAAAGGCATGGGCTATGACCGTTGGGCGGCAGTCCACAACCTCAAACAGATGGCGGCTACCGTTGCAGCTTATGAGAAATACGGATTTACCCCGGAGGGACTGGAAGAAGCTATTGTATCTGCCAATGCGGACTTGCACAGCAGCACCGCAGAATTGAAAACCGTAGAAACCACCCTGCGGGAGAAAAAGGACTTGCAGAAACAGGTACTTGCCTATTCCAAGACCAAAGATGTGCGGCAAGGGCTGAAAGCACAGAAAAACGATAAAGCCCGAAAAGCCTACCGGGAGAAGCATGAAAGCGATTTTATCATAGCAGACGCAGCCGCCCGGTATTTCCGGGAGCATGGTATCAAGAAGCTGCCAAGCTATAAAACGCTGCAAGCAGAGATTGAACAGCTTACCGCCGAGAAGAACGCCCTTTACAACGATTACCGGGCGAAGAAAGAGCGAGTTAAGGAGTTGCAGACCGTAAAAAGCAATATCGCCCAAATCCTGCCCCAAGAAAAGAACAGGCAGAAAAAGCACGAACAGGAGCGTTAAAAACCGCCCCGAAACGATACCCAGACCGTACATTTTCGAGGGTGTACCCTTACCCCTAACCGCAATACTACCCAAGCAGTAAACAGGGATTACAGGGCAAAAAAACTTGAAAATGATACCGAGAATATACAGTTTTACCGCCCTATCCGTTACACCGACGGAAACGGGCAGAAAGGAGATAAAAATGCCACGCATGAGCAACAAGCGGCGGCTGGAATGGAGCTTTTTTCTAAACCACCGAAACCGTATCACTTACAACGACCTTTGCCGGGGCTGCACCCACGACTGCAAGCAGAGTTTCCGAGCGATTATCATACTCTGCCCCCGGTATTACTCAAAGAGATGGAAAACCAAGGGGAGGAACGAAATGTTACACCCCTTAGACAAGGAGGAAGCCAATGGCAGATAACCGCAAATATTACTACCTCAAACTGAAAGAAAACTATTTTGATGATGACGCTATCGTGCTGTTGGAGAGTATGCCGGAGGGCATTGTGTATTCCAACATTCTGTTGAAGCTGTACTTGAAATCGCTGAAAAATGGCGGCAAATTGCAGCTTGACGAGAATATCCCCTACACCGCACAGATGATTGCCACGCTGACCCGGCACCAGATAGGCACAGTAGAACGGGCTTTAGGGATTTTCCAACAGTTGGGGCTTGTGGAGCAGCTAAGCGGCGGCTTGCTCTACATGACCGATATTGAACTGATGATAGGACAATCCTCTACCGAAGCGGAACGAAAACGGGCGGCAAGGCTGCAAAACAGGGCTTTGGAACAGCCCCAGACAAATGGCGAACATTTGTCCGACATCTGTCCACCAGAGATAGAGATAAAGAAAGAGATAGAGATAGAGATAGATATAGAAAAAGAGGGAGAGAGAAAGACAGGACAAGCCCCCGCCCGCTGCTATGGCAGATATGAGAATGTATTTCTTTCTGATACGGAATTATCCGAGTTACAGGCATAACTGCCCGACAAGTGGGAGTTTTATATTGACCGTCTTTCCGGCTATATCGCTTCTACGGGAAAGAAATATCAAAACCACGCTGCCACTATCCGCAGATGGGCGCAGGAAGATAAACAAAAGGAAGCCCCAAAACAGGGCATCCCCGATTACAGCTTTAAGGAGGGAGAGAGCTTATGATGAATGATGTTACGGAAATGCTTGATATTCTGACCGACACCACTACCGAGCCGGAGGACTACACAGGCGAGGACGGGCTGCTTTACTGCGGAAAATGCCGCACCCCAAAAGAAGCCTACTTCCCCGAAGATACCGCCAAATGGTTAGGACGGAATACCCACCCGGCAGAATGTGACTGCCAGAGGGCGCAGCGTCTGGAGCGTGAAACCGCTGAACAGCGAAGAAAGCACCTTGAAACCGTTGCGGACTTGAAACGCCGGGGCTTTACCAATCCCGAAATGCAGAACTGGACTTTTGCCAATGACAACGGGAAATGCCCGCAAATGGAAAAAGCCCATTCTTATGTGGAGCATTGGGAGCAGATGAAAGATGGGAACTACGGGCTTCTCTTGTGGGGCAAGGTAGGCACAGGAAAAAGCTATTTTGCCGGGTGTATTGCTAACGCCCTCATGGAAAAAGAAATCCCTGTCCGCATGACGAACTTTGCCGCTATCCTCAATGACCTTGCCGCAAGTTTCGAGGGCAGGAACAAGTACATTGACCGTCTTTGCTGCTACCCTCTGCTTATCATTGATGATTTTGGAATGGAGCGAAGCACCGAGTACGGATTGGAGCAGATTTACAATGTGATTGACAGCCGATATCGCAGCGAAAAGCCTTTAATCGTTACTACCAACCACACGCCGGATATGCTGCAAAATCCGCAGGACACAGCCCATGCCCGGATTTATGACCGATTGACGGAGATGTGCGCCCCTATCCTCTTTACGGGTGGGAACTTCCGCAAGGAAAAGGCACAGGCGAAGTTAAGCCGACTGAAAGAACTGTTGAAATGAAAGGAGTTGCCTATGGCAGAAAACAAGAAGAACAGCACCACCACAGAACGCCGCCCGGACTGCGTGACGGAGATCCGCATGGGGAACTCCGTACTTGTCGTGTCGGGCTTTTTCAAGAAAGATACCACAGCCACCGCAGCCGACAAGATGATGAAAGTATTGGAAGCAGAAGCCGCAGCTAACCGCAAACTCCATACCGCATGAGTTGGGGCATGGAAAAGCGGTCATGCCGGGGAGCATGACCGCTGGAAAGAGAATGATAGATTTACAGTTGTTTGTGTTTCTCTTTTAACCAAAGGAACAGATTTTCAAGGCTTATATCAATATTGCCCAGCACAACAAATCCTCTGACGATGGTGTAAATGTCAACCTTTTCTCCTGTCATTTCCACGACAAAGAGGGTGATTGCCATAAGTAGGTAAATGATTGTTCTTAATAGTGAACCACTTTGCTGTTTGCTAAATAGCGTGGCTATTAAAAATCTGAAAAGTAACCAAATGTAAGCTCCATATAGCATAAATGTTACTCTGTTACTCCATGGAAATGTCGCTTCTGGATGATTGAACGCAAAAGCAATAAAGAAAAATGCAATTATCAGTAAAATTATTCCAATGATTAGAGAAACTCTTTTCTTCATAATGCCACCCCCTAAGTATACAAGTGATTTTATACAAGAAAAGTATATCACGAAAATATGAATTTTTCTACCATCCCAAGCAAATTGATAAGCCTAATTTGAAAAAATCGTCATTATGATGGGCGATAAAGAAGCAATATTTACATTTTACC
Source organism: Lachnospiraceae bacterium (assembly GCA_963643465.1). Taxonomy (GTDB): domain Bacteria; phylum Bacillota; class Clostridia; order Lachnospirales; family Lachnospiraceae; genus CAG-411. Next base: position 368,208 of record CAVIJT010000001.1, on the reverse strand, counting down.
GTTATACAGACAGCAGCCCTATATGATACAATATCCTTACGGAATAGCGGGGCGGCTGTCGGAAATGGAGGAAACCATGATTAGACAGACCACCCAAACAACAAACCCCGTTACAGCCCTTTACGCCAGATTGAGTAAAGATGATGAATTGCAGGGCGAGAGCAATTCCATCTCCAACCAAAAGCGGATTTTGGAAACCTACGCCAGAGAAAACGGTTTTATGAACTACCGATTTTTCGTTGATGACGGATGGAGTGGGGCTAATTTCCAAAGACCCGGCTTTTTGGAGATGATGGACTGCGTGGAAAATGGCGAGGTAAAATGCGTCATTACCAAAGACCTATCCCGCATGGGTAGAAACTATCTGCAAGTCGGAATGTTTACGGAAATCACTTTCCCAAAGAAAGGTGTCCGCTTTATCGCCATCAATGACGGAGTGGACAGCGCACAGGGCGATAACGACCTGACACCGCTAAAAAATCTTTTCAACGAATGGATGGTGAGAGATACGAGCCGAAAAATCAAAGCAGTTTTCAAGAGCAAAGGCATGAGCGGCAAGCCGATTACAAGCCAGCCCGTTTATGGCTACCTCAAAGGCGAGGACGGACGCTTTATCATTGATGAAGAAGCCGCCCCGGTAGTCAAGCAGATTTATGCCCTCTGCCGTGCCGGGAACGGTCCGACCAAGATAGCCCGTATGCTGACCGAGCAGGAAATCCCCACACCGGGAACTCTGGAATACCGCAGGACGGGCAGCACCCGCCGCTACTACCCCGATTATCCTTACAAGTGGGCGACCAATACCGTTGTCCATATCCTTGAACGCAAGGAATATCTGGGGCATACGGTAAAATTCAAGACCGAGAAAATCTCCTACAAGGTAAAATCGAGCGTTGAAAATCCCGAAGAAAAGCAGATGGTTTTCGAGAACACCCATGAGCCGATTATCGACCAGTCCACATGGGAACGGGTGCAGGAATTACGCAAGCAACGCAAACGCCCCAACCGCTATGATGAAGTGGGCTTGTTCTCCGGCTTGCTGTTCTGTGCCGATTGCGGCAGCGTTATGTATCAGCAGAGGTATCAGACGGACAAGAGAAAACAGGACTGCTATATCTGCGGCAGCTACAAGAAGCGTACCAAGGACTGCACCGCACACTTTATCCGCACCGACTTTCTGACAGCAGGTGTGACCGCCAATTTGCGAAAGGTAACGAGCTATGCAGCCAAGCACGAAAAGCAGTTTATGAAGCTGTTAATCGAGCAGAACGAGGACGGCGGCAAACGCCAGAAAGCAGCCCGGAAAAAGGAACTGGACGCAGCCGAAAAGCGTATTGCGGAACTGTCCGCTATCTTCAAGCGTCTTTATGAGGACAGCGTGACCGGGCGTATTTCTGATGAACGCTTTACCGAGTTATCCGCTGACTATGAGCAGGAACAGGCAGACCTTAAAAAGCGTGCTGCCGAGCTGAAAGCGGAGCTTATCAAGGCACAGGAAGCCACCGTCAATGCGGAGAAGTTTATGGACATTATCCGCAGCTATACGAACTTTGAGGAACTCAACCACACCCTTTTGAGGGAATTTATCGAAAAAATCGTTGTCCATGAGTGCTGCCATGACGAGAACGGTACACGCAGACAGGACATTGACATTTACTATTCTTTTGTCGGCAAAGTAGAACTTCCTGACATCTAAAAAGCCCGCCCTATCCGACACAGAAAGTGCCGGATAGGAAAGGCAAAATTTTTTAATCTCTTCTTACTTCTTTATCTCACATAAGCAAAGTCACAGGGCATCAAACAGCTTATGTCCGGCGGAGGTATTATTATCGTAGCACAGACGGTGATCCCACAGCTTTCCACTTTGTTCCAAGGCTAATAAATGGGTGGAATCATAGATAAAATTACTGAGTTCATAAAGGAGATGCTGCAAGGGTGGGTGTTGTCCAATCTTGAAACTATGTTTACCGATGTGAATGAAAAGGTAGGCACGATTGCGGGAGAGGTCAGCAAGACACCCAGCACATGGAATTCCGGTATATTCAATATGATTCAAAACCTATCAGATAATGTTATTGTGCCCATAGCGGGGATGATTATCAGTTTCGTCCTCGTCTATGAGCTGATAACCATGGTAATTGATAAGAACAATATGCATGATTTTGATACAAGTCTGTTTTTTCGCTTTTTATTAAAGGCTTGTATTGCAGTCAGCTTACTTAGCCAGACATTTGATATTGTAATGGCAGTATTTGATGTGGGGAATCATATCGTCATGCAGGCGGCAGGAGTTATTTCCGGTTCCACCAGTCTGGATGTGCAGTCCACATTGATTACAATGTTTAATAATCAGCTAGATACCATGGGAATCGGAGAACTGATAGGACTTGGAATGGAAACCATGATTATTAGCCTGTGTATGAAAATCATGTCAGTCCTCATCACCGTCATTTTATACGGACGAATGATTGAAATATACCTTTATGTATCAGTAGCACCAATTCCGGCAGCAACCGTTACCAACAGGGAATGGGGAAGTGTCGGAACCAATTATTTAAAGGGACTTATTGCTTTGGCATTTCAGGGATTTTTCATTATGGTATGCGTAGCAATCTATGCAGTGTTGGTAGCCAGTGTTGCAGTAGCAGACAACCTTCACAGTGCATTGTGGTCAGTGGCAGCCTATACCGTAATTCTCTGCTTCAGCTTATTTAAGACAGGTTCCTTATCCAAATCAATATTTAATGCCCACTAGGGTATGCACATGAAAAGGAGCAGATTATGGCAATATCAGTACCAGTGCCAAAAGATTTAAGTGGCATCAAAACGAAGGTAGCGTTGAATCTGACCAAAAGACAGATTATCTGTTTTAGCGGAGCTGCCATTGCGGGTGTTCCACTGTATTTTCTTACCAAAGATGTGATAGGAACACAGGGAGCAGCTTTTATTATGGTCGGAGTCATGTTGCCATTTTTCTTTTTGGCAATGTATACGAAGGATGGTTTCCCGGCAGAAAAGATTTTGTATTTTATGATACGGCAGAAATTTCTGACACAGGGAATCAGACCTTATAAATCAGAAAATCTTTATAAACAGTTAGAGGAACGAGAAAAAATCAGGAAGGAGGTACGTTACCTTGAGGAAAAAGCAAAAGGTATCGGCTAAGGGAAAGTCCGGGAAAAAGGCTGTGCAGTCAAAGTCCGGGCTTACTTTTTCTGAAAAGAAAAGACTGGCAGAGTTAAAACGCACCCTTGCCGGAGACAGTAAACAGCAGGCAAAGCCGACTACCGCACAGAAAACCATAACTTTTAAAAAGATGTATCGTGATGGTATCTGCCAGGTAACAAATACATTTTTTACAAAGATGGTGGAATTTTATGACATCAACTATGATTTGCTGGAGGTAGAAGATCAGGGCGATATTTTAGAAGAATACAGCAAACTTATTAACTATTTTGATCCGTCTATAAAATTTGAATTATTTTTGTTTAACAGACAGGTCAGTGAACAGACACTTGTAAATCAGTTTGATATTCCTTTGCAGGGAGATGAATTTGATGATATTCGTGAGGAATATACGCAGATGTTGAAACATCAGGCTGCAAAGGGGAACAATGGTATTATCAAGTCAAAATATCTTATCTTTGGTGTGGAAAGTACCGGATTTAAGGAGGCAAGAAACAAACTGAACAATATTGAAAGAGATGTTATCAGAAACCTGAATAACATCGGCACCAATGCCAGAGGTTTGGACGGAAAGGAAAGACTTCGTATCCTGCATGAATATTTTAACCAGGGAACGATGGAACCTTTCCGTTTTTCATTTAAGGAATTATCACAGTCGGGAAAATCCATAAAAGATTATATTGCACCACCGGGATTTGACTTTCGAAATCCAAACCGATTTAAGTCCGGGGATATGTATGGCTGTGTGTCCTATCTGGATATTATTGCACCAAGATTTAATGATGAACTGTTAAAGAAACTTCTTGATATTGATGATAACCTTACCATTACCATGCATATGCAGACGATGGATCCGGTTAAGGCTATTAAGATGTTAAAGGCAGCACTTACCAACATTCAGAAAATGAAGATTGAGGAGCAGAAGAAAGCAGTCCGGAGTGGATATGACATGGATATTTTACCAACAGATATTATTACATATGAAAAGGATACGCTGGAACTGCTTGACGATTTGAACACAAGCAATCAAAAGATTGTGAGAATGACGTTTTTGATTACCTGTTATGGAAGGACAAAAGCGAAATTGGAAAATATTATTCAAAGGGTATCCGGTATCATTCAACAGGCAAACTGTAATCTTAGATGTTTGCAGTATTTGCAGGAACAGGGACTTATGGCATCCGCACCAATCGGGTGCAATGAAACAGGCATTGAGCGAGTGCTGACAACCAAAAGCACTGCTGTTTTAGTGCCATTCTGCACACAGGAATTGTTTATGCCGGCACCGGCTATTTATTATGGCTTAAATGCCCTTAGCAACAACATGATTATGGCAGACCGGAAAAGGCTTCGTACACCAAACGGCGTAATCTTAGGAACACCGGGTAGTGGTAAATCCTTTAGTGCAAAACGAGAGATATTGTCCTGTTTCCTTATGACAAGGGATGACATTATTATCTGTGATCCGGAGGGAGAGTATTTTCCTTTGGTACAGGCTTTGAAGGGGCAGGTAGTAAGACTTGCCACCAATTCCAAAGATTATCTAAATCCGATGGATATTCAGCTTAGCCATAAAGGAGATAAGGAAGCACTGAAATTGAAAAGTGACTTTATCATCACGCTTTGTGATTTGATTGCCGGAGGAAAAGACGGTCTGGAGAATGATGAAAAAGGTATCATTGATGAGTGTATTCGTCATATTTATGATAATTACTTTGAAAATCCGGTACCGGAGAATATGCCGATTTTGGAAGATTTATATAATGCCTTGTTAAAACACAAGAATAAAAAAGCAGAGCGTATTGCAAACAGCCTTGTGTTGTATGTGCATGGTTCACAGAATTACTTTAACCATAGAACGAATGTGGATTCTCATAATCGTATCATGTGTTTTGACATTAGAGATTTGGGAAACCAGTTAAAAGAAATTGGAATGTTAATTGTTCAGGATGCAGTGTGGAACAGAGTGTCACAGAACAGGGAACGTAAGATTGCTACCCGTTATTATTGTGATGAGTTTCATCTTTTGTTGAAAGAAAAGCAGACTGCCATTTATTCTGTGGAAATCTGGAAACGTTTCAGAAAGTGGGGAGGTATTCCAACCGGACTTACCCAGAACGTGGGTGATTTCTTAAAGTCAGAAGAAATTGAGGGTATCTTGGGTAACAGTGATTTTGTATACTTGCTAAATCAGAATGCCAAAGACCAGAATATTTTAGCAGACAAGCTGGGACTTTCCGACAAGCAGCTTACCCATGTAACAAATTCTGAACCGGGTAGTGGTCTTATCTTGTTTGATAATGTGGTTATTCCATTTGTAGATAAATATCCAACAGATACTAAGACCTATGCGATTATGAACACTAAGCCGGAAGAAGCTGTGAAGAAAGATGAGGCGAGCTGATGGCAGGAAAAAAGAAAAAGCAGAAAAATACTTTTCAGAAACCGGAAGATGTGGATTTTCATAAAAAAGAAGATAGTGGTTTTCAGAAAGGTGGCAATGCAGTTTTTCAGGAAAGAGATGGCAATACAAAAAGAGCAGGACAGGAGTTTGAGCAAGGTAAGAACCTAGCGAAATCCCATGCCAAGAAAGCCTATCAGGACACTTTTGGACAAAATGTCCAGAAGTCAGATACAGAACTGGGAAAGGGAGAAACAATTGATTTTATTAGGAATGAAAATGTTTTTTCGGAACAACCAAAGTCTGTAGCGAAAGCTCAAACAAGCAGAGTATCAAAAAATCAATCCAAGGAAGCGTATCAGGATACTTTTGGACAAAATGTCCAGAAGTTGGGTGAAGAAGCAGAGAAGGAAGCAAAGTCTGATTATATTAAGAATGAGAATGTTTTTTCAGAACAACCAAAGTCCGTAGCGAAAACTCAAACAAGTAGAGTATCAAAAAATCGTGCCAAGAAAATGTATCAAAAGACTTTTGGACAAAATGTCCAGAAGTCGGATACAGAACCGGAGAAGAAAGAAACGTTTGATTTTATCAAAAATGAAAAAGTTTTTTCAGAGCAAAATTTTACGGAGCAACAGGAGAAAACAGAACCAAAACAAAATTTTACCGGACAGGATGAGAAAACAGAACCAAAGCAGAGTTTTACTGAGGACTATCACCGCAGAGATACTTACAGGCAGTCAGCTAAAAAGGGAAAGTATCATAGAAAGCGGGTAAAAAAGGAACATCAGAGTAAGCAGCCAGAGAATAAAGGCAAAGGCTTTGGAGATTTTCAAACAAAAGATACTACTTTTACAGAAAATACAGACTCGCCATTTGTGGAAAGTAAAAAACTGCAAAAGAAAAGGAAACAGGCACAAAAAGCCGGAGAAAAGACCGAGAAAGCAAGGGGAAAACTTCCAAAGAAAAAAGAATATACTTTGCAACGTGTGTACGATGAAGAAACCGGGCGTGGGAAATATGTAGTAGTTCCCATAGAAAAGGAGAAAACTTTTAAACCGGAGGGATTCCCGAAGTCAGCCATGCGAAGGTTAGAGAATGAAGGAAAGAACTTTGTGCATGGGAAGATTGCTGAGAATGAAAAAGAAAATTCTGCGGTGGAAGCGGCTCATAAGACAGAACAAAAAGTTGAGGATTTCTATGGTTTTGTCAAAAGGCAGTACAAAGGAAAAACACAAAGACAGCGGGCAAAGGTTGCAAAGCTGGAAAAGAAACAGTTTCAAAAAGAGGTAAATTTCCAATACCAGAAATTCTTAGAGGAAAATCCTCAGATGCAAAAGAAGGCATTGCAGAAACGTTTACAGAAGCAACGAATTAAGCGGGAATATATGAAAGCAAAAAGGAATGGAGCTGCTTCAAAAAGTGCAAAGGAAGCAGTAGCAAAAACAGCGGATACCGCAACGAAGGTAGCAAGAAAGTTACTAGAGATTGCAAGAAATCATGCAGGAGTGTTTGTAACAGTGGGTATCATTGCCATTCTTTTGATTATGATTATGACCTCTGTATCTTCTTGTGGTGCTATGTTTGCAGATACCCAGTCAGCTATTATGGCTTCAAGTTATCTGAGTGAACCGAAAGAAATTGATGCAGTTGATTTGCAGTTTACCCGTCTGGAACTGGATTTACAGAATGAGATTGATAACATGGAAACGGATTATCCGGGATATGATGAGTATTCCTATAATCTTGGAGCAATTGGACACAATCCATTTACACTGATTAGTTATTTATCCGCAGTTTATACCGAGTTTACTGCCAGTGAAGTAGAAAGTGAAGTACAGGAACTTTTTGAGGAAATGTATACGCTGACTACCACACCGGAAACGGAAACAAGGACAAGACAGGTGCAATCTACAGATGAAGAAGGCAATCCATTGTATGATGAAAATGGAAATCCGGTTATGAAAGAGGAAGAATATGAAGTCAGTGTTCTGCGAGTGGTTCTTACGGTGAAATCTTTGGAAACCATAGTAGCAGAAAGGATGAATACGGAGCAGACAGAAATCTTTGCCATGTATTCAGAAACAGGCGGACTCCTTCAGCAGTTTGCTTCTCCGGTGGATTTGTACTGGTACAACTATATCAGCAGCTATTATGGGTATCGGAAAAATCCCAATACCGGAAATGAAGAATTGCACCGGGGTGTAGATATTGTAGTACCAACAGGTACAAAGGTATATGCAACCCATGATGGAACCGTTACCACAGCAACCTATGACAGTTACTATGGAAACTATGTGGTGATTGAAAAAGATGGATATACCACCAAGTATGCCCACATGGATAGTCTGAGTGTCAGTGCCGGACAGGAAGTTACCAAAGGAACAGTAATCGGAACTACTGGAAATACGGGAAGCAGTACCGGAAGTCATTTACATATCGAATGTTTATATAACGGGGAGTATTACAATCCGTTATTTTATTTTGATGTGGGAACAAAGACTCTTTATGGAGAAAATACAAGCGGAGGTACAACAGGGGCTGGAAGTGGAGGAAATGTTATTCCACCGAACTCCTATGATGATGCTACCGTACAGGCTTTGATGGAAGAAGCAGCGAAGTATTTGGGATACCCTTATGTATGGGGCGGTTCCAGTCCTTCCACAAGTTTTGACTGTTCCGGTTTTGTATGCTGGGTATTTACCAACAGTGGAGTACATAATCTGCCACGAACCACAGCACAGGGGATTTATGACCAGTGTACTCCAATATCTGCAAGTGAAGCAAAAGCCGGGGATATTATCTTTTTCACAGGTACTTATAATTCAGCAGGAGCGGTCAGCCATGTAGGGATTTATTGTGGAGATGGTGTCATGATACATTGTGGAGATCCAATTAACTACGCTTCTATCAATTCCCCATACTGGCAAAGCCATTTCTACAGTTTTGGTAGATTAAATTAACAGGAAGTGAGGATTTATGACAAAAGAGAGAATAGAAAGAGAACTGACAAAAGTCCGACAGCAGATTGCACAGTTACAGGCAAAAGAAAAGGACTTGGCAGAACAAAAACAGATGGCGGAGGATGCCGAAGCCATGAAAATTATAAAGAAATATAAAATCTCGTCCGAGAAACTGCAATTACTTAATAAATTCAGTGAGGATGAGATTTTGCATTTATTGGCAGAAAAAGAAAAGGAGACTTTACGAAATGAAGAAAAAATTATCTATTAAAGTTGTTTTATCGCTGGTATTATCAGCGGTTTTGTTTTGTATGCCGATTGGAGCATTTATGGCAAACAGTGGAAATACGGTGGATGTTCAGGCACAGGATACGAATATTTCAGAAAAAAGTGAAGCGGTGACGGAAGATGATGCAAAAGAAAATGATACCACAGAAAAAGAGAGTGAAACAGAGTCGGGAACAGAAGATGTTACAACTTCTGAAAATGATGCGTTAGAACAGAAATGCACTTGCAAAGAGAAATGTTCACAGTATTCCAAGGATGAGGAATGTGAAGTGTGTAAAAATGATTATAGACTTTGTGAGTATGTCAGTCCCAACGTGAAAATTACAATTAACACACCAACAGGCTGGCATAACGAAACTGCAAAAGTACATATTTCTGTAGAAGATGTGTCAAAGACAGAGAATTTTATCATTAAGACCGTACAGGCAAAAATCGGACAAAATGGTAGCTGGTCGGATATTACAGAAGATATGTATATAGAAATTTCTGAAAACAGTACCGTTTATGTGCTTGTAACAGACCAGAATGGAAAGACCTATGAGAAGAACCGTTATGTGAAATGTTTTGATTTTGACAAGCCCACTTTAAATGCTGCGGTAAGTGATGGACTGTTAAGTATTCAGGCACACGACACCGCTTCCGGTATCAAAGCAATTTATGTGAATGGATATGAATTTACGGAGATTACTAATGGTGTTTTAAATATCCGTTTACAGCAGTTTGACGCAGGATATCAGTATTTTACCATTCAGGCAATGGATAATGCCGGAAATATGTCGGAAATCTATAAGACTGCCAATCCATACTACACTGATCCGGAAACAGAAGATAACAGTGAAAGCAATCCGGCAGAACAGCTTCCGGTTAGTGCAGAAGCAACCAATCCTTCCTCTGCTACTGCACAGGTAACAGAGCATACAAAGACAGATAGTGAGGGGAATCAGATTGTAAGCAGTAATGCAGGCAGTGGTTCGAAGAAAGAAACATCAGATAGTGATACCGAGGTGGATGAAGAAAAAGGCAAGGAATTTTATACCATTCAGACTGCCAATGAAAAAGTATTTTACCTGATTATTGACAGGGATGGTGATGAGGAAATGGTCTACTTTTTAACAGAAATCAGCGAAAATGACCTGTTAAATACCACAACGGAAAACAGTGAAACACTTCCAAAAAACTCCGCAGCATTAGAGTCTGCTATTCCCGTATCAGGAGCTGCGTTGTCTAACAATAATGTAGAAGGTGATAAGACAGATGGAACCGAAGATACAGCAATGGAAGATGGTGCAGAAGAAAATCCGGAGGGGACAGAAGTTACGGAAGAAGAAAATCCAGAAGAAAATTCAATGACAACTTATATCATTCTTGGAATTATAGCAGTGGTCGTTATTGGAGCATACTATTTTAAAGTTGTCCGTAAAAAGGAGGATTTCCTTGATGAGGATGAGGAAGAAGAGGATGACGAGGAATACGAAGAGGAAGAAGAAAACGAGGACTCAGAGGACGATTTCTTTGAACAGACAGAGGATAGTGAGGAGTAGGCAAATTGAAAGAACAGAAAAAATATGGTGTGATTTATGCCGATCCGCCCTGGCATTATCGAGTGTATTCCAAGAAGGGTATGGGCAGGAGTGCAGAAAGTCACTATCCAACCATGAAGATTGAAGATATTAAGGCACTTCCTGTAGCTGATTTAGCAGATAAGGACTGTGCCTTATTTCTTTGGGTAACCTTTCCATGCCTGTTAGAAGGAATTGAGGTTTTAAAGGCATGGGGATTTGAATACAAAACTACCGCCTTTGTGTGGGTAAAACAAAATAAAAAAGCGGATTCCTTGTTTTGGGGAATGGGCTATTGGACAAGGAGCAACGTGGAAATCTGCCTTTTGGGAACAAAGGGCAGACCGAAACGTGCGGATGCCGGAATACATCAGGTTGTGATTTCTCATATAGAGGAACACAGCAAAAAGCCACAGGAAGTACATAACCGTATTATGAAATTGATGGGAGATGTACCAAGAATCGAACTGTTTGCAAGAAGGAAAACAGAAGGTTTTGACGTATGGGGCAACGAAGTAGAATCAGATATTGAATTTTAGGAGGAAATTAAAATGCAGTTAGTAATCGCAGAAAAGCCAAGTGTGGCAAAAAGTATAGCAGATGTTTTAGGAGCAACCGCCAGACAGGATGGATATTTTGAAGGTAGTGGATATTTGGTAAGCTGGTGCATAGGACATTTAATTGAGCTTGCACAACCGGAAAGTTATGGGGAACAGTGGAAGAAATGGACTTATGAGAGTCTGCCTGTAAGACCGGAACAGTGGAAATATGAGATTAAAGCAGATACCAAAGATCAATACGATGTGCTTTATGAGCTTTTGCATGATAACAGAGTATCTGAAGTTGTTTGTGCTACCGATGCCGGAAGAGAAGGAGAACTTATTTTCCGTCTGGTGTTTGAAATGGCAGGATGCAGCAAGCCTATGAAACGTTTGTGGATTTCTTCTATGGAGGAAAGTGCCATAAGAGAAGGTTTTGAGAATTTAAAGCCGGGAAGTGATTACGATTACTTATACCATTCTGCACTTTGCAGACAGGAAGCGGACTGGCTTGTGGGTATCAACGGTACAAGACTTTTTACAGTATTATATGGTGGAAAGGTTTTAAAGGTAGGGCGGGTACAGACACCTACTCTTGCAATGCTTGTGGAGCGTGAAAGCAAGATAATGAATTTCAAGAAAGAGCAGTATTTTATGGCTCATATCCTTTGTGGTGGAATGGATGCAGTAACAGAAAGAATTAACAGTAAAACAGAAGCAGAGAATGTTGTGGGAGCTTGTCAAAATGGACAGGCTCTTGTTACGTCTGTGGTAAAAGAAGAAAAGGCGGTTGCACCACCAAAGCTGTATGACCTTACCACACTCCAAAGAGATGCCAACCGACTATTTGGTTTTACTGCAAAGCAGACTTTAGAGTATACACAGAGCCTTTATGAAAAGAAGCTGGTTACATATCCAAGAACCGACAGCCAGTTTCTTTCAGATGATATGGATAATACCGCTGAAAATGTTATCAAAGCGATATTTGACACCATGACATTCGTTCCACAGGTTATGTTTAATCCGGATACAAAAAGGGTATTGAATAGCAAGAAAGTGACAGACCATCATGCAATTATTCCTACAGTGGAGATTGCCCATGCGGATTTAAAGGCACTTCCAGAAACAGAGCGAAAAATCGTATCCCTTGTTGCTAACAGATTATTGTGTGCTACCGGGGAAAAGCATTTGTATGAAACAGTGAAAGCTGAACTTACCTGTGAAGGTTATGGTTTCAGCACTTCTGGTAAATCGGTTTTGAAAAATGGATGGAAGGATTTTGAGGAAGCATTTAAGAAATCTTTTAAGACTACAGAAGAAAGAACTGCTTCTTCAGAACAGGAAGAAGGGAGGTTGCCGGAGCTTAGTGAAGGCATGACTTTTGATGGAGTGCAGACAAAAATCAGTGAGCATTATACCACACCGCCAAAACATTTTACGGAAGATAGCTTGTTATCAGCTATGGAAAGAGCCGGAAGTGAAGATATGGATGATGATGTGGAGCGTAAAGGTCTTGGCACACCAGCTACCAGAGCAGACATTATTGAAAAATTAGTCAAAGATGGTTTTGTGAAACGTGAGAAAAAGCAGATGATACCAACAGAGGATGGAATGAAGTTGATTACGGTACTTCCTGATGTGGTAAAGTCCCCAAAACTAACTGCGGATTGGGAAAATGCCCTTACCCTTGTAGCAAAAGGAGAAATGGAACGAGAGGACTTTATGGCAGATATTGTGGAAATGGTTGAGGAACTTATCCAGACCTATCATGAAGTCAGTGACGAGCATAAGAAAATGTTTGCCCAGGAACAGGAAGTGCTTGGAAAATGCCCGAACTGTGGCGGACAGGTGGCAAAAGGAAAATATGGTGCTTACTGTACGAAGAAATGTGGAATGAGTGTAAGCAGAATTATGGGAGTATCCCTTTCGGATGAACAGGTAACAACCTTGCTGTCTGGTAAAAAGATTTTATTAAAAGGTCTGACAAGTAAAGTAGGAAAGAAATACGATGCTTATATTATTCCAAATGGCACAGAAGAATATCATTACACAAAGGACGCAGAAGAAAAGTCCAGAGTGCAGTTTAAATTTACCATGGAATTTCCAAAGCGAAAAAAGAAATAGGTATTGGCATTGTAGAAAAGAATGTGAGTATGATATACTTTATGTTGACCAAAATATATTAAAGATTTAAGAAATGTAATGAAGGAACAGAGGTGTATCATATGGAACGTAAATATTTGTTTGAAGCGGGGCTTAATGTATTTACATCTTATAAAACGATAATTCCTGTAGAACATTTGGAAGAATTGAGTAAATGTGATAATCACCAATATCATATTTATGGAATATTATCTTATAATAAGTTCTTTTTTAGGAAAGAGAAGACAGAAATAACGTCCAAGGGGATAAAGGTTTGTTTATTTACAGTAATAGATAATAAAGAAGTTGAATATGAGTTGCCCATATGGAAGATAGCTAAAGAGCTAGATTATAGTAAAGTTGATATTATGATGAATTTTCCATATACATCTTTTACAGTATCAATAAATGATAAAGAATTTTTAAATTTACATCCTGAGTTTGTAAAATCAGAAGTGACAATCTGTGCACAAGATTTATTCAATCTTTATGCAAATGCGTTGGTTAAAAAACAAGCTCTAATATGACGATGTATAATATGACATTCATATATCTATTTACCTTGTTTGACGAATTGCTTTTGAAAATTATTCGTATAATATGTATGCATGAAAAAAAGTGGCTTATCAGTAATGGGAATTTGTCGGCTGAAGAAATCTTGAAATGCGATACAACTGATGAATTGCATGTAATGCTAGTAGAGAAAAAGGTAAATGAATTAGCATGGGGAAGTTACTCTGACAAGTTGAATTTTTTACAGTCCAGAGGGCTTAAAATTGATAAAGAGCATACAAAATTATTTAATGATATACTTTTGTATTTGTCTATAAAGCGAAATGTCTTGGTTCATAATGAGGGGATTTGGAATCAAGCAGCTAAAGACTTGTTAAAAAGAACAGATTACGATCAAAATATTACAGTAGGTGCATCTGTTGAGCGTACTTATGAAAGTTTTGTGGAAGCAAGTGAGTATATCGAAACAGCGATTACATATCTCTATAATCAATTGTGCGATAAATTCAAGTTTTTATATAAGTACGACTTTTCAAAGATGATGATATTCAAGACGAGGAGAAAAAGTAATTCAAGAAGAGAGTTCTCTTAAAGTGTAGATGTAAATCGGAATTATAATTTGCATGTGGGAGTAAATCGCTAATATGTGGTAATTAGGATAATTTAGACAATAGGGATCTTTGTTTGTGCAAAAAGAAATAATAAATTTCAGTTCAATTTCTCAATTATTTATCTATGATAGTTGAGAAAATAGATGGTTAACTACTTACGCTACAAGCCTTAATCGCGTATATGGAGTTTACCCGGTCAAGGGCTGCCGCTCTGTTGTTTGTTGTAATTGTGGCTTTATGTGAGCAGGCTTCCAACGGACTTATTTTCTCTAGCTAGCACGGCTTGTAGCTGATGTGGAAATTGATATTTTTTCTACACTAAGAACGCGACTGTTCCTCAATTAATATCTAATAATATATTATATTTTTGATAGCACTTAGGAGAAGCCTAGGTGCATTTTTCATATACAAACACAACAGAAATCTAAAAGGAGCAAACAAAATCAAATAACATTCACCGTCACTGGCGGCAATGGAGCATGAACGAACCATAGCCACCTTTTTCTATTTCATCACACAAAAAATATTTTAACGGAGGTTTACCATGAGAAAATACGATATGATTTCCGGTCTTGCAGAAGCCACAGCAAAAGACGTGGTATGAAACAAAGAAAGCTGGAGAAGTTATCTGAACACAGCTTCAGGACTTTACAAGTACCCCTTTAAAGATCAGCTTTTAATTTATGCCTAAAGACCGGATGCAACAGCCTGTGCTTCCATAGAAATATGGAATGAAAAAATGCACTGTTGGGGAAATAAAGGGGCAAAAGGGATTGCCCTGATTGATGATGATACGAATACAGGTTTGAAATATGTTTTGATATTTCAGACGTACATAAGGCAAGGCGAATAGGACGTTCTCCTAATCTTTGGGAAATGCAGGAGAAACATAAGGACACAGTTCTTGACCGTCTGGAAAGAACCTACGGGAAAACGGACAAAGGAGGCGGATTTGTAAGCAGGATTATTTGGTGGAGATTAGAGAGCCGGAACTGAATGTTATGTGTAAGATTGTAGAAGGACTAGGTATTTTTGTTCATGAGTCTTGTGGGATGAGGAGAAATATGCGGTGGCTGTGCAGAAGATACACTTGCAAAGTCGATTGTGGTTAGTGAAATGAATAGGGTGGAGTTGGAGTAATTGGTACATAGGATTTTAGAAAGGGGGATTGAGAAACATGGATTTTATGTTTGATGTTGATAGATGATTGTTTATAGGATATAGGGCGCATGAAGCGGCTTATAGCTTGTAATTGTGTTTGAAATCCAAGGTTAAATTTTATATAATTATTTGTATCTTTTACATAAAGGAGGAAGGTTATATGAGTGAAGCAGGATATATATTTAATGCTAGAAAAAAAGAAGCACATATACAGTTTGAGGAAATGAATAAATTTATTAAATTATGCGAGGAAGGGAAAGCGATTTCTGGTATTTCAGAGAAAGAAGAAAAAGAACTTATTAGTGAATTAGAAAAGGATGTTGTCAATTATAGTAATGATATGGTTGTTGATATGATAATTGATTATGTTATAAAGACGACAGAAGATGAGAGATTATTTGAAATTTTACAAAATATAAGAATTGCAAATATAGATGAAGATAATATTACTGGGAGGTCATATCCTAAATATTATGATGGTTCTTATTATATAGAAATTAGCAGAAAGATGGATCGACAAATAAGACTATTATCGGATTTTTTTGCAGTGTTTTATATGTCTAATAAAAACTTGACCTTTATAGAAAATCTAATATTGGATGAATTGTTAAATGTAAATTTGCAAAGATTTAATTCTGATACAGATAATACAGAAGAGTATAATGAAGTCCAGATTCACATGATGTGTTGTGAAAAACTGTTAGAAAGTGATTTTACTGAGAAATATATAGCATATGCTAGAGAAATAAATGAAATGGCATTGGCATTCTTGGTAGGGCATGAAATAGGTCATCATTATTTGGGGCATACAGATTATGATAATGCGAATAAGGAAGACGATAAGATAAAAGAATTAAAAGCTGATGAATATGGAATAGAGTTTGCATTTGAGTATTTAAAAAGTGCGTATCCAAATGATGAGTCCCGCTATGGTATTCATCATTTGGCTGCAGTGTATATACCACTTATCGTTAGTGTTCATTTTTGTAATAATATTTTTGAAGAGGGAGAAAAACATCCATCAATTATTAAAAGATTAATAGGAGTTCAGATAAAGTTAAAGAAAATGTTGGATGAGGATGGATTTTATAATGTACAGAAAGCTATTGGAAAATTGTATAATATGTTTGGTATCTCTAATCATGCTTCGAAATAGGAGCAACCCAAATTGAATAACATTTACCGTCACTGGTGGCAATGGATCATAAACGAACCATAGCCACCTTTTTCTATTTCATCACACAAAAAATATTTAACGGAGGTATACCATGAGAAAATACGATATGATTTCCGGTCTTGCAGAAGCCACAGCAAAAGATGTGGTACAAAACGAAGAAAGCTGGAGAAGGTATCTGAACACAGCTTCAGGACTTTACAAGTACCCATTCAAAGACCAGCTTTTAATCTATGCCCAAAGACCGGATGCAACAGCCTGTGCTTCCATAGAAATATGGAATGAAAAAATGCACTGTTGGGTAAATAAAGGGGCAAAAGGGATTGCCCTAATTGATGATGATACAAATACAGGTTTGAAATATGTCTTTGATATTTCAGACGTACATAAGGCAAGACGAATAGGACGTTTCCCTAATCTTTGGGAAATGCAGGAGGAACATAAGGATGCAGTTCTTGACCGCTTGGAAAGAACCTATGGGGAAACAGATAAAGAAGCCGGATTTGTAAATCGGATTAGAGAAATTGCGGAGCGAATTGCAGAGGACTATTATAAAGAGATTACTTCGGATATGGAATATCTCAAAGAAGGCAGTTTCCTAGAGGAACTGGATGAGTTAAATGTGGAAGTGAGAGTAAGAGAAACGCTTGCAGACAGTATTGCATATACCGTTTTGAAACGGTGTGGTATGGAAGAAAGTGAACTTGCTGAAGAAATCAGTTTCCCTTATATCCATGAATTTAACACAGTGGAAACATTGTCGCAGCTTGGCAGTAATGTGTCCGATTTTTCCAAACCAATTCTTATGGAGATTGGAAAAGCAATCAAAGCCTATGAAAAAGAAGTTTCTCAAAATTTAGAGGAAAAAGGACTTGCAAATACTTCTGAAACACGCTACAATGCTTTAAAGCGTGAAAGCGGAGAGCAAGACGAACAATATATCACACAGACCGAAAATGCGGGAGAAAGGAGCAAAATCAATGAATTTAGCATACGAGAAGAACGGGGATTATCAGATACCAATGTTACAGATGGACAAACAGCCGGAGGGGACATTGACGAAATACGGACTGATGAGAAAGAAATTTTTACAGGAGAACAAGAACGGAGTGTATACGGGACTTCTTCTGAAGGGCAAATTGAAGGAACACCTGCTAATGGTGCAGGAACAGGCAGAGCAGAGGATGGAAGTGTTGACCGAACAGATGAAGGAGAGCCAGGGAGTAACAGAACAACTCAAAGCGGACAATCAGATGCTTTGGGTACAGAAGATGAACAACATCCGTCAGTCAGCGGAGGAAATCGTGCAGACGGAACTAATTTACAGCTAAATATAGAACAACCGGAGGGAAAGTATCAGCAGATGAGCCTTTTCCCTAGCCTTGAGGAGCAGATTGGTAATATCGTAGCAGTGGAAGCAAGTATGAAATATACAATGCCCACTGCTTTTTCTTTGCCACAGGAACAGCTTGAAGCCATTTTGCGAAGTGGTGGGGGTAGAGATAACAGCAGAAAGCGTATTTATGCAAAGTATCAGCAAGGGAAAACTCCGGAGGAAATGGCAGAGTTTTTGCAGAACGAATATAAGACTACCGGAAAAGGATTTGAATTTGACGGTAATCCGGTGTCCCTTTGGTTTGATGAAAATGGTATGTGTATCGGTTATGGTACATCAGCAAAAGAAAATCCCCTTGCAGTGATGAGTTGGAGCGAAGTGGAAAGTCATATTCGTACTATGGTGGAAAATGGTACATACATGAGTGCTAATGAAGTTTTCCTGATTGATGCGGTGGAGCGTGAGAGAATAGCCAATGATATTAACTATTTCTTTCGGGATGGTATGACAGAAACACCGGAAAGTCTGCAAATAAAAGCATACAATTATCCGGAAAGCATTTCAAATCTTTGTGAGCTTTTATCTACGAAGGAAGGCAGAACGTTACTGACTGAGGAAATTGAAAAGGCGAAGGCACAGCTTGACAGCGGCGAAAAACAGCTTAAATGGAACTATGTGAAAAGACCGGAGTATTTGCTGGAACAGCTTGCGGATTTAGGCGTAGAAAAGAAAGAATATCCGGCACTTGATACTGTAGATGTAAAGTTGGAGGATTTTATCACACAGGATGAAATTGATTACAGGCTGACCGGAGGAAGTGGTATTCAGCATGGAAAATTCCGCATTTATGAGTATTTCATGGAGGGACACAGCAAAAAAGAAAATGTTGATTTTCTGAAAAATGAATACGGTACGGGTGGAAGTTCCCATGCACTTCCGGGAAGCGACAGCGGACATGAAGATCACGATGCAAAAGGTATCCGTCTGGAAAAAGGCAGCTATGGAAGTCCTTATGCAAAAGTGCTTCTAAATTGGAATGTGGTAGAAAAACGTATCAGTGAACTTGTAAAAGCAGATAAATATCTTACTCCGGAAAGCAAGGAAGCCTACGCACAATATAAGCAGGAACAGGCAGAAAAAGCCATGCAAAGAGAACAGGAAAAGTTAGAGCATGGTCTGCGTGTGGAATGTAAGGAAGCCATAGAAAAAGAAATTGCAGAGAAGTTTGATGGTTTTGTACTTCCAAGAGATACTGCAAAGGAACTTGTAGAAAAGTATGGCAGAGAACGTGTGGAATATGTCATTGCCAATACCATTATGCACAAACAAGAGGATGAACATTTTTCACAAAGTAATAAGGAATGGGCAAAGAGTATTGTTCCTTATGCAGATTATAATAACCGAGATTTGGTAATAGCTTCACATTCCATAAGCGTAGATGGGCTTACCAATCAATACAGACGAATCATTGATCCACAACGGGGAATAGATGAAGATAGAAAACTCTATGAAATGGTATCAGCATCCCAAATAATTGCTACTTTAGAGCGAAAGGATGAAGTGAATTGGAATGAAGAGGAAAAGGTACTTGTATTAAAGTCTGGAGAACAGATTTTAGAGGGTAAAGAAGCCTTTGATTTATTATTTACCGAAGCAGCCGAATATGTGTTAATGCAGTCCATAAGTGGAAATGTTGAAAAAGCAAAAGAAATGGATGCTATTCTCAAAGAAACAGAAGGCTATGCAGCAAGATATGATGCTGTAAGCGAGCCGGAAGCTGAACAGGAAGAAGATGAAAGGTTTTCGGTTACAGAAACATCGGATGCTTTTGAAGAACCTTTTGCAGTCTGGGATAATGAGAAGGAAGATTATCATGTAGCAGAAGATGGCACAGTGCCAACCTTTGAAACAGAGGAAGAAGCTGCGGAGTACAGCAACAAAGAAAATGATAGCCAATCCGTATCAAAAGTGGAACAACAAGAACCGGAATTAGATATTTCTGACAGTGATACACAGGCTGTTAAGGCAGAATTAGAAAAATCAGAGCCACAGATTGACAAGACAAATGCGGTTAATTTTCATATCACGCCGGATATTGAGGAAACCACCGGAAAAGGTTTTGCACCAAAAGAAAAGTTCCGTCAGAACGTGGAAGCAATCCGAACCCTTGAAACGATTGAAAGTGAACATCGTATTGCCACACCAGAAGAACAGGAGATTTTAGCAAAATATGTAGGTTGGGGTGGTCTTGCGGATGCCTTTGATGAAACCAAAGCGAATTGGGCAAGTGAGTATCAGGAATTAAAGAGTCTGTTATCGTCAGAGGAATATGCTTCTGCAAGGGAAAGTACCTTAAATGCCCATTACACAAGTCCTGTGATTATCAAAAGCATTTATGATGCGATTGATAGGATGGGATTTTCCAAAGGAAATATTTTAGAGCCGGCAATGGGTACAGGTAACTTCTTTGGTATGCTCCCGGAGAAGATGCAGGAAAGCAGGCTTTACGGTGTGGAGCTTGACGGTCTTACCGGGCGAATAGCAAAACAGCTTTACCCAAATGCAGATATAAAGATTACAGGGTTTGAAAAGACGGACTATCCAAACGATTTCTTTGATGTGGCAATCGGAAATGTTCCATTCGGTCAGTACAAGGTGGCAGACAGAGTCTATGATAAGCACAATTTCCTCATACACGATTATTTCTTTGCCAAGACTTTAGATAAGATACGTCCCGGTGGCGTGGTGGCATTTGTCACTTCTAAGGGAACAATGGATAAGAAAAGTCCGGAAGTAAGAAAATACCTTGCACAGAGAGCAGAGCTTCTTTGTGCAATCAGACTTCCAAACACAGCATTTAAAGAAAATGCAGGTACGGAAGTTACTTCTGACATTCTGTTTTTTAAGAAACGTGACAGGGTAGTAGACCTTGAGCCGGATTGGGTACATTTAGCAGAAAATGAAGATGGCATTGCTATGAACCAGTATTTTGCAGACCACCCGGAAATGATTATGGGAAAAATGGAAATGGTCAGCGGGCCGTATGGCATGGAAGCCACCTGCACGCCTGATACATCCATTCCATTGTCTAAACAGCTTGAAAAAGCCATATCCCATATTGAGGGCAGTATTGATGCAGTAGAATTTGAGGAGCTTGATGATGAACTGCAAAGGGAGAGTATCCCCGCCGATCCAAGTGTCAAGAACTACAGTTATACCCTTGTGGATGACAGGGTTTATTATCGTGAAAATTCTGTTATGAAGCCTGTGGAAGTGTCAGAAACAATGGAGCAGCGTATGAAAGGCATGGTGCAGATAAGGGACTGCACACAGGAGCTGATAGAATATCAGTTAAATGAATATCCGGACGATATGATAAAAAATAAGCAGACAGAACTGAATGAGCTGTATGATGCGTTCTCAAAGAAATTTGGTCTTATCAATTCCCAGACTAATAAGAGAGCATTTAATCAGGATTCCAGTTATTGTCTGCTTTGTTCGTTAGAGAAACTGGATGATGAGGGCAACTTCAAGGGTAAGGCTGATATGTTTAGTAAGCGAACCATAAAAAAAGCGGAAGTTGTCACAAGTGTGGATACTGCAAGTGAAGCGTTGGCAGTGTCATTAGGTGAAAAGGCGAGAATTGATTTAGCCTATATGTCAGAACTTACAGGCAAAAGTGAGGAAGAAGTAACAAAAGAACTTGCTGGAGTCATTTTCCAAAATCCGGTTACGGAGAAATGGGAAACTGCAGACGAATATTTAAGCGGTAATGTTAGGGAAAAATTAGCTACTGCAAGAGTATTTGCAGAGAGCCACCCGGAATATGCCATTAACGTGTCAGCATTGGAAGGTGTACAACCCAAGGAACTTGATGCGTCAGAAATTGAGGTGCGTATTGGTGCAACCTGGATTGACACCAAGTACATTGAGGACTTTATGCGTGCAACTTTTGAAACACCGGAATACCTTTTTGACCGTAATGTAATGGGAGTGCAGTATTCCGATGTGACAGGACAGTGGAATGTTAAGGGAAAGAACGCAGACCATGGAAATACATTAGTGAACATGACATATGGTACAAGCCGGGCAAATGCCTATCGTATTTTAGAAGATTCCCTCAATTTGCGTGATACTCGTATTTTCGATGTTATTACAGAAGATGGCAAGGAAAAACGTGTTCTGAATAAAAAGGAAACCATGCTTGCAAGCCAAAAACAGGAAGCCATAAGAGAAGCATTTAAGGATTGGGTATTTCGTGATCCGGAACGCAGACAGGTATTGTGTGCCAAGTATAATGAACTTTTCAATTCTACAAGACCAAGAGAGTATGACGGTTCTCATTTAAAGTTTCCAGGTATGACACCAGACATTGCACTCAGACCACATCAGCTAAATGCGGTAGCACATCAGCTTTATGGAGATAACACCCTGCTTGCTCATTGTGTAGGGGCAGGTAAGACCTTTGAAATGATTGCTGCAGCAATGGAGAGTAAGCGTTTGGGACTTTGCCAAAAGAGTCTGTTTGTAGTTCCAAACCATTTGACAGAGCAGTGGGCAAGTGACTTTTTGCGTTTGTATCCCGGAGCAAATATTTTAGCTGCTACAAAAAAGGATTTTGAGCCGGCAAACCGGAAAAAATTCTGTTCCCGTATTGCCACAGGTGATTATGATGCAGTCATTATCGGGCATACACAATTTGAAAAAATCCCATTATCTACGGAACGACAGGTAGCCATGATAGAACGTCAGATAAAAGAAATTGAAATGGCAATCGAAGCCACCAAAGCCGCAAAGGGAGAGCGTTATACCATAAAACAGATGGAAAAGACAAAGAAATCTTTACATACAAGACTTTCCAAATTGAATGATGCGAGCAAAAAAGATAATGTAGTAACCTTTGAGCAGTTAGGTGTGGACAGGCTGTTTGTTGACGAATCGCACAATTACAAAAATTTGTTCCTTTATACAAAAATGAGAAATGTTGCGGGCATTGCACAGACGGAAGCACAGAAATCTTCGGATATGTTTGCCAAGTGCCAGTACATGGATGAACTGACAAGCGGTAAGGGTATTACGTTTGCAACAGGTACACCAATTTCTAACAGTATGACAGAGCTTTATACAAATATGAGGTATCTGCAATATAACACCCTTCAGAAGTTAGGACTAGGAAACTTCGATAGCTGGGCAGCCACATTTGGAGAGACACAGACCGCCATTGAACTTGCACCGGAAGGAACGGGATACCGGGCGAAAACAAGATTTGCTAAGTTTTTCAATCTTCCGGAACTGATTTCACTCTTTAAAGAGAGTGCAGACATTCAGACACCGGATATGTTAAAACTTCCCGTACCGGAAGCGGAGTATGAAAATGTGGTGTTAAAGCCAAGTGAGTATCAACAGGAAATGGTACAATCCCTTGCGGATCGTGCAGAAGCAGTACGTGACAGACGGGTAAAACCACATCAGGATAATATGCTTAAAATTACAAACGATGGTAGAAAGCTGGCATTAGACCAAAGACTGATTAACGATATGCTTCCAGATGAGGACAATTCCAAAGCTGCCACTTGTGTAGATAAGGCATTTGAAATTTGGGAAGAAACGAAAGAACAGAAATCCGCACAGCTTATTTTCTGTGATTTATCCACTCCAAAGGGTGATGGTACATTCAACGTCTATGAGGACATAAGGGATAAGTTGATAGAAAAAGGTGTGCCTAAGGAAGAAATTGCATTTATCCATGATGCTAATACGGAAAAAAGAAAAGCGGAGCTGTTTGCAAAGGTAAGAAGCGGACAGGTTCGTTTTTTATTAGGTTCCACTGCAAAAATGGGAGCCGGAACCAACGTACAGGACAGATTGATTGCATTACATCATTTGGATGTGCCTTGGCGTCCGTCAGATATTGAACAGCAGGAAGGCAGAATTTTACGACAGGGAAACAGGAATGATAAAGTTAAGATTTTCCGTTATGTGACAGAAGGAACCTTTGACTCGTACAGTTGGCAACTTATAGAAAATAAGCAGAAATTTATCGGTCAGATCATGACAAGTAAATCCCCGGTACGTTCCTGTGAGGATATTGATGAAGCAGCATTATCCTATGCAGAAGTAAAAGCACTTGCAACAGGAAATCCCTATATCAAAGAGAAAATGGATTTGGATATACAGGTATCAAAATTAAAATTGATGAAGGCAAACCACACAAGTCAGCGTTACCGTCTGGAGGATAATATTGCACAGCATTATCCAAAACAGATAGCCAGCATGAAGGAGAGAATAGCCGGGTATCGTGTGGATATTCAGACATATGAGCAGAATAAACCTATAGATAAAGATATGTTTTCCATGAAAATCGGCAACAGGTTATTTACAGACAAGAAAGAAGCCGGAACAGCCCTTATTGATATGTGTAGGAGTGCAAAGCAACCCAACATGGCAGTAACCATTGGAGAATATCAGGGATTTAAGATGAGTGTTTCTTTTGATTCGTTCTTTTCAAAATTTACAATTAACTTAAAAGGGCAGTTAAGCCATGAGGTGGAAATTGGAGCTGATCCGGTAGGAAATCTGCAAAGACTATCCAATGCCTTAGAAGCAATGACAGGCAAAATGGCAGATGTGGAGCAGAAACTTTCCAATGTGGAACATCAGCTTGAAACTGCAAAGGTTGAGGTTACAAAGCCTTTTCCACAGGAAACAGAGCTAAAGGAGAAATTAGAAAGACTTAGTGAGTTAAATGCTCTTTTGAATATGGATGAAAAAGGCGATGGAGCAATGGTCATGGGTGATGATGAACCAGAGAACAACGAGCCAAGCGATGTGCCAGAGAGTGGCAAGCCAGAACTGGTGGCAGATGAAACAATGAAGCCTGTGGCAAGTTTCACGATGTCAGAGCGTATTGTAGACCATGAGAAAAATAGAATGCTTGCAGATGGTTCTAAAGGTCGGATTTCTGTTAAGGAAAAACTTGCTGAAATGAGTGCCAGAATTAGCAAGGATAAGTCTGGTGTTCAAAGGACTTTGGAAAAGACGGATACGGCAAAAATGAAAGGAAAAGAAGAATGTATATAAAATAGTTTAGAGAGAGCAGGTAGAGAAATCTATCTGCTTTTTCTATTATAGAGCAAATTTTAGGAGGAAATGAAAATGGCAGATACAAAAACAGAAAAACAAAAAGTACAGGAAATCACAGAAAAGCTGGAACAGGGTATTAAAGAATTGTTTGAAAGTGAAAAGTATAAGAATTATCTGAACACCATGTCAAAATTTCATAATTACAGTGTTAACAATACCCTTTTAATTGCCATGCAAAAGCCGGATGCCACCTTAGTAGCCGGATTTCAGGCTTGGAAGAAAAATTTTGAAAGACACGTTAAAAAAGGAGAAAAGGGTATTCGTATCCTTGCCCCGGCACAATATAAGGTAAAAGAGGAACAGGAGAAGCTTGATCCGGAAACAAAGGAAATCATGCTTGATAAGGACGGAAAGCCTGTTATGGAGGAAGTAGAGATAACCATTCCTGCCTTTCGTGCAGTTTCCGTTTTTGATGTGTCACAGACAGACGGAAGGGAACTGCCAGAGTTAGCGGTAAGTGAATTATCTGCAGATGTGGAAGGCTATCAGGATTTTATGAAAGCATTAGAAATGTTTTCTCCTGTTCCGATTGGGTATGAGGAGATTTCGGGAGAGGCAAAGGGATATTATCATACAGAGGAACAGAGAGTAGCCATACAGCAGGGTATGAGCGAAAGCCAGACGGTCAAAACAGCTATCCATGAAGTGGCACACGCAAAGCTGCATAGCAGAGCGTTAAGTAGGGATGCAGAACTTGCGGAACAAAAAGACCGTAATACCAAAGAAGTAGAAGCAGAGAGTGTTGCCTATACGGTATGTCAGCACTTTAGGATTGATACATCAGAGTATTCTTTCGGCTATATTGCCGGATGGAGCAGTGGCAAGGAAATGACGGAGTTAAAATCTTCCCTTGATACTATCCGTAGGACAGCTTCTGAGATGATTAGTGGCATCGAAGCACATCTACAGGAATTGCAGAAAGACAGGGTAGTGGAACAGGACATTGCAGATATACAGGAAAATTCGGAGATGTCTATAATGAAACAGGCAGAAGAACTTATCAATCGTTTGGAAACGAATAAGACTATTTTCATTCCGGACGAAAGAAATTTGATTGTTAATTATGCTTATAAGATAGGAGATATGGACAAAACGGAGGAATTAGCCTATCGTTTTGCAGAGCTAGAAGATAATTCTCCGAACCTTGTAGCACAGACAGTCAGCAATGCACAGGCAGAGATTGATGCTTTACCGGATGGAATGGTAGGACTTTCTGAAATGCACGAGTATGGATATACCTGGGCGGAAATGCTACCGCTGACACAGGAGAGAGCAGAGGAGCTTTTCAAAGAAGATGTTGCAGTATATCAGCTTCATAAGGACGGTTCTGAAACAATGATTGAAGATATGGAGGATTTACAGGCTCACAAAGGTATGTTTGGTGTGGAAAAGGAGGACTGGAACGCATATTTGGAACATCAAACAATGAAGAATGAATTAGAAGAGAGTTCTGCCAATAAAGAATCGCTTCTTTTGCATGGCAGTGAAAATCAATTTGGTATCTATCAGCTTAAAGATACACCGGAAGCAAGGGATATACGCTTTATGAATATGGATTACCTTGAAAGTAGGGGGATTGCAGTAAATAAAGAGAATTATGATTTGGTTTATACTGCACCGTTGGAAGATGGTACAAGTCTTGAGGACATCTATACAAAATTTAATATAGACCACCCGGAAGATTTTAAAGGTCACTCTTTGTCTGTCAGCGATGTGGTGGTGCTTCATCAGAACGGAGAGAATACCAGTCACTATGTAGATTCCTTTGGTTACAAGGAAGTTTTGGAGTTTACACAGGAGGTTTCAAAAGAAAAATCTTCCATTCAGAAAAGTCAGGATATTCAGAATGAAACAGTAAAAGGTTATAGGGATATGACACCAGAGGAAGTTAAAGATTTTGTGAAACAGAGATTTGTAGAACAGCTTTATAACAGTGGTATTGAAAATATTTCTATGTATATGGAAAAGTTTGATACACTTTATGAACAGGGGAAAATGGATAATCTTATGCCGACAGAGGAACAAAAGCGTATTATAGAAGAGGTAGCATATACGGAAAATGTTAATCTTGATATTGAAGAAAAAGAGCCGGAGCAAATAGTGGAGCAGAAACCTACAATAGTCACTCTTATGGTATCTGAGTGCAGTGAGTTTCATAATCTTGGAGAATTTCATGAGGGCATAGAAACAGTGGATGAAGCCATTAAGCTGTATCATCAGATACCACCGGAGCGAATGAGTGCAGTTAGGGGTATCGGAATTAACATCCATAAAGAGGGTACAGAGAGCTACGAAGATGTGGAAATAGATATTATTTCCGGCAAGGTTGCTGATTTGGAGATTTTGGATTATATACCGGATATTACAGATGATCCGAAAGCAATCGAAATAATTGCAGAGTTGATTGATAAGTTACCGGATATAGAAGTGAGAGGTTCGCTGGAGAAGTGGCAGGCTGTATCGCTTGCTACACAAATAGATCAGCTTTCTTATGATTATGATACATATCAATATAGAGATACAGTGGAGAACAGGGAGGTACAAGTGGCGAATATCACAGAGGACATCAGAAATGGAAATACCGGGTACCTCAATGATTTCCTGAATGCAATCGTAGCAGAAAGTGTCAGAGACGGCATAACGGACATTTTCGGGCAAGGTTCGGAGATTGATGACAGTGAAGCAGTACAGACCGCCAGAAGGGCGAAGGAGCTGTTAGATAAGCTGGCAGAATATAAACCGCTTGCAAAGGTGGAGGAACTTGAAGAAGCCAATTACAACATGATTGATAATGTCCTGAATAATGAAAAGCCAAAGAAAGAGGAAGAACGCTCGGCAGGGAGAATTTCTATAAAAGAGAAACTGGCAGAGAAAAAAGCGATGATAGAGCATCATGATAAGGGAGAAAAATTATTGCCAGTTAAGGAAAGTGAAAAGAAATTGCACAGAGAGATATAATAATAGCTGAATTTGCAGAGGGAGTAAAAAAATATTGAGTGAGTAGTAAGATGGAAAGCTGGCTATCTGCTTTACTATGGAAAACAAAAATCGCACTTGCTAAACTGCAAGTGCGATACTTTTGTTAATATTACGAGTCCTACGCAGCTCCAGGACGGAACAACATATGACTCTAATAATATTATACACCATATTTGTATGAAGTCAATTAGTAAATTATTCAAAAATATCAATGCTTTCTTCGGTACTATCTTCCTCAGAAGTGATAAGCTTTTCATTTACCGGATAAGAGAAGTTTTTGCCAATTTTTTGAAAACCGTATTCTACATAGTGTGATCTTGGAATGTAGTTGTTTTCTGTGAGTTTATATAATTTGGCAAAAAGTTCTGCAATCCATTTTTGAAATTCTGTTTCCGGTTCTTTCTGATCCAGCTCATTTTCATAATAGTGTCTTACAATTCCTGCAAATATATCAGCAAACTGTACTGCTGGAGTAACAGCAGAGCTGACAAACAACGGCATTTCAAGAATATGGTGGAAGGAACGCCCGAACTTGGTTTTAAAGAGAAATCCGGTAGTAGCTTCCGCAATTTTACGGTCAGCATCTTCATGTACTTCGTCGAAAATCATCATTGCTTTTCCATAGTGATGGTGGTTGCAATAAAATTCTACTTTCTTTAATAGTAAATAGTATTGTTTGGGAAGATGATGTTCGGGAACAATGATAGGCTCATCTGGTCTGTCCATAATGACGGCAAAAATCGCTGCATCATAAGAAGAAATAATATCTACCATGCCTTCAACATATGTTTTGTTTTTAGTACGATTTTTGGTAATGGTAGCTTCTCGAATGAGCTTTGTGGATTTGATTTCATCCTGTTTTCCATAAATCGAATCCTTTAATTTATATATTTGATTTGTAATAGGTTTAATATCATTTTCATGGATACAGACACCCAGTAGTATAGGGTTTTTGGTTGAGTCAGTAGGGCGAGGGTATCCACTTTCATCAATAAATGTAAGCATAAACTTCAGAGCTCCTTTGTTAAATACTAAAAGTAATTATACTATAATATTGGACGATATACCACAGATATTATAGAGATTGTTGCTTGTTTTAGGACGGAATTTTTTAAATGTGGAACGCAGCGCGTTCCGAATTGAGCTGGACTCATTATAGATTTTTAATGCGTATTAAAGAGCCGGAAAAATTATAAGCTATGATTTTTTCTTTCCTGTTGTGCTGAAGTGAGTGTGGTGTTGGTTTCCCGTCCAAGATACCGATTAAGGATCTCAAGTTTGCGGTTTAATTCTTTAACTTCTTTTTCACAATTCTTATATGTAGCAGCCAGCTCGTTCTTCTGCCTTGAGAGTTCCTGGTACTCTGATTTCAATTTATCAATATTCAAAGATTTTAGAATGATACCTGCCTGTTCCAGCATACGTCTTGCACCACCATAAAGGATAATCTGACTTTCATATCGGCGGAAATACGCATCAGGATTTTTCGTTTTTTTGTAGCCAATATGATAGGAACGATTCGCTTTATATTGTTCTGCATATTTGATGATTTCCGCAAGGTCTTTCATTCGATGTTCCAATTCAATAACACTCTGTTTGGCAGACTTTCCAGCTTCGGTTTTTATTGCAATTTCATGTTCTAATTGGGAAATAGAACCGACTTCATTATAGTTTTGTGTAGCTATCTTTAAATTCTCAATAGTTGCCCAGCGTTGCAGACCGGGGCTGTTTTGAAATTTTTCATCAGAAGTATCAATCAACTTGCGGGAAGAATAGTCTTTTTTGGGAATGATAGCCTTGCGTTCCCGTTTCATTTCTATGCGTTCTTTGATACGTTCTTTTGTATATTCCTTTCCTAAAGACTTGACGCTTCCACGCACAAAACGTTCCTTTCCCAAAAGCCTGAAAGAAATATATTTGGGAGCATTTTCTCCAAATTCTTCGCCTTTAATTTCATAACCTTTGGCTCTCATCAATAATAAAAATTCTTCATAAGTAGAAGCAGATTTGATGGAGGTATTGATAGCTTTTCTTAGGTCAGTTTTCCATGAAGTATTGTTCTTGTCAGCTTGCCATTCCTTGTATTTTTTTCCACGCTTTTCACCGGGAATAATGATGGAGAGATTGTGTTCCTTGCACAGATCATCGCTCAAATGTCGGATGTAGTAGTAGGACTGTTTGCAGTCATGGTATTTGTTATGTTCGATGTTATCAGCAGCACAAAAAATGATGTGATTATGAACATGACCTTTATCAATATGGGTGGTAACAACATAAGAATATTTCCCTTCTAATAGTTTGTCTGCAAGTTCTTTTCCAATCTGGTGTGCTTCTTCAAAACTAACCTCACTGGGAGCAAAAGCCTGTATCAAATGATAGGCTTTATTGGGACTGTTTTCTCTACAATGGTCAAGGGTATATTTAAAGTCAATCGCAGCAGTTTCCGGAGAGCAGGCATAGGAAGAAACGAAGATTTTTTCGTCCGTCTTGTCCGGGTTGCAGATGTAATCTATCGCTTTATCAACGGTTGCTTTGATAGCATGGATTTTTGTGTACGCCATACCTCATTCATCAACTCCTTTACTTCGTCTATATCTTCCTGATAGACATGGTCGGTACTGTTAATTCGTTTCGCAATCTGATTTAAGCTGGAACTTATTCGTCCAAGCTCGGTGTTGTAATTTCGCAGATAACTATAATCTACATCATAGACATATCCGTATAAAATGAGCTTTCGTAGGAAAGCAGATTTGCTTTTCATTCCGGATAGTTTAAACTTTTCATCAAGTATGTATTGCTCGTCATCGTTTAGATAAAATTGCACAGGATTTGTACGGTTTCTTTTTGCCAATTCGGACACTTCCTTTCTAAAAATGGGTACAAAAAAACTGCTGTAAAATGTTCGATGTTTTACAACAGTTGGTTTCAATGTTTATTTAGTTTTGGATAGAAATATCCAAGCAAAATTGTAGCAAATAGAGGGGAAAAGGTCAATGATTTTCAAAGAGATATAGTAAGAAAATAGTAGAGGGTTAGGGATGCTTCCCTGTGGAAATTTGTTCATAGCAAGCAAGAGATTGTGTAGGGGAAATTTCGCCTGTGTCATGACACAGGCAGTGCTTGCTAAGTTAGTTTTTTATTCCCCGAAGGATAGAACAGATATTTTAATTATGCTATTTATAGGTTATAGAACCTGCTCTTTGTTAACTATAATACAGAAGTTAGGTGAATTGCGACATATGATCTAGGTAATGCAATATAGTCTTTTTTATGTATTCAGGTGCGTCACTCATATCTCGTTCAATCCATTTTAGAATAATATTCCAAGCAGAACCTACATTGAAAGCAATTATATACTCAACTTGTTCAGGAGTAAATGGTTGAAAAAAGGGATGCTCTGGGTTCGCTACCTGATTGTGCATCATTGGAATAAAAAGATTTAATTTGTTCAAAATCAAATGCAAAAGATTATTATCCCGAAGCAAAAAAAGCAAATCCTGATTTTGCATACAAACACCAAAAATAATATCTAAAACAGTGGAAAGTTGGCAATCCGGCATTTGCTGTAGGGATTGTACATATTGATGTAAAATACGGTCAATGTGGGAAATTAAAACATCGTCTTTAGAAGTGAAATTGCGATAAAAAGTTTTTCGTGCAACATGAGCTTCTATAAGGATTTGTTTTACTGTTATTTCATTATAGGGTAAAGATTTCATCAGATGCAAAAGTGTATTTGTGATTTCGTTTTTGGAACGTATTGCGCTCGGATTTTGACTAGGGTTCATGTAAATTCCTTTCTGACACTTTTTATTGAAATTGTGTCACTTGATGGTTGGATATTGTAATTATGTTTTTTTTATTCTATCATAAATAAAAAAAAGACACAAGAGTCTGCTTTTTGAAAGGAGAATTTTTTATGAATGAATTTGTATGGATATTTCCGATTTTGTTTATTTTTCATGATATGGAAGAGATTATTGGTTTTGGGTTATGGCTTACAAAGAACAGAGACTTTTTGGATAACAAATATCCAAAGATTAGTAACACATATAAGCCATATAGCACAGAAGGTATGGCTGCGGCAGTTATGGAAGAATTAGTACTGTGTTTGGTAATTTGTTTAATTTCAAGACTTACAGGATTTTATGGGCTTTGGCTAGGGGCATTTGTGGCTTACACAGTGCATCTGGTAATACATATTGGACAAAGTGTTGTGCTTCGAAAATATATACCTGCATTAATCACTAGTTTAATTTGTTTGCCTATAAGTATTTGGGGCATTGTAAGTAGCATAACTTTATTATCATATTCGGTAAGTAAGGTGATTGTTTATAGCTTGATTGGCATTGTTGCCATTGCAGGAAATTTAGAAATAGCACATTGGATTATTCATATATTCACCAAAAAGATGAATGAAATGGAGGTATAGTATGAAAGTGGCGGTGAGATTTCAGTCAAGAGGTGGAAACACGAAAGCAGTTGCAGAAATTATTGCAAAAAAGGTAGGAGTAAATGCAGAAAAAGTGGTAGTGACTCTTGATGAATATGTAGATATATTATTTGTGGGCGGTGGCGTTTATATGGGAAAAATGGATGAGAGTTTATATCACTTTCTGGAAAATCTCGATGTTGATAAAATAGGGGAAATAGTATGCTTTTCTACAACTGGTTCTATGGATGCGACATTAAAACGGATAAAACAGATAGCTATAAAAAAAGGAATAACTGTAAATGAAAATAAGTTGTTAATACGAATGTTATTACGAGGGCATTCTTCTTTGGGATTAGTGGGAGGCAAACTTACAGACAAACAAATATGTAAAATAGAAAAGTTTACAGATAATGTGATTGAATCAACGAACAAGGAGGAACACAATTATGTATCTTGAAGTAAAGAATATAAAGAAAAGCTATGGAAAAGATGGGAGTTATGTTCAAGTTTTAAAGGGGATTACTACCAGTATTGAAAAAGGTCAAATGTGTGTCATTCAGGGAACAAGTGGTTCTGGAAAATCCACATTTTTAAATTGTATCGGGGGATTAGATACAATGGATTCGGGGTCTATTAAGGTAGATGGAAAAGAAATTGCAGGACTTAAATCAGATGCACTATCTGACTATAGGAGAGAAAATCTGGGATTTATTTTTCAGTTTTATAATTTGGTACCTAATTTAACGGTGAAAGAAAATATACAGGTGTGCGAGTACCTTTCAGATGATCCATTGGATATGAATGAGTTGCTAGAGGTGTTAGGATTAAT
Organism: Lachnospiraceae bacterium; assembly: GCA_963643465.1. Lineage (GTDB taxonomy): Bacteria > Bacillota > Clostridia > Lachnospirales > Lachnospiraceae > CAG-411. The sequence goes on along the minus strand of CAVIJT010000001.1, from coordinate 334,949 downwards.
AGAACATCAAAATAAATTCCCGGCACAGCTTTCGGGAGGACAACAACAACGCTGTGCCATTGCAAGAGCATTGATTAAAAATCCGAAACTGCTTCTTTTGGATGAGCCTACAGGTGCTTTGGATTCAAAAACTTCCAGAGATATTCTAATTCTCTTAGAGAAAATAAATGAGAAATATGGAACAACAATGCTTCTTGTGACTCATAATAATTCTATCAAAAATATGGTACATAAAGTAATTATTATTAAGGATGGACAAATCAGCAAAGAATATGAAAATGAAACAAGAGTGTCAGCAGCAGATTTGGAGGACTTGTAGATGCAAAAAATATTAAGAAAAAGAGTGCTAAGGGATTTAAAAGATAATTTGTTTCGTTATCTTGCGTTAGGTCTTTTGATTGTTCTTGCAATGTATATTGTGATAAGTATTGTTGCAGCTGCGGATACGATTATAACAGGTACACAAAAAATCGCAGAAGAAAATAAATGTGAAGATGGGCAATTTAGTGTTTTTACACCATTGACGGAGATGGAAGAACAGGAGATTACAGATAAGGGAATTACATTAGAAAAAATGTTTTTTGTGGATTTTCTTTTAAAAGATGATAGCATTTTAAGAGTGTATCAGAGCAGAAAAAACATTAATTTAATTACATTGAATGAAGGGAAAATGGCGGAAGAAGAGGGAGAGCTGGTTTTAGAAAGGCGATATGCAGAAGAGCATAAGTTAGGTATAGGTGACAAAATTCAAATTGGAAATGAAACATTTTCGATTGTAGGTATAGGATGTGTACCAGATTATGAAGCGCCTTATAAAGAATTTTTGGATAGTGCAATTGATAGTAATAGTTTTGGTGTTGCTTTTGTTACAGAAGAAATGTATGAAATCTTAAAAAAATCTGTGCAAAGTGAAAAAACAGAGAGTTATTGTTATGCATATCTCTTAAATGGAGAAATGACTGATGAAGAGCTAAAGGAAGAATTGAAAAGAAATCAAATTTCACCAGAGAAAGTGACAGATGAATTCTTTAAAGAATATTGGGATAGAACTGGGGGAAAAAAGGATGATCTGGAAAAGGGTATCATAGAGCTTGTTGATGGTGCAAAAGAACTTGAAAATGGATTAAAAGAGTTGGCAGATTATGAGAGTGTAATTAATCAAATTCCTGGTTTGTTGGGATATGCTGAAGGTGTAAAAAAAGCGGAAGAAGGTGCAGCAGAGCTTTCAGTTGGAACAACTGAACTTAAGGAGCAGACAGATCAATTACTGAAAGAATATATGGATACAGATTTGAGCAATCTTATAACGTTTTTAAAGGCTGAGGATAATCCAAGAGTGGGGGCAGCCGGAAATGATCAGATCGTAAACAAATTGTGTGGAATTATTGCTGGAATTATAGCAATGATTTTATTTACTTATGTAATATCTGTTTTTGTTATACATGGAATTGAGAAAGAATGTAGTGTTATTGGTGCATTGTATGCTTTGGGGGTTAAGCGTAGAGATTTAATATGTCACTATTTAATGCTTCCTGTTATTGTAACTTTTATTGCAGGAATTATTGGAACAATACTTGGTTTTTCCAACATAGGGATTCCAGTTCAAATGAAAGAGAGTTATTCTTACTTTTCTTTGCCAGAGCTGAATATGGTATATCCGACATATTTGATTTTATATAGTGTTGTAATGCCACCGATTGTAGCCACGATAGTAAATTATTTTGTGATTCGAAAGCACTTATCCAGAACGGTTTTAAGCCTTCTAAGAAAAGAACAGAAAGAGAGTAAAGTAAGTAATATTAAGCTTGGGAATATGAAATTTATGGGACGATTTCAAGTTCGACAAATGATTAGAGAAATAAGAACCGGATTTACAGTGATTTTTGGAATGTTTATTTCCTTGTTGATTATGATGATTGGACTTGATACTTATGTAATGGTGCAAAATTTAGAAAGTGAGACAAAGGAAGACACAAGATTTGAATATATGTATACATATAAATATCCTGAGGAAAATGTTCCAAAAGGAGGAGAGGAAGCCTTTGCAAAGACATTAAAGCGTGAAATGTATGGGTATAATCTGGAAGTAACTCTTCTTGGAATAAAAGCAGATAATCCATATTTTGATGCAAATGTGGAAAAGGGAGAAGATAAGGTAGCGATTTCATCAGCAGTAGCCCAAAAGTATCGCTTGGAGATTGGAGATGAAATTGTTCTCAAAGATGAGGAAAAAGGAAGAAATTATGCTTTTTTAGTAACTGATGTGGTGCAATATGGTGCAGGTTTGTATGTGTTTATGGATATTGATAGTATGCGGACATTATTTGGAGAAGGAGAAGATTATTATAATGTTGTTTTTTCGGACTATGAATTGGAAATATCTTCAGGAAAATTATATGCTATAACTACAAAAGATAACATTGTCCGCTCTCCACAGGTATTTATGGAGTTGTTGACACCTTTGATTACCATGATGTGTA
>CAVIJT010000001.1:0-332459 GCA_963643465.1 Lachnospiraceae bacterium | reverse complement strand
TGTGTACAGTTTCTTTGATTATTTTTTGTGTAGTAATGTATTTGATGTTGAAAGTGATGATAGATCGTTCGGCATTTGGTATTTCACTTGTAAAAATTTTTGGATACAGAACAAAAGAAATAAGGAAGCTATATTTAAATGGTAATTTTTACATCATTGCAATAGGAGCGGTAGTTACTATTCCTTTGGCTAAACAGGTAATGGACGGGATTTTTCCATATATGATATATAATGTGGCATGTGGTATGAATTTAAAATTTAGTTGGCAATTATATATAGGAATATTTGGAGTTGTTATTTTGCTTTATCTTATAATAAATCAAATATTAGTACATAAGGTAAAAAAGGTTGTTCTAGCAGAAGCGCTGAAGAACAGAGAATAACAAGAATTTTTTGATGGATAGAAATAAGTAATATGGTTGATATATTTGTGAAGATAGCTGAGCAATAAAATCGGAAAATCTAAGATTAAAAGGTGAAGGAGGTGGTTGATTTGGGCGAATCATTTCTTTTGTATGTTAGCCACAAAGATAAGGATTTATATGAAAAACTGGTTGATTTATTAACTGAAAGTGGCTACCAAATCAACCACTTACAAAACAAAGCATCCCAAACAGAGTTACTGCAATTCAAAGAATTAAAGATAATACCAGAAAAGTATCAGGTGTTTCTAAAAGAACAGGAAGTTGCATTAACAGGAAAGGAATTTCAAATACTTATGTTGCTAGCAAAAAATAAAGGACAAGTATTTAGCAAAGAGCAGATTTATGATCTTATATGGGGAAATGAATATATATATGATGGCAGAAACATGACCGCATACATCAACAAAATCAGAAAGAAAATAGAACCGAATCCGGCAAAACCTATTTATATTTTAACCGTCTGGGGTGTAGGATACAAATTTAATGAACAAATTCGATGAGCAGATATTGTGGCTTTAAAAGTTGCAGTACCTGCTTATTTTTTATGAAAACAGGAACAATAAGGATATGGAGGTACTTGTGAATGGAAAATAAAATATGGGAAAAGGTATCTGCTTTTTTGATGGATTTACGCTGTGCAGACATGCAACGAAAATCAAAGGTGCATTTAGAAAGTTGTATAGAGGAAAAGAAAAGGCTGGAGATATTACAAGAAGAGTATACAAAGATAGAGCAAAATCTTCCAGATAAAGAAAAGCTGACATTGCAAGAATATGTAAATCAATTAAAACAGGTAGCATTTGAAGAACAGCAGGAAACATACTGCCAAGGAATAATAGATACCATACAGATTTTGTCAGGGATGGGACTATTATCAATAAACGAAGATATACAAAAGCTGATTGAGAAAATGCAATAAAAAACTGGCTTATTTCATAAAGAACACAAGCCAGTTTTGCTATGTAGCAATAAATCTATAATTGATTATAGAAAAACTATGAAATTAATAGAAAATAATAAGAAAGAACTATTTTTCAATTACGAAAAGTCTATATATTTTCTGTATCATTTTCTATGGGGTTCTTTTTAATAAGAGCCCTGCCTGTTGCCAGAAGAACAGAACGTTGATAGGTATCACATTGATTAAATATTTGAATCATTTCCTGGTAATCAGGATCAGTCTGATCACTGTTAGGTGTGATATATGCATCAGCGGACATATTTAAGGCACGCATGATTTTACAAAAAAGAGGAATACTTGGATTTCCTTTATCATTTTCTAAGTTTTTATAATACTGTGGGTGGCAGTCAATTAGTTCAGCGACTTCTTCTTGCGTAAGCTGGAGTCGGTTTCGGTGTTCTTTCATTAACTCACCCAAAGTTTTGGTGGCATTAGCCATAATGTTCACCTCCGATACTTCTTCATAAGTAGTGTATCGCGATACCTGAAAAAAGTGAAAAGTGTAAGAAAGTAAGTTGAAGTAGTGTAAAAAGCTACTATTAGCACTCAAAGTCTCTTGGGATTGTAAAAAAAACGCAATCGGTAAGAGTTTTTTTTGAGTGCTTTTTTATATCTCTGATTGTGTGGAGAAATATCATGCATCAAGTTAAATATAAGAGATATAAAGATATATACCTATTAAAAAAATCAATGTTTGTGTAATTGTAGAAAACACCCTTGTGGGTAGTGTAAGAGATTACCTATTAGTGGTTATATATTTAGGTTTAAAGAACGTCCGGTGGGCTGTAGCTCATTTGGACGTTTTTTCTATATCCAAATTTTTTTTGAAAAATTTTCAATCTACCCGAACATCTGTCTTGTTTCATTTGGCAGATATACCGGAAGGGAAAAAGGCTAATGCCTTGTCATTCGGAACGGGAGGAGGTGAACTCGTATGGGGCAACCTTCTTCTAAGGATGAAATGAGTATCCGGCATCGGTTTGACCGTTTATGTCAGATGTCATTAAAGGGCGAAGCTATTAATTATTACAAACACATGGACTATCGTAGAAAACACGAAGTCACTTTCTCTGAACTGTCGGAAAAGGAGCTGAGCAAATTATTTACTATGGATGAGTATGGAGCTGAAAACTGTCATTTCAAAGTGCATGGATATGATATTGAAGTAAAAGATACTTTGATTGCAGAAGCATTAAAGGAACTCACAGAAAGAAAACGGAATGTTATTTTGCTTTCTTATTTTATGGAGATGAGTGATGCGGATATTGCAAGAGAAATGAATCTAGTGCGTAGTACCATTCATGAACATCGAACACGCTCACTGGAAATTTTAAAAGAGATTATGGAAGGAGTAACAGATGAAAAAGGAATGTAAGCACATGAAAGAAAAGAATTTGTTGCCTTTCCATATTATAAAGGCAGCATCAGAAGGTGATGTAAATGCAATCAACGCAGTGTTAAAGCATTATGAAGGCTACATAATTACATTGTCCACCAGAAAACTATATGATGAAGGCGAGCAAGTACATTACTGCGTTGATGAAACATTACGTCGCAGGTTAGAAACAAAGCTTATTACAAAAATATTGGATTTTGAAGTTGTATAACAGATTGTCAGCAATGTCCCTTTCCATTCGTTGACTAAAATCCTATGCAACCATGTACCTTGACAACTGAATATAGTATATCCTGCAAGACGTACGGAATAACGGAGCTACACAACAGGTACGCCAAGACAGCCTATCCTCTTGGATAAAAAGCAATGAAATGTATCCAGATACATTGAAGTAAAGGCATGAGCGATAAATACTTTTGTTGAAACGGAATTAGATACTCCGGGGCGAAGATGTTGTTTCTTAATAATGATACTTCCGGCATAAAAGTCTGGTCTGAAGAAGATGGTGTAATTCCAATGCGAGTCATAAATCTGGTGGCTGCTTGCAGGATATTATTTTTCTGCTAATCAAAGGGCATTTGTAAGAGTGCGATTTGATTAGCGGGAAATTTATGCTCTCATATTAATATGAAAGGAAGGGAACTTATGACAGAAGATAATTCATATAAAAAGAAACAAGGTTTATCCGTTCCAATATGGAAGAAATATATGTTGACAGTAGAAGAAGCAACACAGTATTTCGGCATTGGAGAAAAGAAAATTAGAAATCTGATTGCCGAAAATAATGGCACAGATTTGTGTTTTACTGTTCAAATAGGAAATAAGTCACTGATAAACAGACAGAAGTTTGAAGATTTTCTCAATCAAACCACAGCGTTATAGGCTGTTTTTATAAGTAACTTACAATACAACTGGTTAACATAAATCGTTTCGGTTGTAGTGGAAAAAAAGCTCTAGTTATGGTATGATTAATGTATCGTGCTAGGGCTTCTTCGGACGAAAGGAGCAAGAAATTGAGTAAAAGACGAGACAAGAAAGGTCGCATTTTACGAAACGGTGAAAGCCAGAGAGCAGACGGAAGATATGCGTATGTATATACAGATTGTCGAGGAAAGCAAAGGTTCATTTACAGTTGGAAGTTAGAACCAACAGATCCCCTTCCGGCAGGAAGAAGGAAGTGTCTTTCTTTAAGAGAGAAAGAAAAGGAACTTATGCGGGATTTAGAGGATGGTATCACACCTTATGGTGGTGATTTGACAGTTCTTACATTGGTTCAAATGTATATTCTACAGAAAACTGGAGTCAGACATAGTACAAAAGCCGGGTATAAAACGGTTGTCAATCTTTTAAAGAAAGATGATTTTGGAGCAAGAAGAATTGACAAAGTAAAACTGTCCGATGCGAAAAGATGGCTGATAAGGCTTCAGCAGAATGGACGAGGTTACAGTTCCATTCATTCTATTCGTGGAGTGTTAAGACCTGCTTTTCAAATGGCAGTGGATGATGATTTGCTACGCAAGAATCCGTTTGAATTTCAACTATGTACAGTAGTTGTCAATGACAGTGTTCCAAGAGAAGCAATCACAAAAAAGCAAGAGAGAATGTTATTGGATTTCATAAAGAACGATAAACATTTTTGCAAGTATTATGATGGAATATACATTCTGTTTAAAACAGGACTTCGTATCTCTGAATTTGTTGGACTGACCACAAAAGATCTTGATTTTGAGGAAAGAACCATTAACGTGAATCATCAGTTACAACGTGGAAGTGATATGGTGTATACCATTGAAGATACGAAAACAACCAATGGAACAAGAGTGCTTCCAATGACAGAAGATGTATATGAGTGCTTTCAGCGTATTATTAATCAGAGAAAGAAACCAAAGAAAGAACCGAAAGTGGATGGAATGAGCGGTTTTCTATATCTGGATAAGAATGATATGCCTATGGTAGCATTGCATTGGGAAAAATATTTTGAACATATTATAACTAAATACAACAGCATCTATAAAGAAGAATTGCCGAAAGTAACACCTCATGTTTGCAGGCATACCTATTGCAGTAATATGGCGAAAGCAGGAATGAACCCAAAGACATTGCAATATCTTATGGGACATGCAGACATAGGAGTAACTTTAAATACTTATACTCATATTGGTTTGGATGATGCAAAAGAAGAACTTGAGAGAGTAGCCAAACTGAAACAAGCCAAAAGTGAAGTAGAACAGGCAACATCCTAGACAAAATGCGTTTTAGTAAAATGAAATTCATTTTACTAAAATTTTACTAAATTTGAAGGACAAAATATACTAATTTATGCCATCATATGCGACAAAATGGAAGAAAACATTCTATCAGAAAATGCCGCAGAAATGGCGTAAAATCAAGGAAAATTAGAATTTTCAAGGAGTTTAAGATATATGATAAAAGTTCTATTCGTTTGCCACGGCAACATCTGCCGTTCCCCAATGGCTGAATTTGTTTTAAAAGATATGGTATCAAAGCGTGGTATTGCCGACCAATTCCAAATTGCCTCGGCAGCCACCAGTACAGAAGAAATCTGGAACGGTATAGGAAATCCGGTTTATCCGCCAGCTAAGGCAGAATTGGCAAAACATGGGATTGGCTGTGAGGGTAAAAGAGCTATTCAATTAAAGGCTTCAGATTATGATTATTATGACTATCTTATTGGGATGGATACTGCCAATATTCGCAATATGAATCGAATTGTAGGGGGAGATCCTGATGGGAAAATATATAAAATGCTATCCTTTGCAGACAGTGGGAGGGATGTAGCAGACCCTTGGTATACCGGGAATTTTGATGCTACTTATGAAGATGTGTTAGCTGGATGTGAGGGATTTTTAGAATATTTAGCTTCAGAAGGGTTGATAGGATAAGGAGTTACAGTTCACATATCTGTGAACTGTAACGATAAGGATGAAATTTAGGGGAACTGGATGTGTTTCCATTGACAAATGTTCATCTGGTCTTTAAAATAAACAAGAACCAATGAAGATTTTTATCGGTAACGGCATTGCTATTTTAGTATGGAAACAAAAGAAAGAGATGGTTTCACAGCGATGCAGGAACTGACCTTGATAAAGGAGAATACCATGATAGAAGAAATTAAGCGTTTGAAAGAGGAAAAAGATGTTGTGATTTTAGCTCACTACTATGTGGATGGAGCAGTGCAGGAACTGGCTGATTTTGTAGGAGATTCCTATTTCCTTGCAAAGAAAGCAAAAGAAGTAACTCAGCAGAATATTTTATTCTGTGGTGTATCTTTTATGGGAGAGAGTGCAAAGATTTTGAATCCGGGAAAACGTGTAGTCATGGCAGATGAATATGCAGATTGTCCGATGGCACATATGGTAGACATTTCTCGCATCCATGAAGTACGCAAAGAATATCCGGATGTGGCGGTAGTCTGTTATGTAAATTCTACTGCGGAGATTAAGGCAGAATCGGATGTTTGTGTTACTTCCTCCAATGCAGTTCGCGTAGTAGAAAAATTGCCAAATAAGCATATTTTCTTTATTCCAGACAATAACCTTGCTCGTTTTGTGGCAAAGCAGATGCCGGACAAAGAATTTATTTTTAACGATGGTTTCTGTCATGTTCATAAGAGTATTTATAAAGAGGATGTAGTTAAGGCAAAAGAAGCACATCCGGACGCGTTGATTTTGACACATCCGGAATGTACAGAAGATGTGGTAGAGATTTCTGATTTTGTAGGAAGTACATCAGAGATTATTGATTTTGCCACAGCCAGTGATGCCAAAAAGTTTATTATTTGTACGGAGATGGGTGTATTCTATGAATTAGAGCAGAAAAATCCGGACAAAAAGTTTTATTCCGTAGGACATAGACAGTTTTGTCCAAACATGAAGCGTATTACATTAGAGGGAGTGAAAGAGGCATTAGAAAACCTTGCTCCGGAAGTTTCTATGGAAGAAGAAATGCGTCTGAAAGCAAATGCACCATTAGAGCGTATGTTAGACTTAGCAAAATAAAGCAGTTAAAAAACAGCTAGATATTTGGAAAGGACCAAAAAGTTAGACCTAAAATCTAACTATGGGTACCTCATTTATCTGGCTGTTTTTCTCTATGAATAGTAAGAATAATAAAAAAGGGGAAACGAAATGAGAGTATATATAGATAAACTAGAGAGGGAAGGCATTTTGTCGGAAGAAGAATTTGCGAATCTGATTGCGAACCGTTCCAAGGAAGATGAGGAATATGCAGCACTTCGTGCCAGAGCTATTGCGGATTCTATTTATGGAAAAGATATTTATATTCGAGGATTGATTGAATTTACGAATATTTGTAAAAATAATTGTTTGTATTGTGGAATTCGCAGAGACAATAAGGCAGCAGAACGGTATCGGCTCAGCAAAGAGGACATTTTGTTCTGTTGTAAAGATGGATATGAATTGGGATTTCGGACCTTTGTGTTACAGGGGGGAGAAGATCCTTATTATGACGATGATCGGATGGTTGATTTAGTGGCTACAATCCGTTCTGCATATCCAGATTGTGCCATAACTCTTTCCATTGGAGAGAAGTCTTATAAAAGCTATGAAAGGTTTTTTGAAGCGGGGGCAGATCGTTACCTTTTGCGCCATGAAACAGCAGATGAAGCCCATTATGGTAAATTGCATCCCAAAGAAATGGGGTTGGAACATCGAAAGGAATGTCTTCGAGCATTAAAAGATATTGGATATCAAGTGGGATGTGGTTTTATGGTAGGAAGTCCATATCAGACAGAAAAGGAGCTTACCAAAGACTTTTTGTTTATCCATGAACTTAAGCCGCATATGGTAGGGATAGGACCGTTTATTCCACATCAGGAAACACCATTTGCCAAAGAGAGTCAGGGAACGTTGGAGCAAACATTATTTTTATTGAGTCTTATTCGTATCATGGAAAAGAATGTGTTGCTACCAGCTACAACCGCTCTTGCTACCATAGACCCAAGAGGTCGGGAAAAGGGAATTCTTGCTGGTGCAAACGTAGTTATGCCAAACCTTTCGCCAAAATCTGTTCGAAAAAAATATGATTTATACGATGGAAAAGTTTGTACAGGGGAAGAAGCTGCAGAATGCAGGCAATGTTTAGAAAAACGAGTGGAGAGCGTGGGATATCAAGTAGTTATAAACAGAGGAGACTATATAAGTAGAAAGGGATGAACGGTGTAGAAGAGATTTTCTTGCAACTGACATAGTAAAAATATTATAAAACCTATTGACATGATAGGAATTGTTGGATATAATACGGGTACAAAGTTAAAACATATAGGAATAGTATGAATTGAGCGATGGCTTAGAACCAACGGAAAGAACAGATTAGAGTAAAAAGACGAGCAGAGGATGCTTGCAGAAAGAGGTAGAGATTATGGCAAAGTTAGCAAGAAAAGATAGAAAATTTAGATTTGAGACAAAGCAGTTACATGTAGGACAGGAAAATCCGGATCCGGTTACAGATGCAAGAGCGGTACCGATTTATCAGTCCTCATCTTTTGTATTTCGTAATTCGCAACATGCGGCAGACCGTTTTAGTTTGAAGGATGCTGGTAATATTTACGGAAGATTAACCAATCCCACAGAGGATGTATTTGAGCAGAGAATGGCAGCTTTGGAAGGTGGTGTAGCAGCCCTTGCGGTAGCCTCCGGAGCAGCAGCTATTACGTATACCATTCAGAATTTAGCGTTAGCTGGAGATCATTTGGTAGTAGCAAAAAATATTTATGGTGGAACTTACAATTTGCTGGCACATACTTTAGTGGATTACAAGATTGAAACTACTTTTGTAGACCCATTGAATTTGGAAGAGATTGAAAGTGCCATTAAAGACAATACTAAGGCAGTTTATATTGAGACACTTGGAAATCCAAACTCTGAAGTGGTAGATATTGAAGCTGTTGCAGAGATTGCACATAAGCACAAGATTCCATTAGTAATTGATAACACTTTTGGAACACCATATTTAGTTCGTCCAATTGAGTATGGAGCAGATATCGTAGTACATTCTGCTACAAAATTTATCGGTGGACATGGAACTACTATCGGTGGTGTGATTGTAGATGGAGGAACGTTTGATTGGAAGGCATCTGGAAAATTTCCACAGCTTACTGAGCCAAATGAAAGTTACCATGGAATTAGTTTTGTAGATGCAGCAGGTCCGGCAGCCTTTGTTACAAGAATTCGTGCCATCCTTCTTCGTGATATGGGAGCAACTTTGTCTCCAATCCATGCTTTTATTTTCTTGCAAGGTTTAGAGACGTTATCGCTTCGGGTGGACCGTCATGTGGAAAATGCAAAGAAGGTTGTAGAATTTTTGCAAAAGCAGCCATTGGTGGAAAAAGTAAATCATCCGTCCGTATCAAATGACCCAGAGCAACAAAGATTGTATAAAAAGTATTTTCCAAATGGAGGAGGTTCTATTTTTACCTTTGAAATTAAGGGAGATGCAAAGAAAGCGCAAGCGTTTATTGATGAGTTGGAACTATTCTCTTTGCTTGCAAACGTAGCAGATGTAAAATCATTGGTGATTCATCCTGCATCTACTACCCATGCAGAATTGAATGAAAAAGAACAGGCAGATCAGGGAATTAAGCCGAATACCATTCGTCTTTCCATTGGTACAGAGCATATTGATGATATTTTGGAAGACTTGAGTGAGGCATTCAAAGCAGTAAGTGAATAAAAATGTCATTTTAGAATGAAAATGATATAGGAAAATGAAGTCCAAAGACAGGGAAAGGAGTTTCTCTTCTTTGGGCTTTGTTTTGTCATAAATTCTTTGCGTTGACATAAAATTAACAATGAATTATGATAGGAACAGAATAAAATTCGAAAGAAAGGGAGTTAAAACATGCCTAACATAATAGAACAGGAAATTGGAACCATTGTGTCAGATATTTTAGAGGACTATAAGAAAGAACGTTCCATTGACAAGATGGACTTGTTTAATCAGCCACAGAAAAAGATTGTCATTGAGATCGTGCACAAATTGCTCAAGATTATTTATCCGGGATATTTCCGTGATGGTTCTTACAAATTTTATAACTTGGAAAACGATTTTGCTGTGCAGATTGAAGATACGATGTTTTGCTTGAATAAACAAATTGGAAGAGCGCTTCCTTATGCACCAGAGTATCAAGGGGCTTCACCAGAAGAGATTGCACAGGCGGCACAGAAACTTTCTGTGGAGTTTTTTAAGAAGATTCCTGCTATTCGTGAGTATGTGGAGGGGGATTTGGAGGCTGCCTATGACGGAGATCCTGCTGCCTACTATAGAGAGGAAATTATTCTTTCTTATCCGGGAGTGTATGCCATTTCTGTCAATCGAATTGCCCATGAATTATTTTTGATGGGTGTGCCATTGATTCCACGTATTATGACAGAACATGCCCATTGGCAGACAGGAATTGACATCCATCCGGGAGCTACCATTGGCCGAAATTTCTTTATCGACCATGGTACAGGAATTGTAATCGGAGAGACTACAGTAATTGGAAATAATGTGAAAATATACCAAGGAGTCACACTAGGCGCATTATCAACCAGAGGTGGACAAAAGTTGCAAGGAAAACGCCGTCATCCAACGATTGAGGATGATGTAGTAATTTATTCTGGTGCATCTATTCTTGGTGGAGATACGGTGATTGGACAGGGAGCGGTCATTGGAAGTAACGCATTTGTTACAAAGTCCATTGAACCGGGAACTAGAGTTAGCATCCGAAATCAAGAATTGATTTTTACAAACAGAGAGCAATCGGTAGTTCGAAAGACTGAGCTAGAGCAGGATGATGCTTGGAGATAAGTGAAAATGAACGGAAAAAAGAGTCATACAAGGATTGAAACATGTATGGCTCTTTTTAGATTGACGGGAAACGTAATATATACTATAATTCATAGTGAAAAAATAGGATAATAAAAATAGAGACAAGGAATATTGTTGTGTACAAGAAGATGGGAAAGGAATGGAGAAATTGATGGTGGAAGAAACACTATTTACAAGGACGGAGTTGTTGTTGGGAGAGGAAAATGTAGAAAAATTGAAGCAGTCTCGAGTAGCTGTATTTGGTGTTGGAGGTGTGGGTGGTTTTGTAGTGGAAGCGTTGGTTCGAAGTGGGGTTGGAGCCATTGATATCATAGATAAAGATACGGTTAGTGTTTCTAATTTGAATCGACAAATCATTGCCACCAGAGATACCATTGGAAGAGAAAAATCTCAGGTAATGAAAGAGCGAATTGCAGCGATTAATCCAGACTGTAAAGTCACAGAGCATAACTGTTTTTATTTGCCGGAAACCAAAGAATTATTTGATTTTACCCAATATGACTATGTAGTAGATGCCATTGATACTGTGACAGGTAAGATTTCTCTTATTATGCAGGCAGAGGAGGCTGGAACTCCTATTATTAGTAGTATGGGAGCAGGAAATAAGTTAGATCCTACCCGGTTCGAAGTTGCAGATATTTTTCAAACGTCGGTTTGTCCGTTGGCGCGTGTAATGCGGCAGGAATTAAAAAAGAGAGGTATCAAAAAGCTGAAAGTAGTATATTCCAAGGAGCAGCCAAGAAAACCAATGGGAGGAGAGGCTGATCCTGTTACAAAAAAAGTCAGTCCCGGCTCGATTGCCTTTGTCCCTTCGGTTGCAGGTTTGATTATTGCATCTGAAGTAGTAAAGGATTTAACAGCAATATCCTATTGACAAAGTGGGAAATAGTAGTATAATAAAAAATATAACATACTTTTCCTATAAATAAACTATGAAAACGACTATAAACCATACTATATGGAGTTTATAATAGAAAGGAGAATGTCATTATGGCAAGAATATATGAGAGTGTAACAGAATTGATAGGGGGAACTCCTTTATTGCATGCGAAAAATTTTGCAAAAAGCAGAGGAATTGAGGATGCAAACATTTTGACAAAATTGGAATATTTTAATCCAGCAGGTTCGGTGAAAGATCGTGTGGCAGCATCCATGATTGCAGAAGCCGAAAAGAGCGGAAAATTAACCTCAGGTTCTGTTATTATTGAGCCAACCAGTGGAAATACGGGTATTGGTTTAGCATCTATTGCTGCATCTAAGGGGTATCGTATTATTTTAACCATGCCAGAAACCATGAGCGTGGAGCGAAGAAATCTATTAAAAGCATTTGGTGCTGAGGTGGTTTTAACAGAAGGAGCAAAAGGAATGAAGGGAGCCATTGAAAAAGCGGAGGAATTAGCAAAAGAAACACCAAATTCCTTTATTCCAAGTCAGTTTGAGAACCCAGCAAATCCTGCGGCACACAAGGCAACTACTGGTCCTGAAATTTGGGAAGATACCCAAGGGAAAGTAGATATTTTTGTGGCAGGTGTTGGTACTGGCGGTACTATAACTGGAATTGGCGAATATTTGAAAGAAAAAAATCCAGAGGTAAAGGTTGTTGCAGTAGAACCTGCCACTTCTCCGGTTCTTTCAAAAGGTACAGCAGGACCACATAAGATTCAGGGAATTGGTGCAGGTTTTGTGCCAGCAACTTTAAATACAAAAGTTTATGATGAAGTAATTGCCATCGACAATGAAGATGCGTTTGTATTGGGAAGAGCATTTGGAAAGGCGGAAGGTATTTTGGTAGGAATTTCCTCTGGTGCAGCATTATGTGCCGCTGAAATCCTTGCAAAACGTCCGGAGAATAAGGGAAAAAATATAGTAGTGTTACTTCCAGATACCGGAGATCGTTATTTGTCAACGGCATTGTTTAATGACTAAGAAGAAAGAGGTCGCGTTTTATGATGGTTTCAACCAAAGGAAGATATGCATTACGATTGATGCTAGATGTTGCAGCATATGGAGAGGAACGTCCGGTTCGTATAAAAGAAATTGCTGAAAGACAGGGGATTTCTGATAAATATTTGGAACAGATTGTCTCAATTTTAAATAAGGCAGGATTTGTAAGATCCATACGTGGTCCGCAAGGAGGCTACAAGTTAAGCAAGAAGGTAGAGGAATATGTAATTGGTGATATTTTACGACTTACAGAGGGCAGTCTTGCACCAGTAACTTGTCTTGATTTTCCTGTGAACGATTGTCCAAGACAGGAGGAATGTTTGACACTTCCTCTTTGGGAAAAGTTAAACGAGGCAATTAAAGGAGTCGTGGATCAATATACATTGGCGGATATATTAGAATGGCAAAACCAAAAAGGGAATAACTACTACATTTAATAATTAATTGAAAATCTGATTTACATGACGAAGCGTTGTGCGAAAAGGGAGGAACTATGACGAAAAAGCAAAGAGCAATAGAAATTATTCGATTGTTAAAAGAGGAATACCCGGATACGCATTGTACCTTAGATTACGATGCGGCGTGGAAATTGTTAGTTAGTGTTCGTCTGGCTGCTCAGTGTACGGATGAAAGGGTAGATCAGATTACACCAAAATTGTATGAAAAATTTCCAACTATAGAAGCACTGGCTGAGGCGGAAGTAGAAGAGATTGAGGCTATTGTGCGGCCTTGTGGGCTTGGAAAAAGTAAGGCAAGAGATATTAGCGCATGTATGAAAATGCTTCGAGATCAGTATGAATGTAAAGTACCGGATACGTTAGAGGAACTTTTGAAGTTACCGGGAGTTGGAAGAAAAAGTGCAAATTTAATTATGGGAGATGTGTATGGAAAGCCTGCCATAGTCACTGACACCCATTGTATTCGTCTTACTAATCGCATGGGATTGGTAGATGGCATAAAGGACCCTAAAAAAGTGGAGATGGCATTGTGGAAAATCATTCCGCCCCAGGAGGGCAGTGACTTTTGTCATCGTTTAGTAGACCATGGGCGAGCTGTCTGCACTGCTAGAACAAAGGAACCTTATTGTGATCGTTGCTGTGTAGCAGAAGTTTGCAAAAAAATAATCACGTAATCTCTAAAACTATAACCGGCACTGGGTATAAAAGAACTGGAAGTGGTTACAATATATTCCAAAGTGCCAAATATGGTGATAGCAAGGAGAGTGTGAAATGGAAATTACATGGAATCAAGTAAGAGCAATGGAAAAGAACACCTATGTATTGGTAGATGTGAGAAGATATGAGGCATCCAATTTAGGAAAAGTCCCTTCCGCCATTGCCCTTTCTTATGAGGAGGAACCGGAGTTATTTGCTATTTTACCAAAAGATAAAAAAATTTTTATTTATTGCAATCAGGGAAATAAAAGTTTACAAGTGCAAAAAGAATT
The DNA here is from genome assembly GCA_963643465.1 of Lachnospiraceae bacterium. Classification (GTDB taxonomy): domain Bacteria; phylum Bacillota; class Clostridia; order Lachnospirales; family Lachnospiraceae; genus CAG-411. The sequence continues at coordinate 318,435 of CAVIJT010000001.1, read as the reverse complement.
ATCAGACAAGGGATATGACGCATATAGTATCAAAGGAGGATATTCTGCATTTTTAAAGGAACTTTAGATTATAGTCATAGAGAAAGGAGTGTGAAAAACAAATGATTGGCATAATAGCCCAAGGGTTATTACTTCCACTTTTAGGAACTTCGCTAGGTTCTGCCTGCGTAATTTTTATGAAAAAGGAAATGAAGGCGGGGATTCAAAGAGCTTTGATTGGATTTGCGGCAGGCGTTATGGTGGCGGCGTCTATTTGGAGTTTGTTGATTCCGGCAATAGAGCAGTCTGCCCATATGGGGCGGCTGGCATTTGTACCTGCTGTTGTGGGATTTTGTTTGGGTATGATGTTTTTATTGCTGCTTGATACAGTAACGCCACATATACATATGAACAGTGGAGAAACAGAAGGTGTAAAAAGTAATTTTAAAAAGACAACCATGATGGTATTTGCGGTAGTATTGCACAATATACCGGAGGGAATGGCAGTAGGTGTAGTATATGCGGGGCTTGCCAATGGAAATACACAAATTGCGGTAGCAAGTGCATTGGCATTGTCCATTGGAATTGCCATTCAGAATTTTCCAGAAGGAGCCATTATTTCGATGCCTCTGCATTCCCAAGGAATGAGCAAAGGAAAGTCTTGTATGTACGGAATTTTATCAGGAATTGTAGAACCGGTGGCAGGCTTACTTACGATTATGTTATCGGGATTTTTAATTCCGGTATTGCCCTATTTATTAAGTTTTGCAGCAGGAGCTATGATTTATGTAGTTGTGGAAGAATTGATACCGGAAATGTCCGAAGGAAAACATTCGAATGTTGCAACCATTTGCTTTATGGTGGGATTTTCTATTATGATGACGTTAGATGTTGCACTTGGATAGAAAAAGGATACTGTTTGTTTCGAAAAGAAGGAAGCAGTATCCTTTTTTAGTTGCAAAAGCTCGGCAAGCGCAATCATGCTTGCATGAAATGGTATTTACTACAGAAAAGTTCTTACAGCTGTTACAAAGGCATCGATTTTAGCAGGATCTTTTCCAACAATTTCTTTTCCGTATTCCACTCCGGAAGAGACATCAACGCCATCTGGAGAAAGTGTTTGGATTGCTTTTGTTACATTGTCTGGATTTAGTCCTCCAGCAAGGAGAAATAGCTTATCATCATGTGGAATATGAGAAATTAAGTTCCAGTCAAATACTGTTCCACTGCCGGGTTCTTGTGCATCAAAAACATACCCTTTGATTTGGGGACAGGCTTGGTAGGTTTGAAACTGGTCCATATCTTTTATGTTGAATGCTTTTAAAACAGGAATTGTAAGAATGGATAATACATCAGCTTCCAATTGTCCATGAATTTGTATATAGTCAAATCCAGCGTTACATATTTCTTTTGCCTGTGCAGGTGTTGGAGAAACTACAACTGCAACTTTTTGGATGGAAGGGTTTAATTCTGTCATAATCTCTTTTGCCTGTGTAATGGTAATATTTCGTTTGCTTTTGGGAAAGAACAAAACAAAACCGGCAAAATCAATCTGATTTTTATTTAAATAAGCAGCCTCTTTTGGGCTGGTTAATCCACAAACTTTTATTTTCATAAAAAACTCCTTTTCATGATTTGGTTTTTAGACAAAATACCAAAATATAATAATCTTGTGCATATTTGTGCAGATAACTATTGTATACGGAGTGAGTAATTGTCTAAGTTTCTGTTTAAAACATTGTAAAGGAATTTGATTCATTCTGCAAGGCAAGAAATAGGTTCTGAACCGTTACGAAACAGGATGAATTTCCTTGAAATTTGTGATACAATGAAAATTAGGTTGTACAGCAATAGAAAAAGTAACCAAGAGGACATAGAAAGGATTTTTGGAACCAATGACGGAACTGGAAAAATATTACAATAAATTCAATGAAGAAAAACGATTGAACAGTAGGCATGGGCAAGTGGAATTTGTCCTTTCCATGAAATATATTCACCAATACTTGGAACAGATGGAGCAACCAAAGATTTTAGATGTGGGAGCCGGAACAGGCAGATACAGTGTGGCATTGGCAGAAGAAGGATATGATGTAACTGCTGTGGAGTTGGTAAAATATAATCTTGGAATTTTAAAACAAAAAGGTAGCTCGGTGAAGGCTTATCAGGGAGATGCAAGAAAATTAAAACGGTTTTCGGATAGTTCTTTTGATTGTACTTTGGTCTTTGGTCCCATGTATCATCTTATGGGATTAGAAAATAAAGTGCAGGCTTTATCAGAAGCGGTAAGAGTAACCAGACCAGGTGGAATTATTTTTGTGGCATATTGTATGAATGATTATGGAGTGCTTACTTATGGTATCAAAGAGCAACACATCAAAGAAAGTGTGCAGAGTAAATCTTTGACAGAGGAATTTCACATTCAGCCATCGGAAGGGGATTTATATGATTTTGTCCGTATAGAGGATATTGATCAGGTAAATGCACAGGTGGAAGTGGAACGTATAAAGCTAATTACACCGGATGGACCTGCCAATTATTTGCGTAGGGAAGTAAATGCGTTGGATGAAGAAAGTTTTCAATTATTTATCCAATATGTAATGAGTATTGCCGAACGGCAGGATATGATTGGTGCAGCAGCACACACAGTAGATATTTTGCGTGTGTGCAAAAAATAGAAAGGAGCAGAAACATGGTAAAACATATTATTTTATGGAAAATAAAAGAAGAGAAAACAGTAGAGGAAAAGCAGAAGATTAAAGAAAATGTAAAAAAAGGATTGGAAGGATTGGCAGGTCAAATTCCTGGATTGCTGGAGATTAAAGTGCAAACAGAGTCTTTGGAAAGTTCCACCGCTGATTTGATGTTAGATTCTTCTTTTGAGAGTGAAGAGGCATTAAAAGGTTACTCCGTTCATCCAGCTCATGTGGCAGTGGCAAATGAGGCGGTTCGTCCCAATATGGAAGTTCGAATGTGTTTAGATTACGAAGTATAGAAAGAAAAATGAGTGCTACATAAGTCAGTAAAATGGGTTATGTAGCACTTTTTGAATCGATTGGATGGAAACCAATTTTAGCCGAAAAATGTAAAAAATTGCGAAAAGTAAAAAAATGGTATATAATAAAAATAATATATGTAAAATTAGGGGCAGCAAAGTGGAGGATGTTTCACACTTTGTAAAAGGCATGTCTAAAAAATACCAAAGGGGACAGGTAATAGAAAAGAGTGCCATTAAATAATACTAGGGGATTTGTGTGGGGGAAATGCGTATGAAAGAGAAAAGCCAAAACTATTTTAAGGAATATTTTGAAGCATTAATACAAAATCCAGATTTTAAACAACTTTTTTTAATGAGACATAACCATACACTATGTATAAAGCAGGAAGATATTGAAAGTTTAGACGTAGGAAAATATGGTTACTTATTGTATTATCACAAATATAAATTAAACGACATTCGCAAACCGTATGAGCCATTTTTGGATATTATTGCGGCTTGTTGGGAAAAGTATGGAAATCAGGAAGAAGATTTAGAGATTTTATTTGATGTGGCAGAAGTATATCCTATGCACCGGGACTTGATAAAATCTTACTTAATTACAGGCAAAGCAAGAAGAACGGAACCTTTTTTATTAGGCGAGGTTACATATGAGGCAGAACTTTTACAACAGGGAATTGTTCGGATTTTATTAAAAATTGCAGAGAGGACTCCTTTTGCTGTTATTTTAGATGAGATTAATCAGGCGGGAGCTTCTGCATTGAAAATAGTAGAGGAATTAATCAAAGTACCGGATAATAATATAAAGATTTTTGCAATACTAAATTCCATGGGAGAAATTATGCCTTTTGCTATGGAAAGTGTCAATCGGTTTGAACAAATGTGTAACGATATGGAGATTATTGGACACAGTTTTTTTGAAGAACAGATAATAGAAGAGGAAGAGCTGGAAGTTCTGGAAAGCAGTATAAATTTGGAACAGGGATTGCCTATCCTTGATAATATGCTTTATTTGTTTGAGTTTGAGCAGGCAAGATACTATTTAAAGGCAATTGTGGAACATGGAGAAGTAGAAAACAATGAAATACCAAGAGAGCAGTATGCAAAAGCACTGAAAAATTATTGTTGGTTGAGTCTTTGTACAGAAGATTATTCCTATACATTGGTATTGGCAGATATGCTAGAAAAGCTAGTGATAGAAGAAAGTGAGAAAGAACGTTTAAAAAGACTTAGAGAATGTATGGATATCAAAGCACTGGCACATATGTATAGTGCAAATACTGTACAGGTGAAAGAGTGTATAGAAAACTGCAAACGGTTGTCTCGGCAAATTGATGAAGAGCAGTATTATAGAAGATGTGAACTGTTAGAAAACATGTCCCAATATTCAGGTTGGAAAGACTTATGGATTACGGACAAAGATACAGAGGTTTCGGATGAATTGCTGGCATGGTGTGAGAAGAAGGGATATTATAACCATTTGGCTCACATTTATGTATATAGTTTTGACAGTGATTTTCACAATTTCCAGACGATAGATGGAATCGAGGAACGGGTATACCATGTCAATAAGGGAATTGAAATTGCTACAAGGTTAAAAAATTATCAGTTTGTCAGTGAGGCGTATCAAAAAAATATTATGATAGCATCTATTTATAGCTATTTTGATGTGTGTCTCTATTTCTATGAAAAATCATTGAAAATTGCAAAACTTGTAGGAAATAAAACGACAGAGGCCAGTATATACAATGGAATGGGATATAGTAATTGTGGATTAGAACATTGTGTGGAGGCACATGAATACTATAACAAAGCATTGGTTTTATTTAGTCAGTACGGAAATAGTGATGATGTGATAGAGACACTTTACAATATGGGAATCAACTGTATTGTAGCAGAAGATTATGAGAATGCCAGTTCCTATTTGCTTACGGCATCTAGCATTTTGCGTATTTTACGCCAAAGTACCATGCGTGCTTGTAATATGTCAAAATTACTTGGTTTGATCGCGTTTGTTTGTTTTCGGCGTGGTGTTATGTCACAGGCATATTTATATTTAAATCGGGCAAAGCAGTTTTTGGGGCATATTTTTGGAAAAGAGGGAGAGGAACAACAGCGTTATAGTGATGACAGCATGTTTCTTTTGTATCTTTTAGAGGCTATGATTGCTAAGAAAAATGGAGATTATATAAAGTCGGAACATAGTTTTCAAAAAGCACATTTTTATATGGAACGTTCCACTGGTTCCAGATTTTTGAATTATCCGGAGTATGCTTTAGAGTGTGCCGATCTTTATGTAAAAATGGAAGATAAGGAAAAGGCAAGAAAAATTTTAACGGATTGTCTGTCTTTTTGTGAAGAAAAGCATTTTGAAGCACATGCCCATCGAATGTTAGTTTCTATGGGAGAAATGGTAGACAAGGATAGAAAGCGTTTTCCTAAAATGCAGCTTCATGGTATTACTCTTCAGGATGTGTTAGAAAAGATTCGGGTGGACGGAGAAAAAAATCATATGAAGAGTATGATTCGTACCGTGCGTTTCTTTAGTATTTTACAGAAATTGACGGATCAGATGAATCAGGGGATTGGCGAAAGTATTGACAAAATTATCCCTATTTTTGAGAGTAATTACTTTGTGGACAAAGTATTTGCCATACGTTGCAAAAAGGATAAAAATGAGGTGCTGTATTCGGACTTGGAATATGTAGTTTCTGAACAGGAAATTCTTCAAATTGTAGAGTATTTTAGAGAGCATCCTTATGGGTTTGTTATTTCAAAAGATGGAACTATATATGATGAATATGCAAAGATTTCCAACATTTTTGAGAGGGGAAGAGTGTTCTCTTTTGCGGCCATTCCAATCTTTGAAAAAGAGGAATTAGTGAGCATTTTCATTGTGTATATTGTGATGCAGGATAGTTGGATTGCCACAACCGAACGTACGGTTTTAGATGTAGAGGATTTAGAAGTATTTACTTATGTTTTTAGTCAAATTAGCAATGCAGTTATTCGGACAGAAGTGCAGTTAGAACTTGTAAAGGTAAATGAATTGTTGCAGAGACAAATGTTAGAACAGGTTCGGTTAAAGGAGGAGGCAGAGGATGCAAATCGGGCAAAATCCACTTTCTTAGCGAATATGAGCCATGAGATTCGAACACCTATGAATGCCATTATTGGAATGACAGAGATTGTACTTCGGGAACATCTTGATGAAGAACAGCAGGAATATTTAAAGCAAATGCACTATGCAGAAAAAAGTTTACTTGCCATTATCAATGATATTTTAGATTTTTCGAAAATAGAGTCTGGGAAAATGGAAATTCGAGAAGGGGCATACAATTTAGATGAACTTCTTGTGGATGTGGAAAATATTTTAGTAACCAGAATTGGAGAGAAAAATTTAGAACTTCGTTTTATGGTGAATCATCAGATTCCGAAATATTTGCATGGAGATGACGTGCGGATCAGACAGGTACTTATTAACTTGGCAAATAATGCCATTAAATTTACTGAGAAAGGTTCTGTCAGTGTGTGGGTGGATTATGAGAAACGAAGTGCAGATCAAATAATGCTCACAATCAGCGTGAGAGATACTGGTATTGGTATAAAACCAGAAGATATGGAACTGCTGTTTGGCGCATTCCAACAAGTAGATGGTGCAAGAAATCGAAAAATAGAGGGAACCGGACTGGGACTTTCTATTTCCAAGCAATTGGTTCATTTAATGAATGGAGAAATGAATGTGGAAAGTGAATATGGAAAAGGAAGTGTCTTTTCTTTCACAATACCACAAACGGTTCTTGCAAAATATCCGCCTGTTGCTGTGCAGGAAAAAGAAGAAGACGAATTTGTGGCAGTAGATGCAAAAGTATTGGTTGTAGATGACAATGCCATGAACCGTCAGGTGGCTGTAGGATTGCTAAAACCATTGCAAATGCGCATGGAAACAGCATCTAGTGGATATGAAGCAATCGAGATGGTTCAGAAAAAAGAGTATGATATTATTTTTATGGATCATATGATGCCGGATATGGATGGTGTGGAAACCACAAGGAAAATCAGGCAGTTGCAGGGTGAAAAATATCAAACGGTTCCCATTATAGCGTTGACAGCCAATGCAGTTAGTGGCGTAAAGGAAATGTTCTTGAAAGAAGGACTGAATGATTTTGTTGCAAAGCCAATTGAAATGGAGGAAATTGTCAAAGTATTGAAAAAATGGCTTCCGAAAAAAGGACATGGTACAAAAGAGGAACCTAAGACGTTAAAGGAACAGAAAGATATAAAATCTATGTCAAAAAACGGTATGCCGGATTTAAAAGAGATTGATACCGAATCAGCCATTCGATATTGCGGAAGTGAACAGATGTTTTGGCGTTTGATAGAAGTATTTTACCGTACCATAGATAATAAAGCAGACACCATTGAAACTTATGAAAAGTGTGGTGATATTAAAAATTATATTATTGAGGTACATGCTCTAAAAAGTGCAGCAAAGCTGGTAGGAGCCATAGAATTATCTGATTTGGCAGCTAAATTGGAGCAGGCAGGTAAGGATCAGGATCTATCGGAGATTGCATCTGAAACAGAACCATTATTGCAAATGTATCGAAGATTTAAACAATTGCTCTTTCCGTATATGAAAGCTAAAAATGAAGCAGACAAAATAAAATTAGAGGTTGGAGCTATGGTTGAAAAATTGAACAGCCTTATGTATGCGTTGAAAGAGTATGATTTGGATCGGGCAGATGCCTTGGTGGAGGAACTAAAAAGCTATACCTATAATGAAAATTTTGAACAGATGTTTGAAAAAGTGAAGATGGCAGTGGAAAATGTATCTTATGATAAAGGAATAGCAGAAATTAAGGCATTTCTCCAAAAGATATGACAATAAGACAGAACATTTACTTTTTCTGTGAAAAAAGAAAAAACGTGAAATATTGTAAAAGAGAAAGTGTAGGAGTTACTTGTAGATTGCACTTTCTCTTTTACTGTTTTTGGTGTAAAATACAATTTGAGACTTTTAGAAAGGCATAGAGTAAAAAGAGGAGGGTGTTTATATGGCTCGAAAATGTAGTGTGGAGAGAGCAGAACGTCAGATTGGAGGCTTTGCAAAAGCAAAAAAACGTATTGTGATACAGTATCAGGGAAGAGAACGTTCAGAGGAGAATTTATTGAATCTAATCAAACAGGATGCTTTGCATAAAGGAATAAAAGAGGAAGACATTGTAGAGTTAGATGTATATGTAAAACCAGAGGAACAGTCTGTTTTTTATGTAGTAAACAAAGATGTAAGTGGACAGATTGCTTTTTAGAAAAGGGAGTAACGAAGAAGATACCAAAGAGAAGGAGAGAGTATAATGGCAATTACATTTGTAGTGGCAAACCAGAAGGGTGGAATTGGAAAGTCAACCACAGCAACTACACTGGCTGGAATTTTAGGAAAAAAGAAAAAGACACTTTTGATTGATGCAGACCCACAGGGAAATAGTACAAGCACCTATCAGGCGGTGATTGAAGATCAGGCAACCCTTTATGATGTTATGGTGGATTCGGATAAATTGCCTTTAGAGGATGCTATTCAGCATATGCCAAATGGAGATATTGTAGCATCTGATCCATTGTTAAGCAAGGCTGAAAAAATGTTGGATGGTGATGTGGAAGGATTATATCGACTGAAAGATGCCATTGAGGAATTAGACGGTTATGATTATATTGTGATCGATACAGCACCGTCCCTTAATGTTATCTTGTATAATTGTCTTATTGCGGCGGATCAGGTGATTATACCAGTAACAGCAGATGCCTATGCAATGCAAGGGTTGCAACAGTTATACGATACAATTAAGGCAGTGCAGAGAAGACAGAATCCACAATTGTCCATTGCTGGTTTGCTTTTGGTGCGTTTTGCAGGAAGATCTAATTTGGAGAAAAACGTACAAAAAGAGTTGGAGGAGTTGGCAGATAGTATGAATACCAAGTTATTTCAAACTGCCATTCGAGAATGTGTAAAGACAAAAGAAGCCCAGACACAGAAAAAGTTGTTAGTGGATTATGCACCAAATTGTACGACTATGCAGGATTATCAGGCATTTGCAAAAGAATTGTTAAAGGGTATAAAGTAAAAACCATACATATATGCAAAATACAGAATAGGAGCTGTAATGTATGATAACATCGTTTAGAAAAAGGGTGAGTGCAGTAGTTCATTGGGGGATGTTTTGGCTTGCTGGATGCAGAGGCAAAGAAGAACAACAAAAGGAACATACCAAAGCTCCAGAAGTAACGGGAAATGTCCATATTTCTATATTAGATGTGGGAAAAGCAGATTGTATTGTGCTTCAAACAGACAATTACACCATGATGATTGATACCGCAGAAAAGAATAATGCAGATGACATTGAGAAATTTTTAGCAGATAACCACATTACGAAAATAGACTATTTGGAACTTACTCATTACGACAAAGATCATATAGGCGGCTTGAAGAAATTGCTAAAGCATGGATTGAAAATTGAACATGTTTATGGGGTTGATCATGAAGAAACCTCTGACACTTACATCAATATGATGGAAGCATTAGAAGAATATGGCTTATCCTTGGAGTATGTGGAGGATAGGGTAGAACTTCTGTTGGATGATTTGCTTGTAGAGGTGTATCCTCCCGGTTTCTATCTATTGGAAAACACATCACCAAACAAATACAGCAACAATGAAAGCTCCCTGGTTACCAAGGTTACACATGGGGAAAATCGTTTTTTGTTTGCAGGAGATGCCTGTAAGGGACGTTTGAAAGAACTTTCCGGGCAAATGAATGTGGATGTGAATTTTCTAAAGGTTCCTCATCACGGAAAAAGAGATGCCAATACTACCGCATTTGCAAAGAAAGTGCGTGCAGAGTATGCGGTCATTACCTGTTCTCATAAAAATATGCCGGATCGGGCAGTGGTACGAGCGTTGAAATGGACAGGTGCGAAAGTATATGAGACAAGAAATGGACAAGTAGACTGTAGCAGTGATGGTAGAACCATTATGGTAACACAAATATAGTTACAAGTAAAAAATATAGAGCAATCAAAAAGGTATGAATGTTACAATGCCTACTATAGTTTGAGAAAGAAGGATAAATATGATAGCAGAAGACATGATGAAATTGGGAAAGACAAGATCTGTAATTCGGGAAATTTTTGAATATGGAAATAAGAGAAAGCTGGAAATTGGAGCGGACAAAGTATTTGATTTTAGTTTGGGAAATCCAAGTGTACCTGCACCAGATACGGTGAATCAGACGATACAGGAACTTTTAGAGGAAATGGATTCTACGGAACTTCATGGATATACTTCTGCGCAGGGAGATGCTAAGGTGCGTAAAACCATTGCTGATTACATCAACAAAACATTTTCAGCAGGTGTGACGGCAGATGATATTTATATGACAGTTGGAGCAGCAGCGTCTTTAACAATCAGTATTAAAGCATTGGCTACAAAAGGGGATGAGTTTATTACGTTTACTCCGTTTTTTCCGGAGTATCGTGTGTTTGTAGAGGGAGCAGGAGCTAAGTTAGTAACCGTTCCGTCACGAGAAAAGGATTTTCAGGTGGAACCTGCTCGCTTAGAAAGTGCCATTACAGAACATACGAAGGCAATTATTTTAAATTCCCCAAACAATCCATCTGGAGTAGTATTGTCAAAAGAGACTATTCAGGCGATTTGTCATATTTTAGAGAAAAAGCAAAACGAATATGGACATGAGATTTATTTGATTACAGATGAGCCATATCGGGAATTGGTGTATGATGATATAGAAGTGCCGTATTTGATTAACTATTATGAAAATACATTGGTTTGCTATTCCTTTAGTAAATCTTTGTCCCTTCCGGGAGAACGAATTGGATATATTGTTGTATCAAATAAGATGAAGCAGGCAAAAGATGTGTATGCAGCCGTTTGTGGGGCGGGACGGGCGCTTGGATTTGTGTGCGCTCCAAGTTTGTTTCAAAGAGTAGCTGCCAGATGTATTGGACAGACTTCGGATTTGTCTGAATATAAGAAAAATCGCGACATATTATATCAAGCACTTACCCAATATGGATACCAGTGTGTAAGACCAGATGGAGCGTTTTATCTCTTTGTAAAAGCCATGGAAGAGGATGCGAATGCCTTTTGTGAGCGTGCAAAGCAGTATGAATTGTTATTAGTTCCGGGAGATGATTTTGGGTGTCCGGGATATGTTAGAATCTCTTATTGTGTGACTACAAAGCAGATAGAACAGGCACTTCCTGCTTTTGAAAAATTAGCGAAAGATTATGGAAAGTGTCAATAAATATAGAAGGAAAATATTGTATAATTTTGGAAATTGTGTTATACTTTTGGTAGAAAAATGATTTGTTCCGTTCGGTCAGAACGCTCTACAAAGGGGTGATACATATGCAGATTATGGTTGGTGACAGTCGTTTGGAACAGGCAGCAGCTCGTATGAGTGATGCCAGAGCAAAAGAAATAGAACGTAATGAGCAACAATCTCTCGTACAAAACATGGAAGAAAAATCCAAGAAAGCATCTGTGGATGGCGTTGTGTTGGAGGTAAGCAAAGCTGGCGTAGAAGATTCCTTGGTCAAAGGACATGAGACAGAGAAAGTAGAACGGATAGAAGAAAAGAAACAAGAGGAACAGCAGAAGGAATTAGTTTTGGGACAGCAAAGAGAACAACAAGCGATAGAAGCAGGACAGCGTCAAGTATTAGAGAATATCAATATTTCATAAAGAAAAGCCTTGTGTGGTTGCACACAAGGCTTTCGTTATGTTTATAGAAAATGCAACCATTATTCTTTGTTAGGTGCAAGAGGTAAATCCTCTTTTTCAATGCAAGTAAGAATTTCATCTGTAGTTTCGGGAAGTTGGATGATTCTGCTTGCGTGATTGGCAATAGCTTTTTCTAAGAAATTGCGTACATCTCTGGCATTTGCAAAATTGGCAGGTGGATTTTTGGTGCGAGTATCAAAATAAACTTTGGCAGCCTCAAGTGCATCTTTTGACAGATGATATTCTTGTTGACTACATTGCTTTTCTAAAATCTCTGTCAATTCCGTACTTGTATAATCTTCAAAGAAAATAAAGCGATTAAAGCGGGATTGAAGGCCAGGATTTGAGGAGAGAAACTCTTTCATTGGTTCGGGATAACCTGCAACAATTACAAGAAGATTTTCTCTATGATCCTCCATAGCTTTTAAAAGGGTATCGACTGCTTCTTGTCCAAAATCCTGTTCCCCTTTATTTACAGTCAGTGCATAGGCCTCATCAATAAAAAGAATACCACCCATAGCTTTTTCAATCGCCTCTTGGGTCTTTGTGGCAGTTTGCCCGATGTAACCGCTAACTAAGCTGGAACGGTCTACTTCTACTAACTGGCCGGAAGGTAACACACCAAGATGTTTGAAAATTTTTCCGAGCATTCGGGCAACAGTTGTCTTTCCTGTTCCTGGATTTCCAGAGAAAACCATGTGCTTACTGGCCGCTTGGTTTTTAAAGCCACGTTTTTCACGAAGTTTTTGTACGCGAATCAAATTGACTAATTGATTGACTGCCTCTTTTACTTGAGAAAGTCCTGTTAATTGATTTAACTCCTCTAATAATTGCTCCACAGATGTGTCATCGTCTACATCAAAAGAGGATGCGGGCTCTGCCAAAGGTATTTGATAAAACTTGTCCTTAGAAGTTTTCCATGCGCCATATTCTTTTAAAAATGTATCTAGCATTGTGGTGTAGGATGTTAAATGTTCTACGGAAACTTGGTCTGCACTTTCTTCTCCGTGACAAGAAATTAGCGTTTGACCAAAGGCTTTGAATGTGTCAGCTAGAAACGGAGCCTTTTGATAGTGATAAGGGTCAGAAGCTGGTTGCTTCTTGGCATCTGCAAGTACAAAATGTTTGAGAATAACAGGGGGAACTTTAGCAAATTGTGGATGAATTCCCTCGTTCTTTTTGAACAATTTTAAAGAAGATGTAGTGAAATCAAAACCTAAATAGTCCTTGATACAGGAAAGTTCCTGTGCATCAATAGCTCCATCTGCATCTACTAAGTAGGAAGCAAATTTCAAAAATTCCACGCGAAGAGTATCCGTTAAGGAAAGTCCGGTAGTTGTGCTTTTTTGGGAAGATTCCAATAATTGACACATCATATAGCAAGTGTCTATCATTTCTTTTACATTTGGTTCGTTCATGGTTGCTCCCTTTCTAATAAAAAATAGTTATGTTTTCAACGATTAAATCCAGCCGCCGTCCAGGCTGATTACCTGACCGGTCAAATATTGGTTCTTGTGTGTCAAAGCGTAGACAAAGTCCGCCACTTCTTCTGCAGTACCAAGTCTGCCGGCAGGAATTTCATTAACCAGTGAAACCAGTTCCTCATCGGTAAGAAAATGATTCATTTCGGTGTCGATTGCGCCACAGGCAATAGCATTTACCTGAATGTTGCTAGGGGCAAGTTCTTTTGCCAGTGCTTTCGTAAAAGCGTTAATTCCGCCCTTTGTAGTAGAATAGGCAACTTCACAGGAAGCTCCTATATTTCCCCATACAGAAGAGATGTTTATGATTTTTCCTTTTTGCTGCTTTACCATATCAGGAACGGCAAGTTTACAGCAATTAAATACAGAAGTTAAATTATTATTAATGAGATGATTCCAGTTTTCAATGGTCATATCAGTTAGTAAGCCAATATGAGAAATGCCTGCATTGTTTACCAAAATATCTATAGAGCCAAACATTTTCTTTGCTTCTGTAAATAATTGTTCTGCTATTTGTTCATCGCCTACATCTCCAACAAAAGAGAGGCAGGGAACTTGATAACTTTCGATTTCTTTTTTTACATTCTCTAATAATTCTTTGTTTTTGATGCAGTTTATAACAATGTTATATCCTTTTTTTGCGTATTTTACTGCAATTGCTTTTCCGATTCCCCTTGAAGAACCTGTAATTAAAATGGTTTTTCTATTCATAGTGCATACCCCTTTCCGCTTGGTAACTAAGTATAATGCGGTAGTTACCTCATCTTTTATAAATCATGTACGCTGCTCATGATTTTTTTGCAACCTTACAAGTAAACTTGTTTCGTCTGCTTATCCTTATATTATATCATGCTGTGGCAAAAAAGAAAATCTTAGTAATTGTTTCGTAGTAGAAAAGAATTGAAAGAAAATGGAAAAAATAGGGGATGCAGTTGCCAGCCAAACGCCTTTCTGTTATACTAATACAGCATATGCCTAAATATTTGACGAGCATCGTGATAATCTGAGAAACTTCTAAACGATGTTTTTAGAGATTACGAATGTAGCAAGCGTACATAGATGGGATGAAATAGAGAAAAGGGAGCGGAAGCAACAAATGAAGAAAAAAAATAGAGCATTAAAGCAAAAGTTTATTCGCGTGTTTTTGAAATCCTTCATAAGTATCGCGATTTTTTTTGTGTTGGGTTTTTCAAGTTATAAAGTAACTATGTGGTATTATGAAAATGTGGCAGAAATTAAGCCGGATGAAACAAGTCTTAGCAAATACATATCCGGTATTGATAAAGATGGAGTGGCAGAAGAAGTTTCTAAAAATATGATTTTGGCTACCGATGAGGAAACTGGAAGAATTACAAAAATATTAGTGGAGATAGTAAATCAGAAAACAGGTAATATTGATTATATTACCGTTCCAAATAATTTGGAATTTACTATGTCTTATGAGCTATATAAAAAATTAGCCACAGCAAATCCGGATATTCCGCAGATTGTGTGTATAAAAAAAGTGCATAAATATTTTTCTGGGGAAAACCTTTATCAGTGTGCTCAGCTTTTGCTGGAAGATGTAATGGACATATCTTTTAGCTATTACACCATCATTCCAAACGAAGTGTTTAAAGAAATGTTTAAGACAGATAAAGCAACAGGGGCGCAAAAGTGGAAGGATTCTTATAAGAAAGAGATGTCCCAATTGCATACAAAAGAGGAGTATCAGACCTTTTTTGATAAATATTACGAAAAAGTAACATCTAATTTATCCAGAGAGAAAAAAGATATTTATATTGAGACGTATTTAGAAGGAGTACCAGATCAGATTGCATTTTCTGTTGTGAGTGGTGAAAAGTGTGACGAAGTGTTTGTACTTTCGGTGGAGGAGACAAATTACTTGATTAATCGGATTTTAGAAAATGATTCCTATACAGAAGAAAATCAGCCGGCTAGTGAAAAAGCTGCATCCTCTGTGGGGCTTGGGATTGAAATTTTAAATAGCACTGGTATCAACGGACTTGCGTCTTCGTTCCAAGAAAAATTAGTAGAACAGGGAATGAATGTAATTAGTATTGGAAATTATAGCGACAGTATGCTGGAGAATACGAAAATCATTGTAAAGGAAGAAGGTGTTGGACAGGACTTATTACAATATTTTAAAAATGCTACCATTGAAGTGGGAGAAGTGGGTAATGATATTGATATCCGTATTATTTTGGGAACAAGTGATGGGAAATGATAAAAGGTTTTAGAAGTTTTCACAGAGTTTTAAAGGAAATGTAATGGTATATCAAGATTCTTATGCTACAATAGGGATAGTCGTCGGAAAGAGACAGAATCAAGAAATGCGATGGGGGTGATGCGCATGGAAGAAAGGGTTAGTGTTCTGAATTATGACGTGCGACTTCTTAAAGCGAAAGAATTTCGGCAGGCGTTGGAAACTTTTTGTCAAAGTGGACATTTACAGTCTATGTTATTTCTGTCTGTTCAAATTTTAACGGAAGCAATGGATTCTAAGGAATACCGTGACAAAGTATCTCATTTTCAATTGTTACTGCCGGGGGAAGAAGATGTATTGATGATGCATCCTGTAAAACAATACAAAGAACAGAAACTTATGATGGATGCGGAGTATTTAGATGTAATATTAACGTATTTAAAAGAGAGTCAGCATACGTTATATCTTGTAGGAGATCAATATGAAAAGTTACAAATGTTTGTGGAATACTGCAAGTCAGAATACGAAAATTTACAAATAGTGGGAAGTTTTGTGGGAGACCAAAAAATGAATGATGATTGTTTGTTGAATGATATTAATGCTACCTGTCCGGATGTAATATTGACTGCCATTGCACCGCAATTGCAGGAAAATTGGATTTTGAATAATGTAGATAAGTTAAATGGACGCGTTTGTATTGGCGCAGATATATTAGTTTGTGGACTGTTGGAACGTTTTATTACTGCAATAGAGCAACAGAATCATGGGATGCTGTATAATCGGTGTGCAGAATTAAAGCAAAGTTTTATCGGAAATATTCAAAGAAAAGTATTTCGAATGGATTATGAACATTATATGAAACAGATGGAAATAAAAGAAGAGAGAGGCTAGTCGTAAGACGGGCCTTTCTTTTTTATGACAGTAGATTGAAATGGTGATTTGTGCAAAATGCACATATGTGCCTGAAGAGGTGATGAAAAAATGCACTTTATACGATGCGGTATTAAGAAGGAAAATGAACAAATTATCCAAATGAACCCCAATATATGGGAATAAAAGGGGGAAAAAGGATTGGTGAATTGACAGGTGTACAAAATGCACAAAAGTTTTGGGAATTATTTGTTTAATTGAAGTATAGTTTAAAAAACAGAATTAGTGTATGATAAGTAAGTACGTTTAGTAACAAGGATTTTTAGGAGGACATGAGAAAATGGCAAGTTTATCATTAAAAAACATCAACAAAACTTATGATAACGGTTTTGTAGCAGTAAAGAACTTTAACTTGGAGATTGCAGATAAGGAATTTATCATCTTTGTAGGACCTTCTGGATGTGGTAAGTCTACTACTCTTCGTATGATTGCAGGTCTTGAAGATATTTCTTCGGGTGAATTGTGGATTGGAGATAAGTTAGTAAATGACGTAGAGCCTAAGGATAGAGATATCGCCATGGTATTCCAGAACTACGCTTTATATCCACATATGACAATATATGATAACATTGCATTTGGTTTAAAATTAAGAAAGACACCAAAGCATGAGATCGACAAATTAGTACATGAGGCAGCTAAGAGTCTTGATATTGAGCATTTATTAGACCGTAAGCCAAAGGCTTTATCTGGTGGACAGAGACAGCGTGTAGCTATGGGACGTGCTATCGTGCGTAATCCTAAGGTATTCCTTATGGACGAGCCTTTATCAAACCTTGATGCAAAGTTACGTGTACAGATGCGTATTGAGATTTCTAAATTACATCAGAAATTAGGAACAACAATTATTTATGTAACACATGACCAGACAGAGGCTTTGACATTGGGAACAAGAATCGTAGTTATGAAGGACGGAATCGTTCAGCAGGTAGATTCTCCAATCGATTTATATCAGAAGCCAAAGAATTTATTCGTAGCTGGATTTATCGGTTCTCCTCAGATGAACTTTATCGATGCAAAAGTTGTAAACAACGGAACAGACGTATTGTTACAGTTTGGTAGCCATTCTATTAAAGTTCCAGAAAACAAAGCAAAAGCATTAATTTCTAATGGATACGAAGGAAAGACAGTTGTTCTTGGTATTCGTCCGGAAGATGTGAAAGATGAGGAAGTATTCATCAACACATCACCAGATAGTGTGATTGATGTTACTATTCGTGTATACGAAATGCTTGGAGCAGAAGTATTCTTATACTTTAATGTTGATGGATTTGATATGTGTGCGCGTGTAAATCCTCGTACAACAGCAAGACCAGGAGATACAATCAAACTTGCATTTGACTTAAGTAAGATTCATGTATTTGATAAGCAGACAGAAGAAATCATTACAAACTAATAAATGAATATAAAATAATTAGAAATGGGAATTCATTGCAAGGGCAATGGCTTCCCATTTTTTTGTCTTATATTTTATAGGAAAAGATGCAAAATATATAAGATGATTGGCTAAAAATTGTTACACTTTACTATAAATCTGAAATGTTTTGCATGAATTCACGAAAAAAGAAGAAAAAAACCTTGTATTTTTATTTACTTTTGCCTAAAATAGTGATAAGATAAAAAAGAATGAGATACCTCGTAGAGAGGAATAAGAAAGAAGGAGTGATTATATGATATCAAATCAGATACTTCAAAGTACAATTGAAGGCTTGAAGGGAATTACCCGTATTGATATCTGCATCATGGATACGGAAGGAAAGCCGTTAGCATCAACCATCAATGATGCTGAAGAGTATGAAGAAGCCGTTTTGACATTCGTAGATTCTCCCGCTGATAGTCAGGTATTACAAGGGTATCAATTTTTCAAAGTGTTTGATGAGAACCAGTTGGAATATGTAATCCTTGTAAAAGGTGACAGTGATGATGTATATATGATCGGTAAGATTGCATCTTTCCAGATACAGAATTTGTTAGTTGCGTATAAGGAAAGATACGATAAGGATAATTTTATTAAGAACTTATTGTTAGATAATTTATTATTGGTAGATATATATAATCGTGCTAAGAAGCTACATATTGAGACGGATGTAAGACGTGTTGTATTCTTGATTGAGACTAAGACCGAGAAAGACAGCAATGCGCTTGAGACCGTACGTGGCTTGTTTACTGGAAAAGCACAAGATTTTATCACTGCTGTGGATGAGAAGAATATTATTCTCGTAAAAGAATTGAAGGAAAACGAAAGTTACGAGGATATGGATAAGACTGCCAAGATGATTTTAGATATGCTCAATACAGAGGCTATGGAGAAAGTGCAGATTGCTTACGGAACGATTGTTTCTGAGATTAAGGATGTGTCTAGATCATACAAAGAGGCAAAGATGGCTTTGGATGTAGGAAAGATTTTTTATGCAGAGAGAGACATTGTTGCCTATGGAAATTTAGGAATTGGTCGATTGATTTATCAGTTGCCTATGCCACTTTGTAAGATGTTCATTAAAGAGATTTTTGATGGGAAATCACCAGATGATTTTGATGAGGAGACTTTGACAACCATCAATAAGTTCTTTGAGAATAGCCTGAATGTTTCCGAGACATCAAGACAGCTTTACATTCATCGTAATACATTGGTATATCGTCTGGATAAGTTACAGAAGAGTACCAATTTGGACCTTCGTGTATTTGAAGATGCCATTACTTTTAAAATTGCATTGATGGTTGTAAAATATATGAAATATATGGAAAGTTTAGAATATTAATGATGGTACAGAATCGCTTTTTACATTATAAAGGGTGGTTCTGTATCGTTTTTTTCTTAAAAGTATTGGCAGCAATAGAGAAAATGCTGTGAATATACAGAGATGTGGAGGTTATAAAAGTGGAGGAAAAAGGAGCGACAATTGTTTCTTTGGAAAAAGTAGGGATGACCTATCCAAATGGAACAGAGGCGTTAAAAGAATTGGATTTGAATATTTCAAAAGGGGAGTTTGTGTTTGTTGTAGGAGCTAGCGGTTCTGGAAAGTCAACGTTTATTAAGATGTTGCTTCGGGAAGTGGCTCCCACCACTGGAAAGATTATGGTAAATGGAAAGAATATTACCCATTTGAAACATAAGCAGGTTGCTACTCATCGGAGAAGAATAGGATGTGTATTTCAGGATTTTCGATTGTTAAAAGATCGAAATGTATATGAGAATGTGGCATTTGCGCAAAAAGTAATTGCAGTGCCTAATCGTTTGATTGGACGAAATGTAAGTAGGATACTTACTTTGGTGGGATTGGCAGATAAGGAATTGGCATATCCTCGTGAACTTTCCGGAGGAGAGCAACAAAGAGTGGCACTTGCCAGAGCATTGGTGAATGAACCGCCTATTTTACTTGCAGATGAGCCTACTGGTAATCTGGACCCTAAGACATCCCTTGAAATCATGCAGTTGCTGGAAAATATTAATAAACAGGGAACTACAGTCATTGTGGTTACTCATGATAATGAGATTGTAAATCGTATGCAAAAGCGTGTTGTTACATTGAAAGAGGGAACGTTATATAGTGATGAGGAAGAAGGTATTTACACGAAAAGTCTTTCTATGGAAGCCTATGAGGGGATTTTATAATTTACCCATTGGGATGTGGAGTGACATTTGGTGGCAAAATATCGGTTTAGGAGTGAATGTATAATATGGAAAAGTTAAGTACACTTGGATATAGTATTGTCCAAGGGTTTAAGAATATAAAAAGAAATAAGATATTCTTTTTTACTTCTGTTTGTACCATTACAGCATGTTTGTTTTTGTTTGGTATATGTTTCTTTTTGGTCAGTAATGTGCAGTATATGGTAAAGCATATGGAAAATTCTGTTTCCGTTACTGCGTTCTTAGATGAAGGAATTACAGATAGTAAGATTGCGCAAATTGGAATTGATTTAAAAAAAATGCAAAATGTAGAAAAGGTAGAATATATTTCTCCAGAGCAGGCATGGGAGAATTTTAAAGCAGAAAATTTTGAAGACCAGCAGGAGTTGGTAAATACCTTTGAAGACGATAATCCGCTGGCGGATTCTGCATCTTATGAAATTTATGTAAAAAAAGTAGAAAAGCAAAGTGAACTGGTAAAGAGTCTGGAGCAGATGGATGGAATTCGAAAAGTAAACTGTTCGGATCAGACAGCAAAGGCATTGACTACTTTTAATCGTTTGGTTAGTGTGGTTTCTATGTTTGTAATTGGTCTTTTGATTGCGGTTTCTTTGTTTTTGATAAGCACCACTATTTCAGCAGGTATATCTACGAGGAAGGAAGAGATTGGGATTATGCGTCTTATTGGTGCCACTGACTTTTTTGTGCAGGGACCATTTATTGTGGAAGGTGTTGCGATTGGACTTCTTGGTGCATTGATTCCTTTGTGTATATTAGTGATTATTTATTATCGTTTGATTGATTGGATTGTTACGAAATTTTCTATTTTGTCAGATTGGCTTGTGTTTTTGGATTTGCGAAGTGAGTTTGTGATTTTGGCACCGGTTTGTTTGGCAATTGGTATAGGAATCGGTTTGCTAGGAAGTTGCTTGACGGTAAAAAAGCACTTGAGAGTATAGGGAGATGATAGGATGAAATTACGAAGAATACTAATTGGTGTCTTGTCTTTGTCTCTTTTGGTTGGTACGGTTGCCGGAATTGGAAGAATTAGTTTTGCAGATGATTTAAATGAGGCAGAAAAAGAGCGACAGCAATTGGAGGCAAGAAAACAGGAAATCGAGACAGAGTTATCTAGTTTGGAAAATGAAAAAGATGATTTGCTTACCAGTATTGAAAAATTGGATAGTAAGATGGAAGAGGTCAATGGAAAGCTGGAGCAGGTTCAAGAAGAATTAAAAAATGCTACTTTGGAATTGGAACATTTGGAAACTGCCTATGAACAGGCGGTACAGACGGAAGAAAACCAATATGAAACCATGAAAAAGCGTGTGAAATATATGTATGAAAATGGTTCGGACGGATATTTGGAGATTGTTTTAAGTTCTAAGAGTATCGGGGAATTTTTGAACCGAGTGGAATATATAAACAAAATTACTGCATATGATAATCAGATGTTAAACAATTACGAAGATACAAAGAAAAATGTGGAAGAAAAAAAGAAAGCGGCTGAATTAAAAAAACAGCAGTATAATACGCTCTTAGAAGAAGTAGAATTAGAAAAAGACAGCTTAGAAACTATGGCTGAGACAAAACAAAAAAAACTGGAAGATTACAATGCTGCGATTGCCAATAATGAAGAGGCAGCCAAGGCTTATGCAGAAGAAATTGAGAAAAAAGAAGAAGAAATCAATCAGTTGCTTTTAAAAGCTGCCAAAGAAAGTGGGAGTGGAAGCGTTGGTGTGGCTGTATCTGAGACAGATGGTTTTATTTGGCCGTTGGCAGTAAGAGGAACGATTACGTCTCATTTCGGAAAACGTTCTGCGCCTACAGCGGGGGCAAGTACGTATCATAAAGGAACAGATATTGCTGCACCTGAGGGAACTGCTATCTATGCAGTGGCAAGCGGTACGGTAACTACTGCAACCTATTCTTCCTCTGCTGGAAATTATGTAATGATTAATCATGGAAATGGAGTGTATACTGCATATATGCACGCATCAAAGTTACATTGTGAAGTAGGAGATACGGTGTCTCAAGGAGATACCATTGCAGAAGTGGGATCTACAGGAGTTTCCACGGGACCTCATTTACATATATCTGTAATTATTAATGGAGAGTATGTAGATCCAGAGGATTATTTGCCAAAGTAATTGGCAGCATCATGGCGATTGGAAAGGATTGGATATGGATAAAAAATTTTTAAAAGGGCTTGTAACAGGAGCCATGGTAGTTTTGCTTTTGCAGGGGTGTGTTCTTGTTACCGCTAATGTGCTAGCGGACGGAATAGGTGTATATTCTGGTGCTAATAACAGCGTTCTTGGTAGTGATGCAGGAAAGACGTTGAGTAAAATGAATGCGTTAAGGTCTTATATTGATGAGTATTATATGGAAGATGTAGGAGAAGAACAACTTGCCGATGGTATTTACAAGGGGATGTTGGAAAGTTTAGGCGATCCATACTCCTGCTATTATACAGAGGAAGAATATAATTCCTTGATGGAGGATTCTAGCGGAACGTATTGTGGCATTGGCGCGTCTGTTACACAGGATGTTGACACTGGTATTATTTCTATTGTAATTGCTTTTGAGGGTGGTGCGGCTGCTGATGCAGGCATTGACACTGGTGATATTGTAAGCAAAGTGGATGGTGAAGATGTCACAGGGATGGATTTAGATGATGTAGTGGCAATGATGAAAGGAAAAGAAGGAACTACGGTAGATGTAGAATTCTATTTGTCAAAAACCGAAGAATACAAAACATTTACCTTGGAACGAAAAGAGGTAGAAGTTCCAACGGTAGCTTATGAAATGGAAGAAGATAAAATTGGATATATAGCAGTATCTGCCTTTGATGAGCCTACCGACGAACAGTTTGTCAGTGCGGTTAAGGATTTAGAAGAACAGGGAATGGAAGGATTAATTATAGATCTTCGAAACAATGGTGGAGGAATGCTTACCAGTGTAGTAAATATGTTGGATTATATTCTTCCAAAGGGAAGTGAGATTGTTTCTACAAAAGATAAATATGGAAAAGGGGAAACCTATAAGGCGGTGTCTGAACATTCCTTTGATTTGCCAATGGTAGTGCTTATTAATGGAAATACAGCAAGTGCTTCAGAGGTATTTTCCGGTGCCATACAGGATTATGGAATGGGAATATTGGTAGGTACTACAAGTTTTGGAAAGGGAATTGTACAGTCTGTTATACCGCTTAATGACGGAACGGCAGTTAAATTGACTACTTCTTACTATTACACCCCAAATGGAAGAAACATTCATGGGACTGGTATTGAACCAGATGTAGAAGTTACACTGGATGCAAAAGATACAGTGGACACCCAATATAAGCAAGCGGTAAGAATATTGGAACGGGAAATAAAAAAGAAATAATGGATATAAAAGTACAGAACAAACATTCGATTTTGTTCTGTACTTTTTTTAGGCTATCTGCTATAATGATTATCAATTAAGAGAATACTAAAGGTTAGCGTGATTGGGAAAGGGGGATTCTTTTGTGAATCAGTTTGTATTACATTCAGAATATAAGCCTACCGGAGATCAACCACAGGCAATTGATGCACTGGTAGAGGGCTTCAAGGAAGGTAATCAATTTCAGACCTTGCTGGGAGTTACCGGTTCTGGTAAGACGTTTACTATGGCAAATATTATAGAGAAGTTACAAAAACCTACACTTATTATTGCGCATAATAAGACGCTGGCTGCGCAGCTTTATTCTGAATTTAAGGAGTTTTTTCCTGAGAATGCAGTAGAGTATTTTGTGTCCTATTATGATTATTATCAGCCGGAGGCTTATGTACCATCTACGGATACTTACATTGAGAAAGATTCTGCAGTGAATGATGAGATTGATAAGCTGCGACATTCTGCTACTGCAGCTTTAATGGAACGAAAAGATGTTATCATTATTGCCAGTGTTTCTTGTATTTATGGACTGGGTAGTCCCGAATTTTATCAGAATATGACTTTATCTTTGCGTCCTGGTATGGAGAAGGACAGAGATGAGATGATTCGAAAGTTGATAGATATGCAGTACACTCGCTGTGAGATGGAATTTAAACGTGGGACTTTTCGGGTTCGAGGTGATGTGGTCGAAATTTTTATGGTGAATCAAACCGATACTGCTATACGAGTGGAGTTTTTTGGAGATGAGATTGACCGTTTAACAGAGATTGATGTGCTTACGGGAAATATTAAATTTGAACTTTCCCATGCGCATATTTATCCCGCTTCTCATTATGTAGTGGAACCGGGAAGATTAGAACCGGCATTGAGGGCCATTGAAGAGGAAATGAAAGAGCAGGTTGCCACTTTTCAACATGAAGGAAAGTTGTTAGAGGCGCAACGAATTCGGGAGAGAACCCAATTTGATGTGGAGATGCTTCGTGAGACTGGATTTTGTTCGGGAATTGAAAACTATTCCAGACATTTAACAGGCCTTGAGCCGGGGCAACCACCGTTTACTTTGATTGACTTTTTTCCGGAAGATTTTCTGATTTTAGTAGACGAATCCCATATTACCATTCCGCAGGTAAGAGGAATGTATGCAGGAGACCGTTCCAGAAAATCTACTCTTGTAGATTATGGTTTTCGTTTGCCTTCGGCATTGGATAACCGTCCGCTGAATTTTCAAGAATTTGAGAGTAAGATTGATCAGATGCTATTTGTATCAGCAACTCCTTCGGAATATGAACGGGAACATGAATTGTTGCAGGTAGAGCAGATTATTCGACCAACAGGATTGTTGGATCCAAAGATTGAAGTACGACCAGTAGAAGGTCAGATTGATGATTTGGTAGGAGAGATTAAGCGGGAGACGAAGGAGCATAATAAAGTATTAGTCACCACATTGACTAAGAAGATGGCAGAAGATTTAACCGATTATTTGCGAGATATTGGCATTCGAGTTAAATATTTACATTCTGGTATTGATACATTGGAGCGGTCGGAGATTATTCGGGATATGCGAATGGATGTATTTGATGTGTTGGTAGGTAT
The DNA here is from genome assembly GCA_963643465.1 of Lachnospiraceae bacterium. GTDB lineage: Bacteria > Bacillota > Clostridia > Lachnospirales > Lachnospiraceae > CAG-411. The sequence goes on along the minus strand of CAVIJT010000001.1, from coordinate 293,401 downwards.
CAATCTGTTGCGAGAAGGATTGGACATTCCGGAGATTACATTAGTTGCCATTTTGGATGCCGACAAGGAAGGATTCTTGCGTTCAGAGACTTCTCTGATTCAGACTGTAGGACGAGCTGCCAGAAATGCGGATGGGCATGTAATTATGTATGCAGACAATTGGACGGATTCTATGAGACGTGCCATTGGGGAAACTGAACGAAGAAGAAATATTCAGCAGGTATATAATGAGGCCCATGGTATTACGCCAACTACCATTAAGAAAGCTGTTCGGGAGTTGATACGAATTTCAAAGAAGGTGGAAGTGGAGAGTCTGGATATGGAGAAAGATCCGGAATCTATGTCTAAGAAAGAACTAGAAACTACAATTAAACTGCTTACAAAGAAGATGAATACAGCAGCGGCAGAATTAAACTTTGAAGCGGCAGCAAAACTTCGTGATCAAATCATAGAATTGAAACAGCATTTGGTAGAATTACACTAACAGTTAGGAAAAGAGGGATGAAGGAAGATGGAGAATCAAAAAATGGAACGAAAGAAATATATTACCATACGAGGAGCCAAGGAGCATAATCTAAAGAATGTAAACTTACAGATTCCAAGAGATGAATTTGTGGTTTTTACAGGACTTAGCGGTTCTGGTAAGTCCTCTTTAGCATTTGATACTATTTATGCAGAGGGACAGAGACGATATATGGAATCCTTGTCTTCTTATGCAAGAATGTTTTTAGGACAAATGGAAAAGCCACAGGTGGAGAGTATTGAAGGACTTTCTCCTGCTATTTCCATTGATCAAAAGTCTACAAATCGAAATCCTCGTTCTACAGTAGGAACCGTGACGGAAATTTATGATTATTTTCGATTGTTGTATGCTCGAATTGGGATTCCGCATTGTTCCAAATGTGGAAAAGTCATTAAGCAGCAGACTATTGACCAGATGGTAGATGAGATACTTCGGTTGCCGGAACGTACAAAGATTCAGCTTTTGGCACCGGTGGTTCGAGGGCGAAAAGGTACACATGCAAAAGTGTTTGAGAAAGCGAAGAAAAGTGGGTATGTCCGTGTAATTGTAGACGGAAATCAATATGATTTATCAGAAGAAATTGAACTTAATAAAAATATAAAGCACAACATAGAGATTGTAGTAGATCGTTTGGTTGTGAAAGAAGGATTGGAACAACGTCTTACAGATTCTATTGAAAACGTTATGCACTTATCAGAAGGACTTATGATTGTGGATGTTATTGGTGGAGAACCGATGAAATTCAGTCACAGTTTTTCTTGTCCAGATTGCGGGATTAGTGTGGATGAGATTGAGCCTAGAAGTTTTTCTTTTAATAATCCATTTGGAGCTTGTCCAGTTTGTCATGGAATTGGTATTCGTATGGAATTTGCAGAAGAGTTGATTGTACCGGATACAAGTCTTAGTATTGCAGAGGGTGCCATTGCAGTGCTTGGATGGCAGTCAGCAACGGACCCAAGTAGTTATGTAGGTTCTATTTTGACTGCATTGGCAAAAGAATTTGAGTTTGATCTTACTACGCCGTATGAGGAATTAAGTGAGGAAGTCCGCCATATGTTAATGTATGGAACGGACCGCATGGTAAAAGTACATTATCGGGGACAGCGTGGTGTTGGAGTGTATGACGTGGTTTTCGAAGGTATTATTGCCAATGTAAAACGCCGATATCGAGAGACAGGCTCTGATTACACAAAACAGGAATTTGAAACTTTTATGGAAATCAGTCCATGTACAGAGTGTGGAGGAAAACGATTGAAGAAGGAATCTCTTGCTGTTACAGTGGGAGAGAAAAATATTGCAGACATAACAGAGTATTCCATTGGTGATTTGCAAAAGTTTTTGGAGCAGTTAGCGCTTACGGAGCAACAGAAAAAAATTGGTCATTTAGTATTAAAAGAGATTAATGCACGAGTTGGATTTTTATTAGATGTAGGTTTGGAGTATCTTACATTAGCTCGTTCCACCGGGTCCCTTTCTGGAGGAGAGGCACAGCGTATTCGTTTGGCAACTCAGATTGGTTCTGGTTTAGTGGGTGTTGCCTATATTTTGGATGAACCGAGTATTGGTTTGCATCAAAGAGACAATGACCGTTTGTTAAAAACGTTGAAACATTTGCGTGATTTAGGAAATACGTTGATTGTGGTGGAGCATGATGAAGATACCATGTTTGCAGCCGATTATATAGTAGATATAGGACCGGGAGCTGGCAAACAGGGAGGAGAAGTAGTTGCACAGGGAACTGCCAAAGAAATTATGGAGAACCCAGATTCGATTACAGGTGCATATCTTAGTCACCGATTGGAGATTCCGGTGCCAAAAGAAAGAAGAAAGCCAACAGGTTTTTTGAAAATCAAAGGAGCAAAACAGAATAATCTAAAAAATGTGAATGTAGATATTCCTCTTGGGATTATGACTTGTGTGACTGGTGTTTCCGGTTCGGGAAAAAGTTCATTGATTAATGAAATTTTGTATAAAACGTTGGCAAAGAAATTGAATCGGGCAAGAACTATTCCGGGAGCGCATAAATCCATAGAGGGAATTGAGCAATTAGATAAGGTCATTGACATTGATCAGTCTCCAATTGGACGAACCCCACGTTCAAATCCTGCCACTTATACTGGTGTATTTGATATGATACGAGAGTTATTTGCCACTACAGCAGATGCCAAAGCCAGAGGATATGGAAAAGGAAGATTTAGTTTTAATGTAAAAGGCGGCAGATGTGAGGCTTGTTCGGGAGATGGTATCAACAAAATAGAGATGAACTTTTTGCCAGATGTATATGTTACTTGCGAAGTTTGTGAGGGAAAACGCTATAATCGGGAAACATTGGAAGTAAAATATAAAGGCAAGAGTATTTTTGATGTGTTAGATATGACTGTGGAAGAGGCTTTGGTATTTTTTGAAAATGTGCCAAAGATAAGAAATAAAATTCAGACATTATATAATGTGGGACTTGGTTACGTGAAACTGGGACAACCATCTACTACACTTTCCGGCGGAGAAGCACAGCGTATCAAACTGGCAACGGAGCTTAGCCGAAGAAGTACCGGAAAGACTATATATATTTTGGATGAACCAACTACCGGATTGCATTTTGCAGATGTACACAAGTTAGTAGAAATATTGCGACAGCTTTCCGATGGGGGTAACACAGTAGTTGTAATTGAACACAATTTAGATGTGATTAAGACTGCGGATTATATTATTGATATAGGTCCTGAGGGTGGAGACAAAGGTGGAACTGTAGTTGCCAAAGGAACACCGGAGCAGGTGGCAAAAGTGAAAGAATCTTATACGGGCCAATATGTAAAGAAATATTTGTAATACAAGTTGCAAGAATCTTTGTTTAGAATTCTAAAACAGAGGTTCTTGTACATAAAAGGGGGAGAGGATATGCAATCTCATTTTTTTGCTATGATGGCGAGAATGAAGTACATTGAACGATGGGCGCTTATGAAAAATTCAGAGATAGAGAATATTAGTGAGCATTCTATGGAAGTGGCTATGATTTCCCATGCTCTTGCAGTAATTGGGAATGTACGTTTTGGGAAGAGCTTGAATGCAGAAAAAGCAGCATTGATTGGATTGTATCATGATTGTACAGAAATTATAACAGGAGATATGCCTACGCCGATTAAGTATTATAGCGAGGATATTGAAACTGCATTTAAGCAGATTGAGGATAAGGCAGCAGGAAAGTTACTTGCTATGTTGCCGGAAGATATGAGGGAATATTATGAAGATTTATTTTTTCAAAATCAGGAAGATGCTTATTTGTGGAAATTAAAGAAAGCGGCGGACAAATTATCTGCATTGATAAAATGTATCAAAGAAGAGAAGTCTGGAAATACAGAATTTACATCTGCAAAAAAGACACTGGAAACAGCTATTCATGCAATGGAATTAGAAGAGGCGGAGGTTTTTTGTGAAGAATTTTTGCCATCTTACTATAAGACATTAGATGAATTAAGAGAGTAATTAAAATGGAGGATTACGATGCTATATGATAAAGATATCCGCGACCCTCTGTTTGATTATTTGGAAGAGCAGTTTGGGAAAATTCGTGTCATTGATGAGAAATGTTTAGGAAGAAATACCCGAGCCGATATGTTTATGGTGACCGAGTCAGAGTTTATTGGTATAGAGATAAAAAGTGATGCAGACACGTATACCCGACTTGATTCGCAAATCAAAGGGTATGATGCGTATTGTGACCGTAGTTATATTGTGGCAGGCAGTCGGCATGGAAAACATGTGGCGGAGCATGTGCCAGAATATTGGGGCATTATATTGGTAGAACATCAAGGAGAAAATGTACGGTTTTCAAAAATTCGGGAAGCAGCATCAAATCCAAAATGGAAACCCAAACTCCAATTGTCCCTTCTTTGGAGACAGGAGTTAGACCATATATTGAAAAGGTTTCATTTGCCTAAATATAAGCAAAAGTCCAGAGCCTATATTGTGGAGCGCATGCTTTTGAAAATGGAATATGAAACGTTGAAGCGACAGGCATGCGAAGAATTATTTCAAAGAGATTATAATGAAATTTCATAAAGCGTTTTTGGAATGTTTAAGTTATTATAGCCTATGAATGAACAGTAATCTGCTTGTTACAGTTCACACACCAGTGAACTGTAACAAATGATGGAAACTTCTTGGGATAGGCATAGCAATACCGTTACAAATGTGATAGAATAAGAAAATAAACCAGTAACTTCTGCTACTTGATTTATGAAATAGATATCTTGTTCCCATGGGGCGTAGTAGAAGAAAGAGAACATAGAAAAGAGGAATTGCAATGAAAACAAAAGTGTTTATTGATGGTAGTGAAGGTACGACCGGACTTCGTATTCATGAGCGTTTTCAAGGACGTGATGATATTGAATTATTAAAGATTGATCCGGAACTTAGAAAAGATCCGGCGGAGAGAAAAAAAATGATTAACTCTGCGGATATTGCATTTTTGTGTTTGCCAGATGTAGCAGCAAAGGAATCGGTTTCTCTTGTAGAAAACGATAATGTGGTTATTATTGATACATCTACAGCACACAGAACGGATGCAGGATGGGCTTATGGATTTCCGGAGTTATCAAAAGAACATAGAGAAAATGTGATTAATGGAAAGCGTATTGCAGTTCCAGGATGCTATGCTTCTGGTTTTGTTTCATTAGTATATCCGTTGATAGCAGGTGGAATTTTGCCAAAAGATTATCCAGTAAGCAGTTTTGGAATTTCTGGCTATAGTGGAGCTGGAAAGAAAGCCATTGCTGTTTATGAAAGCGAAGATAGACCAAAGGAATATGCTTCTGGTAGAGAATATGCTTTGACACAGCAGCATAAGCACTTAAAAGAGATGCAGAAAATTACAGGTCTTGAGAGAACACCATTGTTTTCGCCTATTGTAGATGATTATTATAGTGGTATGGTAGTGTCCGTGCCTTTGTTTACAGATATGTTGACAAAAAAAGAGACACCAGAATCTTTGTTGGCATATTATGCAGAGTATTACAAAGGACAGGAATTTATCAAAGTGAGTGCAGTAGATGATGAAGTGGCAGCTAGTGGATTTTTGGCTGGAAACGGAATGTCAGGTTGGGATGGATTAAAGATTTATGTGACAGGAAATGAAGAACGTATGGTAATCTCTTCTCAGTTTGATAATCTTGGAAAGGGAGCTTCCGGTGCAGCAATTGAATGTATGAACCTTGTTCTTGGATGTGAACCTTCAAAGGGATTGCAGCTATAGGAAATAAGATGATATGCAGTTACAGTTCACCTATCTGTGAACTGTAATAATGTACATAGAGGAACTTCATTATTAAAAGAAAGCGGTTGCATTTTAGAAGTACATCTATTAAAATAGAGAAGTATATTGAACTTTTTATATGTGAAGATATAAGTAATACGAGGAAGAGAAGAAGTAAGGCAGTACGCATTTTTCAGAGAGTGTCCGGTTGGTGGAAGGTCACAGATGCCCTGTTCTGAATACATCTTGGAGTAGCTTGCTTGAATGTTGAAAGTATTGTAGTAGGGATAGGAATACTGCAATTTTGGCTAGTAGGGTAAGACGGGATGCGCCCGATATAGCGTGAGAGTCAGGGAACCAGCGTATATGATGGGAAACTGATGTCTGTTGAGGAAGAGCATAGCTCTTTGATGCAGAGGTGGTACCGCGATATTCGCCCTCTGTCCGTTGAAAGATGGACAGAGGGCTTTGTGTTTATTTAGAAAAGGAAACAAAATAGAAAGGAAGAAATAGAGATGACAGTATATGACGAATTAGTAGCAAGAGGTCTGATTGCACAGGTAACAGACGAGGAAGAAATTAAGGAATTAGTAAACAATGGAAAGGCAACTTTTTATATTGGTTTTGATCCAACTGCGGATTCTTTGCATGTGGGACATTTTATGGCATTATGTCTCATGAAACGTTTACAGATGGCAGGAAATAAGCCAGTTGTTCTAATTGGTGGAGGAACAGGATACATTGGTGATCCGTCCGGAAGAACGGATATGCGTTCTATGATGACACCAGAGACCATTCAGCATAACTGTGATTGCTTTAAGAAGCAGATGGAGAAATTTATTGAGTTTGGCGATGACAAGGCAATTATGGTAAACAATGCAGACTGGTTGTTAAAATTAAATTATGTGGATGTACTTCGTGAAGTGGGACCACATTTTTCGGTAAATAATATGCTTCGTGCAGAATGTTACAAGCAGCGTATGGAGAAAGGTCTTAGTTTCCTTGAGTTTAACTATATGATTATGCAGTCATACGACTTTTATCATTTATATAAACATTATGGATGTAACATGCAGTTTGGTGGAAATGATCAATGGTCTAATATGCTTGGTGGAACTGAACTTATTCGTAAGAAATTAGGAAAAGATGCGTATGCAATGACCATTACTTTGCTTTTGAACTCAGAAGGAAAGAAGATGGGTAAGACAGGAAAAGGTGCTGTTTGGCTTGATCCAAACAAAACTTCTCCATTTGAGTTCTTCCAGTATTGGAGAAACGTAGCAGATGCCGATGTATTGAAATGTATTCGTATGCTTACCTTCCTTCCACTAGAAAAAATTGATGAGATGGATTCGTGGGAAGGAAGCCAGTTGAACGAAGCAAAAGAAATTTTGGCATATGAATTAACCTCTTTAGTTCATGGAGAAGAAGAGGCAGCAAAAGCAAGAGAAGCCTCTCATGCTTTATTTGCTGGAAATGGTGGAGACGATTCCAATATGCCTACTACAGAGCTTACTGCGGATAAACTTACAGATGGAAGTATTGGTATTCTTGACTTAATGATGGAATGCGGATTAGTGGCTTCCAAGGGAGAAGCAAGACGTTTGGCAAAACAGGGTGGAGTTTCTGTAGATGATGTAAAGGTGGATGAAAATGCCAGAATTACAGAGGAGCAGCTTACAAATACCATTAAGATTCGTAAAGGAAAGAAAGTATTTCATAAGGTAATTTTAAAATAGACTATAAAAAGTGGCAAAGCGGATAGAAAGTTCTTTTGGGAACGCAAATATCCGCTTTGTTTATGATTGTCTTATGTCGATAAATGATAAGGGATAAAAAATACATAAGAGAAAGAAGGATAGTGTATGAATGAAAAAAATCCATTGTTGACATTTTTTGTAGGGTTAGCATTGTTGGGAGCTGGACTATATTGGTTACTGAATTCCGTTACGGTTACGTCAGGATGGGGAATGGGATATATTCAATTCTGGGGGATGGCAACTGTTCCATCCGGTTTAGTTATCGTACCATTAATAATAGGTGTATTTTGGTGGGTAATGAAGCCGGATTCCTTTTTGGCAAAAGCGTTTACTGTACTAGGTGTAGTTATCATTATAGCAGCAATTATTGCAAGTGTTCGTTTTTACTTTAATCAGACCAGTCTTTATAACTATCTCATTATGGTTGGGATGATCGTAGTAGGAGCGGGTTTGCTTGCAAGAGTGCTTCTTACAGGGAATGGAGATAAGAAAGATAAGAAATAAATTTGAGGGGAGTGGGGGCTATGTATTATTACTATAAGGTATTTGGTTTTGTACTTCGCTGTGAATACGAAATTCGACAACTGCTTTTAGTGGAGACGGATGGGGAATACGATCTGGATATTGTATTTGGAACAGTACCAGAGGAAGTGCTTGCAGAGATTGGAGATGAAAAAAATGCTCCTTATTGCAAGTGGAACAAAGATTATATGTGGTTTCGAAACTCTTTTGCCTATTTTGCAGTGTACCGTTCTGGAAAAATGATGATTCAAAACAACTCCGATCGTGAGATTTTATTTCTATTACAGTTTGTATTGGGATATGGAATTTCTGTGTTTGCCCATTTAAAAGGTTTGGTAGCGTTACATTGTGGAGCAGTATCTATAAATGGAAAGGCAGTAGCAATTACAGGCGCAAGCGGAGCGGGGAAATCTACTATTACTACAGAATTGCTAGTGGATGGAGCGAAAATGCTCAGTGATGATGTAATTGCCGTAGGATATTTGCCGGGAAAAGAGGGACAAGCATATGCTTTTCCGGCTTTTCCGCAACAAAAATTGTGCAGGGATGCAGCTTTACAGAGGGGGTATTCCCTTGAAGACTTGATTTATATTGATCCGGAAAAAGACAAATTTGCGGTAGATCGGAGAGATATTTTTTTATCAGAGCCACAGCGTTTTCATACTTTATTTATGTTACAGTGGTATGATGGAGAAGATGAGGCGTATAAGGAATACAAGAATCAGATTTTATGTAGCAAAATCGAAGGATTTGAAAAAGTAAATATAATTGTCAATAGTCTGTTTCTGGGGATGATGTTGGATTCTATGGGATTGCCCGCAGAGCAGTTTCAAGTATGTGTAGATTTGGCGGCAAATGTAAATATTTGCTTGATACAACGTCCAAAAGGTTTGGATACTATGAAGCAGGTAAAAGAAATTATATATAAGGTTATTGGGGAGTAGGTGTGGACAATGAAAAAGAATTTCTATGCAGTAGTAGCGGCTGCCAGTAAAAAGACAATGAGGGATCCACAAGTATTGAGTGGTTTTTCGTTGAAAGAGTTATATGAACTTTCCAGTATCAATAGAGTTTGTGGATTAGTATACCAAATGGTATCTGATTGGAAAGTGGAGAGTCAGGAAGAGGAAGAGTTATTAAAGTCTTGGAAAGAAGAAGCAACGCAGGGAATTTTGAGGGAATATCAAAAAATTCCGCTATTACAAAAAGTGACAGAGGCTGCTTATAAGAATAAAATCCCAATGCTCTTTTTTAAGGGAATCATTTTGGCGAATCTATATCCTGCCATTGGCCTTCGCACTTCCGGGGATACCGATATTTATGTAGATAGAGTCTATGAACCTCAGATAAGGCAATTGCTACATATGTGTGGATACGAACAGGAATACAGATTGGACAAGAGAAATGTTCTTACATATTATTATCGGCAGGAAGGAATAGAGTTGCATAAAATAGAATTACATTTTTCTTTGTTTGAAGATTTGGAAGGCGAAGAAATTGATCTTCTTACAGCGCTAGATTTGACCTCCTTAGAAAAGAGTGTGTCATTAGTCTGTTGTGGGATTCAAACATTAAGTATGGGACATACGGAGCATTTGATTTATCAGATATTTCATATGGTGAAACACTTTGTAGAGCAGGGGCTTCCTATGCGATATATGTTGGATATTTCTTTGTTTTGTAATAATTATGAAGAGCAGATAGATATTCCGTATTTTTGGGCTTGCATGGAACAGTTGGGATATACTTCTTTTTGCCAGTGTTTTTTTTCTATTTGTCAGGAGTATTTTAATTTAAGTAAATCTTTTATGAAAGAGCCAGGGGTTAAGGCAAACTGGTTGCAGCAAGCAATGGAAGAAGACTTTTTGTATTTTGGTACAAGAAAATATGGCGAAGAATATGCTGGATTGTTCTTTTATTATATGATGGGATCTGGAAAAAATGATTTACAGACGGAGAGAGAACAACGTTATGATGAGATAAAACAGTTGGGGTATGAGGAAATGTTTTTACATCGCATAAAAATGTTAAAAGAATTAAATGTATTCAAGTAAGCTGTATTTAGCTTACGAATTTATCGGTAGATAAAAAGAAAACCAGCAGGTATATCAAAAACTGCTGGTTTTGTTTTACACATTAAAAATTAGCAATGAGGCCAATGTGGTTTTGATACTGGAACACTGGTACAAGTTGGTGTGGAAATATCGGCACCACTTGTAGAATCAAATGAAGCTGCAACGGTAGGGGTTGGAGTCCAGCATTCTGGATGGAATTGAGTAGGACTTTGAGTATCCATAGAGTTTCCGCCACGACCTGCAGTTGCTGTAATTGTTAATTCGTCTATTTCTGGTTTTAACCAATTCTTTTTCATGATCATAATACTCCTTTCGGTTGGAATGTAATATTGTTTTAAATTTTATGCTTTCTATGTGTATGTCTTAAAATCATATTGATTTTACCAAATATTGGGTAAGGTTTCAACAAATGTTACAAAAATGTTAGAAAACGAAAAATGTAACCCAATACGTGTATTTTTACAAATATATTCATAAACAAGAAAAAAAGTTCGCAAAAATACAGTATATGGTATATAATGAAAAGGAAATTATATTTTTATATTTTTTTTGCAAGGTTTAACAAATGTAGGGGTATATGTATAAGGAATGTTAAGTTCCCACTCTTAAGAGATGTGCCGGGAAACTGGCTCCACCCCCATTGTATGCGGAGGTGAGATGTGTGCGTGATAAAAAAATTGTAAAGTTAATAGCAAAGCGGGATGAAGAGGGATTAAAGGCTTTGACAGACAAATACGAGAAATTGTTAGTTTATATAGCTACAGGAATTCTTGGAAACAATAAGGAAGATGTGGAAGAATGTGTAAACGACACGTATTTTAAAATATGGAATCATATTCAGGAGTTTGATTTCGAAAAAGCCTCATTTAAAACCTATTTATCTGTAATTGTCCGTAATACATCGATTAATCGGTTGCGAAAGATTAGCAAGACGGAAGCATCGGCACAGAAAGAAGAATTGGCTGAGCTTACGGCTGATTATGTAGACTACCGACAGAACGTTGAGAATGTCATGGAACAGAAAGAGAACATGGAAGCTCTCAACCAGATTGTTGCCAATTTAAAGAAGAAGGATAAGGAAATGGTTCTTCGTAGATATTATTATTTACAAAGTTCCAAGGAAATTGCTTTACATATGGGTATGACCGTTAATGCGGTGGACAGCAAATTAAGCAGACTTCGCAGGCAGATGAAGCAGGAATACGACGTGATGACAGGGGAAGAGAGGTAGGAGTGAAGAATGGAACAATACAGACTGATTGACATGTTTGATAAGCTGGATACTTCAATTCTGGAAGAAATACATTTGGAAAGAGACCTGAAAAGACATCAAAAGAGGATTCGACGATTGTTTGCAAAAGGACATGTAAAGGTAGCAAGTATTACAGCAGGTATTGGACTTGCAGTTACCGGAGTTCTTTTTGTAGTTGTTTGTATGAAAAAAAGAAGATTTCAGAGAAGAATTATCTAAATAAGAGATTACGAAAAGAAAGTGTGTGAGGCAGACAGAAAATAGTGCTACAGAACACACTTTGATTTTTTGATAAGGTACTGAATGTGAAAGCTGGAAACAGACATTAGAGAGTGTTTTTTCATAAGCGGCATTTGGTAGCGAAACATTTATTTGGGAAATAGCCTGTTTTTACAGGATATTTAAAATTAATAGAGAAAGAAAAGAAAAAGGAGAATTATTATGTTAGAAAAAATTACAGAAATGTTAGCAGAGCAGTTAAAGTTGGATGTGGACAAGATTAAGCCAGACACAAACTTAAAAGAGGATTTAGGAGTAGATTCTTTAGATTTATTCGAGTTCATTATGGCTTGTGAAGAAGAGTTCGATGTAGAAATCGATACTGAGGCAGTATCTGAGTTTACAACTATTCAGGAAGTTGTGGATTATTTAGAGAAGACACAGGAATAAGAAGAAAAGACGAAGGAAGGATTTTTGCAATGCAGACAGAAGTAACAAAACTTTTAAATATCAAGTATCCCGTATTCCAAGGCGGAATGGCAAATATTGCAGAACATAATTTAGCAGCAGCAGTATCTAATGCTGGTGGACTTGGAATTATTGCAGCAGGCGGTATGAATGCTGAGCAAGTAAGAGAGGAAATTCGAAAAACCAAAGAACTGACAGATAAACCATTTGGTGTGAATGTTATGTTACTAAATCCGGATACGCCAAATGTTGCGAAAGTATTGGTAGAGGAGAAAGTACCAGTGGTAACTACTGGTGCAGGAACTCCAGAACCATACATGAAGGATTGGTTAGAAGCGGATATTAAAGTAATCCCAGTAGTTGCTTCTGTTGCGCTTGCAAAACGTATGCAGCGTTGTGGAGCAGCAGCAGTAGTGGCAGAAGGTACAGAAGCTGGTGGTCATATTGGAGAATGTACTACTATGGCATTAGTTCCACAGATAGTGGATGCGTTAGATATTCCAGTAATTGCAGCTGGAGGTGTAGGAGATGGAAGAGGATTTGCAGCGGCTCTTATGTTAGGAGCAGAAGGTGTGCAGATTGGTACTCGTTTCCTTGTAGCAAATGAATGTATTGTTCATGAAAATTACAAAGAATTAGTTTTAAAAGCAAAAGATATTGATTCTGTAGTTACCAGTCGTACTACCGGTCATCCGGTGCGTGTACTGCGTAATGCTATGACAAGAGAGTATTTGAAGTTAGAAAAAGAGGGAAAGAGTTTCGAAGAGATGGAAAAACTTACGCTAGGATCTTTGCGTAAGGCTGTATTTGATGGAGATAAGGCTGCAGGTTCTTTTATGGCAGGACAGATTGCAGGACTTATCAGTAAAGAACAGACCGCTAAGGAAATTATAGAGGAAATTACAGCAGAGGCTTGTGAAATTATAAAACAAAGAACAGAAAAGTTTATGTAGGAAGGGAATTAATATGGGAAAAATCGCATTTGTGTTTCCTGGACAAGGAGCACAACAGCTAGGAATGGCAAAAGATTTTTACGAATCCTTCGATAGCAGTAGAAAGATTTTTCAGGTTGCAAAGGAAAATCTGGATGTGGATATTGAGAAGATTTGTTTTGAAGAAGAAGAAAAGATTAATTTAACAGAATATACCCAGCCGGCTCTTTTGACTGCATGTGTGGCAATGTTGCAGCCGGTATTGGAAAAAGTAAAACCAGATGTTGCAGCAGGACTTAGTTTAGGTGAGTATGCGGCATTAGTAACTTGTGGTGTTATGGAATTTAAAGATGCAGTGGCAGTTACAAGAAAGCGTGGTATTTACATGCAGAACGAAGTACCTGTAGGCGTTGGTGGAATGCAGGCGGTACTTGGTGCAAAAAGAGAATTAGTAGAAGAAGTTTGTGCAGACATTGAAGATGTATATGTGGCAAACTATAACTGTCCGGGACAGATTATTATTTCTGGAAAGACAGAGGCACTTGCAAAAGCAAAAGAACAACTGACAGAAAAAGGTGTCAAGAGAGTGATGCCATTGAAGGTGAGTGGACCATTCCATTCTGGTATGTTAGTGGGTGCTGGAGAAAAATTGGCGCAGGAATTGCAGGGCGTAACCATTTCAAAACCAGAAATGCCTTATGTAACAAACGTGACAGCAGAGTATGTAAGAGAAGAGGACAAGGTGGCAGATTTGTTGGCAAAGCAGGTATCTTCTTCTGTTCGTTGGGAAGATAGTGTGGAGAACATGATTGCTGAGGGCGTGGATACATTTGTGGAAATTGGACCTGGACATACGCTCACAAACTTGATTAAGAAAATTAATCGTGAAGTTACACTAATTAATGTAGAAACTGTGGAAGATTTAAGCAAGCTCGATGAACTTGGTAAATAATAGGAGAGACATAGATGTTGACAGGAAAAGTTGCGTTGGTAACAGGCGCAGGAAAAGGAATTGGTTGTGAAGTGGCAAAGACACTTGCTTCTTATGGTGCAACCGTTATTTTGAATTATGCACACTCAGAGGATGCCGCAAAAGCAGCCGCAAAGGAAATTACAGATAATGGTGGAAAAGCAGCCGTTTATGGATGTGATGTGGCAGATTTCGCAGCAGTGGCAGAGATGATAAAAGCAGTTGCCAAAGAGTATGGTAGCATTGACATTTTAGTAAACAATGCTGGTATTACCAAGGATAACTTGGCAATGGTAATGAAAGAAGAAGAGTTTGATGCAGTAATTAATACAAACTTAAAGGGTGCCTTTAATTGTATGCGTCATGTATGTAGAACTATGTTAAAACAAAAGGGTGGAAGAATCATTAGTATATCTTCTATTGTAGGTCTTACAGGTAATGCGGGACAGATTAATTACAGTGCATCTAAGGCTGGAATTATTGGTATGACTAAGTCTCTTGCAAAGGAACTTGGGGGAAAAGGAATCACAGTGAATGCAGTAGCGCCTGGATTTATTGATACCGAGATGACACAGGTGTTAAAAGAAGAAGTAAAGCAGCAGCTTTTGGCTCAGATTCCTTTGAACCGTTTAGGTCATACAAAAGATATAGCAGAGACCGTTGCATTTTTGGCATCGGATAAAGCAGCCTATATTACAGGACAGACTATTTCCGTTGACGGCGGAATGTACGCATAAGGAGGACGCGATGGAAAAGAGAAGAGTAGTTGTAACAGGTATGGGAGTTGTATCTCCAATTGGAAATTCCATTGATGAATTCTGGAACAATGTGAAAGAACAGAAAGTGGGAATTAAGGAAATTGATCGTTTTGATATCACAGAGTATAAGGCCAAATTAGCAGCGCAGGTAGATGATTTTGATGCATCTAAGTATATGGATCCAAAGGCTGCAAGAAGAATGGAATTGTTCTGTCAGTATGCGGTAGCAGCTACAAAGCAGGCAATTGATCAGAGTGGAATTGATTTAGAAAAAGAAGATTTATATCGTTTTGGTGTATGTGTAGGTTCTGGTATCGGTGGACTTGAGACTATGGAAAATGGTCATACAAAACTTATGGAGAAAGGACCAAAGAGAATTCCTCCAATGTTAGTGCCACTTATGATTTCAAATATGGCAGCTGGAAATGTTTCTATTCAATTTGGTTTGAAGGGAAAATGTACGAATGTAGTTACCGCTTGTGCAACTGGTACTCATTCTATTGGAGAGGCTGCCCGTTATATTCAGTATGGTGATGCTGATATGATGGTTGCAGGTGGAACAGAGTCTTCCATCTGCCCAATTGGTATCGGTGGTTTTGCATCTCTTACTGCACTTACAAATAGCCAAGATCCAAAGAGAGCTTCGATTCCTTTTGATAAAGAGAGAAGCGGATTTGTTATGGGTGAAGGTGCTGGTGTGGTTATACTGGAAGAGTATGAGCATGCAAAGGCACGAGGTGCTAAGATTTTAGCAGAAGTGGTAGGATACGGAGCAACCAGTGATGCGTTCCATATTACTTCTCCAGCAGAAGATGGTGAAGGAGCTGCAAGAGCAATGGAACTTGCAATAAAGGAAGCTGGTATTGAGCCAGAACAGGTAGAATATATCAATGCACATGGAACAAGTACACATCACAATGACTTATTTGAGACCATGGCAATTAAGAAAGTATTTGGAGAACATGCTTATAATTTGAATGTAAACTCTACAAAATCTATGATCGGACATTGTCTTGGTGCGGCAGGAGCAATTGAGTTTATTGTTTGCGTAAAATCTGTGATGGAAGATTATATACATGCAACGGTTGGTTATCAGGTACCAGATGAAGAATGTGATTTGAACTATACAAAAGAGCCTGAGACAGGTAAGACAGTAAATTATGCGTTAAGCAATTCACTTGGATTTGGAGGACATAACGCAAGTTTATTAGTAAAGAAATGCTAAACGCAAGTGTAGATGAATGAGAGTTAAGGTAGCTGTTAGGAAGTGGAATGGTTACCGTATTTGTAAATAGAGAGAAGGATACGGAGACAATGGAATTTGATTTAGAGGCAATATTAAAAATTATGGACCGCTTTGACAAGAGCAATATGTCCAAGTTTATGTATGAGACAGAAGAATATACCTTTCAATTAGAGGCAGAAAAGGCACCTATTGTGGCAGCACAGCCTGTTGTAGTATCTGGAAATGCACCAGTGCAGCCTGTAGCAGAAACTGTTGTGACAACTGACACAGCAGAGAAGGCAGAAGGGACCGTGATTACTTCTCCTTTAGTGGGAACTTTTTATGCTGCAAAGGCAGAGGGAGAAGCACCATTTATTTCTGTGGGAGATACTGTGAAAAAAGGACAGGTAATTGGAATTGTAGAAGCAATGAAGTTGATGAACGAGATTGAAGCAGAATCCGATGGAACAGTTGCAGAGATTTTAGTGGAGAATGAACAATTGGTTGAATTCGGACAGCCTTTGGTTCGTTTGGTATAGGAGAATAGATATGTTGGGAATAAAAGAAATTGAGGAGTTGATTCCTCACAGACATCCATTTTTACTTGTGGATCGTATTGACGAGTTAGAACCAGGTAAGCGTGCAGTAGGTGTAAAATGCGTTACTTATCATGAGGACTTTTTTAAGGGCCATTATCCACAGGAGCCAATTATGCCAGGAGTTTTAATTGTGGAAGCGTTGGCACAGGTTGGAGCAGTTGCTATTTTATCAGCAGAAGAATATAAGGGGAAGACTCCGGTATTTGGTGGTATCAATAAAGCTAAGTTTAGAGATAAAGTAGTACCAGGAGATTGTTTGCGTCTTGAAGTAGAAATGATAAAAGTAAAAGGGCCAATTGGAATCGGAAAGGCTACTGCATACAAAGGTGACAAGGTTGCCACAGAGGCAGAATTGACCTTTGCATTGATGTAGGAAAGAGGATGAGCGAGTGAGAACAAATGGAATAAAAAGAGTATTAATAGCAAACCGTGGGGAGATTGCGGTTCGTATTATTCGCGCATGTAGAGAGATGGGAATTACCAGTGTGGCTATTTGTTCCGATATTGACAAAGATGCATTACATGCGCAGTTAGCGGATGAGTGCATTTGCATTGGTTCCTACAAGTTAAAGGACAGCTATCTGAATATGGAGAGAATTCTGAGTGCGGCTATTGCTGCAGATGTGGATGCGATTCATCCAGGATTTGGATTTTTGTCTGAAAATAGCAAATTCGTAAAGATGTGTCAAGAATGTAAATTCACATTTATCGGTCCAAGTATGGAAAGTATGGAAAAGATGGGGAATAAATCAGAGGCCAGAAGAGTGATGAAAGAAGCTGGTGTTCCGGTTATTCCGGGAGGAGATATTCCGTATGTAGATGCTTGGGAAGCAAAGAAAGAAGCGGATGCTATGGGATATCCGGTTATTATTAAAGCGGTTTCTGGTGGTGGTGGAAAAGGAATGCGAATTGTGGAAAATCCAGAACAATTTGTAGATTTGTTTACCACAGCACAGAAAGAATCAGAAAATGCTTTTGCGGACCGAAATATGTATTTAGAAAAATACCTTGCAAATTGTAGACACATCGAAGTGCAGATTTTAGCAGATCAACAGGGAAATGTGATTCATTTAGGTGAACGTGATTGTTCCATACAGAGAAAGCATCAGAAAGTAATTGAAGAGACTCCTTCTGTAGCAGTATCTCCAGAACTTCGTAAAAAATTAGGAGAGACTGCGGTGAAAGCAGCAAAGGCGGCAGAATATTATTCTGCTGGAACTATTGAGTTTTTATTAGATAAAGACGATAAATTCTATTTTATGGAAATGAATACTCGTATTCAGGTAGAGCATCCGGTCACAGAAGAAGTTACAGGTGTGGATTTAGTGAAAGAAATGATTCGAATTGCAGATGGAAAATCTTTACGCTATACACAGGATGATATAAAAATTTCCGGTCATTCCATTGAATGTCGTATTAATGCAGAGAGTCCGGAAAATAATTTTACCCCTTGTCCGGGAGTGATTGAAAGTTTACATTTGCCGGGAGGAAATGGAATTCGTATAGATTCGGCTATTTATCAAGGCTATAAGATACCGTCTTGTTATGATTCTATGATTGCAAAATTGATTGTGCATGGAGAAACCCGTGAGGTAGCCATTCAAAAATTACGCAGTGCATTAAGCGAATTTGTAATTGAAGGAGTTAAGACAAATTTGGAATTCCAATATAAACTCACTGGAGAAGAGGCATTTAAAAACGGGGATGTAGAGTGGATTAACCAGACATACTTCAGTTAGGAGTGAATAGATATGTTATTTCGTAAACAGGAGAAACAATCAAAAAAAATGATGGAAAATTACCATCGTCAACAGTTGGTGGAAGGATTGTTTCAAAAATGTGAGGCATGTAATCGCATTGTATATACCGAAGATGTGATTGAACATAATCACATTTGCCCAAGTTGTGGACATTACTTTCGAATTGCTCCAATGGAGCGTCTTGGCATGATTTTAGATCAAGGAAGTTTTGAAGAATGGGATACGGATTTGGCAACACAAAATCCGTTAGAATTTCCAGGATATGAGAAAAAAGTTGCCACTATGCAGCAAAATACTGGTCTTTCTGAAGCTGTAGTAACTGGAAAGGGAACTATTGGAGGATTAGAGACTGCCATTGGTGTTATGTCATCAAATTTCATGATGGGAAGTATGGGCATGATCGTAGGTGAAAAAATCACACGTATGGTAGAGCGTGCTACAGAACAGAAATTACCAGTTATTTTATTCTGTTGTTCTGGAGGAGCGAGAATGCAGGAAGGAATGATGTCTTTAATGCAGATGGCTAAAACCTCTCAGGCATTAAAACGTCATGATGAGGCTGGTTTGTTTTATGTATCTGTGCTAACGGATCCTACTACAGGAGGCGTAACGGCAAGTTTTGCTATGCTTGGGGATGTGATTTTGGCAGAGCCTAAGGCTTTGATTGGATTTGCTGGACCACGAGTGATTGAGCAGACCATTCATCAGAAATTGCCAGAAGGATTTCAAAGTGCTGAATTTTTGCTGGAGCATGGAATGATTGATAAGATTGTATCAAGAAAGAAAATGAAAAAAGTGTTACACTTTTTATTGCGCAGTGCAGGTGCAAAAAAGTAGAAGTGTAAGGTTTCACTAAAAACAGATGCAATAGGAAAGGTTTGGACAGAACATGGATGAATTAGAATTGGAAATGGTGAATATGGACGAGCTGGATATGGAAGAGGCACCAAAGGAAAACTTAAGTGCTTGGGATAGAGTACAAATTGCAAGAAGCAGCAATCGTGCATATACACAGGATTATATCAACGGTGTATTTGACCAGTTTATGAAACTTCATGGAGATCGTTTGTATCGCGATGATGGAGCAATTGTAAGTGGAATTGCCTCCATTGAAGGACAGTTCGTTACCGTAATTGGACAGCAAAAGGGAAGAAACTTAAAAGAAAACGAGAAAAGAAACTTTGGTATGCCTTATCCGGAAGGATATCGAAAAGCACTTCGAATGATGCGTCAGGCGGAGAAATTTCATCGTCCAATCATTTGCTTTATTGATACACCGGGAGCTTTCTGTGGAATGGAAGCAGAAGAGCGTGGACAGGGTGAGGCAATAGCCAGAAACTTGTATGAGATGGCAGGACTTACAGTGCCTATTCTTTCTATTGTTATAGGAGAAGGTGGAAGCGGTGGAGCTTTAGCACTTGGAGTTGCAAATGAAGTATGGATGCTTGAAAATGCAACCTATTCCGTGTTATCTCCAGAAGGATTTGCCAGCATTTTGTGGAAAGATAGCAAACGTGCTGCAGAAGCCGCAGATACTATGAAGATTACTGCAAGTGAACTATACAAATTAGGTATTGTAGAACAAGTAATAGAAGAAGAAAAAGCAGTCACAAATGAAAATTGTCAGGATGTATGTGAAAAGATGCGGGAAGGCATTTTGAAATTCCTAAAGAAATATGGTGGAATGACGGCAGAACAAATTGTGAATGAAAGATATGAGCGTTTCCGAAAGTTTTAATCGGAAACGCGTTTTGCTTTATCTTATAGGAAAATGCGTCCTATAAGATAAAAGCCCTCTGGGCAGGATGCACACGAATTGGTATGGAAAATGTACTGTGTACCAAATTCGGCGCGGCAAAGCGCGCAAGCACATTGGGAAAGTGTAACGTCGCGGAGCGTGTTTGTGCGCTTTGTTCTTAACATAGTTGTTTTATAAAGGGGATAGAAATATGGTGGCGAATGATTTAAATAAAAAAAGGCATTGGTTAGCTGCATTGGTGCAGATGGATACTGGTGCCAATTTAGAGGCAAATTTAAAACATGCAGAAGATGCCATTGAAAAAGCAGCAGCCAAAGGAGTAGATTTGGTTTGTTTTCCAGAGCAAATGAATATGCAGGCAGTTGGAAATGCAGCAGAACAAATGGCAGAGCTTGCAGGAAAAAGAACCATGGAAGTGTTTCAGAAGAAAGCAAAGGAACATGGAATGTTTCTTCATTGCGGTAGTTTGTATGAGAAAATTCAGGGGGAGGAAAGATATAGAAATACTGGTGTTTTATGGGGGCCAGATGGAAACATATTAGCAAAATATAGTAAATTACATACCTTTGATGTGGATTTAGAGGATGGAACGGCATGTAGGGAATCGCAGAAAGTAAAAGCGGGAGAGGATATTGTAGTTGTGGATACTGCTCTTGGAAAGCTGGGATTTGCCATCTGTTATGACATTCGTTTTCCGGAAATGTTTCGAATAATGATAGAGCTGGGAGCGCAAGTGATTATTACGCCTGCAAGTTTTACCAGTTCTACAGGGAAGTATCATTGGGAGCCATTGTTACGTGCCCGTGCTATTGAAAATCAAGTATATATTTTGGCGCCTAACCAAACAGGTAAAAAGCCTGCGTTTGAAGCATATGGGCATAGTATGGCAATTGATCCATGGGGAACTGTGCTTACAGAGGCTGGAGTGGGAGAGACTATATTGTATGCAGAGATTGATTTAGATAAGCAAGATGATATTCGTCAACAGATACCATGTATTTCCAATCGAAGAAAAGATTTATACTAAGAAAGAGCGCGGAATGCGTTCTTTTTTTTATAGAAGTATAGGAAAAAACACAAATTTGTGTTACAATGATTCTTAAGTATGCCAAAGTGACTGTGTTATGAAAAGCAGTGGTCGCAAATAAACAATAAAAGGAGAAGTGAACATGGCAGAGCAACAGACAAAAAGTCGTTTTTCCGGTACAAATACTTCCAGTAATAATGGAAGTCGATTTAGTGGAACGGCTAATGGAAAGAAAAAAGTAAATTACAATGGAGGCTATGAAAATGACAAAGAAAATTACTTTTTGCTTGTCATTGGTTTTATATTGGCAGTAATTCCGCTAATAACAAAAGCAGTAATATATGATCCAAAACTTGCTGAGTTTGACTGGTTTTCTCAAAGTACAAGTGCGGTGGATGTGTTTTTGTATTATAAGCAAGGTGCATTTACTTGGGCATTGATTATAATGGTAGCGTGTCTTGTTTGTACCATAGGAAACAAGTATATAATAAAGCACAGAAGTTTTAAAGAAAGTTTTCGTATGCAGGCAATTTTTATTCCTTTGTTTTTATATGGAATTCTCAGTTTGTTATCTACTTTAGTATCTAAACATAGTGGATTTGGATTTAGAGGTATTTTTGAACAGTTTGAGAGTGTATGGTGTCTGTTAGGTTATGTGGTACTTGTATATTTTGTGTATATGTATGTAAGATCTGCAAAAGATGTTCGAGTTGTCATTAACGTGTTGGCAGTAGGCGCATTGATTATCGGCTTAATTGGAACATTCCAGGGCTTAAAACTTGACTTGTTTCGAACCAGCTTTGGTAAGTTTTTGATTGCATCTGCAGATGTGGCAGCAGAGACATTGTCCTTCTCGTTTGATTTGGGAAGAGCATATGTCACCTTGTACAATCCAAACTATGTGGGTGTATATTGTACTTTGCTCATTCCTATGTTTACTGTGTTGACAGTGTTTGCAAAAGGTATGGCAGAGCGAGTGCTTTATCTTTCTGTGACAGTTACGTTGTTAATCAGTATGTTTGCTGCACAGTTTAAGGCTGGTATTGTTTCCCTTGTAGCAGTAGCAATAGTTATTTTATTCTTGTTGCGAAAACAAGTAATAAAAAAATGGTTTGTTGTAGTGCCGATTATTTTAGGGGTAGTTGTATTGTTTATTGGAGTGGATACAGCAAATAATCACATTTTCTCTACAAGTATTGTGGAGGCATTTAAGATTGATCCGACTCCGGAAGCACCTTTGAAAGATATTGTAGTGGGACAAGACAGCATTGACGTAATTTATAATGATGAAAAATATACCGTATCTGTAGATACTACAATTGCAGAAGATGGTGTTACCACTAGCTATAATGCCTTCCATATCGTAAAGGAGGATGGTACAGAGTGTCCATTATATCTTTCTGAAGCAGAAGGAAAATACCGTGTGGATGATGATAATTTGCGTACGTTTGCATTTTATCAAAACTTGGGTATCAATGGATTTACCATAGAGATTGCAAGTACCACAGAGCCAGATAAGGTAACTGCATGGAATTTTGTAAAAAAAGATACTGGTTATGTATACTATAACTATTATGGAAGAGAAACTTATATTGAAAAGGCAGAGACTGCATTATTTGATGGATATGAGGATTTGGCAAGTAAGCGTGGATTTATTTGGGCAAGAACCATACCGCTTCTTAAAAAATACCTTATCTTAGGTTCTGGTGCAGATACATTTTCTATTGTGTTCCCACAACATGATTATGTAAGTTTCAACAACAATGGATATGGAGATCAGTTGATTTCAAAACCACATTGTTGGTATTTACAGGTAGGAGTACAAACAGGTGTACTAAGTTTATTGGCATTGTTGGTATTTTATGGAATGTATTTGGTACAGAGTATTCGGTTATATAGTAAAAAGATTGGTGATTCCTATCTTGCGCAGGTTGGAGTAGCTGTTTTTGTGGGTACGATTGGTTATATGATTGCAGGACTTACAAATGATTCTAGTATTACAGTTGCACCAGTATTCTGGGGAGTTATCGGATTAGGAATCACAGTGAACATTATGGTGAAAAATCAGCGTAAGCAGGAAGAGGAAATAATTTCTGCATAACTGATAAATAGGTTACAGAGCGAAGGTTGGTAGACGATGAAGATGGAAAAAGAGAACAATGTATTAATAAGCATCATTGAGAAATTAAAAGAAAATCATGATGGGAATGGAATACAGCAGGCAATTAATCTTACAGGTGAAACCTTTCACTGCCTGCGCATTGCGTTATTTGATTATCATAGATACCAGGACAGCTTTGAAAAACGTTATGAGTGGTCTGGACAGGGGCAGCAGGAAACAGGCTTTTTCCATAAAAAAGTGGGAAAGTCTGTTCTTGCAGTTCAAAAAAATGGTGAGACAAATAACCTGTTGTCTCAAGTTACAGATGAGGATTATTTACACGCTGTTTTAAATTTGCAGGAGGGGGAAGGACCACAAGGAAGAATTTTTTATCGGTATACCATGGAACGGGAGAAAGAGGTAAAAGGTGTAATCATTATTGAGAAAGAAGAGGCGTTATCAGAAAGTAGTTTGCGAGAACTGGGATTTCTTCTCTATATTATCTCAGAACAGTATAGTGCAGCAAAAAAATTAGAAGATTTGGGGACTCAAAATAACTTTTTGCAAACACTGTACAGTAAAATGCAAACAGGTTTGGTACAGTGTGTGATGGATGATAGTGCTTTGCGTATGATATGGGCTAACGAAGCAACCTTTCAAATCTATGGCTGTACAAGAGAATGGTATGAAAAAACTTACGGAAAAAGTTTAGAAAGATTTGTGTTTGTGGAGGATTGGCCTTTTGTAAAAGAACAATTAGAACAATTACAGGCTGGCGATGAGATTAAGGAATATGAACACCGCTATATCAATTATTTTGGACAACTTAGATGGCTACATGTAAACGCATTAAAATTAGTCAATGATAATAAAGAAGAAGTTATCCAGCTTATTTTTGCAGATATTACGCATTCCAAGCAGTTAGAGACTGATTTAGAGCATGAGAAGGAGCGTTATAAGATTGCCCTAGACAGTTCTTCTGATGTGATTTTTGAATATGATTTGGTAAATGATGAATATGTGTCATATGGTTCTTTTGTTGATAGTTCTGTGCCAAAATCAAAGCCAATTCGCACTGCTTCTTACAAAAGGAAATTGCTGAAAGGAAAAATTTGCGATAAAGAAAATATTTCTTGTTATGAAAAATTTCTATCAGGCAATATCTCCGAAGGGATTGAAGTGCGGGAAAAATATATGGACCAAGGCAGAGAAAAGCATATCTGGGTATCTATGGAAGGTACTCCTATATATGAACATGGTATGCTTGTAAAGGTAATTGGAAAGAAAACCAATATTACAGAGAAAAAGCAGAAAGAGAAAGAAGCCTTGGATGTAGTACAGCGAGATCGCTTGACGAAGTTGTATACAAGAAACGTAGGAGAAAAGCTCATTCGTGAGTATTTAGAGGAAAAGAGTGAATCTGAAATTGGTTCCTTTTTGCTTATTGATTTAGATAATTTTCAAGCAATTAATGATACCTATGGATACACATTTGGAGATGCCATATTGGAAGAGGTTGCGGAAGTTATTAAGGCGGCAACAAGACAAAATGATATTTCAGTTCGTTACGGTGGAGATGAATTTTTGATTTTAATGAAGAACACGGAGCAAGGACGAACCGATGTATATGGCAAACGAATTTATCAAAAGATTTGTAACCTCTATGCTGGTGAGGACGAAAATATTAAGATTTCATGTAGTGTGGGAATGGTATCTACGGAAATTAGCCAAGATTATCAGACCTTGTTCCAATGTGCAGACAGTATGCTTGCCTACGTGAAGAACCATGGAAAGAGTGATGCCGTTTGTTATACTTTAAACTCAAAAGCAGTGCAGGAAATGAAGGGTACCATGTACATGGAAAATGTAGAAGATCTTGCAGTGGACGAGGTACACTCAGAGAAAGATAACAAGGATATTGTGGCGTTTGCATTTTCTATTTTGGAGCAGACAAAAGATATTCGAAGTGCTATCAATTTACTTCTTGGAAAGATAGGACGACAAATTTCTCTAAATAAGATTAGTATTATTGAAACAGATGCGAACTTTTTGAGTAATATTGTTACTTATGAGTGGGTGGCAAAAAAAGAATATCATGATTCTATTTGTAAATATAATATTTCAGAGGAAGAATTAGAGCATTGGAAATCTTGCTTTGATACAGAAGGCTTATTTGTGATGGAAGATGAATGGAGAAAAGAATTTACCGATGCTGTAAAATTAGAAGAAAATGAGCCAAGAGAACGTAATCAGTTGTATAGTGCCATTTACGAGGAGGGTGAATTTAAAGGAGCTGTTGTTTTTGAACATTCCGATCCATTGTTTGTATGGCCAAGAGATATGAAAACCAAATTAAAAGAGGTTTCTAAGATTATTTCTACCCATATTACCAAAGCAAATGCAGATATAGCAAGTAAAGCAAAGACGGAATTTTTATCTCGTATGTCTCATGAGATTCGGACACCGATGAATGCTATTGTGGGTATGACAAGTATTGCGCAGAGTGTAGTGGGAGATGACAAAAAGGTAGCGGAGTGTTTGGATAAAATCAGTACATCCACCCAGTATTTGCTTTCTCTCATTAATGATATTTTGGATATGTCGCGAATTGAAAGTGGTAGTATGAGTGTATGTCAAGAGGCATTCCGATTGGAAAAGCTGGTCAGTGAGATTGTTGTTTTAATGTCACCACAGGCGGAAGCAAAAGACATTAATTTAGCAGTGGATTGCGCCTATGCGGATATGCTTTTAATCGGTGATGAACTTAGACTCAATCAAGTGTTAATAAACATAATTGGAAATGCTTTGAAATTTACGCCAGAGCATGGAACTATTACCATTTCTGTGAAGCAGATTATGCAGGAAGACGATGCAGCAACCATTCGATTTAGTGTGCAGGATACAGGAATTGGCATTAATGAAAATAATTTAGAAAGAATTTTTACTGCCTTTGAGCAAGCAGAGGCAAACACTGCCAGAAGATTTGGTGGAACCGGATTGGGGCTTGCAATCAGCAGTAATTTAGTTAAGCTGATGGGTGGAAAATTGGATGTGAAGAGTGAAGAAGGGAAAGGATCTGAATTTTTCTTTACTTTACAGTTTCCAATCGCCATGGATCAGGAAAAAGAGGCAGTAGAGGTAGAACCTGTTAAAGAAGAGGAAGAAATTAAATTTGAAGGTTGCCATTTGCTTGTAGTGGAAGATAATGACTTAAATGCAGAAATTGCTCAGACCGTTTTAGAGATGGTTGGAATTACTACAGAACGGGCTTGCGATGGACAACAGGCGGTAGATATGTTTAAACAATCTAAAGTAGGGCAATATGATGCGATTTTAATGGATATTCGAATGCCTGTTATGGATGGATTAGAGGCGACGAAGCGCATCCGTACATTAGGAAAAGAAGATTCTCGTACTATTCCAATTATTGCCATGACAGCCAATGCCTTTGATGAGGATATGAAGAAATCCATTGAAAGTGGAATGAATGGACACTTGTCTAAACCGATTGATATCAATAAACTGTATCAGGTATTACAAGAAACGTTAGAAAAAAAGGTATTGTCTAAGTCTTAAAATTGGTACTAATTCAGAAGGAAATATGTGGAGTTACAGGTCAGCTTGTTATTACATATTTTCTTCTGAATAAAAGTAAGAACAATACCTAAAATAGAAATCCACAAAAAGGAATAAATCATAACTTCTATTGACAAATGTGAAGTCAGTTGCTACAATGAAAAGAGAGTGTTGATTTATATTCAAAAAGATAAGAATACATAAAGCAGGGAGAAGAATCATGAGTGAGAATCAAGAAATAGATAAGAGCTTTTTAAATAAGCGTGTATTATTAGTAGAAGACAATGAGATTAATGCAGAAGTTATGGTTGCTATGCTTGAAGTTAAGAATATTGAAGTGGAAGTTGTGTACGATGGAGAGGAAGCGGTAGACAAATTTGAGGCTTCTGCGCCAGGATATTACAATGCGATTTTAATGGATATTGAGATGCCGGTTATGAATGGAGTAGAAGCATCGAAGGTAATCCGTAATTTGCACAAGCAGGATGCTATGACAATTCCAATTATTTCTGTTACTGCAAATCCGATTTTTGAAAATGTATTTTTTTCCAGAAAATATGGTATGGATGATTATGTGGGAAAACCAATTGAACCAGAGAATTTGTATGCAGTGTTAAAGAAATGGTTTGATAAATTTTCAAAATAAGCATTACTCATTGGGTGGTGTAATGACAGAAGCATTAAAAAAATAACGTCGCTGCTATTATTGCAGCGACGAAAGTTGTTTTTATGAAAAAATAGAGAGAACAATAAATTATAGCAAGAAAACTGAAAAAAATGCTTGACTTTTCAGATTAAACATAGTAACATATAAAGGCAGCGTGGCTGTGAGTTACATATAGGGGAATCATACAGTGGCAGTATCACGGTCTCCAAAACCGTTCACGGGGGTTCGAATCCCTCTTCCCCTGCTTTAAAGCATGAAAGTAATATACTTTCATGCTTTTCTTTTTACGTGGATAGTGAAAAACCAAGTGTTTGTGTGAAAATTTGGCAAGCATGGAGATAAGTGGGAAAACCTATAAAGCGAGTTTTTCATGATTGTAAACTTTGTGAGGAGAGGGTTATGCAGAAAGTAATTGTATTTGAACATGGTGTGGAGACATTATCTTTTTTCTCTATGGAATTGGCAAACTGTTTTAAACAGAAGGGGCTTTCTGTATTTGTATATGATTTAGCTTCAGAAGAACCAAAGAGACAGATTCGAAATCTTCATAAATTTTGGAAACCTGGTGAGACGTTTGTTGTTACATTTAATTTTAATGGACTTCGGGGAGAAGAAGAATTTTATGACCAAGGGGAGTTGTTGTGGAGGAAACTGCAAATTCCTTGTGTAAATATTATGGTGGATCATCCTTTTTATTATCCTTCGTTGTTGGATAAAGTGAAAAAAGAGTTGGGAGAAAAACTCTATTATCAAGTAGCCATTGACAGGGATCACAAAAAATTTATGGAACGCTTCTATCCGGAACTAAGAGAGCATCTTACCTTTTTTCCGTTGGCAGGCACAGCTAGTAAACAGCAGGAGAAAGAATATGATGTAGTGTTTGTGGGAAATTATACGCCCCCATCTCATTTTCGGAAATATATGGAACGAATTGATGATGAATATACTGCATTTTATGAAGGAATTATAAAAGATTTGATTGCCAATCCCCATACTACTATGGAGCAGGCTTTTGAGTGTCATTTAAAGAGAGAAATGGGAGAACTTTCTGAGCAGGATCTTAGAATTTGCATGGAAAATATGATTTTTATTGATTTGTATGTGCGTTTCTATTTTAGAGGAAATGTGATAAAAACCTTGGCGGAGGCGGATATTCCGGTACATGTATGGGGAGCTGGATTAGAAGCCATTCCTTGTGAAAAACCCGAAAACATTATTTTGATGGGGCCTACAGATACTGCTGGGTGCCTAAATGCTTTGGCAAAAGCCAAGGTGGCTTTAAATGTAATGCCGTGGTTCAAAGATGGTTCTCATGATCGGGTATACAGTGCCATGTTAAATCATGCCGTTTGTGTAACTGATGAGAGTGTATATTTGAAGGAGCAATTGAAAGAAGATGAGCAGGTTCTGTTTTATTCTTTGGATGATTATAGTCAGTTGCCAGACCGAATCAAAGAGTTGTTAGCAGATCAGAGAAAAAGAGAAACTATTGCGCAGCAGGGATTTGCGTATGCCACAGAACATCATACATGGAGGGAGCGTTCAGAAAACATATTAAATTTATTTTTATAGGAAAAATAGAATACATAGACCATATTGCAAAAAATCATGAGTGCTAGAAAAACAAAAGCTGGTTACAAAATATTGCACAAAAAGCAAAAAAATCCTTTCATGTAATATCATGGTAAAACAATTAATAAGCATGTAGCAAAAATGTAAAGTTCCTTAAGAAAAAAATAATACTAATATACAAAAAAAGCGACAAAATTCTAACATGATGTCGGTATAATAGAGAGCAATGAGAGTATTATAGTGAGGAGTGATTGGATGAAAGGAATTCGAAAGGAACTTGCAATTATTGTAGTAGCAGTTTGTGTTGTTATGTCAGGTGTTATGTTTCATAGCACATTTTCTTCAAAGGCAGACAATATGGAATTTAAGGTGGGAAATCTTACCGTTACTGTGCCGGAGAATGCTTTGGCAGCCAATGTGAATAGTTATTTGAATATTCGCTATCAGCCATCCTCGTCGGCAACTGTAATCGGAAAATTGGTGCCGGGAGATGTGGTATTAGCCACAGGACAAACTGGCGAATGGACTAAGATTGATGTAGATGGACAAGTGGGTTATGTGTATACCAAATATACAGTGACAGGAAGTGACCTAAAAAAGTACATCCAAAACAATTTAAAACTGTTTTCTGTTTCTGCAATACAGAAAGACAGCGCATTTAAAGCTGTATATACCATAAAGAAAGCAGCTAAGACAGATACGGTTGTGTGTTCTATGAGTGCGGTAGTGTCTACAGGGGCATCCGTATATGCTACAAAATCAACAGATTCAAAAATGAAAAATGAGTATGTATCTGTGAAAAAAGCATTGGTAACTACGGAAGGATTACGTTTCCGTGGAAAGGCTTCCACGAAAGGAAAGATTTATCAAGTGCTTGGAAAAGGGACTACATTAGACCTTGTTTCCGGTGGTAATAAGAAGTGGACGAAAGTAAAATACAATGGTAAGGTAGGATATGTTTCTTCTGACTATGTAAAGAAAGTTACTATGAAAGAAAATAAAAGCAACGTTTTAAAGAACCTTGGAAAGTCTAAAAAATTTGAGGTTGTGAATGTAACAAAGAAATGGGTAACTGTAAAGTATGATGATATAACCGCATATGTAGAACGTTCTTTCTGTAAAGTGACAGCCAAAAATGCAACTGGTTCTAAAAATGTAGTTGGTTTTCTCGAAAATAATGTAGCATGTAAAGTAGAGAAAGTCATAGACAATCTTGCTTATGTGAAACTAAAAAATGGAACAAAAGGATACATAAAATCTGCATATTTGACAGCTACCATCGCTACTACATCGGTTAAGTTGGATCAGGTTGCAATTACTACAGAACAGCAGACAATTGCACAGTCTAACGTTTCATTAAAGGATGTGTCTGGTGTTAGAAAAGAATTGGTAGAATATGCACTTACTTTTGTGGGAGGAACCTATAAGTGGGGAGGAAACAGCCTGACGGAAGGTGTGGATTGTTCTGGTTTCACGCAACAAATTTTTGCAAAATATAATGTGTCTCTTAGTCGTTGTTCTTATGAACAGGCAGGTAATGGTGTAGAGATTGCATTTTCAGAGTTGCAGCCGGGCGATTTATTGTTCTATTATGATTCTTCTTTGAATCGAATTGGTCATGTTGCAATTTACATAGGAGACAATCAGATTGTGCATGCGAAATCCACAGCATCTGGTATTACAACCAGTGCATGGAATTATAGAACTCCATATAAAGCCGTCAATGTTTTAGGCGATGCAAAAGTACAAGAGAGTGGGAATGGAAAAGATATAAAAGAAAAATAAAAGTCAGAATATCAAAAGAGCTTCCGGAAGCAAATATGTTTTGCGTACCGGAAGCTCTTCTTGGTTATAGGAAAGTTCGTATTACCTTTATAATTTTGTTACGTTAGCTGCCTGAGGGCCCTTCTCACCATCAATTACATCAAATTCAACATTGTCTCCGTCTTCCAAAACCTTGAAACCTTCCATGTTCAATGCAGAAAAATGAACAAATACATCTTTTCCATCAGCGTCAGAAATAAATCCAAACCCTTTCTTTGCATTAAACCACTTAACTGTTCCTTTCATAAAAAAGCCTCCTAAATAATATTCTGTGCCATTCTATATTATTACACCCCATTGTTACTGTTGTTACTGCATGAAATGCTTTTATCTGGTTTTTTATGGTCAGACAGAAACAATCCATATAACACCAAAATTGTAATAAAAATATAACACAGTGTTAATTTATCATATTTGGCATAAAAAGTCAAATTATAGTCTGAAAAAGTGAAGAAAATGTCGAAAAGTTTTTGAAAATCAGGAGGAAAAGTGTTAAAAATGATGAAAAGATGCGAAAAGAGCTGTTTTTATTTTGTGTACTTGGTGAAAATTGCACATATTATAGTTTGCAGGTATTATCTACAATTGGTATTGACAAAGGGCATGGTGCAATAGCGGATGTTTTTGCATGACAGTAAAGTGTAACTGTGCTATAATGATTACTGTCAGTCTAAGGGTTGACAAGTATTTGATTTTTAGCAGTCTGTAATTATTCAGAATCCTCTATAATGGAACAATTAGATAGGTTATGCTAGCATATAAGTAGCTGATTGTTCCATTATAGAGGGGGCTGAATGTTACAGTAATCTTAAAAAAGAGATAACAGGAGAGGTTTTCATGGCACAAAATAGCAGTGAATATAGTAAGATTTCAGCTTATGAACTGATAAAAAAAGAAGAGCTTGCTGATTTAAACAGCGTAGGGTATGTGTGGAAACATAAAAAGACACATGCCAGAGTGGCAGTAATTTGCAATGATGATAATAATAAAGTATTTTCCATTGGATTTCGGACACCGCCGGAAGATTCTACAGGAGTAGCGCATATTGTGGAGCATACTGTGTTGTGTGGTTCCAAAGAATTTCCATCAAAGGATCCTTTTGTGGAATTGGTAAAAGGTTCTCTAAATACCTTTTTAAATGCAATGACATATCCGGATAAGACCATTTATCCTATAGCAAGTTGCAATGATAAAGATTTTCAAAATTTAATGCATGTATATCTGGATGCAGTATTTTATCCAAACATTTATAAAAGAGAAGAGATATTTAAGCAGGAAGGCTGGCACTATGAGCTGGAAGACATAGATGGTGATATTAAGTATAATGGAGTTGTGTATAACGAGATGAAGGGAGCGTTTTCTTCTCCAGAACAGCAGTTATCTCGTTTGATTCAGGCTTCTTTATTCCCAGATACCGCATATGGAGTGGAATCTGGGGGAGATCCAAAAGATATTCCAAGTTTGACTTATGAAGATTATTTGGCATTTCATAAGAAATATTACCATCCAAGCAATAGTTATATTTATTTGTATGGGGATATGGACATGGAAGAGAAGCTGGCATGGATAGATGAGAAGTATCTCAGTCATTTTGACTATGCACCAGTGAATTCTCAAATTCAAATGCAAACAGCATTTAAGGAAACCAAAGAGATTGTGGACACATATCCACTTACAGAGGGTGAGTCTTTAAAGGATAAAACGTATTTAAGTTTTAATACAGTGGTAGACACATCGCTTAACAAGGAATTGTATGTGGCATTTCAGATTTTGGAATATGTGCTTGTGGACAATCCGGGGGCGCCGTTAAAGCAGGCATTATTAGATGCAGGAATTGGTAAAGACATTTTAAGTTCTTATGATAACGGAATATTACAGCCAGTATTTTCTATTATTGCAAAAGATGCCAATGAAGAGCAGAAAGAGGAGTTTTTGCAAGTATTTCGTGATACACTGAAAGAATTAGTGGAAAAGGGACTGGATCAACAGGCTTTATTGGCAGCTATTAATTATTTTGAATTTAAATATCGTGAGGCGGATTTTGGTTCCTATCCAAAGGGATTAATGTACGGAATCCAAATGTTAGATAGCTGGTTGTATAGTGATGAGGCTATTTTTACACATATTTTGGCAAATGATACCTACGCATATTTAAAGAGTCAGATTACAACAGGCTATTTTGAAAAACTTATTGATAAATACTTGTTAAATAATCCTCATAGTACATTGGTTATTGTGAAACCAGAGGAGAATTTAACTACAAAAACAGAAGAAAAAGTGGCAGCAAAACTTGCTGCGTATAAAGCATCCTTATCTAAGGAAGAGTTAGAGCAGTTAGTGGAGGACACCAAAGCATTAAAGAAATATCAGGAGGAGCCTTCTACTCCAGAGGAATTAGAAAAGATTCCAATGCTTACCAGAGAAGATATGGAGAAGAAAGTGCGTCCATTGATTAGTCAGGAGCGTGAACTTTACGGGGATAAAGTGATATTTCAAAATGTATATACCAATGGCATTGCTTATTTAAAATTTGTGTTTGACATGAGTGAATTGACAGAATTGGCGCCATATTTATCCTTGCTTACTACTGTTCTTGGGTATATGGATACAGAAAATTACAGTTATCTGGAATTTTCCAATGAGACAAATATTTA
The DNA here is from genome assembly GCA_963643465.1 of Lachnospiraceae bacterium. Taxonomy (GTDB): domain Bacteria; phylum Bacillota; class Clostridia; order Lachnospirales; family Lachnospiraceae; genus CAG-411. The sequence continues at coordinate 259,910 of CAVIJT010000001.1, read as the reverse complement.
TACAGGCGGAATTATTTCGGATGTGAATACCTATAGCAAACATGGTGTGTCGGATGAATTTAAAGTGACTTTTGAACTTAGAACGAAGGTGCTGTATGGTCAGATGAAGAAAGCATTACAATTGTTAGAAGAAATGACTTATCGTACAGACTTTTCCGATAGTAAACGTTTAAAAGAGATTATTTCAGAGGCAAAATCAAGACTTCAGATGAAGTTAAATGGTAGTGGACACAGTGTTGCTCTTGGCAGATCCATGTCTTATTTCTCTACACTGGCTAAATTTAGTGATGAGATGGAAGGAATTGGATACTATCGTTTCTTGTGCGACTTAGAGGAGCATTTTGAGGAGAAAAAGGAAGAGTTGGTAGCAGTATTCCAAAAGATTTTGGACTATACGCTTTCCAGAGAACATCTTATCATAAGTCTCACTGCAGATGAAAAAGGATATGAAGTATTTTCTGAACATGCAGAAGAATTTTTATCTCATATTCAAAAGAAGAGAACCAGTGATAAACCAACTGCGGATGTGTCCATGATAGCCCATGGTGCGCAAGAAGGATTTAAGTATGCGGGACAGGTGCAGTATGTGGCGAGAAGTGGAAACTTTATAAAACATGGATATCCATTCCATGGGGCATTGCATATTTTAAAGGTGATTTTAGGATATGATTATCTTTGGAACAATGTGCGTGTGAAGGGTGGCGCATATGGCTGTATGTGCGGATTTATGCAAACCGGAAATGCCTATTTTGTGTCTTATCGGGATCCGAATTTGGCAGAGACAAATGAGGTGTATGAAAAAGCATATGAATATGTGAAGAATTTTACGGTCACAGAGCGAGATATGACAAAATACATGATTGGGGCAATTAGCAATATGGATACCCCACTTACTCCTGCCACTACAGGAACTCGTTCCTTTAATGCTTACATGATTGGTGTGACGGAAGAAGAATTGCAGAAATATCGTAATCAGATATTGGAAGTGACTATGGAGGATATTCGGGCATTGGCACCTATCATCAAGGCATTTATGGAAGATGGAAACTTGTGCGTAATTGGTAACGAGAAAAAGATAGAGGAATGTAGAGACTTGTTTGACAGTGTCACAAGCCTGTTATAATGGAGGATAATGTGAAGAACGAATTTAAATCAGGATTTGTAACGTTAATTGGTCGACCAAATGTGGGAAAATCCACTTTGATGAATCGGATGATTGGACAAAAAATTGCCATTACATCCAGCAAACCGCAAACTACCAGAAACCGAATTCAAACGGTATATACCGATGAGAGAGGACAGATTATTTTTCTGGATACACCAGGTATTCACAAGGCTAAAAACAAACTTGGTGAGTATATGGTAAATGTGGCAGAGCGCACGCTAAAAGAGGTAGATGTGGTGCTTTGGCTGGTAGAGCCTACTACATTTATTGGTGCAGGCGAAAGACATATTGCAGAGCAGCTTAAAAAGGCAAACACACCAGTTATTCTTGCAGTAAATAAAATTGATACGGTGAAAAAAGAGGAACTTCTTGCAGTAATTGCAGCGTATAGTAATTTGTATGAGTTTCGTGAAATTGTACCGGTATCTGCTAGAACTGGAGAAAATGCAGACCATCTGGTAGATACCTTGTATTCCTATTTGCTTCCGGGACCACAATTTTATGATGCAGACACGATTACCGATCAGCCAGAGAGACAGATTGTGGCAGAGCTTATTCGAGAGAAAGCGTTACGTTTATTAAAAGATGAGATTCCACATGGAATTGCAGTGTCCATTGAACGTATGAAAGAACGCCGACATGGACATATGATGGATATTGATGCAACGATTGTATGTGAGCGTGATTCTCACAAGGGAATCATCATTGGAAAACAAGGGGCTATGCTAAAGAAAATTGGTTCACAGGCAAGAATAGAGATAGAGAATTTATTAGATACGAAAGTGAATTTGCAGCTTTGGGTAAAGGTTAAGAAAGATTGGAGAGATAGTGATTTTCTCATTAAGAATTATGGATATCGGGACACAGATTATTTAGAATAAAAAACAGTAGCTTGTTTAAAAGTGCGGTATTAGGTGGCTTCGTATTACAGCGTGGCATTTTGATAAGGGAAACAGAATCGTTGGGTTATATTGGAAAGACGGGTTTCTGTATAAGCAAAATGCTTTGGGATAAAATAACAACAAGAGAAAGATAACTTGTTGCTAAGAAAGAAAGGAACGAGAAACATGAAGAACAAATACTGGAAAAAATTTGAAGAAACAGGCTATGTAAGTGATTATTTAGAGTATGCTCGTATTAAGAGTGATTCTGTGGATAAAGAAGGTGTAATACAGAATGAATCTGGAAACAGTGACAGGAATGGTTCTGTCAGCGATGCCGATTGGAGAGTATGATAAGCGGCTGGTAATACTCACAAGGGAACGAGGTAGAATATCTGCTTTTGCAAAAGGTGCCAGAAGAACAAACAGTGCGTTTATGGCATGTAGCCAGCCCTTCGCCTTTGGAACCTTTACCCTGTATCAGGGACGGAATTCCTACACAGTCAATGGAGCAGAAATCAGAAACTATTTTGAGGAACTGCGAGATGATATAGAAAAGATTTCGTATGCGTCCTATTTTTGTGAGGTAGCAGCTTATCTCACTTATGAAAATGTGGAGGCAACGGGAATTTTAAAACTGCTATATCAATCTATGAAAGCACTCAATCACAAAAAAATACCAAATAAGTTAATACGAGCCGTGTTTGAAATAAAAGCACTTGTATTTAATGGAGAAATGCCTCAAGTGTATGAGTGTGTAAAATGTCGGAGAAAGCAGGAAGATTTGCATCAGGTATTTTATGGAGGTTTTTCAAGCCGACTAGGAGGAATGGTGTGCAGAGAGTGTGCGCAGCTTGCACCGGATTTATTAAATATATTGCCGGGAACTTTGTATGCACTGCAGTATATTGTCACTAGCAAAGTGGAAAAACTTTACACTTTTTTGTTGGAAGAAGAAATGTTGGACCAACTTTGTCAAGTAGCAAAACAATATATGACCTGTTATGCCAATGGAGAATTTCGTTCCCTTGAGATGCTTGATTTACTCAATGTAACATTATCGGAACAGTAGTGCAGTTTGTTCAGAAAAAAAGGTTGAAAAAAGAAATTGTAAATAGTACAATGAAACTATTGTACATATAGAAAGGATACGAAGAAGATGAGAAAGAGAATCACTTTTGGTATATGCGTAATCATGTGCCTTTCCTTATTGAATGGATGTGGCGGCTCTTGGGAGTTAGAACTTTCTTCTATCGATACGGACACCATATATGTGAGCAGTGAAGGTTTCATTGAATTGGCAAATGTGGAGGATTTTGATAAAGAATATTATTCCAAGTCCCAACTAGAGGAATTTATTGAGGAAACTATTGATACATACAAAGAGACTGCGGGCAGCGGTGAAGTTACTATGGAAGACTTTTCTGTAAAAGATAAGGTTGCCAAAGTTTTGTTGAAATTTGATTCTGCAGAAACCTATGCAGATTTTCAAGGCACAGATTTTCAGGTTGTTCATACAGAAGACATTCAGGGAAATTTAGTATTGCCTGAGAATTTTATTTCTGCAGATGATGGTTCCAGCGTTTCGAAGGATACAGTGATAAAAGAGGATGGTTTGAAACTCTTGATTGTGAATGAGCCATTGCATGTGCAACTGGATGGTACCATTAAGTATTATTCAGAGGCAAGCATTACTGGAGATAATGTAGCAGAGATAGAAGGCGAAAAAACTGCGATTATCGTATATGAGTAGTCATAGGCAAATATGCTGACGACACAGTACAAGTATAGTAGCGGAGTTTGTACTTACAATAAGCAAAGAAAATAGAGGAAACTTGGTTTCCTAACAGATAGAAAGGTAGGAAGTAGCATGGAAAAAACAATGGATAAAATCGTAGCATTGGCAAAAGCAAGAGGTTTTGTATATCCAGGTTCAGAGATTTATGGAGGTTTGGCAAATACGTGGGATTATGGAAATCTCGGTGTAGAATTGAAGAACAACATCAAGAGAGCTTGGTGGAAGAAGTTTATTCAGGAGAATCCATATAATGTAGGTGTGGATTGTGCCATTCTTATGAATCCACAGACTTGGGTGGCATCTGGTCATTTAGGCGGATTTTCGGATCCTTTGATGGATTGTAAAGAGTGTCATGAGCGTTTTCGTGCAGATAAGATGATAGAAGACTATATGCAGGAGAATAACATTGAGCTAGAGGGCAGCGTAGATGCTTGGTCAAAAGAAGAGATGGAAGGTTACATTGAAGAAAAAAATATTTGTTGTCCATCTTGTGGAAAGCACAATTTTACAGAGATTCGTCAGTTTAACCTTATGTTTAAGACATTTCAGGGTGTTACAGAAGATGCAAAGAATACGGTATATTTAAGACCAGAGACTGCACAGGGAATTTTTGTAAACTTTAAAAATGTGCAAAGAACATCAAGAAAGAAAATTCCATTTGGTATTGGACAGATTGGTAAATCGTTCCGTAACGAGATTACACCAGGTAACTTTACATTCCGTACTAGAGAATTTGAGCAGATGGAACTTGAATTTTTCTGTGAGCCTGGAACAGACTTAGAATGGTTTGATTATTGGAAATCGTTCTGCTTGAATTGGCTTAAGAATTTAGGAATCAATGATGAGGAGATTCGCGCAAGAGACCATGCTCCAGAAGAACTTTGCTTTTACAGTAAGGCAACTACAGATATTGAGTTCTTGTTCCCATTTGGATGGGGTGAATTGTGGGGAGTAGCAGATCGTACCGATTATGACTTAACACAGCATCAGAATACTTCTGGTGAGCCAATGGATTACTTTGATGATGAAAAGAAAGAGAAGTATGTTCCATATGTAATTGAGCCTTCACTTGGAGCAGACCGTGTGACACTTGCCTTCCTTTGCAGTGCTTATGATGAGGAAGAATTAGAGGGCGGAGATGTGCGTACAGTGCTTCATTTCCATCCAGCAATTGCACCAGTAAAGATTGGTATTTTACCATTGTCAAAGAAGTTAAATGAAGGTGCAGAGTGTATATATGCTGAATTAAGCAAATATTATAATTGTGAATTTGACGATAGAGGAAATATCGGAAAACGTTATAGAAGACAAGATGAAATTGGAACACCATTCTGTGTGACTTACGATTTTGAGTCAGAGGAAGATCAGGCAGTAACTGTTCGTGATAGAGATACTATGGAGCAGGAGAGAATTCCAATTGCAGAGCTTAAGGCTTATTTTGAAAAGAAAATGGAATTTTAATTGAAATAAGAAAGGGTCATTCGAAAGAGAAATCTTTGAAGGCTCTTTCTTTCGTTTACATGAAAGAAAGGAAAAATGCTATGACATACAAAGAGGCTGTAGAGTTTGTAGAGCAGGCAGATGTATACGCTGGTGAGATGGGATTGGAGGCGATTGGAACACTTTTGGATAAGATTGGAAATCCAGAGGAGCAACTGACGTTTATTCATGTGGGAGGAACCAATGGAAAAGGTTCGGTTTCCGCCTATATTGCTTTTATATTGGCTGCAGCAGGATATAAAGTGGGACGGTATGTTTCTCCTACCATTCGCCACTATCGTGAAAGAATACAATGTTTAGAATGGAAAGCTGGAAAACCGCATATTTCCTATATTTCAGAAGAAAATTTTACCGTGGAAACGAAAAAATTAAAGGTTGCTTATGAAAATATGAAGCAATCAAGTGGGAAATTACCATCGGCTTTTGAATTGGAAACTGCACTTAGCTTTTTGTATTTTAAGGATTGCCAGTGCGATGTAGTCATGTTAGAGGTGGGCATGGGAGGAAAAAGGGATGCCACAAACATTATTCCAAACAGTGCATGTACCGTCTTTACTTCGATTAGCATGGACCACATGAATATGCTTGGAAATAGTCTTTCTGAAATTACTAAGGAAAAAGCGGGGATTATTAAATTAAAAGGAAATGTGGTGGCTTATGATTATCCATACTGGTGCAAGGAGCGAGGTGTGGAAGATCGGATTTCTCCAGTGTTGGAAAAGTGTGTAAAAGAAAAAAATGCTACCATGCAATTTGCAGACTTTACCCAGTTATCCAATATACATCATTCCATGAATGGAATTCAATTTGATTATAAAGAATATAAGCAATTGGTAACCCCGTTGCTGGGAGAGAACCAAGTGAAAAATGCAGCGGTTGCTTTGGAGTGCATATCATTGCTACTGGATAAGGGATGGAACATAGAAAGAAAAGCCATCTATGAAGGCATGAAAAATGTTGTGTGGGAAGGAAGATTTCAAGTTGTGTGGAAAAATCCATACTATATTGTGGATGGGGCTCATAATGAAGATGCCGCCAGGAGTCTTGCTGCGTCTGTGTCCTTGTATTTAGAAAATAAAAAAATATTATGTATTGTTGGTATCCTTTCGGATAAAGAATATGATAAAGTGCTTGCACATGTGGCACCATTGGCAGCCAAAATCATTACGATCACACCGGACAATCCAAGAGCGTTGTCTGCTACAAAATGTATGGAGGCGGCAAAAGTATTTTGTCCATGTGTGGAAGTAGGAGAAACGGTAGAACATGCTATGGATATGGCGAGAAAAGAAGAAAAAGAATATGATGCAGTATTATTGTTTGGCTCTCTCTATTATTTGCATCATGTATATGATTATCTTGAAAAAAGAGTGAAAGAATAAAACTCCGGGGACTTGCCTACAGTCCTATTTGTGAAAAAACTAGATTGTAGGCAAGTACCAGGAGTTCTGAATCGTTACAATAATTTTAATCTTCTGTTTCTGGAATAAATCTTACTGGTGAACTGTCATCATCATTTTGCACCACATAATAGTTTCCGTTATCGAACGATTGAAAGAATGTAAAAACGCTGGTGGTGTGAATGTTTGAGTAGTTTCCATCCATTAAAGTTTTGGAAATCCCATTTTTTAAATTCATACGGAAAATACCATTGTTTTCTCCGTTATCTACTTCGTAGTACAAAAAATTACCATCTGGTGTGACATTGTATGTACTGGTTGGTTCTGTAACTAAAACTTCTTTTTCTGTGCCGTCAGTATTCATACGCGTCAAAGCATGAGAATTCTCTAAATCAAGATAGTAGAGATAACCGTCAGCAAATGTGACATAGGCAGTGTTTCCTTCGTAAATGGTTTCTTTTTGACCGCTGGATAAATTTATGCGATATATATTGTGATTCTCAGTAACCCCTACATAATATAAATTACCGTTATCAATAGCATATGGAAAGATTGGCTCTTCTGTCAAATCGTCGCTGTTTGATTTGTCAATGTCAATCATGGAAGTGCCAAAACCACTGGTAGTGTTCCGTTGAAAATATACGGTGTTGCCGCAGAGATTGACTACATTTACTGCAGAATCAAATAAGGTTTTTAAATTTTCTCCATTTTGATCTATGCGATAAAGTCCGGTTTTACTAATAGAAAATACATTTTCATTGGTTTGTTTTTGTTGATCATTATGTCTACCGTAGATAATATACTTTCCAGCAACATTAATGGAAGTGGCGGTATCGGAAGAAAGTTTTTCGTAATTACTTAAATCCGCATCCATTACATAAAGTCGCCCTTCGTCTTCTGGATTGCTGAAATAAATTCTATTTTCGTATTCACAGAATAACCCACCATTAAACAGATTTCCACTGCTGTTACCCAACACATTTTCATCGTTGTATACGGTTTGTTTGGAATGGTAGGTTATGAACACTAATGCTAAAATGGCAACAATAACAAGTGCGCCAATTAATTTTTGTTTCATAAAAAAGCCCCCTCTATTCGTCTGCATGGGCATGGATGAAATACTTGCCCCTTTTCTTATATTTATATTATAAAATGAGTTGGCATTGAATGCAAGAATAGAGTTTCTTCTATGAATAATAAAAATAGGAAAAAATTGTGTGTGTTTGTCTATTATTTTGTTACCTTTTTACGCACTGGTATCCAAATTTCAGAATAATAGTTTTCATCTTGAGTGCCATTTGGATATTTTCTTGCATCATCATACATTTCAATGCAATATCCAGCGGCAAACTCATAGTCTTTTAGTGCTGGTAACCATTCTGAGAAAATTTTTGTATTTACGTCTTGGAGTGCATAGGGCATTGCTCCTTTGCATGGGAATACAGCCCAGGTAAATGCTGGTATGGTTTTGGTAATAAATCCTTCTGGAATATCATTCATGGGATTGTACATATCTGCAATTAAATATTCAAACATATCTTGTCCCATTTGTTCATCAATATTAATACCAAACATGCCACATACATATTGTCCATTTCCCGATGTATAATGCTCTTTCCAAAATTCTGGTATTTTCTCCTTTGCATTTTCATAGGTAAAACACTTTGTTGCTCCTAATACAGTAAAAGCCTCTTTTTTTACAATTTTGTAATCCATAATATATCCACCTTCCATTGATAATTTTAATTTCAGCGGTGCAAATGTTTTCAGCATTTTTTCGTTTTTTTGCACCATAGAAGGTGTGACGCCGTGAAATCTTGTAAATGCTTTGGTAAAGCTGTCTGGTGAATCGTACCCATATTTTAGAGCTACATCGATGACTCTTTTTTCTGACGTGGCGAGCTCATTTCCTGCCAAAGAAAGTCGTCTGTTTCGGATGTACTCTGAAATAGTAAATCCACACAGTAAACTGAATCCTTTTTGAAAATGGAAGGATGAAATATACACTTCCTTCGCAATATCATTTACTGTAATGTCTTCTGTGATATGGGCTTCAATATAAGCAACTGCTTTACTGATTGCTTCGGTCCATTCCACTTACATCACCTCCTGCTGTGTTTAAAGTATATCAATGATTTTAAATAGCATCCCGACATTTTTTGCTATAAAATGTCCGTAAAAATAATAGCATAAAATAGAAACTCTGTGAAGCCAAAAGGCGCAAGTAAGACCAAAGTAGCATGAGTATATGTTTTATGGTAAAATGATAGAGTTCAAGGAATGAACAATTATAGTATATGTTTATTGAGAAAGGTATTTAACATGAAGCAAAAAGAAATTCTTATTATAGATGATGATGAAGATTTATCAATGATTATATCAGATATGCTTGAAAATTATGGTTACCATGTGACTTGTGCCACTGACAGTGAAACTGCGTTTCAGTTGTTGACAGACAATGTGTTTCATCTTATTTTGCTGGACATAAATCTTCCAGATACCACAGGGTTCCAACTTTGTAAAGAACTTCGTCGAGTGTCTACTGTGCCTGTGATTTTTGCCAGTGCTCGTACTAGCGAGACAGACCGCATTACTGGTTTTGATATAGGAGGGGATGATTATTTACCAAAACCTTATTCTATGAAGGAACTTCTTTCAAGGGTAAATGCACTGTTTCGAAGAACGTATGGTTTTACAGAACAGGAAAAAATTGTAACGTTTGGTTCTGTGTCTGTAAATATTACAGCCCGCACAGTTACAAAAAATGGAAAAGGCATTTCTCTGTCTTTGCGTGAATTTGATTTGCTTGCCTACCTTTGTGAGCATAAAAATACAGCAATTTCAAAACAGAAATTATTGACAGAAGTTTGGGGGGCATTTTCTATGGTTGAACCATCCACACTTACGGTGCATATTCGATGGTTAAGAGAAAAATTAGAAGATAGTCCAGCTAAGCCTATGTATATAAAAACAGTTTGGGGGATGGGGTATAGTTTGGAGGTAAAAGAATGAAAGGTAGATTAATAGGAATAATAATCTTTTTTGTAGCAGTCAATATTGTTATTACTGGCTGCTTTTTTCTTTTAGATACTACAGAAAAGAAACAGGATATAAAGGCGGAACAAATTTTAGCAGTAAATGAAATTGAGCAGCTTATAGAAGCTGGAAGAACCAAAGAGGCAGTGGAAAAATCTGAACATTTGCAACAGAGTATTCGATTGCTGGACCAGCAGGAAAAAAATGATAATAGATTAATTATGATATGTGTAATCAATCTTTGTTTTATATTAATTATATTTGGATATGTTTATTTTGCCATTTTGCGTCCTTTTGATAAATTAAAAGAATTTGCCGGGAAAATTGCACAGGGAGATTTTGAGGTGCCTCTTAATTATGAGCGTTCTAATTATTTTGGAGAATTTACTTGGGCGTTTGATAGTATGCGTAGGGAAATTACCAAAGCCCGTTCTTGTGAGCGTGAAGCAATCGAGAATAATAAGACAGTAATTGCCACTCTTTCACATGATATAAAAACTCCTATTTCCTCTATTCGTGCTTATGCGGAGGGACTTGAGGCAAATCTTTGTAGTACCCCGGAAAGAAGAGAAAAATATCTTTGTACCCTTATGCGAAAATGTGATGAGGTTTCAAAACTGACAAATGATTTGTTTTTGCATTCTCTTTCGGATTTAGATAAATTGAAAATCAGTCCCGAAGAATTTGAACTTTGTGGGTTTTTGAAAACAGTAATAACTGAAATTGCAATAGAACAAAAAGATATTCATTTGAGTATTCCGCGTAATATGGAAGTGATTGTTTTTGCGGATAAAAATAGATTCGTACAGATTATGGAAAATTTAATTAATAATGCAAGAAAATATGCAAAGACCAATATTGAAATAAGGCTTTCTAGTTCAAATGGTTATGTCACAATCTGTTTGCGGGACTATGGTTCTGGAATTCCTGATGAGGATATGCCGTTTATTTTTCATAAATTTTATCGAGGAAAAAATTGTGGGAATGAACAAGGCTCTGGACTGGGGCTATATATTGTAAAGTACATTATGGAACAAATGGGTGGAAAAATTTTATTACATAACCATTCGGACGGATTGGAAGCAGTAGTAAGTTTGCCCGTTAAAGGATGTTAGAAGTAAAAGTTTATGTACGCACGAAAAATATCCTCTTTTTTACACTGGTATGTTTCATATCCTTAAGGATTTCTTAATAATTTTTTTACTATGATAAGGTAGTGATTTTTAGAAGAAAGGACAGACATTATGAAAAAAACAATTCTTAAGGCAAATGGGTTATGTAAAAGTTTTGCCCATAATGGAGGACAAGTACATATTCTTTCTCATGTGGATTTAGAATTTTTTGAGGGGGATTTTACCGTTATTATGGGGGCATCTGGTTCTGGAAAGTCTACTTTGCTATACGCATTAAGCGGAATGGATAGAGCCACAGTAGGACAGGTTATGTATGATGGAACAGATATTGTAACAATGAGTGAAAAAAAGCTGGCGGTGTTAAGACATACAGATTTTGGCTTTATTTTTCAACAAATGCACTTAGTTAGTAATTTGTCATTATATGAAAATATAGTGGTGCCAGGCTATTTGAATAAACAGAAATCTACTTCCGATATAAAACGTTATGGAAATGTGTTAATTGAAAAAATGGGGATTTCTCATATTGTATCCCATCTTCCGTCACAAGTTTCAGGTGGTCAGCAGCAGCGTTGTGCGATTGCCCGGGCAGTAATCAATCAACCAAAGTTATTATTTGCCGATGAACCTACAGGTGCATTGAACCGCAAAAATACTACGGAAGTGCTTAATCTTTTAACGGAATTAAATAATAGTGGTCAGAGTATTTTGATGGTTACTCATGATATGAAAGCTGCTCTTCGAGCTACAAGAATTCTCTATCTTGAGGATGGAAAAATTATTGGAGAGCTTTTGCTGCCACCGTACAATCCGGATGAAGAGAAAAGTCGCGAAACGCAGATAAACGCATGGCTTGGGTCGATGGAATGGTAGGTGAGAGAGTGTGGAAATTTTGACAATTTTGAAAGCGAATATCAGACATAAAAAAGGTGCATTTAAAAGTGTAATTATTTTAATGTTTATTATTACTGCGGCACTGACTGCAATTATTAGCAGCAACGATCTTATATACAGCAGTCTTGACCATGCGCTTCATGAGGTTGGAACAGGAGATTTGATTGCGTGGATTGACAGTGATTTGGAAGAAAAGGTATGTAATGGGTTAAAAAACAATGAAAATGTACGATCTTTTGGTGTAGAGGATAGTTTGGCTACCAGTCATTATATTATTAATGGAAATGAAGTTAAGAATGGAAATTTCTATAGTATGCTAAAATGGAACTCTTGTTATAAAGTGTTTCATGAGGATTTGAATGGTTGGGTTGAAAATGCAGAAACTTTGAAGAAAGGAGAAGTTTATGTTCCTGTTACCTTTCGAAATCTTTATGACTGCGAAATTGGAAGTAAAATAAAGATTAAGACAAATTTTGGAGATGAAGAGTTTGTGATTAAAGGATTTGTGCAGGAACCTTTGCTTGGAGCGTATTTTATAGGAATAAAACACTTTTTTGTCTCAGATGAAGATTTTAATCGAATAAAAGAGGAAAAACTGGATACCAAAGATAGCGATTTGAAATTGGTTTGGTCTTACAAGGTACTTCACATTAATCAAGCCAAAAGCAGTGTGCTTTCTATGCTAGAGTTTAAGAAGTCATTAAATGAAACAACGGGAATAATAGATAATGCAAGTTTTGCTGAAGCAAGAGATACTTTGGCAGGTTATACTACCATTTTTAGTGAAGTTGGTTCTGGGATTTTATATGCTTTTATTATTATTTTGTTTGTGATTGTGATTGTTATTATCTGTCATAGCATATCAAGTGGAATTGAAATGGATTATACTAATCTTGGAATATTAAAAGCGAATGGCTTTACCAATAGAAAAATTCAGATGATTTATATTTTGCAATATATGATAGCACAGTTTTTGGGAATTATATTGGGAATTGTAGCATCCTATCCTATTATTGTAATGCTTGGGAAAATTTATTTGCCAATTACAGGAATACTTATAAGTGGTGGGATTTCCGTTTTAAAAACAGCAATATTACTGTTTGGGATGATTGGAATTGTCAGTGTTTTTGTTACAGTGCTTACTACAAAAGTAGGAAAAATTTCGCCAGTTCGGGCAATTTCAAGAGGAGTAGAACAGATTTATTTTGATAGCCGTATGAAAACACAAATTCATAAAAAAGCATTGTCTCTAACATTAGCATTTCGGCAATTTACATCAGATAAAAAGCACTATTTTGGAACATTAGTTATTTCAGCAGCTTTGGTGTTTTTTATGATGAGTATGAATTTGCTTACCAATTGTATGAGTTCAGAACGTTTTATGGAAAGTTTGGGTGAATTTGCAGCGGATGTAGAAATTTGTTTCATTGACGATTATGCGGTGACAGAGTTTTCAAATGTTTTGGAGGACATTGAGGAAATTGGCGAAATTAAGGAATATAGTGCAATGAATTCGGAATATGTTACATTGAACGGGGGAAGCATCTGGTGTGGATTTTATCAGAATCTTACTGGAATTGAAAAACGTATTTTAAAAGGTCGAGCGCCAATTTATGACAATGAGTTTGTAATTACAGAAATTGTAGCAGAAGAGTATGGTTTAGCTATTGGAGATAAAGTGACTCTTTCTACGAAGGAGGCAGAAAGTACATATATTGTTTCTGGATTGTATCAAGCTACAAATGATGTGGGAATGTGCATTAGCATGGGGTATGATGCTTATAAAAAAATTGGAACTATGACACCCAATTATTTGGAGATAAAATTGGTAGATAGTAGTTTAGCACAAGAAATAAGTGATACTTTAAATAACCGTTATGCAGGTAAACTTGAGTCGTATCTGCCAGAGGATGATTTTTATGCAAGGGATATGATTGAGGTTGCCCTAAAAGGTATTGCAGCGTTTATTTATGTGATTTCTATTATATTTACGCTAGTTATAGTTAGAATGGTCTGCACAAGGAGCTTTGTAAGGGAACGAACAGATATCGGGATTTATAAAGCACTTGGTTTTACTGTGAGACAATTGCGTCTGCAATTTTCGTTCCGTTTTCTTATTGTTTCTATGATTGGAGCGGCAGTTGGCATTGTTTTTTGTATATTTTTATGTCCTACTATGATGGAAGCACTTTTGCGGGGAATGGGTGTTACAAATTTTGTTACAGATTATACTCTGGATGTGATTGTTCTTCCGGTTTGTATGATTTGTGTGTGCTTTTTTCTATTTGCATATATGGTTTCGGGAAAAATTAAAAAGGTTGAAGTAAGAGAATTGATAGCAGAATAAGATGGTATAAAAAACAGTTTCAGATGCAAAGTCTGAAACTGTTTTTTAGTTATAGAAAGACAAAAGATGGCATATATTATGGAGAATTGTAAGGAACAACGAGGAAGGAAAAGAAATGGAAAATTATATTGCAGCATCTATAGAAACCCATTTGTTTTTTTCAAGAATTATGAAGGAGCATGCACTTTTTTTACAGGCAGGTTTTCCATGCAAAGAAAGGGTTTGGATTCGACAGGCAGATTGGTTGCGGGTACAATTTGAAAATCTGTTATATGAAGTTATTAAAATTGGAAATGGAAGAGTTCATGACTGTGTGTTAGCATCAGGGGAACTGGTAACGGAATTCACATTGGAGGCGGAACAAAAAACAAGAAAATTAAGCGGAATTTCTATTAATACAAAACTTTCTGTATTAGAGCAAAATCTTAGTGGGGGATGTGGATGCAACAATAGAAATATAAGAGCGTTGTATGGAAGGGTAAGACAGATTAATGAACGTTCTCTTTTTCTTTTAAATAAGTTGATTGGGTTTAAAGAACATATATTATGCCAGGTTAGAAATGGAACTCTTTTTACTAGTAATTATCCATTGTTAATTGAGCATATTCTTCGAGAAGCAAAATGGTATCGTGCTACCATTGAAAGTTTGGTAAATCAAACTTGTTCTTGCCCAGATACTTTGTATGAAACAGAAAATTTTTGGAATCAGATTATGATGGAACATGCTTGGTTTATTCGTGGATTACTGGACCCATCGGAGGAGCAACTGATTGATACTGCGGATGAGTTTGGCAATGAATACAGGAGTTTGTTAGAGATGGCAGAGCGAGGGAATGTAATATCTATGGGTGAATTGACAGAGGAATCCCTTGCTGAGACTTTGGACTATAGACAGTTTAAAATGGCAGGAACCAAAGGAATATTAAACTGTGACATTGCATCTATTATGTTACCTTTGCTTGCTGACCATGTATTAAGGGAGGCAAATCATTATATTCGTTTGCTTACCTGCCAGTCATGGGATTGATAGAATATGGATAACTGGTTAGAGTGTCAAAAGCCTATAATTTTTCGGGTACTCATCAAGTTGCACAATTTGAAATTGGGATTTGCAGATGGTGTTTGTGCTTGTCTGGCACGGACACCATCTGCAAACTGTAACATAAAAAATTCTGTGCAGTAGGATTTTTAGCAACGAGTATTTAAAAAAAGAAGTAAAGTATGTTATAATGGAAAAGATGTTACGATTGATAGAATTGGCAAAATACCCTACTGGAAAGGAGAAAAATCCTTAACGGATTTGAAGAAATTTATGGAATTGGATTTAAATGAGATTAGAAAAGACATTGACAAAATAGATGGAGAATTGACCCACTTGTTTGAGGAGCGCATGAAACTGACTTATCAGGTTGCTGCTTACAAAATTGAAACTGGAAAGAAAGTATATGATAAAGAAAGAGAAGATTCTAAGTTAGAAACCTTATCTGGACTTACAGAGGACACTTTTAACAAGCAGGCGATTCGGGAATTGTTCTCCCAGATTATGTCTATTAGTAGAAGAAAACAGTATACATTAGTAAAACAGGATGAAAACCAATGTGAAGGGCTTACTCCTATAGAGGCACTTCCAGAAGGAAGAAAAAAAGTTGCCTGTTTTGGAGAAAAGGGCAGTTATACAGAACAGGCTATGTTTTCCTTTTTTGGCGAAGATACAGAGGGAGTATATAAACGTTCCTTTAAAGATGTGATGGATGCCTTACATAAGGGAGAAGTAGAGTATGGTGTGCTTCCTATTGAAAATTCATCTACTGGCGGCATTAACGATATTTATGATTTACTTGTAAAGAGTCAGGCATATATTATAGGAGAACAGGAAGTTAAGGTGGAGCAGGCATTAATTGGTATGCCGGGAACAAAAATTGAGGATATTCAAAAAGTGTATTCGCACCAGCAGGGAATTTTGCAGTGTAGATCCTTTCTTTCCCAGTATCCTAATATACAGGCAGAAGAGTTTGAGAGTACATCTGCCAGTGTGAAAAAGATTGCAGAGGATCAGATACCTTCTCAAGCGGCAATTGGAAGTGGAAGAGCTGCTGCGCTGTATGGACTGGAAGTGTTGCAGTCTAATATTAATGAAGAAAGTAATAATAGTACCCGTTTTATTATAATTACAAATCAAAAGGTATACTGTAAAAACGGAAAGAAAGTAAGCGTATGTTTTGAAGTAAAGCATGAGAGTGGTACGCTGTATAATATGTTGGCTAATTTTATGTTTAATAAATTGAATTTAACCCAGATAGAATCCCGTCCTATTGAAAATAAAAAGTGGGAATACCGATTTTTTGTGGAGTTTGAAGGAAATTTGGAGGATGCTGGGGTTCAGAATGCGTTGCGTGGAGTAAAACAAGAGGCGACCGTATTCCGTTTGTTTGGTTGTTTCTAATGTACACAAAGGCATCAAAAGTTTTTCACAAAATGCACATACTTTTTTTGTAAACTTGAACCATGAAAAACAGATGTTTACCAATACAAAGGAAAAGCGAGGTAATTGTTATGGATCAAGGGATGAATAATAATGGAATGAATAATAATGAAATGAATAATTATGGGACAAGTAATATGGGACAGAATGAAAATGGATCTTTACATCCAGAGCCAGAGAAAAAGGGAAA
Organism: Lachnospiraceae bacterium; assembly: GCA_963643465.1. Lineage (GTDB taxonomy): Bacteria > Bacillota > Clostridia > Lachnospirales > Lachnospiraceae > CAG-411. The sequence goes on along the minus strand of CAVIJT010000001.1, from coordinate 243,084 downwards.
ATGGAAAACTGCCAAATTGCTTACAGGGGCATTGATAGCTGGATTGTTGGCAGGTGCTGCTTTCGAGGGCGGACAGTATGCAGTTACCCAGTTTATGGCAAAGGATGCGAAAGAAGCAACCATAGAGGAAGAAGATACAGCAATCACTGCAACCAGCACATCAGCAACCTCTAGTTCTGATGTATCACAGGTAGTAGAAAATGTAATGCCTTCCATTGTTGCAGTAAACACCACTGTAACAGAAGCGGTTCAATTTTGGGGACAGACTTATGAAGAGGAGTCTACCGGAAGTGGTTCAGGAATTATCATTGGAGAAAATGACGACGAACTTTTAGTAGCAACCAATAACCATGTAATTGAAGGGGAAGAGGCGGAAGTTACCGTTACTTTTTCAAACGACACAACAGCTACTGCCACTGTAAAAGGAGCAGATAGTGGATCTGATTTAGCGGTATTAGCCATTAATAAAAGTGAGTTGACCAGTGAAACCAAAGATAGTATTCGAATTGCTACTCTTGGAGATTCCGATGCTTTAAAAGTTGGCGATATGGCAATTGCCATAGGAAATGCGTTAGGATATGGACAATCTGTAACCGTTGGATATATCAGTGCAAAAGAGCGTGAGGTGGCATTTGATGATGGTTCTATGACACTTCTTCAGACAGATGCTGCGATTAACCCTGGTAACAGTGGTGGAGCATTGATAAATACAGCAGGAGAAGTCATTGGAATTAACTCTGCGAAATATGCTTCTGAAGAAGTAGAAGGAATGGGGTATGCAATTCCTATTTCAGATGCAGTGCCAATTATCAATGAGTTGATGAATCGAGAGCAATTGGATATTTCGGAACAAGGATATCTTGGCATCCGCGGCGATGATATTACAGAGGAGAAATCTTCCTTTTATAATATGCCAGAAGGAATTTATGTAGGAGAGGTGGTAGAAGGATCGCCAGCGGAAAAAGGCGGTTTAGTTGCTGGAAATATTATTACAGCCATTGACGGAAGAGAAGTTACTACTTTGGAAACTTTACAGGATGTGTTGGCTTATACAAAGGCAGGAACCACGATTTCTATTACCGTACAGGAATTGAAAGATGGCGCATATGAGGAAAAAACAGTAGAAGTTACGTTGGGAAGTAAATCGGAAAATGAAGAAGCTTCTTCCTCTGTGGAAAACAGTCAAAAAGAAAATAACCAGCAACAGATGCCAAATGGAAGATAGTTTTCATTGACAGACAATATAGAATCTTTTATAATGACGAAAGAAGTTTGCTCTAAGTGGGTAAACTTCTTTTGTGGTTATAGAGATAATAGTTTTAAAAACCAGATTAGATAGTATGAAAAAGAATAGGAGAGCGTTATGGGGAAAATCGCGATTGTCACAGATAGTAATAGTGGTATTACACAGGAAGAGGCAAAAGTGCAGGGGATTTTTGTGGTTCCTATGCCCTTTTTGATTGATGGACAAGAATACTATGAGGATATTACCTTAAGGCAACAGCAGTTTTATGAGAAGTTGGCAGGAAATGGAAGTGTGTCTACGTCCCAGCCATCTATTGAAAGCCTTACGAAAATGTGGGACAAGGTGTTAGAAGATTATGAGGAATTGATCTATATTCCTATGTCCAGTGGTTTGAGTGGCAGTTGTCAAACTGCAACTATGTTAGCAGAGGATTATGATGGAAAAGTGATTGTTGTAGATAATCAGAGAATTTCAGTAACTCAGAGAAGAGCGGCGGAAGATGCTTATGCCATGGTACAAGCTGGAAAGAGCAGTGAGGAAATCTACAAAGCACTTATGGAGACTAAGTTAGAAGCCAGTATTTATATTATGGTAGATACTTTGAAATATTTGCGAAAAGGTGGACGTTTGACACCTGCGGTTGCGGCATTGGGAACTATTTTGAGAATTAAGCCAGTCTTACAGATACAGGGGGAAAAGTTAGATACATTTGCAAAAGCACGTACAGCAAAACAGGGAATTTCCATTATGTTGGATGCTATGGAAAAAGATGTAGAGCAAAGATTTGGCAGCAATTTAGAACAGTTATATATTGATATAGCCCATACAGAAAATGCTCAAGGAGCAGAGGCACTAAGACAAGAAATTCAAAAGAGATATCCAAATCAGGAAGTGAGAATTAATCCATTGTCTCTTAGTGTGTCCTGTCATATCGGACCTGGGGCTATGGCAATTGCTATGGCAAAGAAAGCTAGTAAGTTGTAATAGGGATATATAAGGAAAAGTACATTTAGAAGAGAAGTAGAAATGTTCCATAGAATCATGTCTGCTTCTCTTTTATATATACAATACAACTAAAAAGGATAAGAAAGACTTGGTGAAATTGTCAAAATTGCCTATTGCTTATTAAAAGAATGTTGATTTTATTACAAAATTATTATAGAATATGTATTAGTAATAAAGGAGGTAGTAGCGTGTTTAATAAAAAGTTTCAAAAAGCGTTGGCAGGTAGCATGGCGGCAGTTGCTATGGCTACAGCCGTGTTGCCAGTGGGAGTAACTGGAAACGTAAAGGCAGCAGAACAGGAGGGGTTACAACTTGCAAAGATAGAGTTTGATCAAGCATCTCCACAGGTTCAAGGTACTAGCATTACTATATCAGCACAGTGTACAGGGGCAATTGGTGAGTTGTCTTATACATACCGAGTGCTTCTTCCAAATGGTAATTATGAGACAATTGCAAAAGAGAGCAGTAATGAATATGTCAACTATACATTAAGTGAGGTTGGCATCTATAATTTTATTGTAGAAGTATCAGATGGAAAGAGTTATTGTTATGATCAGGTGGAATATGTATCTACTCCATCCAAAGTGTCGTTGGATCGTTTCAAGTTTGATAAGAGCAGTTACGCTAAGAATGATAAAGTGAAGATTACAATTGGCGCTACTCCAGCAGAGGGAACGGTAAAATCTAAAGTCGTTGTGAAGACTCCGGCAGGTAAAAAGACAACTGTCAAAGGGTATTCTACAAAGATGACTGCAAGTTACAAAGTAAAGAAAAAAGGTACTTATAAATTTACAGTAACGGTAAAGGATAATAAAACAAGCGTAAGTAAGACAAAGAGCATTAAGGTAAAATAAGTGCTTCAGTCATTTTACTATTAACTTAGAACAGAATAAGGAGGAAGAACGTTGAGAAAAAACAGAAAAAAAATATTGTGTGGAGCCTTAGTATGTGTTATGGCAGCAACTACTGTGTTTTCTACAAGTCCAATGACAAAGGCTGAGACTATTGAAATTGTATCAGATGCCACTCAGAACAATGCAGCTACATTGACGATTCATGCAAAAGGAAGCGGATTAAAAGTGTATGCTTGGGATGCAAAGGGCGGTGTTACTGGTGCATGGCCAGGAGATTCCATGACCGATGAGGGAAATGGATGGTGTTCTATTTCTTTTGATCAGGAAATTAAAGGTTTCTTGATTTGTGATGGAAGTGGAAATAAATTAACACCAGATGATGTAACAGATAAGACTTCTGGTGAGTGGTGGTATGATAATGGTACTTGGTCCCAGACAGATCCAAATGGTGGTTCTACAGCGACACCAACTCCAAGCAGTGATACAAAACCAACTGCAGAGCCAACTGCTGAACCAACTAAAAAACCAGAGCAGACTGGAGATATTACCATTAGTGCTATTACACCTGCAAACGGCAGTGTGTTAGAAGCTGGTGTAGAACAGACAATTAAAGTGGCTGCAGAGAGTACCATTGGTGACGGTGTATTATACTATAAATTTGAAGTGTCTTGTGACGGAGAATTTGTAGGAGATCACTATTATAGTAAGAATGCAGAGTATAAATTTGTTCCGGAAGCTGGAAAGACGTATACAGCAATTATTTATGTGCAGGCACATGATGAAGATAATACATTTAAGAAGGAACAATATACATATACAGTAACTGGTAACAGTAACAACGATTCGACACCAAGCCCAATTGAAACACCAAATGCAGGAACAGCAACAGCAACACCTAAAGTAACAGCAACACCTAAAGTAACAGCAACACCTAAAGCAACAGCGACAGCAACTGCTGGAACACCAGCACCAACAACAAGTCCAACTGCTGGTGGGTCTGCTGGAACAGCAACACAGGCTCCAACTGGAACTTTAACACCAGGAACTACAGCGATTCCTTTGGATACTGTGTCAAATATTGATGTGAAGTTTTCTGTAAGTAAAACATCTCCATTAACACTTGGAAACAGTGTTGAGTTGACAGCAATTGCATCTAATGGTACAGGAACATATACATATCGTTTCCGTGTAAAGAAATCAACTGAGTCACAGGCTCAGACTGTTCGTGATTACAGTGAGAGTGCGACTTGCATTTGGACACCAGGTGCAAAGGGAACCTACACATTATATGTAGATGTAAAAGATTCATCTGGTTCTACTGCTGTGACAAAGACTATTACAAACTATAAAGTAAAGGCTTTGACTGTATCAGCAAGTACAAGCAAAAAGTCACCTCAAAAGAAAAAGACAAAGATTAAAATTACTGCAAAGAGTAGTTATGCTAGTGGTAGTGTAAAATATAAATTTGTAATTAAACTAAATGGAAAAACTGTAAAGTCTACATCTTATAAGAAGAGCAAGACTTATACATGGAAGCCAACCAAAAAAGGAACGTATACTATTTATATTTATGCAAAAGATTCGAACACTACAGTTGTAAAGAAGAAAACATTTAAAATTAAATAAGTTATAGTTTTCGGTTGTGAGACTGACGCATTATTGCGTCAGTCTTTTTTGCTTTATAGAAAAGTGTGTCCCATAAAGCAAAAGGTTAGCCAGGTTGGATTTCTACACAATGTGCATAAAAATAGAGCAAAAGATTTGTGGAAGTGGACAGTACAAATTCGTTGAAAAAGCAAGTCAAATGCGATAAAATGGAAAATGTGTGATTATATACAAGTATTCACAAAAAGGAAAGGAGAATGTGGCAAAATGAAACGTGGAGTAGCAAAACGTGCATTGGGAGTGGCATTGGCTTCTGCAATGGTGGTTTCTACAGTGGGAACAATTCCTGAAAGAAATGTAATAACCGTTCAGGCAGCAGGAAACAAGGCGATTTATGTGAGCAGTGCAGATTATTACAACCGTGCATATGATAACAGATATGCGTATGACGGCAATGATTTGGGGTGTACCTACACTGCAACAAAGACAACTTTTAAGGTATGGTCTCCGGAAGCGGATTCTGTTTCACTAAACATGTATTCAGCAGGTAGTGATGAGGAAAAGGCAAAGGATGGAAAAGCAGAAAGCACTAAGATTGGTACATATGCTATGGAGAAATCCTACGATTCTGATAATACTTGGAAGGGTGTATGGGAATATACTTTGGAAGGAGATTGTAAGGACCAATATTATACTTACCGTGCAGTAATTGGTGGAGAAATGTATCCAGAGGCTGTAGACCCATATGCAAAGGCAGTAGGTGTCAATGGAGAACGTGGAATGGTTGTAGACCTCGACAGTACAGATCCAGATAATTGGAATGACACATATCAGCGAACAAAGACAAGTTTGTCAGATGCAGTTATTTGGGAAATTGATATTAGGGATTTTTCTATTAGCCCAAGTTCTGGTGTTTCAGAAGAAAATAGAGGAACTTACAAGGCATTTACAGAGAGTACAACTGTAAATGGAGAAGGTAAGATTTCAAGTTGTGTGGATTATTTAAAGAAGATGGGTGTTACTCATGTGCAGATGTTACCTATGTTTGATTTTGATGAAGTAGATGAAACAGCGGATAATTCTGATATGAGTGCAGAAAATTATAACTGGGGATATAATCCAAAGAATTTTAATGCACCAGAAGGTTCTTATTCCACCAACCCATATGATGGAAATGTCCGTATCAAAGAGATGAAAGAGATGATACAGGCATTACACGATGCAGGAATTCAAGTAGTTATGGATGTAGTTTATAATCATACCTATGCTACAGAAGACTCAAATTTCAATAAACTTATGCCAGACTACTATTACAAATTAACAGAAAGCAATGGCTCAGTTTCTTATGATGATCAGTCAGGTTGTGGAAATGCAACAAGATGTAACGCAGCTATGTTTGAAAAATATATGACAGAATCTTTATCCTATTGGGCAGAAGAGTATCATATAGATGGTTTCCGTTTTGACTTAATGGGTATCCATGATTGGAAAACAATGAATAACATTCGCAAGTCGCTGGATGATCAGTTTGGTGAAGATACCATTCTTATGTATGGAGAAGGTTGGACTGGTGGTGGATATGATGAAGACACCAGTTCTTATAAAACTTATTGCCGTAACTTAGATAGTAGCATTGGGTATTTTAATGATCAGATTCGTGATGCTATTAAAGGTGAGACAAGCAAAGAAAAGTTTGATCAGATTGGTTTTGCGCAGCAGAATTTAGGCTTGGAAAATAAGACAACAGATGGTGAAAAATTCCCAACTAGCGTATTTGGTGGTATTATGGGGTCTGTTGGTAAGAACACCAGTCAGTGGTGGATGTGGAGAGCGTATTGGTCGGATACTTCTGAGAGAGTGCTTTCTTATGATTCTTGTCATGATAACCAGACAATCTGGGATAAATTTGCAGACAGTTTAGGGGAAAGTTATGACACAACCAATCAGACTATGATTGATATTAGTCGTATGTCAGCAGGATATTTGTTGACTTCTCATGGTGGTGTGTTTTTAAATAGCGGAGAGGAATTTGCCAGAACAAAGCAGGGAGACGAGAATAGTTATAAGTCTGGAGATATGATTAATGCACTTGATTGGTCACGTATTTCTACTTATGCAAATTTGACGTCTTATTATCAAGGAATGGTAGAAATTCGAAAGGCATTTAGTGGATTTAGAAATATCTACACAGAAAAAGAGGGTGTTACTGTTCAAGAGAATACAGCAACTGGATTCTTTAATGATGTAAATGGTAACAATTTAACAGAGATTAAAAACTTTACAGATGTAAGTGATTACACAGTAAATGCAATTGGATACTATTTAACAAACAATGTAGAAGGTGAGTGGAACAAGGTAGCAGTTCTTATGAATAATACTACATCTTCCAGAGAGGTTACACTTGAGGATGCAAGCCAGTGGGTATTAGTTTCTAATGGTAAGAAAGCATCTGTTGAGGGTGTATCTACTACAGAAGGACAGACGATTTTGGTTCCAGGTAAATCAGTAGTAGTAGCAGTTCCAAAGGACACATTTGATCAGGCAAATATTAAAAGTTCTGTAGAAAAATTAGTGGAAACTACAGAAGAGGCTATTGCTCCTGTTCCAGTTGCTACAGAGAAACCAGCAACAAGTCCTGTGCCAACTTCTGATGGTAACGTAACGTCTGGTGGTGCAGTTTCAGGTGGTTCTATGGTAACTACAGGATCGGCTTTGACAGCTGTGGCTGTTTCCAAATTTACAGTTTCTCCGTCAAAATATCAGTATGTAAATAAGCCAGTAACAGTATCGGCTACTGCAATCGGTGGAATAGGAGGATATGAGTATCGTTTCTATGTATATAGTGGTGATAAGATTGTAAAATCTACAGATTGGAATAGTAGTACATCTTTGAAGTGGACTCCGGTTACAGCAGGTACTTATAAAATGGTAGTAAAAGTACGTGACAAATTGGGACAGGAAGCTACTTCTCAGAAATCTTTGTCAGTAATTGCAAAGAAAGTATCAGTAAGCAGTTTGAAAGCCTCTAAGATGAAGGTAAAGAAAGGTAAGACCATTACTTTCAAGGTAAACGTTTCTGGAGGAAAGAAAGCCTATACTTATAACTTCAAAGTGAGTACACTAAAAGGAAAGACAGTAAAGAAATCTGGCAATATTAAGAAAGGTACTTGGAAGTGGAAAGCAACTAAGAAAGGTACTTATAAAGTAAGTGTTACGGTAAAAGATCAGCTTGGAATGAAAGCAACAAAGACCGTAAAAACTATTAAAGTAAAATAGTAAAAAGAAAAAAAGTTACAGTTTACAGAGTGAAACTGTAACTTTTTTCTTATTTATGCGAATAGTGAGGAAAAGCGCGTGTTTGCATGAAGGTTTGACGAGCATCGCGATAATCTGAGAAATTCGCAAAGCGTGTTTCTCGTGATTGTGAAAATGTGATAGAATTGTCTGGAAATGTTTCTAAAATTTTACGAAAATACTACAAAGTTGCTTTACAAATTTTGTATAATTAGGTACAATTAATAACAGACAAAGGTAGTTGTTCTGGGCAATTGGACGTGTTTTTTTCTATGTTGGTGCTTGTGTATGGACGAAGAAGAAAAGGGCCGGACAGGAACTTGGAGCAGGTATAGGTTTAGTAAAAGAGAAAGGAAGAATCAAATGAGAAAAAAAACATTTAGAAATAAGGCACTGAGTGCAGCGTTAATCTCAAGTCTTATTGTAACTCCTATGCAGGGAATTACTGTGTTTGCGGAGAAAGGTGAAACACTTCCAACTGCGGTAAATCGTTTTGATAGCAGTTATGATTCACAGTACGCATATTCTGGTGATGACTTAGGATGTACTTACACAAAGGAAAAGACAACCTTTAAAGTTTGGTCACCATTAGCTACTTCTGTTACCTTGTGCAGATATGCAACAGGTAGTGATGGAGAATCAGGAGCAAAGAGCCTTGGAACGGTAGAGATGACAAAAGGAGACAAAGGTGTTTGGTCCTGTACGGTAGAAGGTGATATTGTCAATACATATTACACTTACAAAGTAACAGCTAATGGAAAGACAAATGAAGCGGTAGATATTTATGCCAAAGCAACGGGTGTAAATGGAGATCGTGCTATGGTTGTGGATTTGGACAGCACAGATCCGGATAACTGGGATGAAGATTATGATAGCAAGCGTGAGGCTATGAAAATTAGCGAGATTTCTGTTTGGGAAATACATATTCGTGACTTTTCTATTGATGTAAGTTCTGGTGTGTCGGAAGAGAATCGTGGAAAATATAAGGCGTTTACAGAAACAGGAACTACGATCAACGGAGAAGGAAGAGTTTCTACTTGTGTAGATTATTTGAAAAAGTTGGGGGTTACTCATGTACAGTTGATGCCAACGTATGACTACGCGTCTGTAGATGAGACAAAGGTAACAAACAGTTTAGGTAGCAACTATAACTGGGGATATGATCCGGAAAACTTTAATGTACCAGAAGGGTCTTATTCCAGCAATCCATACGATGGTAATGTTCGTATCAAAGAGATGAAAGAGATGATACAGGCACTTCATGATGCAGGGATTAAGGTAATCATGGATGTGGTTTATAATCATACTTATGATACAGTAGATTCTAATTTTAATAAGATTATGCCGGATTATTACTATAAGATCAATGATGGTACTGTTCATAATAACGATCGAACAGTATCTTCAAGTCCAAATGATGGGGTGTATTATAATCAGTCAGGTTGTGGTAATGCTACCAGAAGTACAGCTGCAATGTATAATAAGTTTATGAGAGAATCTGTGCTTTACTGGGCAGAGGAATATCATATTGATGGTTTTCGTTTTGATTTGATGGGTATTCATGACGTAGATACAATGAATGATATTCGTAGGGATATGGACAAGTATTTTGGTGAAGATACCATTATTATGTATGGTGAAGGTTGGACTGGTGATGGTACTTATGAAAACTATAGTGCACACAAAGCAAACGAAAGCGAATTGGATGCGGATATTGGATATTTTAACGATCAGATCCGTGATGCGATTAAAGGTGAGCATAAATATGATGGTACGACTGGATTAGTGCAGGAAAATTATACTACATCCAAGCCGTTGGAAACTGGCGAGAAATGGCCAAATAATGTCTTTGGTGGAATTATGGGTTCTGTTGGTTACACCAGTGGACAATGGGGAATGTGGAGACCGTTCTGGTCAAAATCATCCAATTCGGTTATTGCTTATTGTTCTGCCCATGATAACTTGACTTTATGGGATAAACTTGCAGCAGTAGAAGGCAAGAATTTTAATTCTACCAGTGATAAGATGCTTCGCATGAATAAGATGGCAGGAGCTGTTACTTTAGTTAGTCATGGTGGATATTTTATGCAGGCTGGTGAAGAGTTTGCCAGAACCAAAAATGGAGATGATAATAGTTATGCTTCTTCCGATTATGTAAACAAGATTGATTGGACTAGAGTTTCTACTTATAGTAATATTCAGGAATATTACGAAGGTATGTTGGAAATTCGTCAGGTATTCTCTGGTTTTGAGCAGGAATATACAAGAAGTAGTGATAACTGGAACCCAAAAGGGCTTAATATGCAGTGGCTAAGTAAAGAGGAGTCTGGTATTACTGCCTTTACTATGACAAATTCTACATCTGGTGAGTGGAATAAGATTGGTGTTATCATTAACAATACCACACAGGATGCTACATACAATTTAGGTAGTGGAAAATGGGTTGTGATTGCAGATGGAAATACAGCTGGACTTACAAAGATTGCAGAATATGATGGTTCTGCAGTAAAGGCAGCAGGAAAATCTGTTGTAGTGGCTGTACCAAAAGATACGTTTGATGCAAATCCTGATGTGGCACAACTTCTTAGAAAGAATCAGGACAATAACCATGCACCTACGATTAGTCTTGATACCGACTCTACTCTTGAAGTGAGTCCAGAGAGTCAGGTGACAATTAATGTTTCTGCAAAGGATGCAGATGGAGATGGGGTTACATTATCAGCATCTAATCTTCCGGAAGGAGCAGAATTTGATGCAGCAACAGGTGTGTTCAAATGGGACAGCGCCCAAAAGGGAACATATACTGTAACATTTACAGCAACGGATGGAACTGCAAAATCCTCAAAAGAAGTTACAATTAAAGTTTCGTCAGCGAGTGCGTCATTGGAGGAGTTAGTAGCAGAAATAGAAGCTGCTAAACTTTCTGAGGATGATTTTACAGAGCAGGTATTTTCTAATTTACAAACAGCACTTTCTAATGCAAAAGAAGTAATTGCTAAGAGTAACCCATCAGAAGAGGAATGCAGCAAGGCTAAGAGTGCATTGCAGAGTGCTTATGATAAGGCAAAAGAAGAAAAGGCAGCAAGAGCAGATTTAGAAGAGTATGTGACAAATGCTACAAAAGAAATTGAAAATGCAGATAGTTCTGTAGATGCAGAATTATTAGCGGATGCAAAACAGGTATTAAAAGACGCAGAAGAGTTATTGAAGGGAACAGCAACTGCAATGGCATATTCTTTTGCACAGGATGACTTAACAGACAGTGTCAACTCCCTTGCAGTAGAGAGTGAAGCAGGAATTCATGTATCTACTAGCTTTACCAATCCATATATTTATATTTGGACTGGGTCTGGAACAAGTGCGGTTGATTTAGCGGGAGCATGGCCAGGAACAGCGTTGACAGAAAAAGATTCGGATGGAAATTATTTTTATGAACTTCCAACGGATGGAGCTTATAATGTTATTATCAATAATGGAAAAACCAGTCAAATGCAGACTTCAGATTTGGCAGGTACAGGAAGTATATTAATCACCGTTGCAGGAAGTAGTTCTTCAAAAGATAATAATGGTAATGCTATTTACGCAGCAGAAGTAGAGAAAGTTTCTGATGGAGGAAATGCAGGAGAGATTACAAAAGATAGTTTGAACGCTGTGATTAAACTTGCGAAAAACTATGACAGTGCAGATTATACAGAGGATAGTTATGAGAATTTGCAGACTGAGATTACAGCAGCAGAGAAAGTGGCAGAAAATGAAGATGCTACACAGCTTAGTGTTAATCAGCAGACAAGAAAACTTAGAGCAGCTATTTTAGCTTTGGTAGCTGTAAAACAAGAAGTAATTGATCCTACAGTTACTCCGACAGCGACAACACTTCCAGAGACATCTCCAGAACCAGAGAAAACTCCTGGACTAGATCCAGAAGCTACTGCAAAGCCGGAAACAACAGATAAAGTGGAAGCTACTGCAAAGCCAGGGGCGTCGGCAAGTGTACAACCAAGTCAAACACCAAGTGATTCTTCTACACCAAGTCAGACATCAACTGTGGCAACAACAGCTCCACACATTACTAATACACAGACACCTACAAGTAATGCACCTTCTAATGTGGACACCACATCGGGGTCAAGTGTGAATTCAGAAGTGTCTAAATTAAAGATTAAGTCTGTATCTTGTAATCCGGTTCTTTGTCAGGTTGTAAACAAAAATGTGAAGATTAGTGTAAATGCAGAAGGTGGAATAGGAAATACACAATATAAATTTGAAATTTATAAGGGAAGCAAATTAGTAGGTTCCAGTGAATATCTAGCAAATAATACATTTACTTATAAAGCATCTTCGGCAGGAACTTATACATTTAAGGTTTATGTAAAGGACGAACACAATGTAGAAGTGTCAAAGACAAAGAAATTTACTTTTGTTTCTAAAGCACTTTCTCTAAAAATTTCAAAGAGAGTAGCAAAGAAGAAAGTGACATTGACAGCATCTGCAAGCGGTGGATTAAAGTCATATAAGTACAAATATGTAATTAAAAATGCAAAGGGTAAGGTAATTAAGAAAACTGGATATATTTCAAAGAAGAAACTTACTTGGAAACCAACTAAGAAGGGAACTTATAAAGTTACAATTACAGTAAAAGACTCTACAGGAACTACAAAGAGTAAGACAATTACAGTAATAAAGAAATAAGGATTTCATAACGAGAATGGATCGGTACATTGTGCCGGTCCATTCTTTATTGAGGTTGAAAATTTTTGGAAAAAATTGCACAAAAATTTTATGGGAAATTGTGCCTAGAAAAATGAAAGGGTACTATATGTTGTATTTGGAAAAAAGAAACGAAAAAAATAGATAAGAATTTTTGGAAATCTGGCAAAATGGTTGAAAGTTTCCATGAAATAGGATAAAATAACAATAAAGTGGTGGGAAGTGGTGAATATGTGGTGGAAAGTGGTGACATAAAGTAGTGTTTGTTACAAGACAAAACGATAGGGGAGATACACAAGATACTACAATAAGACACAGATAGGTAGGTGCAGGCTGATGTTTATGGGAGAATACAACCATTCCATAGATGTAAAGGGAAGAATAATCGTGCCTGCTAAGTTTAGAGAAGATTTGGGAGAAGAATTTGTCGTAACTCTGGGCTTAGATGGGTGTTTATTTTTGTACCCAGATTCAGAATGGAGAGAATTCGTAGAACAACTAAAGCATCTGCCAGGAAACCGCCAAGCAAGACAGTTACAGCGTTATTTTTTAGCAGGAGCAACCACCTGTGAGATAGACAAGCAGGGGCGTATTTTGATTCCTGCAAAACTTCGGGAACATGCAAAATTAGAGAAAGAGGTTGTATTTGTAGGGGTACTTGGTAAGATAGAGATTTGGAGCAAAGAATTATGGGATGCCAATGATGATTATGGTGACATGGAGACAATTGCAGAGAACATGTCAGAATTGGGAATCAGTTTTTAGAAAGTAATTCAGGTGTAGGAGGAAGAAAAATGGAATTTAATCATGTATCTGTGTTACTGGATGAGACTATTTCTCAGTTGCAGATAAAAGAGAATGGCATTTATGTGGATGGTACTATGGGAGGTGCCGGACATTCTTATCAGGTTTGTAAAAGATTGGGAGAAAAAGGTCGCTTAATTGGAATTGATCAGGATGAGGCGGCTATTTTGACCGGAACAGAACGGTTGAAGGAATTTGGGGATAAAGTTACCATTGTAAGAAGTAATTATTGCAACATGAAGCAGGTAGTAACAGAACTTGGTATTGAGAAAGTGAATGGAATTGTATTGGACTTAGGAGTATCTTCTTATCAGCTTGACACAGCAGACAGAGGGTTCTCGTATAAAGAAGATGGTCCTCTTGATATGAGGATGGACAAGCGTCAGACATTGACAGCCAAAGATATTGTGAATGATTACAGCGAGATGGAATTATTCCGTATTATTCGAGATTACGGAGAGGACAAGTTTGCAAAAAATATTGCAAAGCATATTGTGCGTATGCGTCAGGAGAAAACGATTGAGACTACATACGAATTGAATGAGGCAATTAAAGCTGCGATTCCTATGAAAGTACGAAAGAACACAGGTCATCCATCCAAAAAAACATTTCAGGCTATCCGAATTGAATTAAATAAGGAACTTGAAGTATTGAATAATACATTACAGGATATGATTGATTTGTTGGAGGACGAAGGAAGAATTTGTATCATTACTTTTCATTCTTTGGAAGATCGAATTGTAAAGAGTATATTCCGGAAAAATGAGAATCCTTGTACTTGTCCACCGAATTTTCCAGTGTGTATGTGTGGACAAAAGTCTAAGGGAAAGGTAATTACCAGAAAACCTATATTGCCTTCAGAAGAGGAGATTGCACAAAATAGAAGATCAAAAAGTGCAAAATTGAGAGTGTTTGAAAAACATAGTTAGGGGGAGCGGTTATGGAAGAGAGAAGAGACAGAAAGGAAAGACGTTACATGAGTGAGTATTCGTACATAGATGGCAATACTGTCAGAAAGATAGCTGTAGAAGAAGAACCAGTACGTTTGCCTCGTCAGCGTAGACAAAAAGTTGAGACAGAGGAAATGAGACGACGTAAGAATGCAAAATTGCAGCGAATTAAAGGAATGGATTCTTTTTCGGTGTTGTTCCTTACAGCGGCTATTATTGTCACATTGTTTGTTTGTGTGAAGTATTTAGGAGAGCAAGCGGACATTACTTATATGACAGATAAGATTGCAAAAATGGAATCAGAAATCATAACTATGCAGGAAGAGAATCGAACTGCGGAAGAAGAGATTACTTCAGCCATTGATTTAGATTACATTTATAAAGTGGCAACAAAAAAGTTGGGAATGGTACATCCAAGTGAGAGTCAGGTGATTACATATAAAAGTACCAAGAGTGATTCGGTAAAACAATATGGAGATATTCCAAATGGAACAAATGAAAGTTTAAAAGAACGTGTATTAGGGAAATAGAAAGCTGAACAACACAGATTATCTTTGGGAGAAGGTAGTTTGTGTTGTATTAATTTTACGGAAAGCAGGTATTAATATGAAAGATGAGAGAAGAGGAAGAAGAGAGGTGCCAAAGAGAAGGCGCAGGAAAAGTAAATATGATGGAAAATTTTCTCCGCGAATGCAAGGAACTTTATTGTCTGTATTTGCTGTTATTATTGTTATGTTTTTAGCATTGCTTATTACCATTGGAAATTTAACTAGAGAGAACGGGGATCGTTATGGAAAGCGTGTGCTTAGCCAGCAAACTTATGTGAGCAATGTAATTGAATATAAAAGAGGAGATATTTTGGATCGTAACAATACAAAGCTAGCTACCAGTCAGCTTTTATATAATGTGGTAGTATCTCCAAAAGCATTAATTGAAGATAAGGAGTGTGGAGATGCTACGATTAAAGCGGTCTGTTCTTATTTTAGTTTGGAGGAAAGCCAGCTTCGTTCAGACATTTCTGAGCGTTCCAATTCGCAATATTACGTAGTTGCAAAAAATGTTCCAAAGGCGGACAAAGATGCCTATGATGAAATGTTAGAGGAAGAAAAGAAACGCAGCAAAGAGGAAAAAGATGACATGCGAATCAATTCCAATGCGGTGTATTTTGAGAAAATATATAAACGAAAGTATCCGTTAAATGATACAGCATGTAGTGTAATTGGTTTTTCTAGTGCAAATAATGATGGACTTTGGGGGTTGGAGTATCAATATAATGATGAGTTGAATGGTGTTACTGGTCGCTCCTATGGATATTATAGTTCCGATTCTACATTGGAGAAAAATGTGAAGGATGCACAAGATGGAAATACGATTGTGACAACAATCGACCTAAACATCCAGTCTATTGTGGAAAATAAGATTGATAAATTTATGAAAAAGACGGGAGCAGACAAGGTAGGATGTATTGTTATGAATCCAAAAAATGGAGAAATATATGCAATGTCATCCAATGTAAGGTACGATTTGAATAATGCCTTTGATCTGACGCAAATATATACGAAGAGCCAAGTAGAAGCTATGACAGATGAGGAAAAAAATGAAGCATTAAATGATATGTGGAGTAATTTATGTGTTAGTTATAGCTTTGAACCAGGCTCTACCTATAAACCGTTGACAGTGGCAGCTGCGTTAGAGGAAGGGATTGTAACTAATAATACGGTGTTTGATTGTGATGGAGGACAGGATATCTCTGGAACTTGGATATCTTGTGTAAATACATTTGGACATGGAAATTTGACTCTTGATGGGTCTTTGATGGAATCCTGCAATGATGTAATGATGCAAATCGCATCTAAAATGAAGGGAACAAAATTTCTTGAGTATCAAAAACGATTTAATATGGGATATAAGACTGGCATTGATTTGCCGGGCGAAAACTCAGGTATGGTGTTTGATGAGGATTCTTTAGGACCAACTGAACTTGCAACAGGAAGTTTTGGACAAGGTCTCACAACAAATATGGTGCAAATTGCTAGTGCATTTTGTTCTGTTATCAATGGGGGAAATTATTATAAACCACATTTAGTAAAGCAAATATTAGACGAAAATGGAAATCTTGTGGAGAACATAGAGCCTACACTTGTGCGAAAAACAGTTTCCGAAGATACCAGTGAATTATTAAGACAGTATTTGTTAGACACAGTAGAAGCGGGAACCGGAGGTACTGCAGCAGTAGCAGGATATTCCATCGGAGGAAAAACTGGAACTGCTGAAAAATTTCCTCGATATTTAAAAAACTATTTAGTTTCTTTTATTGGAGCAGCTCCTATGGATGATCCTGAGGTGGTTGTGTATGTAATCGTAGATGAGCCAGATGTGGAAGACCAGGCTCATAGTACCTATGCACAGGAAGTGGTACATAATATTATGAAAGAAATTTTACCGTTCCTTGGTGTATATAAAGATGAAAGTGCAGGAAAGAACCAGAAGAGTGGAGATGAGGCACAGGAAGCGGTTTCACTAGAAGGAGTATCTGTAAATAATTCTAATGTGGAAGATACGCAAGAGGAAGAAGATATACAAGAAACCGAACAAAGTCCACAGGAGACTTTTGGTACGGCAGAGGTTACCAATGAACCTGTGGCGGAAACCGTGCAACCAACTATGGAAGTTACTACAGAACCTACGGGTGAAGTGGCAGAATAGTGGATTAGAAGAAATCTGAAAAAATGGAATAACCAATCCAAAAATGTAATACAATTAGAAGAGTAAGTATAAGGAAATGCCATGGGAAGAGACAAAAAAAAATCTCATGAGCGCACCGGTGATATTTTGCCTCACATGGTGCGCACCTACCATAAAAGAAGCATGCTGTTTGCATTTGTAGCCATTCTTTTGATTCTTATTCTTTTGATGGGAAGATTGGTTTATCTTATGATTTTTCAAGCAGAGCATTTTGGAGTGCTTGCAAGAGAAATTCAGGAGAGAGAACGAAGTATTAAGGCAGAACGGGGAAGAATTTTAGATTGCAATGGAGTGGAACTTGCATCTAATAAACCGGTATCTACCATTTCAGTTATTCATAGTCAGATTACAGAACCAGAACGAGTGATACAGATTTTGTCAGAGGAATTAGGAATGGAAGAAGATGTAGTTCGCAAACGTGTGGAAAAACGCTCTTCCATAGAGAGAATAAAGACAAATGTGGATAAGGAAATTGCAGATAAGATTCGTGCCTATGAGCTGGATGGTGTAATGGTGGACGAGGATTACAAACGATTTTATCCATATGGAAGTCTGGCATCTAAGGTCATTGGATTTACAGGAAGTGATAATCAGGGGATTATTGGATTAGAAGTGGAGTACGATGAACAATTGCAGGGGGAAGATGGTGTTATTTATACGCTAACCACAGCAAATGGTGTGGAAATAAGCAATGTGGCAGAGCGCAGGAAAGAGCCGGTGGCTGGAGATGATCTGTATCTCAGTCTTGACGTAAATATTCAAAAATATGCGGAGCAGGCAGCAAAGAAAGTGCGAGAAGAAAAAAATGCCAAAAGTGTAAAAGTAATTATTATTAATCCGCAAAATGGGGAAATATATGCTTGTGTCAATGAACCAGAATTTGATTTAAATGAACCCTATACTTTAGTAGAGCAGGATGGAACTACGCTTTCGGAAAAAGAAAAAAATGAGCAATTAAATGCCATGTGGAGAAATGCCTGCATTAGTGACACGTATGAACCGGGTTCGACCTTTAAAATTGTAACGGCTACAGCAGCACTTAGTGAAGGGACAGTGAAAGTAGATGATACTTTTTATTGTCCCGGCTATAAAAAAGTGGAAGACAGAAATATTCGGTGCCATAAAACGGTGGGGCATGGTGCAGAAACTTTTCGGGAAGGCATTATGAATTCTTGTAATCCCGTATTTATGGAGATTGCAGAAAGAACTGGAGTGTCTAATATGTATCGGTGGTACAAAAAACTGGGACTTATGGAGACTACCGGAGTTGATGTGCCGGGAGAAGCAAATTCTATTTTTCACAAACAGAGTGATGTAGGAGAGGTGGAACTGGCAACGATGGCATTTGGTCAGTCCATACAGATTACGCCGCTTCAGCTTCTTCGTGCAGCTTGCGCTATGGTAAATGGTGGCAAATTAATTACGCCGCATTTTGGAGTGAAAATCGTAAGTGCAGATGGAAATGAAATTACAAAATTAAGTTATCCAGTGGAAGAAAATGTAGTATCAAAAGAAACACAGGAAACGATGAAAGAACTTTTAGAGGCAGTAGTAGCCGAAGGTGGTGGGAAAAATGCGTATATTGAGGGGTATCGCATTGGAGGAAAAACAGCAACTTCCGAGAAACTTCCAAGAAGCAGTAATAAATACATTGCATCTTTTCTTGGATTTGCTTCTGTAGACAATCCCAAAGTTATGGCATTGTTGCTGATTGATGAGCCAGAGGGAACATATTATGGGGGAACGATTGCAGCCCCTGTTGTACGCTCTATATTTGAAAATATCCTGCCATACTTGGGAATTGAACTTGCATTCAAGGAATGAATGGAATATAATGATTTCGTTATGGTTTCCCTATATTGGAGAATTATGCCATACTTTAGAAAAAAAAGAAAGACAGACGCATGAGGTGAAAGAAATGTTATTAATAAACCAAACAATGATCCAGTTGACTCTTCCAGTATTGCTTTCCTTTGCAATCAGTGTAGTTTTATGTCCAATTGTAATTCCGTTTTTACACAAATTAAAATTTGGACAGTTTGTAAGAGAAGAAGGCCCACAGTCCCATTTGAAAAAGGCAGGAACGCCTACCATGGGTGGCTTGATTTTTCTGCTTAGTGTAGTGCTTACTTGTGTATGCTTTTTAAAAGACAATAAGGAATTGTTGCCAGTATTGTTTGTTACACTTGGATTTGGCTTAATCGGATTTTTAGATGACTATATTAAAGTAGTAATGAAACGTTCTTTGGGCTTGCGTCCATGGCAGAAAATGTTGGGACAGTTTGTAATTACTGCAGTTTTTGCTTATTATGTCATGAATTATACAGAACTTGGAACAAACACCATTATACCATTTTATGGTGAAGTGGAGATGAATCCAGTATTATTTGTTATTATGTTGTTCTTTGTATTTTTGGGAACCGTAAACGGTGTAAACTTTACTGACGGATTGGATGGTCTTGCATCCAGCGTTACAGTTGTTGTGGCAACATTTTTTACAGTTGTAGCGGTTGGAACATCAAACGGAATTGCACCAATTACCTGTGCGGTAATTGGAAGTCTCCTTGGATTTTTATTGTATAATGTGCATCCTGCAAAGGTATTTATGGGAGACACAGGTTCGCTTGCATTGGGTGGTTTTGTAGCAGCGGCTGCATATATGTTAAAGATGCCATTATTTATACCAATCATTGGCTTTATTTATCTGTTTGAGATTGTATCCGTTATGCTACAGGTAACTTATTTTAAATTGACACATGGAAAACGTATCTTTAAGATGGCACCAGTACATCATCATTTTGAGTTGTGTGGTTGGTCTGAGACACGAGTAGTAGCAGTTTTTTCTTGCGTAACAGCATTACTTTGTTTGGTTGCTTTGACTGCTATATAAGTGCGAATAGTATAATTTATGGTGAAAATATGTAGACGGAACCCCAATCTTTGCAAAAATGTATCGTTTTTGGGGATGGATACAGAGAATATGAGAAAGGAATTGGGACACAGCAATGGAGTGGAAAGAAAAGAACGTATTAGTAGTTGGTACAGGAATTAGCGGAATTGCAGCAACAGATTTATTAGTGGAAGTTGGTGCAAACGTAATTTTATATGATGGAAATAAAGAGTTAAAAGAAGAAGAGATTAAGGCAAAATTAAAATCTACAGAGAATGTGACAGTAGTTTTAGGAGAATTGGGTCAACAAATAAGAACTTCCCTTCAGTATGTAGTAATTAGTCCGGGAGTTCCTATTGACAATCCTTTAGTAAAAGAACTTCGTCAGGAAGGAAAGCAAATTCTTGGAGAAATTGAGCTTGCATATACTTTATCAGAAGGAAAAATTGCGGCAATTACTGGAACTAACGGAAAGACGACCACTACTGCATTGGTGGGAGAGATTTTAAAGGCACATTTTGAATCCACTTTTGTAGTAGGAAATATTGGGATTCCTTATACAAGAATGGCGACTCAGATTAAGAAAAATTCTGTGGTTGCTGCGGAAATCAGTAGTTTTCAATTAGAAACGGTACATACGTTTCGTCCTACAGTCAGCGCAATTTTAAATATTACACCAGATCATCTCGATAGACATTATACAATGGAATGCTATGCAGATACCAAATTTCAGATTACTGCCAATCAGACAGCCGATGATGTATGTGTACTAAACTATGAAGATTCCATTCTTCGAGAAAAAGCAAAACAGGTTTCGGCAAAAGTGTTCTATTTTAGCAGTATGCAGGAATTAGAGGAAGGCATTTATCTGGATAAAGAACAGAATATACAGTTTGTTTATAATGGAGAGAAAGAGAAAGTTTGTCATATTAGTGAATTGCAGTTGCTTGGAAAGCATAATTATGAGAATGTAATGGCAGGTGTGGCCATAAGCTATTTTATGGGAGTGCCAATGGAGACAATCAAAAAAGCAATTAAGGCATTTACAGCGGTGGAACATAGAATAGAGTATGTGACGGAGAAGAATGGTGTAAAATATTACAACGATTCAAAGGGAACCAATCCAGATGCTGCCATTCAGGGAATTCGTGCTATGGTATCAAAGACATTGCTCATTGGTGGAGGATATGACAAAGGTTCTGAGTACGATGAATGGATAGAAAGTTTTGATGGCAAAGTAAAAATGCTTGTTTTATTAGGACAGACAAGTGATAAGATTGAAGCGTGTGCTAGAAAACATGGTTTTGAAAATATTGTAAAAGTAGCCTCACTTGAGGAAGCAGTAAAGGTATGTGCAGAGAATGCACAGCCTGGAGAGGCGGTACTATTATCGCCAGCTTGTGCAAGTTGGGGAATGTTCAAAAGTTACGAACAGAGAGGCGATATGTTTAAAGAGTTAGTTCGTGGGTTATAATGTTTGAAATCCTTATAGAAAGTGAGGGGAGAATATGGCTGGTAGAACAAGAAAAAAGAAAAAAACGGGACTATTTGCAAGAATGTTAAGTCCCTTTTTTGGGGGCGGTGGTTTTTATGATTTTAGTCTTCTTTTTCTGACGCTGCTTTTGGCGTGTTTTGGCTTGATTATGATATATAGTACCAGCTATTATTCTGCGGTGACACAAAAGGGTGATGCTGCCTACTATTTAAAACGACAAGGTATTATGGTAATTGCTGGAATTGTGGCAATGCTTTTTATTTCCCGATATGATTATCGTGTGTTTCTAAAGAAAATAGGAAATACGCAGGCACGGTGGCCATCCGTTATGCTTACAATATCTATTTTGTTGCAGATATTTGTTTTGGTAGGTGGTGTGGAGTACAATGGAGCAAAACGATGGATTAGTCTTGGACCTCTTGGTACCTTTCAGCCATCGGACTTTGCAAAACTTTCCATTATTATCTATGTGGCGTATATGATACATGTACATCCTCGGTTGTTGGATCATTTTAGGGGATTTATGCGAATTGCGTTATTTGTAGTAGTAGATATTGGATTAGTTGGAATTGAAAACATGAGTACAGCCATTATCATGACTTTGATACTTGGCGGTATGTGTTTTATTGCCAGTAAGAATAAAAAATACTTTTGGGTATTGATTATAGTTGCAGTAGTAGTTTTGGTTGCTGTTTTAAATTTTGGAGAAGGATTTCGTATGGCGCGAGTAGCAGCATGGCGAAATGTGGAAACTGACAAAAATGCCTATCAGATTTTGCAAGGGTTATATGCAATTGCATCTGGTGGCATCTTTGGAAAAGGTTTGGGACAGAGTACACAGAAATTAGGCTATGTACCAGAAGCACAGAATGATATGATTTTCTCTATTATTTGTGAGGAACTTGGTGTGTTTGGCGCATGTTGTATCGTTTTTTTGTTTATTATGATGCTTTGGAGAATCTTTCAGATTGCAGTAAACTCAAAAGATTTGTTCGGAGGCATGATTTGTGTTGGTGTATTGATACATATTGCAGCACAGGTACTGCTTAATATAGCCGTTGTTACAAATACGGTGCCTTCTACAGGTGTGGCATTGCCATTTATTAGTTACGGAGGTACATCGGTAGCTATGTTACTTATGGAAGTTGGTGTGGTATTAAGTGTTTCCAATCGTGTAACAGCGGATTAGAGGAGTGAAGAAAGGCGATGCCATGAAACATTTGAAGAATAAGAAAAAAGTATGGATATTGGTTATTCTGGTTCTCTTTTTCCTTGTTTTCTTTGGTCTTTTCTTTGGTGCCAAAATTAAGAATGTGCATGTGGTAGGCTGTGAATATTATACGGAAGAGCAGATTAAAAACAAAGTGGTGCATTCGGGATTGACAAAGAATACCTTCGGATTATATTTTATGTATGCGTTTCATCGTGGAGCAGAGATTCCTTTTGTAGAGAAGATTTCTGTAGAAGTGACTGGAATGAATTCTGTGGATATCATTATTTCTGAGAAGGCCATGATTGGCTGTATCCATTATATGAGCGAATATATATATTTTGACAAAGATGGTGTAGTAGTGGAGAGCAATACACAACGGCTGGAAGGAATTCCGGTTATTGAAGGTGTGAATTTCACCAAGATGAATCTTCATGAAAAGTTAGAAGTGAAAGAGGAAGATGAGGATATTTTTGAGAGAATTATGGGAGTGTCTCAATTATTATCCAAGTATCAAATTGACACAGACAAAGTAGTGTTTGATGCAAAGAAACGGGTGACTTTGCATGTGGGAGATATTCGAGTCAGCCTTGGAAAAAGAGATATGTATGATGAACAAATTGCTGAACTGTCAAAACTGTTGCCTAAAGCTATTAAGAAAAAGCTGAAGGGTGAACTGGATATGGAGAATTTTCAGGAAGGGCAGGAACGGAGTATTTTTAAGATGGATAAATAGAAGCAGATTTTCATTTATGAAAAATGTCACACACTATTTTGCAAAATGTGAAATGTTACCAAAATCATACAAAATAATGAAGAAATTTTATAAAAGAAGTAAAAATAACTTGATTATTTTCTGAAAAAAAAGTATCATATAGAGTAGGACTAAGAAAGTCGAAGTATGAGTGATATGAAGGAGGAGACAACCTTGCTTGAAATAAGAACAAATGAAGCCGATGCTGCAGCAAAGATTCTTGTTGTTGGTGTTGGTGGAGCTGGAAATAATGCGGTGAACCGAATGATTGAGGAGAATATTATCGGTGTAGAGTTTGTTTGCGTGAATACAGATAGACAGCATTTACAGACCTGCAAAGCACCTACTTGCATCCAGATTGGTGAGAAGTTGACAAAAGGACTTGGTGCAGGTGCCCAGCCGGAAGTAGGGGAGAAGGCGGCTGAGGAGAGTCGTGAAGAGTTGACTGACATTATTCGCGGAGCAGACATGGTATTCGTTACTTGCGGAATGGGTGGCGGAACTGGTACAGGAGCTGCTCCTGTAGTAGCACAGATTTCCAAAGAATTAGGAATTTTGACTGTTGGTATTGTAACGAAACCTTTCCGTTTTGAAGCTAAGACTCGTATGAACAATGCCATTGGTGGAATTGAAAAGTTAAAAGCTAGTGTAGATACATTGATTGTTATTCCAAATGATAAACTTTTAGAGATTGTAGATCGCAGAACAACTATGCCAGATGCGTTAAGAAAAGCCGATGAAGTATTACAGCAAGGTGTACAGGGAATTACAGATTTGATTAATGTTCCAGGATTGATTAACTTGGATTTTGCTGATGTTAGTACCGTTATGTCCGATAAAGGAATTGCACATATTGGTATTGGTATCGGTAAGGGTGATGAGAAGTGTGTAGATGCTGTGAAGCAGGCGATTACCAGTCCACTTCTTGAGACTACTATCGAAGGTGCTACGGATGTTATTATCAACATTTCTGGAGATATTAGTTTGATTGAGGCCAATGAGGCAGCTACATATGTAGAAGAGCTTGCAGGAGAGGAAGCAAATATTATCTTTGGTGCTATGTATGATGATACGGCTCCAGATTCTGTTGTGATTACAGTAATTGCAACTGGATTGGAAGAGACAGATGCACCACAGGGACGTTCTGCAAGTACCTTGATGAATAATGCAATGAAATCTAATTTCAATACAACATCAAGACCTGCACAGCCAACACCTAAGCCAGTAAGCACAGTGAAGCCTGTGCAGACTGCATCCAGACCACAGGCACTTAGCAGACCTCAATCTAGCGTTTCCCGTTCCTCATACGAAACACAGAGATTGAATGTAGAGCCATCACCGATTTCTTCTGGAAACAGTACAGAGAGTGGTATTAAGATTCCGGATTTCTTACAGAGAAAAGGGAATAAGAGATAATCATTATACAGAGATAGAAAAGTAAATATGTATATAAAAAGAGAATCCATTGTAGATGCAATGGGTTCTTTTTTTTCTATAGGAAAGACTTTCTATCCGACATTTTGCAGGTTTTTGTCGAGAAGTTTAGGCAAAAACACTCCATAATATGACAAATTTCTTATAGAACAAACTTTACAATAAATACAGTGAAAGGGATGGAGGTGACTTTGGAAGTAACAGTATATGTTGATATTATTTTTGCAGCAAATTGCGTAGTTAGTGGAACGCTGGCTGTATGGATGGCAATGACATTAAGTAAGAAAAAGAGTGTAAAACAAATGCTGTTTGCTAGTGCGTTAGGTGGTGTTGGAACTACTATTTCATTTCTGACGGGACAATATTGTGTACATAGCAGATGGGGACAAATGGTGAAAATGTTTCTTTTGTTCGTAGAAAATGCAGTAACAATAGTAGGAATGTTGCGAATTTTGTTTCCGCTGGAAAAGGGAAAAGCAATAGGGCATTTATGTTTGCAGTTTTTGGTAGCAGTTATTTTGTATGCAGGCTTGTTGTCTGTAGGGCAAAAAGAAGAAAGACAAGCAATTACAGGCTATGGTTTTCCAATTATGCTTTCTTTTTGGCAGTTGCTTGTAAAGTCAGCCTTGTTTTTAGGAACCATTCCCTTATATCGTTGGCTCTGTGAAAAACGTCAGCTAAGAAGAAAGCAATGGTATCCATTTATACTTGAGAAAAATGGTAAGCAAAAAGAAGGGATTGGTTTCTTGGACACGGGAAATGGATTATGTCATCCAAGAACCAGAGAACCAGTAGTAGTAACGCAACATGCGTTTTTACAAGACTTTTTTGAACCAGAAGAATACAAACGGCAGGAAACATTACTGGAGTTTGGAGTGGGGATAGAGGAAAGTTTGGAAAGTATTGTGTGGATACCTTATCACAGTATAGGGAAAGACAGTGGATTGCTTCCGGGAATTTATTTTGACCATTTAAAAATAAAGAACGGCGATCAGATGATAGATTGTCCACATATGCTAGTGGCATTTTGCAAAGAAAAAATATCAGCGCAGGAAGAGTATCATATGCTATTGCATAGTAATTGTATTTCGTAAAGACATATTCGTAAAAAGTCCATAGTAGATTAGGATTTTAAATGAATATAAGTTGTTTATATGGAGGAAAAAATGCTATTAAGAGTTTCAGTGCAAAATAAGTTTCAGTTTCGAATGATCCCGGATTTTAAAAATATTCTGTTTCCACAGAAAGGGGATATCCATTACATTGGTGGTGCCGAAGTGCTTCCATCACCGCTAAATGCAGAGGAAGAGCGTGCCTGTGTGCTGGCATTGTCTTCGGAGGATGCAGAAGAGAGCAAGAGGGCAAAGGCAACTCTTGTAGAGCATAATCTTCGCCTTGTAGTGTACATATCAAAGAAATTTGACAATACTGGAGTAGATGTGGAGGATTTGATTTCTATTGGAACAATAGGTCTTATAAAGGCGATTAACACGTTTAATATAGAAAAGAATATTAAATTAGCTACTTATGCGTCCAGATGTATAGAAAACGAGATATTGATGTATCTTAGAAGAAATAATAAAACAAAGCTGGAAGTATCTATAGATGAGCCGCTAAATGTGGATTGGGATGGAAATGAACTGTTGCTTTCCGATATTTTGGGAACAGATGAAAATGTGATTTCTCAAAACTTAGAAAATGAGGTAGATAAGAGTTTATTGACAAAAGCATTGGAAAAATTAACGGATAGAGAACGCTGCATTATAGAAATGCGATTTGGGTTAAACAATAGAGATGGATATGAAAAAACCCAGAAAGAAGTGGCAGATATGTTAGGCATTTCTCAGTCATATATTTCCAGATTGGAAAAGAAAATTATGAAACGACTTAGAAAGGAAATGCTTCGCATGGGCTAAAAAGCGAGAAAAAATGCCTTTTGGAAGAGAACGTGTTTCTCTGGATGGAAAGGCAAACCAAGGTATAAAATGTGAAAAAATGGCTATCCTAACTTTTAAAGAATAGGTATTGAGGAAATCCATTAAAAATGGAACACTTCATACAAAGAATAGGGAGGATGGCTGCCATGGCTCTTTACAAAGTAGAAATATGCGGAGTGAATACTGCAAAACTTCCACTGCTAAAAAATCAGGAAAAAGAAAAACTGTTTGAGAGAATTTTACAGGGAGACAAAGAGGCTAGAGAAACCTATATTAAGGGGAATTTAAGACTCGTATTAAGTATTATTCAAAGATTTACGAATAATAATGAAAATGTGGATGACTTGTTTCAGATTGGCTGCATTGGGTTAATGAAAGCAGTAGATAATTTTGATGTGACACAGGGAGTAAAATTTTCTACCTATGCTGTGCCTATGATTACGGGAGAAATCAGACGCTACTTAAGAGATAATAACAGCATTAGGGTCAGCAGGTCCTTGCGGGATATTGCATACAAAGCCATTTACACAAAGGAAGCAATGATGAAAAATTCGGACAAAGAACCCACAATACAGCAAATTGCAGATGAAATGGGAGTACAAAGTGAGGAATTAGTATTTGCCATGGATGCAGTGCAAAGTCCGGTATCTCTCTATGAGCCTATTTACACAGAAGGTGGAGATACATTGTATATTATGGATCAAATTAGTGACAAAAAAAATAAAGAAGAAAAATGGGTTGAAAATATTTCTGTAAAAGAAGCATTGAAACATTTAAGTCCTAGGGAGTATAACATTATTGATCTTCGCTTTTTTCAAGGAAAAACACAGATGGAAGTGGCAAAGGAAGTGCAAATTTCACAGGCACAAGTTTCTAGGCTAGAAAAAAATGCACTAAAGAATATGAAAAAATATTTGTAACTGTGTAGGGCCTGTCAAAAGTAAAGGTTTCGTTAATAGGTGCAGTTTGGCATTTTATAAAGACAGGTCCTATTATATAGTAATAAGTCAAGGAGGAATAGCAAGAGAAAACAAATCCGCCTTTACACAAAAATAAAAAAATGATATAATTTTTTTGTGTATAAATTTTGTATAACTTTAAATATATCCGTTTTGCAATGGGGGCAGAACGGATTACTTTCAGTTCATTTAAAAGGGCTACAAAGTTTAAAGTAAACAAAAGAAAGGCAGGATAGGGATGGGAAGATTTAATCGTGGCGCAACCACAAATTTAGTCTACATCATGTTCGATTGTATATTTGGGGTTTTATCTTTTTTTATTGCGGGGATATTTTCAGGTATAGGAACTATATTTCTTGATAAGAATTACTTTTTGATTTGCATTGCATTTCTTGCGATTTTTATATTGGCCAATAAGGAATCGCGTTTGTACAATGTGACAACGTTTTTTTACATTGACCGTATGATCAAGAGAGTTTCGAAATCTTTTTTAATATCTGCCAGTGTTACGTCTACTCTGTTGTTCTATGTAGGAAGGGCAACCATTGAGAGACATTTTTATGTTACATATCTTATTGTTTCGTACATATGCTTATTGGGAAATGCGTTTTTTGTTCGCTATTATTTAATGAAACGTTTGGCAGAGTCACCAAGAACGTTGATTATTGGAAACAGACAGCGTTTTCAAAAATTTGAACGTTTTGTGCGGCAGAGTAATCTGGAGATGGAAATTATCGGATATGTGTGCATTAGTGATGAAGATTATAATTCACAGGAATATGTGGGAAAACTTAGCGAATTGGAAGAGCTAATTCATATTCATGGTATTGATCAGATATACATTATGCAAAGGCGAAGTAATCAGATTGACATTCAGCCTTATTTGAATATGTGTATGGAGATGGGTGTTACCGTTCGTATTATCATGAATGCTTTTCGGGCTGGTGCTGCTCAGACCTATGTAAGTAGCGTAGGAACATATCCAATTTTAACGTATCATATGGTATCACTGAATGCTACAGAGCGTTTTATTAAGCGGGCAATTGATATTGTGGGAAGTTTGTTTGGTATTGTACTTTCTTCGCCAATTATGTTGTGTGCAGCCATTGCCATTAAGTTAGACTCTAAAGGACCTGTGATTTTTAGGCAAGAGAGAGTGGGGCAGAATGGTCGGCGTTTCTTTATGTATAAGTTCCGAAGTATGTGTCTGGATGCAGAAGAGAAGAAGACAGAATTGATGGAACAAAATGAAATGGATAGTCAATATATGTTTAAGATGCAGGATGACCCAAGAATTACAAGGGTCGGTAAGTTTATTCGTAAGACCAGTATTGATGAACTTCCACAGTTCTTTAATGTGCTTAAAGGTGATATGAGTTTGGTAGGAACCAGACCGCCTACATTGGATGAAGTAGAATTGTATGAGCGAGGACACTGGAGACGCATGAGTATTAAGCCGGGAATTACTGGAATGTGGCAGGTTAGTGGAAGAAGCTCAATTACAGATTTTGACGAGATTGTGGAGTTAGATACTCAATATATTGATCGTTGGAATGTATTGTTGGATATTCAGATATTGATAAAGACTGTTTTGCAAGTATTTCGAAGGAATAATGGAGCATTTTAACTCTGATGGAAAAGTCCCTCACTTTTTAGTGAGGGACTTTGTGTTAGGTATAGAAGTAAATGTAGATGTTATGGTGAATATGCAATTTTATTTCCGCATTTGTAGTAAGCTCGCACATAACATTTTTTTATATGTACAGGTTTTCCTTTTTGAGAAAACAAGCGTTTTATTTTTCTGGAGGAAATAGAAGTATTGTGCCGTGGATTTGATACAACGGCACATTTTTTTTCTGAAGTAATACCGTTTGAGTTTGCTTTGATGTATATGTAATATCCAGTACAATTTGTTACTTTGTTCCATGTTATTACCAGCTTTTCTGTGTCCGTATGATAGGAGACAGAAGTTCCTGTTACTTTTGGAAGTAAATATTTGGAAACTAAGTTGGACTTTTTAGATTCATATATGGTATTTTCGCCAGAGATTGTTGCCACTATACGGAAATACATGCGCTTTCCTTTAAATGCTTTTGGAATAGTTAGTGTGGCAGTAGTTTGAGAACCTTTTACTGCTTTTGCCAATGTAAATTGTTTACGATTTGTGGAACAATAAATCTCGTATTTATCAGGTGAAAGAATACAATCGAAGTTCCAGTTTAAATAAAAAGATAGACCTTTGGAAGTTACTTTTGTGATGGTTGGTGCAGTCTGTACAAAACTGGAATAATCTACTTCTGGCAAGGAATCCGTGCTTTGTGTAGGTGTACACAATGGGGATTGACTGGGCTGGGTTTCTGGTGCAGAGGTAGGGATTGCGGTTTCCTTATCTACAATTGGTAGTATTGTTTGGGAAGGCGTATTGGTAGTTGCAATTGGTGTCGTTGTGTTTATTGGAGTAATAGTTTCTGCGGTTGCGTTTGGAGTGGAGGTAGCTGTAGGAGTAGCAGTTTGTGCCTTTATTTCTTCTTCGGGTAGGGAAGAAGTGGAAGGGCGAATGGTTGGAAGTTGTCCATTATAGGGAGGAACTATCCCATTAGCATAAAGGTTATTATCTTTGACCACGAATTCATAGGAAGTATGAAAAGGAATGTACCAGTCTTTCTCCTGTTCCATTTGAATATCTGTTGATGCTGGTATAACGGCAGCACTCTCCTGAGAAAATGCAGCAATTTGCAATTTGGCATCCGGATGATTGCTAGGGGCCGTTAGTGGCTCTGTTTGAATAATTGGAGAGCCGGTTCTACAATAAATAAAGGAGGCGCTGTCCATATAGGGAGAACCACCAAGATACAAATTTCCTTGCATGGTTTGATCTGGACAAGGGTAAGTGGTGGAACGGCTGTTTCTAATCTCTCCACCAGTAAAATAAATAGAGCCACCGTTGCTGACATCCAATGCCCAACATCCTGCATCTGAAATGATTCCTCCTGTAAAGAAAATGGAACCATCAAAAGAGGATTGAAGGGTGTACTCGCAGTTTGAGAAAGTTCCATCGCAGATGGTGCAATTTCCTTTGGAATATACAGCAGTTTGATTATTTGTATAGGTTCCCCCCTGAATGGTAACTGTGCTTTCTGGGTGGGTAAAAATTCCGTACATGCAGTTTGAGAAAGAACCATTAAGGATTGTACCATTGGAATAGATGGAAATTCCGTTATATTTACAATTAGTAACCTGTCCATTTTCAAAAAGAATGGTATTGCACACAATTCCGTAACCGTTTGGAGAGGTAATGCTGGCATTTCCTATTTCTAAATTCCCTAAAGAAGAAATAACAGAGCCGTAAGCTCTTAAGTTGTCTCCTTTTAAAATGACAGGGTCTGAATAGGAAGAACCAAGAGTCAGCGTTGCATCTGGTTTTACATAAAATAGGTTGTCAACCACGTTATTTGAGGAAATGGAATGATTTTTTCCTGGTTCCTGCAAAATAGTTAATTTTACTCCAGTTGGAATTGTGATGCTACCTTTTAAAGAGATAGAATCTGCTAACATGTAAGTTCCTCCAAGAGCGCAGGCTTCTACCAAATCGTTATAACAATGAATTCTATTTTCTGTAGAAGCGGTATTGTCAGCTTGCATATATGTATAGGCAAAGGCATGTGTTTTAGGTAATATGCAAAGGTGATACAAAACTGCAACACATAAAAATAATATGGTTACTTTTTTCTTTATCATAACTTGTCTCCAGCCTTTCATAATAAAAATAATAAATATAATGATAGGAAAAGTATAATACACAATGGGAACAGATAGAAAAAAGTGTAAAATTCTAATATAGAAATGTAAAAAAATGTCTCACAGCACTCTTCTGTGAGACATTTTTTTACATATCCCCAAGTGGGATGTCCTGAATTTTTTTATGTTCAATTTTGATTTCGCGGTCACAGTAGTTTAATACAGAACGTCTGTGTGTAATTAAAATACAGGTTGGCTTTGGGGTAAGAGAACGAATGCCTTCTAATACCCGAAGCTCTGTCTTTTCATCCAGAGAGGCAGTAGCCTCATCCAGCACAAGAAAAGGTGCTTTTCGAACCAGCGCTCTTGCAAGTGCTACTCGCTGTGCTTGTCCTTCGGAAATTCCATGTCCTTTTTCTCCGATTCTTGTATTGACACCATCTGGTAAATCTTTTACAAAATCATAGGCACTGGAAGCCTTTAACGCTTCTAAAATTTCTTCGTCTGTTGCTGTTCTACGTCCCATGCGCACGTTTTCAGCAATGGTGCCGCTAAATAGGGTATTTCCCTGTGGCACGTAAGAGATAAAGTGTCGGGAAGAGGCAGCAGAAGTTTCTTGTTGTCCCATTTCATTAAAGAAAGTAATTTGTCCGTTCTCTGTAGAGAGAAAGGACATAATCAGACGAATTAAAGTTGTCTTTCCAATTCCAGATTCCCCTACAATGGCAACAAAATCACCCGGTTCAATATGAAGAGAGGTATCCTCAAAAATGGTATCCTCATTGTATCCGAAGGTTAAATGCTCCACAACTGCACCAATTTGTTTTGCTTCGATGGTGTGGGCATGATGTTCTTCTTCTGGAAGATTTTGGAGTTCAATAACACGTCCTGCCGAAGCTAGTATTGACACAATCTTTGGAATGGTTTGTGCAAGACTGATTAATGGAGATTGAACTCTGGATGCAAGGGCTAAGAACAGAGATAACGTTCCATAAGTAATACTACCGTTGTAGATACCTACTGCACCCCATGAAAAAGCAACAATATAGCCAATTTGAAAACATACATTAATGGTGCTTGAAGTAGCAAGACTCATTCGATTTTTCTTTAAAATCCAATATAAACGGTCGTTTCGCAGTTCCGTTAAATGTTCCGCAGAATGTTCTTCATCACAAAAGGCTTTGATAATCATAACATTACTTAAACTTTCCTGTAAAAAGGAACGGTAGCGAGCTTCGGATTCTTGCACTTTTATTTGAAGTTTCTTTAATTTAGCACCTAAAATAATACTTGCTAGTAATGCAATTGGTGTAATAAGCAGCGATGCTACGGCAAGAAAACGACTGTAATGGAACAGAATAATAAAGTTGTAAATCAATTCAAATATTAAAATAATAATAGAGGGAATGGTTCCTGCAATACCGTTGGCAATAGCATCTGTATCACTGGTAAGTCTGGTGTTTAAATCACCTGTGTGATATTTGGTTATAGAACCCCATTTGGTATGTAATATCTTTTCGTATACATTTCTTCGAATTCCAAAAGCAAATTTTTCGCCAATAACAATAGAGACCAGACTGACGATAATAGATAGGAAGGTACTTCCAAACATAATCAATACAAACAGGATAATCGCATTAACAATAGGTTGTCCCGCTGTTGCCCGGTCAATAATATCTTTACTGACAATACTCATTTGTGTTCCCAGTATTACAGAAATAATGTTTATCAGAAGGAGTCCAAACAAGGATGGAAGATAAGGCTTAGTAT
The DNA here is from genome assembly GCA_963643465.1 of Lachnospiraceae bacterium. GTDB lineage: Bacteria > Bacillota > Clostridia > Lachnospirales > Lachnospiraceae > CAG-411. Next base: position 209,687 of record CAVIJT010000001.1, on the reverse strand, counting down.
AACGCATAAGCCATTTTGCGTATTCTTTTTGATTGGCTCGATCTTTATAAAAGTTTTTGTATTTTTCGAACAAAGAATAAAACCTCCTTTATCTTTATTGAGAAATATGGTAAATTTATGTTTTCTATTGTTGATAGATAGGAAGGGAAAAGGAAAAGATACTTCCTTTACCTAATGTACTTTCACACCAAATAGAACCTTGAAAGTGTTCTATGATGGATTTTGTGATAGAAAGTCCAAGTCCGGTGGAAGATACTTCTGGGGTTCGTGCTTTTTCTACAATAAAGCATCGGTCGAACACCTTTGAAATATGTTCTTTTGCGATGCCAATTCCTGTGTCAGAGACGGAAACAATGACATGCTTTGCTTCTATTTTTGCATCAAGTGAAATCGTATCTCCCGGTTTTGAATATTTGCGTGCATTTGTAAACAGATTATCCAGTACCCGTTCCAGTTCATGAGGATCGGCAAGGACAAGCACATCTAAGTCCTCAGCTACATTAAGGACTAGCTTTCGGTCGTGGTATTGTCCAGCTGTTTCTCTGGAAAAAAAGAATTCCTCTAAAAAAAAGCCTAAAGGAAGTGGTTCTAATTTCATCTGTTTGCAATTGTTATCAAGAGAAACCAAGAGAAAAATGTCATTGATGAGTTGTTCTAAGGTATCTATACGTTTATTCATAATGGAAAGCAAAGGTTTAACTTTTTCTGGGGAATACTCTGTCATATCCGATAGCATTTCTACAGAATTTTTAATAGCAGTAATAGGAGAACGTAAATCATGAGAAATGCTGGAAAACATTTCACTACGTGCCTGTTCTGCCTGTCGAAGTTTTTCATTTGCCTGTGTAAGTTTTAAATTTGTAATTACAAGTTCTTCGGAAAGTTTTTCCACCGTTAGGTTTGGCAACTCAAATTTTTTCTTTTCCATGGTACTCCTTTCTTTATAAAGTGAAGCGGTAGCCTTTTGACCAAACACTTTCTATAATGTGTTCAAGGCTTGTATAGGTTTCTAATTTTTTTCGAAGGCGACTTATGTTTACCATAATGGAACGGCGGTCACTTTCTATGTAAGAACCCCATACGGCTTCTCCGATTTCTTCGAATGTGCAGGGTTCTCCAGCTTTGCTTGCAAGAAAGTGTAAAAGCTCGAATTCTTTATTCGAAAGAGGGATTTCCTCTTCATCCCAGAATACTTTATGTCCAAGTATATCAATAACCATTGGAGGAAATTCTAGTAGAGAAGAGCTAGTGGATGCTTTATGGCTTGCTTGGTGGCGACGGATATGTAGTGCAATGCGAACAGACAATTCCCGCAAGCTGTATGGTTTTGTCAAATAGTCGTCTGCGCCAAGAAGTAATCCGTTAATACGATCTTCCTCCTCTACCTTTCCAGAAAGAAAAATAATAGGTATATCAGAAAATTCCCGAATTGTTTTGCAAAAAGTAAGACCGTCTACCGTTGGCATCATTACATCCAGCACAATGCAGGAAAAGGCATTTTTTTTCATATAAGCCATAGCCTCTTTGGCAGAGGAAGCAGTAGCAACTAAATATCCCTCTTCTTCAAAATATGTTTTATTGATACCAAGCACTTCTTTGTCATCATCTACAAGCAAAAGTTTATGTTTCATATGTTACACCCCCTCAAAAATAGTGGTTATATATCATATTATATAGTATTTTAATTGGAAAAAAAACCATTTTCTGTTTTGATTGACAATTGAAAATAGCAAAACTATAATGAAATTAAGTATGTTTTCATGTGCGGCGAAAGAGAAGGATGTGAGAGGGATGGATGCGACAAAACAGTATTTACTGACTCTTACAAGACAAGCAATATGGAAGGAAGAACCTTCCACACCTCCAGAGCAGCTTGACTGGGAGCAATTGTTTTGTGAGGCTAGGGCTGGAAATATATTGTCTGTTTTAGTTAGTTGTATACAGAAATTTCCAGAGAGTTTGCAACCCACACAATTAAGTAAGTTGCTTAAAGAGTCAGCCAGTTTAAAAAAGAGACGACACAGAGATTATGACATGTTGCAGCGGATATTTGGTGAAGCCGATAATCGAAATATTCAGCTTGTTCTTTTTAAAGGACCTGTGTTTGCACATTTATATCCAGATTATGATTTGCGCTATTATGATGATTTTGATTTGCTGGTATCACCAGAAGAATTGGATATGACCGTGGAATTGTTGGAGAGTTTTGGTTTTAAGATGAGTCATCATATGAGCAAACAGTATGTATATTGTTTTCGAAAAGACAATTATTCTGATATCGAGTTATATACAAAACTTTGGGAAAATTTATCACCAAAGAAGGAAAAGCAGCTTTTGGAATTAGGATTAGATGAAGAGGCGGCTTTATTAAATACTACAGCTTGTGGAATGGTGGTTACTACGTTGGGATATGAGCAGCATTTGATTTATCAGATGCACCATATTGCAAAGCTTTTGCTATTTCAGGGCATGGAACTGCGGCATTATGTGGATGTAACTCTTTATGTGAATCAATATATACATAAAATAGATGTGGCACATTTTTGGGAAAGTATGAAGAACTTGCAATATAGAAAGTTCGCAGAAATATTTTGTCAGATTTGTGTGCATTATTTTGGTATGAAAAAAGAATTTCTTCCAGAAGGTTTTTGGCAGGCAGAAGTGACGGAACAGTGGATTACTACGTTTTTTCGTGTGGGATTATTAGGATGCGGTTGTGCGGATACTCGGATAGCATCTGCCATTGTGTATCAAAGCTATTTTTCCAATCGTGGGGAAAAGCCAAGCCGAAAAAAATGTGGAGGGTTACGCTATTTCCGGGAATAAAGGATTTGTCTGGGAGATACCGCTATGCCAAGCAACATAAATGGTTGTTGCCTGTGGCATGGTTTCATCGGGCTATTCGGTATGTTTTAACCCTTGTCAGTAAAAAGAGAAAAAAAGCAGTATCGGAACCTATGCGTCAGGCAGAGGAAAAGATGGTTGTGTTAGAAAAAATGGGGTTATTAAAAAGATAACAGGGACGAGGAGGGATAAGTATGTCAGCTATTTACGGAATGTATCATTGGGGACAAGAGGGATTTATCCCTGTGCAGGCAAAGATGGAAGAGCCATTGCATCAATATAAAATCGACAAATTTGCTTCGGAAACTGTGGGAAATGTGGAGTTTGGTTGTGGAGTGCAATATTTTACACAGGAATCAGAGAGAGAGGTACTTCCGTATTACGATAAGAGACGGGGAATTTTTCTTACTGCAGATGTGGTTCTTGATAATCGGAAAGAATTGAGAATGCAATTGGGGATTCCACATCCAAATGTGCCGGATAGTGTTTTGCTCCTTGCATCTTATGCAAAATGGGGAGAAGAATTTGTAAAACTTTTAAGAGGTGTCTTTGCCATAGCCATTTATGATCGAAATAAGCAGTGTTTATTTTTGTATACAGACCATACGGGGAGTCGGGCGGTGAATTATTACAACAGTAAAGAGGGTTTTTTGTTTGGAACTACGTTTTCTTCCATTTTAAAAGTTTGTCCAGATATTCCATTTAATGAAAAATGGCTTACTGCATGTGAGGCTGCCCAGACTCCGGATATGGAGATTTTTCCTGAAATTACCCCTTATGAAGATGTGTTTCAATTGGAAGCAGGAATGTATTTGAAAGTATCGGAGCATAGCTTTGAAAAGAAAGAATATTGGAATCCAAAATATCGAAAGGAACAGATGAATTTTAATGATTCCCAGTGTCGGGAAATGTTTTTAGAAACGTTTTCTAAGTGTGTAAAAGATGTGCTTCGTTCCAGAAAAAATACAGCTGCTACGGTAAGTAGTGGACTTGATTCTACAAGTGTAGCCAGTTTGGCTGCCGGCTATTTAGAGAGGCAGGGGAAAAAATTATACAGCTTTACTTCGGTTCCGGAAAAAGAAGTAAAAGTAACCGATTATTCTGTTATTACAGATGAATCTTGGGGACCTGCTATATTGGCTGAACAATATACCAATATGGAAGTGGAAATGGTTCCATGTCAAGGCATGGATGGATTTACAAAGCTGGAACGTTTGGTAAAACAACTGGAAGTACCTGCAAAATCAGCCCCTAATCTAATGTGGCTGGATGAAATCTATCGTTTGGCGGCAGAAAAAGATTGTAAGCTACTTATAAAAGGGCAGTATGGAAATGCAACCATTTCCTATGGAAAAATATTGGGGAATATAAGGTATCAGCTTACTCACTGGCATTTTTTGCGGGCATATAGAGAAGTAAAGGCATTTGGAAATTTACATGGAATACCGAGGAAAAAGATTATAAAAAATTATGTAAAGGAACTTCGAAAAGAAAGAAAAAAAGAGGATTTTCTTTTGGATAGTTATGTGAAAAAAGAACTTTTGCAAAAATATCAAATTAATACAGTGGTGAATCAACTGGTAAAAGAAAGTGGCGGAACTATGATAGATACACAGACGCAGATGCGCAATTTTCAATTTGATCGGGTAAATTTGGCGCAGCTTGGATTGTATGACACAAAATTCAGCTTGATTCACGGTGTTTTGGTGAGAGACCCTACAAAAGACAAACGATTGATTGAACTTTGTATGAGTTTTCCGGTAGAGTGTTATGTACATAATGGTGTGGAACGCAGACTTGTGCGACAGTATATGCAGGGAATTGTGCCTAATGTAATATTAGAACAGGTTCGAAAAAGAGGATTGCAAAGTGCCGATTATGCAGAACGTGTGATGCGCAATTGGGATCAGTTGGAGCAGGATGTAATAGAAAAACTTTCCAATCAGGTATTGTTGACCTATTTGGATAAACGACAATTGGACACGCTCGTAGAAGATTTGAAACAACTGGATAGTATCCCCGAAGAAAAGAGAAGTTCTTTGGTTGCATGTGCATTTAATGTTTATGCTTGTTCTGTATTTTTGCAAAGAAAAGAATAGTAAACGATTCATTTTGTCAAAGAAGAATCATCTGTTTGATACAGGAGAGAGATATGTATTTTTATAAAATGTATGGATTAACAATAAAATCAACCTTTGCACTTCCGGAGGCAGTGGCGTGTGAAGAGGTGGAAGTGGCGGATGTGTTTTTGGAACTGGGAAATCCGCCGGATAAAGATTTGCAGGATGCAAAGGCTGGGAAAATCTGCCGGTTGGAAAAAGAAGTGGCATGGTTCTATTTGAAGGATTGGGGCATGTTTTATGTAGAGCATGGGAATCACATTATTGTGTGGAAGGAGTCCGAATTGCTTACAGATTTGTCCAGAAATTCCTATGTGACAGGTACTACTATGGGGTTATTGATGTTTCAAAGAGAAATCATACCAATTCATAGTGGAGCGGTGGAAAGAAATGGAGTATGTGTTTTAGTGGTGGGAAGTTCTGGTGCTGGAAAATCAACTACTACAGTTAGACTTCGGGAAAAAGGATGTCAGTTTGTCAGTGATGATGTGGCTGCTGTAAATATTGTAGAGGGAGAAATTATGGTAAGTCCATCTTTCCCTCAGCAGAAACTTTGTCGGGATGCAGCTTTAAGACAGGGGTATGCTTTGGAAGAGTTGATTTATATTGACGAAAATCGAGATAAATACGCCATACGTTTACAGGATGGGTATGTGGAAACATCAATGCCTTTAGCTATGATAGTTGAACTAGAACCTACGGATGAGGAAGAATTGTCCATTTGTGAAATACGAGGGCTTGATAAGATTAAATTGTTGTATCGTAATATTTATCGTGGATATGTGTGGAATGAGATAGGAATGTCTAAGCAGGTACAGGAAAATATTCTTGCCATTGCCAAACAAGTGCCTATGTATGTTTGTAAGCGTCCGAGAAAAGGATTTTATACAGAACAAATTACAGATTGGATACTGGAAAAGGTGAAAATGTTACAAAAATGTTAGAAAAGTTTACAAAAAAAAGAAGGAATGGTATAGTTGAGGATGTAAAAAGATAATAGAAAATGAAAATGGAGGAATTTATTATGAAAACATGGAATGCACCATCCGTAGAGGAATTAGATATGACATGTACAGAGTACGGAAATAAGTATTCAACAGCTTATGATGAGGTAAGAGTAGATCAGAACGGAAATTATTGGTTCAGCTACAGTGCTGGAGAAGAAGTACCAACACCTACAGGTAAGGTTGAAAAGATTGACTAATTAATAGTAGAGGAAAAGATGACTTTGGAGTGTAAGGTCATCTTTTTTTATGCTTTATGTAAGTTGTGAAGAAAAATGAAAAATAACTTTTTAATGTATGATAGACAGAAAAGAAATTTCTTGTGTGGAAGCCTCCTATATTTTTCTTGCAATTATCATGAAAAAAAGTATAATTAAAGTAAGAGAGAGACATATAACAAGCCGTGTATCGTTAGATGAAGAGGGGATATTATTTCGATACACAATATAGGGGAATTGCGTTTATTTTGGAAGAGTGTCCAAGGCTGAATAGGAGGTTGTTAATATGATTACAAGAGCGGGAAGTATTAAGATGAAGAATAAGCCAAATGTTACAGATTTGGCTGGTGAGAAGGTTATGGTGGATTTTTCACAAGGAAAGTATTTTATGCTTAAGGGTGTTGGAAATGATATCTGGGATATGTTAGAAGAAGATAAGAAAGTATCAGATATTATAGCAAAACTTTTAGAAGAGTATGAAGTAGAGGAAGAAGAATGCGTGGAAGCTACCATTAAATTTTTAACACAATTAGAGGAACTTGACTTTATTGAGGGAGTTTCATGAATGTAATAAAGTTCCTTAAGTACAATAAGAATCGGAAAATTACCATAGAAGCATGGGCGTTTTGCATGTGGTATCGTATTTTGGTATTTCATGTGCCGATGAAGTATTTAGAGAATTATTTTGGAAATCGGGACGAGGAGACGTCTATGGAGGCAACAAAGAGAGATTATTACTGGGCATATCGGGTTTCGTACGAAACGAATCGAATTGCAGATAAGACTCCATGGGATAGTAAATGTCTAGTTCGGGCATTGGCTGCCAGAAAGATACTGAAAAGACGAGGCGTGCATACGACACTCTATTTAGGAGTTGGCAAAGAAGATCAAAAAAAGATGATTGCACATGCATGGCTAAGATGTGGTTCTTTTTACGTGACTGGTGGAACTGGTGAGGAATTTGCCATGGTTGCAAAGTTTAGTAATTAATTTTGCACCATGGCTTTTTTTCGTAAGTGGTGAGGAAAATCAAATAGTTACATAAAATTTGACGAGTATTGTAATAATCTGAGAAAATCCCAGTGTTCATGAATGGGTTATTTAAGCAGAAAGGATAGATTGATATGAAGAAGAATAAAGAAAAAAGAGTAAGGGGGATAGAGCGTGTGAAAAGAACCATGCAGGTAATGGTTGGAATACTATTTTTTATGGTACTTTTGTTTTTTCCATCTTCCAAACAGGTAAAAGCAGAGGGTGGAGCGTTAATGATAGACAGTGTGGAAATTGAAAAGGGCGATTTTTCTCCAGGCTCTACAGCTGTTCTATCCTTTAAGATTAAAAGTGTAGGCTTGGCAAGTACGGCTACGGATGTTATTGTAGAGTTTTCTTCGGAAAGTGGAGTGACACCTGTTTTTGGACAATCAAACCAAAAGTATATTTCTTCTATTGGACCTTCACAGGAGAGTGAACTAAAAGTTGAAGTGAATCTTCCAAGCACTATGGAGGAAGAAAGAGCAAAGATTACTTTGGAGATGTCCTACGAATTGGGAGGAATAAAAACTTTGAATTCTGCATCTGTATACATACCGATTCAATATAACAGTGGAGTTGTGATAAATGGAGTGTCAGTGGCGGAAAGTGCCAAGTTAGGTTCTAAGGCATTGATTAGTATTACCTATGCAAATGGAAGTGATGAAACTTTAAAAGATGTAACTTTTCATTTGGATGGAAATATTGAGGAAGATACTAACACAGTAGAAATTGGAAATTTGGAATCTGGGGCATCCAATTATCAGGATGTGTATGTGATTTTTGATGAGTTAGGAGAACAGACTGTAGATATTACGGTTTCCTATACGGATATGGAGGGAAATAAGTTTACAAAAGATGTTTCCAGCGAAGTAATTACCGTTTCCAACGAAGAAATCAGCACGAATAGTGAGATAGTAATTCCTACACAGAATGGCGATTCTATTGCGAAAAAAATAGTTAAGATTGCCGTATTACTTGGCATTTTTGCGGTTATTGGATATATTGTTGTTCTGTTGACGAAAAAGAAAGAGTAGGAGGAAGAAAAGCAAATGGAGATGAAGATTAATATAAAGCGTTGCTTCTATGAACTGTGGAAGAAGAAAAAAGTGATTGCTTTAATTATGGTGCTTAGTATTTTAATCGGACTATATATGATGTTGAATGTGGAAGAAGTTGGTAATTATAGTGCATCAGCTTCGGTATACTATAATACGGGCTATGGAAATTATTCCTCAGAAGAGGATGGTACGAATACTTCAGAAGGTGGTTTGTCCCAGTTTTCAGAAATTGTATATAGTACCAATGTGGCAAAACGTGCGGCTGCTTTGTTGGACCAAGAAGGTGTTACCGAAGAGAACATTATTTATTTATATTCTTCTCAGGTAAGTGGAAACTTTTTATATATTACTTCTTATGCAGATGACAAGAGTTTAGCAGTAGGTGTGGCTAATGCAGTAGCTGCAGCTTTCACTGTAGAGTATAAGAATTTGACTGCTGCAGAAAATATTCAAGTGTTTGAACAGGCTGAAGACGCCAATTACTATAAAGGGGACGACACAAATAAAAAGATGACTTTGATTATTTTTACTGTTGTAGGTTTGTTTTTAGTTTGTGTTATTCTTGTGGTTCGTGTGATTTTTTCGGCTAAAGTGCAGGATTATGGAGAATGTGATATGGACGGCGCGATTGAGATTTTAGGTGTAATACCAGAGGTTGAGGAATAGGAGAAGGCGAATATGAAAAATGAGACAAAGAGCGACATTCTGTTGACAGAGAATCAGATGTTGGCAGATGCCTATGACAAAATTGTGGTAAAGATGCACTTACAAAAGCAAATGGAGGATCGTTCTATTTTTTTAATATGTGGTACAGATCCAAAGGTGGGAGCCACCAGTGCATCTATTTTTCTTGCTAGAGGACTTGCACGTTCTGGAAGAAAAGTGCTACTTTTGGATGCAGATATGAGAAAAGAGAAAAAGATGTATGGAATGGGATGTGAACATACTCTGGCGGAGTATTTGACTGGGGATATTTCCATAGAATCTATTGTATATCCTACCAATTATGAGGGAATGGATGTGTTGCCAGGAGGAAAGACAGCTTCTCCTGTACAGTTGCTATGTTCCACTAAAATGCGTACTTTACTAGGGATTTTGCGGGAATATTATGATTTTATCATTATGGACATTCCTTCGGCGGGAGCGGCAGCAGACGCCAATGCAGTTCTTGGTTATGTGGATCAGGTAGTGCTTGTGGCAGCACCAGAGAAAAGTTATAAAAAGCAGATAATAGAATGTTATGAAACTTTTCACAAATATGGTGTCAGCCTTCTTGGCGTAATTGTCAACCGAGTAGACAAATATGGATATCATGACTATGTAAGAAATGCTAATTATTATGTGGGAGATGGAAACCGCAAGGCTACAGTTTTTGATCATGTATTAAAACATTTTTTGCATTTGAAAAATGTGAGACAGGCTACAAAAGAAGAAAAGAAAGTTGAGGGAAACAAGAAGGGGCAAGAATCTAAAAAGAGTGAAAAAGACAAAAAACGAAAGAAAAATGAAAAATAAGCGAGAAATATTAAGTAAGTGAATGAAATGGAGAGAATACGATGGATGTAAACGTAGAGTATTTACTAAGATTACTACATAGTGTTCTGTATGATGAACCAGTACCCGAAATGGGGAAAGAAGTAGATTGGGACGGATTAATTACCGCTGCTGGCATGGGTGAAGTGGTGACACTGCTTTACAAAAAACTAAATGAATTGACTGGAGAAAATCGACCAGCAGAGGCAAAATTGCAGTGGCTTAGAGATTACAGCATGACGCGTGGAATGCGGAGATTGCAAAATTATGCGTTGTTGGCTCAAGTATTGAATAAGGCAGAAGAACGTAAGATACAGGTTATTGTATTCAAAGGACCAATTTTAGGAAATTTGTATCCAGAGCCAATGCTGCGTGCTTCGTGTGATATTGATATTTATGTAGAACCAAAAGATTTAGGAGCTATGGAGCAATTGCTTGTGGAGTTTGGTTTTGCAAAGAATGAAGAGCATTCCAAAGATGTGGTGCCTGTTTATTTATATGGAACTATGATGATGCTTGAAGTGCATTGCTGTCTTTATGAAGACTATACAGGAAAACGTATTGAGTTGTTAAAGAAAATGGATTTAACAAATTCCAATAAATTGGTAAAAATGAATGTCTGTGGTATGGATGTGACTACACTTGGTTATGAGGAGCATTTGATTTTTTTGATGTTCCATTTAATAAAACATATTTCTTATAGTGGATGTTCTTTAAAGACAATAATTGATATTGTATTATATATAAACGCATATGTGGACAAGATTGATAAAGAAGATTTTTGGAAAAAGATGAAGCAGTTAAATTATGATAATTTTTGTCGTACCTTATTTAGTATAGGATGTTACTATTTTGATATGACCAAGGATATTTTTATTGATGGTTCTTATAGTGAAAATGTGGCAAAGACTACAATGCTTCATTTGTATGAAACTGGAATTTTAAAGGCTAGTTCTAAGGGAAAAGAAGAGGATCGAAGAGCTGCCTCTATTGCATATCAGTCTTTACAGGGAAAAGAAGATAAAAAAATCAGCAAATTTCGAATGTGGAAAAAAACCTTTTTCCCAAGTAGTAAGGATTTATCTTTTCGATATATGTATGCAAGAAAACATCCGTCATTGGTTTGGATTGCTTGGATTCATAGGGCATTCAACAATGTTTCTGTGCGATTTATGAGCAAAAATGACGAACAGGTGAATATGGTGAATGATATAAAACTGGCAAATCGAAAACTTAGTTTGCTGAAAGAATTGGATTTAATGAAGAAAGATTGATTTAGTATTATACTTATAAGGATAAAAGGAGGAATGGTATGAAGATTGCAATGTTAGGCCACAAAAGAATTCCGTCTCGCGAAGGCGGGGTAGAAGTTGTGGTAGAAGAGCTTGCTACCAGAATGGTGCAGCAGGGGCATGAGGTAGTGGCATACAATCGAAAAGGGAAACATGTGTCTGATGATACCTACTCCTTAACAAATATAACAGAGTATAAAGGAGTCCAAATTCGTCAAGTACCTACAATTGATAAAAAAGGACTCAATGCGTTGATTTATTCCATATTTGCCAGTGTACGTGCAGTTTTTGGGAAATACGATGTGATTCATTATCATGCAGAAGGTCCTTGCGCTATGCTTTGGTTGCCAAAATTGTTTGGTATCAGAACGGTAGCAACCATTCATGGACTGGATTGGCAACGTGCAAAATGGGGTGGATTTGCTACCAGATATTTAAAATGGGGCGAAAAAATAGCTGCAAAAAGAGCAGACCAAGTGATTGTGCTTTCCAGAAATATGCAGCGATATTTTAAGGAGACTTATGGAAGAGATACGGTGTATATTCCCAATGGACTTTCTATGCCTTGTAAAAGAGAGCCTTCTCTGATTGAGAAAAAGTATGATTTACATAAAGAGGAATATATTTTATTTTTAGCAAGAATTGTACCTGAGAAGGGCGTTCATTATCTAATTGACGCATTTAAACAGATAGACACCCATAAGAAGTTAGTTATTGCAGGTGGAGCCAGTCACTCTTCGGAATATTACAATGAGATTGTGAAAAAAGCAGCACAGGATGAACGTATTGTAATGACCGGGTTTGTACAAGATGAATTACTGGAAGAACTTTATAGCAATTGTTGTCTTTATGTGCTTCCTAGCGATGTCGAGGGAATGCCTATCAGTCTCTTAGAGGCAATGGGATATGGAAGAAGATGTTTGGTTAGCGATATTCCAGAGAATATGGAGTTGGCAATGAACCATGCAGCATGTTTTCGACATGGAGATGTGGACGACCTGTTGGTACAGCTTACTAAATTGTTGGAACAGCAAGAAAATGAAGCGTTGGAAAATATAGAGTATGTACAGGAAAATTTCAATTGGGACACAATTGTGGAAAAAACTCTGGCATTGTATAGCGAAGGATGTAGATAAGATGAAGATTGGAATAATTACCCATCATTATATAAAAAATTATGGAGCGTTTTTACAGACGTATGCCTTACAACAATATTTGACGGAACAATATCCTGAAGCAGAGGTAGTAATTGTAAACTATGTTAATCGTAAGCATCAGATTATTAACATTGGTGGATGTTTTCGGTTTTTTTGGAAAAGAGAAAGTATAAGTGCCTATCTGGAAAAAATAAAAATTCCAGCGACTTTTCGTAAGGCAGAGAAGGAATTTTTACATATCACCAAGAAAGTAAATAATGCAGAAGAGATTAATGCCTTAGGATTAGATGCAATTATTATTGGCAGTGATGAAGTTTGGCATTATGAGGATAAGGCGGCTTCGCCAATTAAGTTTGCAGTGGGGCTAAAGGCAGATAAAATTCTATCTTATGCACCAAGTTGTGGAGGTGTTAATTTAGAACATCCTATTCCAGCGTATGTACAGGAAGGGTTGAAGAATTTTACGAGTTTATCTGCTAGGGATGATTTGTCGGAGCAACTGGTACAGCAAGTGTTGCATATTACCCCTACGAGAGTGTTAGATCCAACTTTAATTTATGATTTTCCTGTATATGAGGATGATTTCACCAGAAGAATAAGTCAGGAGAAATATTTACTTATGTATTTCTGTGAAAGACTTTCCGAAGAGGGGCATCAAAGGATTAGAGAGTATGCTAAAGCTCATGGTTGGAAAATATATGGTGCAGGTGAGTATGCGAAGTATTATTCGGACATTACGATAAATGTAACTCCTTTTCAATGGGTAGAGATGTTTCGGAATGCACAATTTGTAATTACAGGAACTTTCCATGGGGCTGTATTTTCACTGATTACCCAGAGAAATTTTGCGGCATATTTAACCAATCCAAGCAGGGTGAAGAAGGTGAATTCCCTATTGGAACAGTTTGATTTGTCTGACCGGATTTTCAAAGCAGGGGAGCTTGAACGCATAGATACATTGATGGATACAGCTATTGATTATTCTAGTTTTAATGAACGAAAAGCGCAGGTGAGACAATCCAGCTATGAGTTTTTGGAGCAGGCATTGTTTGAGAAAAACTGATTATGATGGAGTGTGAATACCGTGAAAAAACACGCATATTTAATTATGGCACATAACAATTTTGAGTTATTACAGAAAGAATTGTATTTGCTAGATGATGAGAGAAATGACATATATATTCATATAGATAAAAAAGCAAAGAATGTGGACGAGAACTATATTACAGAGAAGGTCTGTCATTCTAAGGTATACTTTATGCCACGGATGGATGTTAAGTGGGGCGGTTATTCCATTGCACAGTGTACCATAAATTTATTAAAGGCAGCGACCAAGGTAGAACATTATAGTTATTATCATTTACTTTCAGGTGCGGACTTGCCAATTAAATCTCAAGATGAAATTCATGCTTTTTTTGAGGCGGAAGAAGGAAAAGAATTTATTGCATTTGATAGACCAGAACCTAAGGCGGAAGAGATTAAACGAGTAAAAAGATATTACTTTTTCCAAGATGTATATGGGAGAAATCGTAAAAATATTTTCCATCTGTTTCTATTTGCATTCGATAAAGTTTCTGTAAAAATGCAAGATATGTTAAAGATCGATCGTTTTAAGAACTCACATGTAGAATTGCAGAAAGGACCGGAGTGGTTTAGTATTACACATGAAATGGCAAAGATTGTAATTGCAAAAGAAGGATGGATTAAGAAGCATTTTTCATATACAAGATGTTGTGATGAAGTATTTATGCAAACTATAGTAAATAATTCAGAGCGAAAAGTCCATTTGTATCAAAATGGCTTTCCAAAGGAAACGAATGCTTGTTTGAGAAAAATTGACTGGGGAAGAGGTAAGCCGTATATTTGGACAATACAGGAATATGACGAATTGATGCAGTCAAAATGCTTATTTGCTAGAAAGTTTGATCCTAATGTGAATCCACAAATTATAGATCGTATTGTAGATGAAATATCATAATTGTAACAATAAATCAAGAAAGGAGAATGAAAAATGTTAAAACTGGATGTTAAGTTCATGAGAGCTACATTTGTTCTTTTTGCATTATCTTGGTTTGTTGGAGACTTTATGGGCAATTATGGTGATGATTTCAAATATGTATTTTGGGTATTTTCTATTATTTGCAGTATCTGTCCTATTTTTTATTATTTATTGGGATATAAGAAGCGAGAAAAGAAAAAATGGGATACATATACACTAAAGTATACAATGTTAGTGGTAGTGGTGTTTGCTGTTATTTCCGTATGCGCCATGCCATTTAATGGATTTCATTTGCTTATGTGGAAGGACTTATTTTACCTTGCTTTGCCGGGAATATATTGCTTTATTATTATTAATATAGATGACAGCGATAATTTTGACTTTTATATGAATGTGATATTTGCTGGATTTGTGACTAATTTTATATTAATTGCTACGCCTAGTTCTTTTACTCTTGCGAATTTTCAGAGTATGTCGTTTGCAGATTCCTATTCGCCATGGGAATCTGGTTTGGCAGATATGTATGGAATTTGTTTCTTTTATTTTTATACGCGGAAAAAGCCAAAGAGAGCCATTGTGTCATTTATTTTAAGTTTCTTATCTTTTAAACGATTAAATGTTATTTATATGTTATTATATTTGGTAATTGAACCTTTTCTAAAAAATAAACCTGTTCCAAAATGGCTAGAGTGGACAGCAAAAATTGGATTGATTATTTCGCCACTATTTATTTATGCGGCAACATCAGATTCCTTTGCCACCTGGTTTGAGATGCAATTTGGCATGAACTTAAACAGTTTTACGATGGGACGTTTTAATCAGATTAATATGATATCGGATTTGAATGAGAATATGAATGGACTTGGCATGACTCATTATATGTTGGAAAAATACGATTTTGATATACATCGTTTGCATTGTGATATTTTGCGTATCTTAATTGAGACTACGGTTGTAGGATTGGCTGTGTTTGTGAATTCTTACATTAATATTGCAAGACGAAATCAAAAGAGTTTTTCTTTGATGTTATTTTTCCTAATTGTAATGGTTTCTTCTACTTGTATGGAAAATGTATTATATTGGGCTATGATATTTTTGTGTTTTGAAAGTTTGGAGAGAGTAGAGAGAAGAAAGGAGGAAAGGGAGCATGAGTTGCAAGCAGCCAAAAGTTAGTATTATTGTTCCTGTATATAACGGGGAACGTAGTTTGTCACGTTGCATAGATAGTATATTAAAGCAGCAGTTTACAGAGTGGGAACTGTTGTTAATAAATGATGGTTCTACGGATGGAAGTTTGTCTGTTTGTCAGGAATATGCCAAAAAATGTGAAAATATTCGAGTGATTAATAAGGAAAATGAAGGGGTATCTGCAACTCGAAACTTAGGAATTCAAAATGCAGTAGGAGAATACATTCAATTTATAGATTGTGATGATTATGTAGCTCAAGATTATTTGGCATCCATGGTGAAAAGTATAGAAGAGCAGGATGCAGATATGGTGATTGCAGGATATACCAGACATAAAAATGGTAAGATGAAACAAAATGCTCCGGGACAATATGTAATAAATGGAATAGAACAGCTAGCGGAGCGGTTTTTTTCCTTATATAATCATTGGTATATTAATACACCGTGGAATAAATTATATAAGAGAGCTTTGATTTCAGAAGGTTTTCCTTTGGAGTTATCCTTAGGGGAAGATTTGATGTTTAACCTAGAGTATTTAAAAAAAGTTAAAAAGATAATTGTAATTGAAAAGGTAGGGTATGAATATTGCATAGAGAATGTAGATTCTCTTGCCATACAGTTTAGAGAAGATAAATTCGAAAATTCTTGTTATTTACATAGACAAGTCTTGCAGTTTGCAAGAGAGCAATTGGGCTTAGAGAAAGAAGCGGATTGGCAGGATCATGCATTTATAAAACAGATTCGTTTTTCTATTTCTAGTTTAGTGAAGGCAGAAGGAATGTCTGCGATTGAAAAAAAACAGAAGATTGGAGAATGGATACGCAGACAGGAAGTGGTGGATGCGTATAGAAGAGCAATTCGCTTAGAGAAACAAGATATATTGCTCAGATTTCTTGCATTAAAGGGAAAAGAACAGTGGATATACAGAATAATGAAGTTAGTATAACGGAGGAAGAAACATGGAAAGGCAAGGTCGAGTAGAGTGGATTGATGTGGCAAAAGGGCTGGGGCTCTTGCTTGTGATTATAGGACACACAATGACAACTCCTATCAGAAATACAGTATTGCCATGTTATAGCATATATGTGGGGGTATATTTTTTTCATATGCCACTTATGTACTATTTGTCAGGAAGAACCTTTGGGATGGCAAGACAACGTTATGAACAAATGGAAAATGAGAAGTTTATAAGAAAGAAAGCATGGCAGCTTCTGGTGCCATATGCAATTTACAATATTCTTGTTTATCTACTGTTTTCTATAGCAAATGCCGTTCCAAAATTAAATGCCATATTGGACGGTGCTGGATATGGGAGACAGAATGTATTTAGTTTTATAAAAGGGATGCTAATCGGTGACAATTTGTATGCTTATCATTTATGGTTTATTTACGGATTGTTTGTTATGACTTTGATTTCTTACTTGATAGGAAAGTATGGGAAGAAAGCAGCACCGTATATTTTATTTGCAATAGGGGGAATTGCTGCATTTGTACGAATTGTGAATACACCATTTTATATTAATACCACTTTTTGGGGGGCATATAACATGGTTATGAAATGCTATGTTTGGTTTGTTTTAGGGACATATTGTGATCTTTCTAAGGTGGTACAAAGATGGTGGAGTATTATATGGCAGGTTCTCTCTTTGGTTTATGTAATTCTTGTTTCTATTAATTTTCATGGTTGGACAAACCATAGTGGCGCATTGGACTTTGAGTGTTTAAAATGGATTGCAGATGCAGGATTGATTATGCTATTTGTGCATGTTGCCGTTTTGCTTAAAGGAGTTGCGAAAAAAGTATTTATCTATACAGGAAAGAATTCCTATGGTATATATTTATTTCACCAGCCATTCTTTGCATCTGGTGGGGGGCTTATTTTGGTTAAAGTATTGGGAGTACCGGTTTGGATTGCTGTGATAGTAGCTTTACTGATGTGCTACATATTTCCGATTTTAGTTATCAAATGGTTAGATACCAAATGTGGTAGTGTGTTTAAGCCATATTTGCTAGGAACACCAAGAAAGAAGCGTGGATAGAATGAAGGTTTCAATTATAATACCAGTTTACAAAGCAGAGAAATACCTTTCTAAATGTGTGGATTCTGTGTTGAATCAGAGTTATACAGATTTAGAGGTGATTTTGATAGAGGATGGTTCTCCAGATCGCTGTGGAGAAATTTGTGATGCGTATGCCAAAAAGGATAGTCGTGTGAAAGTGCTTCATAAAGAAAATGATGGAGTGTCCATGGCAAGAAATGCAGGGCTTGAAATTGCAACGGGGGAATATGTGCAGTTTGTGGATAGTGATGACTATTTGGAAGTGCAGATGACAGAAAAATTGATTAATGCTATGGAAGCACAGAAAGTGGATATGGTTTTGTGTGGCTTTTATGAAAAGAATCTTAATTTTGAAAAAGTTTCTAAGACAGAGGAAGAACCTGGAGTATACAACAAAGATGATTTTCTGATGCGCATTATGAATAACCCATATTCGTTTCATTATGGGGTGCTTTGGAATAAATTATTTAAAAGAACGGTGATAGAAAAGATTCGTTTTTCGTCAGATATGGATTTTGGAGAAGACTTTATATTTAATCTGCATTATTTGGGACAAATTGAAAAGATTGCAGTAATAGAAGAACCGTTATATTATTATATTCGATATAATACAGATTCATTGATGTATATACAGGCAGTAGGAAAAGAAGATGTAGGAAAGTATCTAAGATATTTGGAAAAACGATTGTTGATATTTCATAAATATAGAGACTTTTATAAGGAACAAAAGCTGTATGAAAATAATAAGAACAAAGTAAATGAATATTTATTAAAGGTATACATATCTGAAAAACTAGAAATCAATTGGCAGCCATTATCTAAGGCAAATAAGAAAACATGCAAACAAATTTTAGAGCAAAACGAAGATGTAAAACTTATGAAAAAGGAAATGGATGTATCTTATTATAGAAAAAAGGCTATAAAATTTTGGTTGGCAAAATACAAAGTGTTGTTGAGAAATAAATTAGTTAAGAATTAACCCAACAAAGGAGCGATATGCGTGGGAGACGTGAAGATAAGTGTAATTATGCCTGTGTATAATGGGGAAGCCTATATTGACCGGGCAATAGAAGGCGTATTATCACAGTCTATGCAGGATATAGAAATTATTGCAGTAAATGATGGTTCAAAGGATAAAAGTCTTGCAAAACTAAAGGCTTGGGAAGAGAAAGATTCGCGGATAACCATTATTGACAAAGTAAATGAAGGCGTGTCTATTGCAAGAAATAGGGCAATGGAAGCGGCAAAAGGAAAATATCTTGTTTTTTTGGATGTGGATGATTATTTAGAGCCAGATGCCTATGAAAAAATGTTGAATGCTATGGAACAGTCTGAAGCCCAGGCTGGGCTTTGTTCTTTTTTTGCAGAAAGCAAAGAAGAGAAAGAAGAAGTGTTATTGCCTTGGAATACTGGTACAGTGTTAGGGAAAATGGAAATTTGGGAACAGCTTATTCCTTGGATGATTAAAGTGTTTCCAGAAGATGGTATTTCGGGTAACATATTTGGTTCGGTATGGAGGTTATGTGTGGAGAAGGAGGCTTGGATTGCTTCCGGTGTGAAATTTGATCCCAAACTTCGAATTGCAGAGGATTTTGATTTTTGTATTCGTCTGTATAGTACATTGGATAAGATTGTTGTTGTGAAGGAACCATTATACCATTATATTCGTTGGGATAACACAACCCTTGCAGTATATCGTAAGAATCAGTTTCAAGAGGGAATCGACAATCAGATGCGGCTGAAAGCCTTTTTAGAGGAACAGGGACAGTATGAGGCATTGAAGCGGCGTTTTGTGGGAAGTTATGTAGATGTGTGTATTGGAAGTTTAGTGAATTTTGAAAGACCTGGAGCGCCTCCTAAGGCTCAGGTTTTAAAGGAACTTCGACAGGTGGTTGATCGCATTGCTACAGATGGTATTTATAGAGAGTTAAGTTTAATTCCTCTTACTAGAAATCAAAAAATTGTTTTATATTTGATTAAGAAAAAGCAGGTAAGATTGATTCGGCTGTTTACAAAGATTCGACAAAGAAGAAAAGGATAGGATGGTGTAAGTTATGTCTTCTGGCGGAAGAGTAGAAAAGATGCAAAAAAATATTGTTTGGGGTACTTTTAGCCGAATAGTAGTAATGATTTATAGTTTTGTGTCAAGAACGTTTTTTATCGGAATCTTAGGGGTTACCAATCAGGGTATTAATGGATTGTTTTCAAATATTTTGACCGTATTATCTTTTGCAGAACTGGGAATTGGTACGGCTATGAACTATAGCTTATATAAGCTGGTTGCGGAAAATGATGTGCCAAAGATTAAATCTTATATGGCTTTCTATAAGAAAGCCTATCGTGTCATTGCGGCAGTAGTAGGTGGAGTTGGTTTATGTATTATGCCGTTTATTCAGTTTATGGTGACACCAGAAGATATTCAAGGTGCTGGGGGAAATATTTATGCCATTTATTTATTGTATTTGTTTAATACAGTAACTTCCTACTTTGTATCATACAAATATAGTTTATCTAATGCAGAGCAAAAGGGATATATATTTACCAATATCAATTTGATTTTTAATATTATTTGTCAAACTGGTCAGTTAGTTATTTTGTTTACTACAAAAAATTTCTTGTGTTATTGCTGTGTAGGAGCAGTTGTGCAGTTGTTTCAAAATTTGGTTACAAATTGGTATATGAATAAATTATATCCATATTTAAAGGAGAAAGAGGTAGAAAAACTATCGAAAGAAGAGCTTACGCCAATTGTAAAGAATGTAAAAGCATTGGTTATAACCAAAATTGGTGATATTTGTGTCAATCAGACAGATAACATTATTATTTCTACTGTAATTAATGTAGCATCTGTAGGTTTGATTGATAACTATAATACATTGTTAAAAAATGTAAATGGTTTTTTGACCATTGTAATGAACTCACAGACCGCAAGTTTTGGTAACTTGATTGCTACGGAAAGCAAAGAGAGACAGTATACGTTATTTAACAATTTTCGTTTTTTAACTTTTTGGATGTATGGCTTTGTAGCAATTGCATGTTTCACCTTAATGACGCCATTTGTAGTTATTTGGTTGGGATGTAGCATGACAACAGCTACACTTACCATTTTTTTGATTTTATTTAACTATTATTTAAGTGGACACAGAAGTTGTGTGTATAATGTAAAGGTTGCTGGAGGAATTTTCGATCAGGATAAATGGTTGGCACTTGCAACCGCAACGGTAAACTTAGTAACATCTATTGGATTTGCAAAACTGATTGGACTTCCGGGTATTTATTTAGGAACTGTTTTGACTGGTTTGTTGGAAACTTTAGTAAGACCATATATTGTATATCGTGATCTCTTTGAGCAGGAAGCATGGAAATACTACAAAAAGGGCTTGGAATATTTAGTTGTTGTATTTGTAGCTGGAGGCATTTGTTTTGGTTTGCAGAAGTTACTATTACCAGCAGGAGTATTAGCTGCGGCAACAGGAAGTACAATTGTTGCCAGAATGAAAGTGTTAGGCTTACGTTTTCTTTTGTTGGCAATTTTGACTGTAATTATTCCAAACGTTATCTTCTTTGTACTTTATCATAAACACGAAGAATTTATTTACATTAAAAATATAGCAAACCGTTTCTTTGGAAAGTTTTTGGGAAAATTTAAGAGGAAAAAGGCAAATTAGGAGGAAGCAGAGTGAACAATAAGCGAGTGGTGTATTTAGATATGATAAGAATTATTGCCATTTTTGCAGTGATGATTATTCATGTAACAACAGCATTTTATGAAACTGTTCCAATTAATGGATATGAATGGATGGTTTTTAATATTTATGAGAGTATTAGCCGTTTTTGTGTTCCTATTTTTATTATGATATCAGGAGTTTTTTTCTTAGACCCTAACAGAGAGATAAAAATAGAGCGTTTATTGAAACATAATATTTTCAGAATTATTACTGCATTTGCTTTTTGGTCTTTTGCGTATGCCTGTTACAATGGAGTAGAAAGTGTTCTTTTTGAACAGGCAACAGTAGATCGTGAACTTTTAAGGACATTTGTAGATGACTTTTTATATGGACATTATCATATGTGGTTCTTATTTGCTATTGTTGGTCTTTATATAATTACACCATTATTGAGAAAAATTACAGAAGATAAAAAGACAACAGAGTATTTTTTGTTCCTTTCGTTTATTTTCTGTTATTTGAAATATTTTTTGAAGGTAGTACCACATTTAGGAAATGTTATAGTAACCTTGTATGAAAAGGTTGATGTAAGTTTTGTTATGGGATATTCTGGATTTTTTGTTCTTGGATATTATTTACATACTTATGAGTTGACAAAGAAGGCAAAAAATATTCTATATAGTTTAGGCATTGGAAGTGTTTTGTTTACTATTGTGGGAACTTCTATTTTAGCATCCAGATGTGGATATGCAACTCAAGATTTATATGCCTATTTGCTTCCAACGACCTGCTTTGAGAGTGCGGCTATATTTGTTTGGTTTAAAGAACATGTGTCGGAAAAAACATGTAAAGAAAAGACTTTGAATAGGCTTTTACAGCTTTCTTCATTGACCTTTGGAATGTATTTACTCCATGATTTTTATAACATAATATGTACGCATATAGGTTTTACGGCAATATCTTTTCAGCCGCTATTGTCCGTTCCTATTCTTTCGGTGGTAGTATTTTTGTGTAGTTGGGGAACTGCTTACTTAATTAGCAAAATACCTATATGTAATAAGTATATTATGTAAATAAAGGACCGTAGTAACCAAGTAGTCTAAGTGACTGCATCATGATTTTATTAGGAGTGGAAAAAATGGCAGATAGTATTATTCGTAAAATTAGACACTTTTTCTATTGTGTTGTTTGGATTGGCAAGGATAAGCTCACAAAGCCCTTTATTGGACAGCCGGATATTCGTTCTGTAGAAGAAACTTATGAGAAAATTTTAAAAGATCATGTGTCGGTTAGTCGTTTTGGTGACGGTGAGTTTAAATGGATGGCAGATTTGCCTCAAAATACATTTCAAGCACCATCAAAAAAAATGCAGGAGCGATTAATTGAGATTAGCAAAAGTGATATGGAGGGACATATTGTATGTTTGTCAGATACTTTTGGAGATTTGACACAATTTAATGCTTATGGTCGAGAGTTTTGGGGCTGCTTTATGGGAATGTATCGAAAGAAATGGATGAATTTTTTAAAGCAGGGAAAGACTTACTATAATACAAATATGACTCGACCATATATGGATTATGTAGACAAAACCCCATGTGCCAATCGTTTTGAAATGCTAAAAGAGATATGGAAGGATAGAAAAGTGGTTTTGATTGAAGGGGAAAAATCTCGTTTGGGCATTGGCAATGATTTATTTGATGGTGCGGCATCAATACAACGTATTTTAGCACCAGCCATTAATGCTTTTGATAAGTATGAGCAAATACTGGATCGGGCTTGTCAGTTAGAGAAAGATAATCTGATTATGATTGCGTTAGGACCTACTGCAACTATATTGGCATATGATTTGGCAAAAGCTGGGTATCAAGCGTTAGATATTGGTCATGTGGATGTGGAATATGAATGGTTTAAGATGGGGGCAACAAGTAAGGTGCCTTTGAAGAACAAATATGTGAACGAATCTTTAGAAGGAAGAGATATCGGAGAATTGCAGGATGCAACCTATATTTCGCAGATAATAGATCGGATTAACTAAGACCATGGAAAAACCTGGCAGATGGAGGAAAAGTATGATTTCTGTTATTGTACCAGTATTTCGAGTAGAAAAGTTTTTGGAAAAGTGTATACAGTCTGTGTTGAAGCAGACTTATGGTGATTTTGAGCTTATTTTAGTGGATGATGGAAGTGATGATAATTGTCCGGCAATCTGTGATCGCTATGCAAAGGAAGATGAACGGATTAAGGTCATTCATAAACAGAATGGTGGAATTGGAGATACAAGAAATGCCGGATTGCAGATAGCACAAGGAGAGTATATTACTTTTGTGGATAGTGATGACTATATTCATCCTCAAATGCTGGAAATGTGTATGAAAAGTTTCCAAAAAGAGCCGGATATTGACATTGCAATGTGTCCATTTGAAAAAGTAGAGGAAGAAGATAATAGGGCATATGAGGCACAAAAAGAGGTAAAGGAATCTTATCAATTATTTAGTCATATAGAAATAATACAGGAAATGTTTGCAGCAGATTATGAAGCATATATTGTATCCTGGAATAAAGTTTATAAAAGAAAGTTATTTGAAGGGATTCTTTTTCCAGTGGGGAAAATACATGAAGATATTTTTACTACATACAAATTGCTGTATAATGCCAAGGCATTAGCACTCATGGACGAAAAAATGTATTATTATCGGCAGCGTGTAGGTTCTGCAATGAGTGCGTTTCATGTAAAGGGGTATTATGATGATTTGGAGGCAATCAATGAGCGGTTACAATTCTTTTCTGCTAAAGAAAAAAAAGAATATGCTTTTTGTGTCAATAGAAGTTTAGAACATTTGTTAATGCGATATAAAGAAGCAAAGGCAAATGGAGAAAAAGAACTTGCTGGAAAAATAAAAGATACTTTTTTGATAGAATGGAAGAAAGTAAAAAATAATAAACAAATAGTAATTCCTAAGGAAAGAAGAGTATATTTTAACAGTTATCTTATTGGAGATGGTTGGGCGGAATTTTATATGCCAATATATTGGAAGATGATTAGTTTACAGCGCAAAATGAGAAAGAAATAGAGGGGGAATTTCTATGATTTCAGTAATTGTACCAGTGTACCATGTGAAACCATATTTAGCAAACTGTATTACTTCTATTCAAAATCAGACTTATGGTGATTTGGAAATTATTTTAGTGGATGATGGTAGCAAAGATGAGTGCGTGGCAATTTGTGACGAATATGCCAAAAAGGATTCGCGTATTAAAGTAATCCATAAGGAGAATGGAGGGTTATCAGATGCAAGAAATGTAGGAATACAGGTTGCCAAGGGAGAATACATTGCATTTGTGGATAGTGATGATTATATTCATTCTCAAATGTATGAAGTGATGGTTGCTTTCATGGAGCGAAATCCAGATATGGAGATGGTGATGTGTCGCTGTGAAAAGGTGGAGGAATCAGACAATTCGCTACATTTGGATCGAGCTGCAAAAGACTTTTATATGTTGGATCATGATCAATTAATGATGGATATGTTTGGGGAAGAGTATGATCTGTTTGTTGTAAGCTGGAATAAGCTCTACCGAAAAAAAGTGTGGAAGGATTTAAGATTTCCAGTAGGAAGAATTCGGGAGGATGAGTTTGTTTCCTATCGTTATTTATATGAATTAAAAAGATTAGGCGTATTTTATGATCGTTTTTATCACTATAGACAACGTGCAGACAGCATTATGAAACAAGAGAATGAGAAAATGTATTGGGATTATGTAGATGCCATGCAGGAAAAGTTACAGTTCTTTTCAAGAAAGACATCAAAAGAGTATGCCTTGTGCATAACTCGGTCTTTGAGTATGCTATTAATATATTATGAGAAGGCAAAAAAACGTTCACAAGAGGAACTTGCAAAAAGGATTCGAAATGTTTTTTTGGAGGAATGGAAAAAAGTAAAAGGAAGAAAAGACATTGACATTATAAGGGAAAGAAGAGTTTGTTTTAACAGTTTTCTTATTAGTCAGGTTTGGATGAATATGTATATGCCATTTTATTGGAAAAGTAATAATATCAAACAAAGAGTTAAAAATAAAATAATGTCTAAATATTACCAAAGAAAAGGAAGACAACAGGCTGGAACGGCTATGAATCCAAAGATTATGTCTATCGAAGATACTTTGGAAAAGATTGCAAAGGATCATTGCTCTGTTAGTCGGTTTGGAGATGGAGAGTATAAATGGATGGCAGACCTGCCACAGACCTCTTTCCAACGTCCTTCCAAAGAATTAAAGCGGCGTTTGATTGAAATTGCAAAGAGTGATGAAGCAAATCATTTAGTTTGTTTATCGGATGGATTTGGAAAATTGGATTATTTAAGCGGAGATGCACAATATTTTTGGTATGGTTTTATGGGAGAACATAGAGAGCGATGGATTTCCTTTTTAAAGCCTGGAAAGGTGTACTATAATACCAACATGACTCGGCCATATATGGATTATAGGGATAAGACTCCATGTGCCAATCGCTTTCAATTATTAAAAGAGATATGGAGAGATAGAGATATTATCTTAATTGAAGGAGATAAGTCAAGACTTGGAATAGGAAATGATTTGTTTGATACTGCAAAGTCGGTTCGTAGGATTTTAGCACCAGCTAGAGACGCATTTGGAAAATATAATGAGATTTTACAAGCGGCATGTCAAATGGAGCAAGATGCTTTGTATTTAATTGCGCTAGGACCGACCGCTACTGTATTGGCATATGATTTGCATAAGACAGGTCGTCAGGCTTTGGATGTGGGACATGTAGATATTGAATACGAGTGGTTTAAAATGGGAGCCACAAAGAAAGTGAGCATAGAAAACAAGTTTGTGAATGAAGTGGACGCAGGATTAAATTGTACAGAATTATTAGATGAAACATATCAATCACAAATTATTAGACGTGTAGAATGGTAGGAGGAATCGTATGGAAGAGTTGATTTCTGTTATTGTGCCTGTATATAGCGCAGAGAGTTATTTGGAAAAATGTATTCGCGCAATTATGGAGCAGTCTTATAAAAATTTAGAGATTATTTTGGTGGATGATCATTCCCCGGATAATAGTGGTAAGATTTGTGATGAACTTGCAAAAGAAGATTCTAGAATTAAAGTGATTCATCGAGAGAAAAATGGAGGTATTTCAGCAGCAAGGAATACTGGAATTGATGTGGCAAAAGGGGATTACATCGGTTTTTCTGATTGCGATGATTATATGCACCGGCAGAACTTTGAAATTTTGCATAGATTGCTGGTAGATAATCAAGTGGACATTGTAGTTGCCGATTATTTGGAAATAGAGGATGAGGACAATGATCATCCGGATCATGTGATTGACTATGACAATATAAAAATTGATAGGTATACTGGCGTAGAATGTATGAATCATTTGATTACTTCGTTAAATACAAAAACGATTCTTCCTTGGAACAAACTTTATAAGAGAAAAGTATTTGATGCCGGACATCGCTTTCCGGATGGTATTAATGGTGAGGACGACTTTTGTATTCCGCATTTACTTTGCACAGCTCAGGAAGTGATTTATACGGATGTGTATTTGTATTATTGGAGAAAACGTCCAACCAGTTATAGTCGCTCTTTTAAGTTATCCAGAACCACATATGTTTATGTGTTAGAGGAAAGAGAGGAATTCTTAAAGGATAAAATTTCAAAGGATTTAAAACATCGTTTTTTGGTTCATTATATGGAAATTTTGTGGGACTACTATTATCTTGTAAAAATCAATTATCCAGAGGAGAAAAATCTTTATAAGGAGTTTCGTCAGAAATTCATACATAAATATAAAGAAAATAAGGAATTTTTGCATATTTCTAAGAAAAAAAAGTTAAAGTGGAAGATGTTTATGAAACATTTGTGGCTTAGTGATATATGGTACAGGATAGATCAGGTTAAAAGAAAGACCATTCGTAAGATAAAAGGTGTGGATAACTACTTCAATTAGATGAGAGGCGGCGGACAAAAGATGGCTGAGAAAATTAGTATTATTACCCCAGTATATAAAGTGGAGGAGTACATAGAACGTTGTATTAAATGTATTCAAGCACAGACCTACCAGAATTGGGAAGCAATTTTTGTGGATGATGGTTCTCCGGATAATAGCGGAGCTATTTGTGATAAGTATGCAGCAGAGGATTCAAGAATCAAGGTGATACATAAACAAAATGCTGGTGTGGCAGCGGCAAGAAACACAGGACTTGCCAATGCTATAGGGGATTTTATTGTATTTATTGATAGTGATGATTATGCACATCCCAAATTATTGGATACGTTGATACAGTTACAGCGAGAACATCATGCAGATTTGGCTATTGTAGGGTACAAATTATCCTATGATTCAAAGATGGATACGCCAAAGGCGCTTGGTGAATTAGAGATATTAAATAGTGCGCAGGCTATTGGAAAAATCATGGAGAATCAGCAGTTTTGTAGTCCTTGGGCCAAGTTGTATAAAAGGGAATTGTTTGAGCATATACAGTATCCGGATGGAGCCATTTATGAGGATTTAATGACTGCTTTTGAAATTTTTCAGGCAGCGGATAAAATTGTATATCAAAATATACCACTTTATTACTATTTTCAAGTGTCACAGAGTATTACCCGAAGTGAGTTTCATTATGGAAAACTTGATGAGGCAAAGGCTTTGCAACGACAGTATGAGTTTATAAAGGACAAATTTCCAGAACTTGTAGAGCAAGCAAGATATAAATATGTCTACAATCTATATGGTCATATTTTGTGTTTGGTAAAAGCAGAAGATGATTTTGGAAAGCAAAAATATAAAGAATTTTGTAGTATTATGAAGGAGCATATGAGTTTTTTTAAATCTTATAAGCCGTTGGATGGAAAACAAAAATTCCGTTGTAATCTTATTGCACATCCAAGATTATATCGTGCATTTTACAAACTTACTAAGAAAATTTAATAGGACCAGGAGGAAGAAGAATGGATGTAAGTTTACTCAGTAAGTATCGGGGACAGTTGATGGGACTTGCTATATTGTTGGTAGCAATGTTTCATAGTAGTGTTGTACATGCTAATGCTGTTATTGATATGTTTTGTTTTTGTGGAGATATGGGAGTAGATATATTTTTTCTTGTATCAGGATTTGGAATGTATTACGCATACTTAAAAAGACCAACTTGGCAGGAATTTTACAAAAAGAGAATCGTTCGAATTGTACCTGCATGGTTTATTGTGAATCTAATCATACAACTTTCTGATAAAACATTGACAGATATAGATTGGTCTGTTTTTGGTAAATATATGACAGGATTGAGTTTTTGGTTAGAAGGAAACCTTTATTTTTGGTATATACCAGCTATTTTAGCATTTTATATTATAACGCCCCTTTTTATGAAATTTTATTTAAAAAGTAAGAAACAAGCATATCTTATTTTTGGTGGGATATGGATTGGTTTATTAGCATTGTCATTGGTGTTTCACAATGCCGATTATTTTATTTTCTTGTTTCGATGGCCAGTATATTTTGGAGGAATCTTTTTAGGGGAATGCAGTTATAAAAAAGTGGAGATAAAGAAACGAGTGTTCGTGGGAATAGGGATTTTATTTGTAATTGGAGTAGTTATTGAGAACTTCATACGTCAATACAACATGCTTCGTTATGTTCGATATGATTACAAATACTTGGTATATTTCATTGTGGCAATTCCATTATGTATGATGTTAGTATGTTTATTTGATAAAGTCAAATATGAATTTCCAGTGTTAAAATTTTTAGGAGGAATCACATTGGAAATATATTTGCTTCATGAATTTTTATTGAGAAAAGTAACTGCTTATTTCGAAGTGCTTCCCTTTGACAATTTAGCAATTGTTTTCAATATAGTTGTATTTTCAGCAACGATTGCCATAGCTTTTATATTACATACTTTGTTAGATTGGGTGTTTAAAAAGTTACATATATAAGACAAGGAAACAGGAGAGAAAATCGTATGGAAAAGAAAAGAATGGATTGGATTGACGGCATAAAATTACTTGCATGTATTTGTGTATTCCTATCACATTTTCATGGTTTTTTTTATGAGCAGTGTGGAGTAAAACAATTAAGTGCAGGATTTGGAGCTGTGATACAAAGTTCATTTAATATATTAAAGAATGGAAATTTGTGGGTGTGCTTATTTTGTGTACTTAGTGGATATTTTGCAAGCAAAAAAGAAATTAAGACATGGAAAGAGCTGGTTAAGGCAATGGTGAACCGATATCTCCGTTTTTTCTTTCCGTTGCTTTGTGTGAATGGTATTGCCTTTGTTCTGTATCACTTGCATTGTTTTCAGACACAGTATTATGCACAAGTTTTACAAAATGAGTGGATTGGAGGATATTACGGTTTTGAGATTACTCCATGGATTGTTCTTCGAGCATCCATTAAAATGACCTCAGAATTAAATTCTCCATTGTGGATGTTGTTTGCTATGTTTGTGGGAAGTTGTGTAATCTATGTTTGTAAATTTGCAGTATCTAAGTGGAAGGCAAAATACGTGAATATAGCTGTTGTGGTACTGTGGGCTGTTATGCTGGTGGCATTTCCAGAGAAGCATGGTGTATATTTGTATAGTATTATTACTGCGTTTGGTGGATTTTTGAAAGTGTTGATGGACAAACAGTTTCTTGGAAAGCAAAAGCCAATTGTCAATGTACTTATTATATTGGGAATTTACATATGTTTTTCTTTGATACAAGGAATTGTATTAGATGCCATAGGAAACTATCCAGAATATATTGTGCAGTATTTACAGGCAATCTATAGCGTGTTATTTGTGGTTTCCGTAAATAATTTGGAAGGTTTAAAATGTGCCTTGGAGTGCAAGGGGCTAAAAAAGACAAATTGCTTGTCTTTTGGTATCTATTTATTGCATTGGTTCGTATTGTCATCTTTTTCCCTAGCTGTATATGGAGTGCTTATCAAGCATTTTAGTGCAGACATTGTGTATTGTATTAACCTATTTGCATCATTGGCAGTAGTATTGTTGGTATCCAAGTTATTTTGCATTACTGTAGAAAAATGGAGTGGATTATTGACAAAAAAGATAATGTCCTTTGTAAAATAGAAAAATATGTCATAACTTGTATTAAAACCTGAAAAATGATAAAATAAAAACTAAGTTTTACAATAAATGTAAGGAGCTGATGTGATGAAGAAGTGTTCCGTTGTAGTGCCATGTTACAATGAAGAAGAAACGATTCGAATTTTTTATGATGAGATGATGAAGTATATTACAAATATGCCGGATTTAGAATTTGAATTTATATTTGTGGATGATGGAAGTAAGGATCGTTCTTTAGAAGAAATGAAGAAGTTGGCGGCAGAGGATGCTCGTGTGAAATATATTTCCTTTTCGAGAAATTTTGGAAAAGAAGCTGGTTTGTTTGCAGGGCTAGAGGCAACAACTGGTGATTATATTGTTACTATGGATGTGGATTTGCAAGACCCACCATATTTGTTGGAAGAGATGTATAAGGCGGTTAGTGAAGAGGGATATGATTGCGCGGCTACTATGCGTACAGATCGGAAAGGAGAGGCTCCTATTCGTTCGTGGTTTGCTCGTAAGTTTTATCGTATCATCAATAAAATTTCCAATGCAGATATTGTGGATGGAGCCAGAGATTACCGATTTATGACTAGACAGATGGTAGACTCTATTTTGTCTATGAGAGAATACAATCGATTTACCAAAGGAATTTTTGGTTGGATTGGTTATAAGACCAAATGGATCCCATTTGAAAATGTGGAGCGTTCGGCAGGAACTACCAAATGGTCGTTCTGGAAACTATTTTTATATGCCTTAGAGGGGATTATTGCGTTTTCCACAACGCCTCTTTGGATTGCCTCTCTTTTTGGATTGCTCTGTTGCATGGCAGCAGTGATAGCATTGGTGTTTATTATTGTGAGAGCGTGTATGTATGGAGATCCAGTGGCAGGCTGGCCATCCACAATTTCTATTATTATATTTATTGGTGGATTGCAGATGTTTTGTATGGGAATTTTAGGTATGTATGTAGCTAAGATGTATCTTGAGACAAAGAAGAGACCAATTTATATTACAAAAGAGACGAATATGGAAGAAAAATAAGAGAGGGCGGATAGAAGTATCCGCTTTCTCTATGTGTTGAGGAGCGTTTGGTAAAATGAATAAATATGTCGCTTATTTGGAAATGGTTTCAAAATGGATAATAGGTATATTACTTGTATGTATGGTTGTTTTTTTGTCAGTAACAGGGCTTTTTGGAAGTTGTTATGTCAATAATGATGAATTTACTTACTATGTATCCGATAATATACCATTGCAAGTGGGGATTTTTCTTGTATTTCTTATCGTAATTATAGGATATAGAATGTTTGGTAAAAAAAATAGCAATGTAGGTATAAAGAAATATTTGTGGTATGCAATATTAGGAATTTATGCGGTGATTGCACTGTGGTTTACTCTTTATACACAAATTGCACCAAGAGCGGATCAAAAAAGTGTGGTGGAGACAGCTATGAATATGATTGCCGGAGATTATTCAGCATTTCAGTCGGGAGGGTATATGGATGTGTATCCTAATCAAGTGGGAATTGTCTATGTATTCTATTGGTTATTTAAACTGTTTCCTTTTGGATATAATACGGTGAGAGTGTTAAATGTGGTTGCTCTGCTTGGGACAATATGGAGTTTAAATGGTATCGGAAAGTTGCTTTTAAAGGCAAATGAACAGAAAAATCAGTACATAGTTGGAGTAGTTACATTGTTGTTTTTTCCTTTACTGGGGTATGTTACTTTTTTGTATGGAAATACCATTGGTATGGGATTATCTATGACGGGGATTTATTGTGTATGCAAATTCTTTGACACAAGAAAGACATCTTGGGTAGTATTAGCAACGATTACTTTGGCATTGTCAGTGGTAGTAAAAGAAAATTATCTGATTCATTTAATTGGCGTATTGATTTTTTTACTGTTGGATTTTCTGCATAAGCCAAGAAAAAAGACCATTCTTTTTCTTCTAGTAGTTTTAGTGGCAACCTTAGGTGCAACCAATTTAGTTAAGTTTCATACTGGCAAAATTACGGATGAAGAGATTTCTACAGGAGTACCAACGTTGGCATGGGTGGCTATGGGATTGCAGGATGGTTATATGGCAAGTGGTTGGCATAATCAATATAATGAGGATGTGTACAGAGAAAACAATTGCGATACCCAATTAGCAAGTATAGCGGTGAAGAAAGAGATTAGTCAGAGAATACAAGAGATGGCACATAATCCAAGTGCAACGGTTTCATTCTTTTATAAAAAGCTCATATCACAGTGGAATAATCCTACGTTTGAATGCTTTTGGATAAACGATTTAACAAAGCGACAGGAAAAAGGAATTTCGGTAAAGGAAATGCCAGAGTGGATGGATAGTTTTCTTGGGGAACCGGGAAATCGAATCGTAACCATGTATATGAATAGTTTTCAAATGATTCTCTTATTAGGAGTTTGCATTTGTCTTATTGCAGGAAGAAAAAATATAAAATTAGAACAGTTGTTATTGGCAACTATTTTTATTGGAGGATTTCTATTTCATTTGATATGGGAAGCAAAGTGTCAGTATGTACTACCTTATTTTGTTTTATTGATTCCATATGCGGTACAGGGGTATCAGTTATTGTTGGATAAATTGGAAGGTCTATGGATAGATGGTAAATGTTCCATTCATAGATGTGTGAAGAATAAGTGGGTAGTATCTATAGTAGTTAGCTGTGTATTGCTTATAGCCATATCCTTGGTGGCGCAGCCTTATATTGATAAAGCGGTTGGTTTTAGCAACAATGCCTATCAGGAATTTATATTAAGCACAAGGTAAGGAGAAATATATGTCAAAAGAAGAGAGTTTATTGCTAAAAGGAGTTGCAATCCTAACAATTGTCTATTATCATGCGGTGGCATTGCTAGGGGATGAGTATGTAGTTACCTTGATACCCCATAGTAAGTTTGTTGGAGAATATTTGGGGAATTTTGGAGTTACGGTGTTTGCATTTATATCAGCCTATGGATTAGATAAAATTTATAATCTTCATAAAACCAATGGGATATGTTTTATAAAAAATCGTTTAGTGAAGTTATATGGATCGTATATTCCGTTTTTTGTGCTAGCATTTATGGTTGCCTTGGCAAAACAGATTATATGCGTAACGATGGGGAAAGGGTCCTTAGGATTAACTATTGTATATGGAAATGGTATAAATGCAGTAGTTCATGCGATGATTAATATGTTGGGGTTGTCGGATTTGATATACGGTGGAGGAAGGTATACTCTTAATCAAACTTGGTGGTATATGGGACTTGCCATCCTTATTGTAATCGTGCTTCCATTTGTGCAGTGGATTTACAGCAAAATGAGTAATTGGGCATTTATTCCTTTTGTAGCAATTGGTATTTTAGTACCCAACTCCTATTTGCAATACGGAACTGCCATTTTATTAGGAGTAGCATTAGCCAATGCAAAAGACAATTTCAAAATTAGGGAGGTAGAGATTGGTAATTCGTGGCTTACATATGGTATTGCGATTTTGGCTGTAGTAGTATGGGCAATTGTTCGGATTTTTGTAACTCATGAGTACAATCCCCTTTTAGATTCGGCTGTGTTACTTCCGTTTGCATTTTTATGGTTTCCTATTGTTTGTAAAGCAGCGGTAGTGAAAAAATTCTTTTTGTATATGGGAAAACAGTCTGGCAATATTTTTTATGTACATTCTTTAATCTATTGTTATTGGGGAACAAGTAAATATATCTATATGTTAAAGAATAGTATTTTGGTGGTAGCGGTAATTATAGTATTATCACTGGTAGTAGGATATGTTGTAGATTTTATAAAAAAGCATGTGGGATGGGATCGATTCATTAGTCGATTAAGTTGTTCTTAAAACAATACTGTTACGGGCAGCACAAATAAGAAATGAAACTATTGTCCTATTTTGTCGAAAGATTATATGTGATATGATAAATATAACAAAAGAAATTGAATATACGAAATGAACACGATAATAGCAAATCCCTTGAAAGAGGGTGGCGCAAAGCCAAGGGTCTAAGGAGAAATCTATGATAGCCGGTTACCGAATGTAAGTTTTTTGTTTTAAATTAATGGTACAAGAGGGCCTATTTGCGTTTGCAGATAGGCTCTCTTTTGTTCCATAAAAAGAATCGGAGAATGGTGAAATAGTGGGAACAGTTTCGTATAGATGATTTAAAGGGGGACAAATTTATGAAAAGTCATCTTAAGAAAACAGTAGTAGCAGTAATAATGAGTGTAGTTATGATACTTACACCTATGGGAACTGGAGAAATGCAAAGCTATGCAGCAACTTCAGAGAAAACTTATCAAGGCGGTTATTGGTTGTTGAAAAGAGGTCAGGAAGTACCAGAGAATTTTGATGATTTGGATAATGCAAGTATGTATTGGGGCGGATGGGGAACCATCAGTAAGAAGCAAACTGTCATAGGAGACGAAGATTCTGTTACAGAATCAATAGTGAGCATACCGGAAGAGACAACCCGCAAATTAGAGGAAGGTGAAACCATTCGTTGGTTTGCAGAGAGAAAGGTAGGAATGTATTATCAGGTATATGGTGAGATTGTAGAAGAGGTGGAAGTAACACCAACCCCTGAACCAGTAAAAACCTATCAGGGAGGTTATTGGTTAGTAAAACGAGATCAGGAAATGCCAGAAAGTTTTGATGATTTTGCTAATACAAGTATGTATTGGGGCGGATGGGGAACTATCAGTAAGGAGCAAACTGTCATAGGAGATGAAGATTCTGTTACAGAAGCGATAGTGAGCATACCAGAAGAGACAAAACGTAAATTGAATGAAGGTGAAACCATTCGTTGGTTTGCAGAGAGAAAGGTAGGAATGTACTATCAAGTATACGGAGAAATCGTATCAGAGGAAGATGTATATGAAGAGGATATATATGAAGAAGATATATATGAAGAAGAGGTAGAGGAAGAAGATATATATGGAACAGTTGGCAATGTAGCTACAAAGGCAACAGTGGAGCCAACGGTAACACCGACAGTAACAGCAACAGTGGAGCCAACAGTACCACCGACAGCAACACCAACAAGTACATGTCAAGCGTTTTTTCGGATTTTATCAGTAGGTGACCAATGTCCTACAGATTTAAGTGAGATTTCAAATTGTTCTTGGTCTTACGGAGGAATGGGAACTATTACAGGAGAAAAGAGTGTTTATGGGGAAGAAACGGTTAGGAGCATGATTGTAACTGTTGGATCTGATGTGCAGAAGCAATTAAACGAAGATGAAGATATACGTTGGATTGCAATTACAAAACCATGTGCATTTTGGACTGTATATGGAGAAATTTATAATGTAAATGTGGAAAATAGCAGAGTAAATGGCGCAGTAGAGAGTGATGAAACAGAAGTCATTGTTGATACTGTGGAAGATATGAAAAATTTAAAAGAGATTTATTCGTTAGGAACCGTTATTAAAACTCGTGGTTTTTACAAAGTCGGAGATGGCGGTGCAGCTACCTATAAAGTGAGTTTTCGCGGAACGGGTGGTAACTTTACCTCTTTTGTAACAGCTACAGGTCAATATGTGAATTATATAGTAGAAAATGATACCATTAATCTGAAACAATTAGGAGCAGGAGTATGTGAAGAGATTATTTACAATACTTCTAATATAGAATACAACGATGATGCAGAAAGATTTAATGAGGCTTTGGGGGTAATTGATCAATATGATGGAGGAATACTTAATATACCATCAGGAGAATATCGTTGTGCTAGTAAAATAAATATAGGTGGAAATAACTATACAATTCAAGGAAATGGAAACGCAACTATTCTATATACAGATAATGGTTATAAGGGGGATGAACATTTTATTACCATTACAGGCGATGATATTAGCTTAGATAATTTTCGAGTAGAAGCAAGAGAGACAAAAGGTGTGGCGTACTATCGGCAGTGTAGTGTTATGTATGCAAATCGTATTCAGATTACAAACTGTGAATTTTCTGTAAAGGAAAATGTAATTGCTTACGATGGTAACACAGATCGTCAGTACACAAATGTAACTTTATATACAGGATGGCATGATATTACTATTGATAATTGCTTGATGGAGCAGATGGGATGTGTAGAACGTGGAGCAAGTCTGGGAATTATTGACATGTGGAGTAGCGGTTGTTCTGGAGCCACTATTACGAATTGTACAATGAGACAGAATGCACATGATGAGATGCTTGGAATTTTTACACAGAAAGGAGCAAATGCAGCAATTACAGATGTATATATAGCAAATAATAATATGTATGCTTCTTCTGCATCTAATGTAAGTAAGAAGACAATGGCAATTACGATTGGTTATGATGAATCAAAGGCAATTTCCAATGTTCGATTTGTGGACAATTATGTAAAGGCTGAAGTGCCATCAAACTTTATGACATTTGGTTCTGTATCGGATTGTGTGATTGCAGACAATACCTTTGATATTGTGCATACAGTTTCCTATGATGCTGGTGTAGTGTTTGATACAAGAGATGGTGTAACCGTAAAGGATAATAGAGTAACAATTAAGAATGTGTACTCCAAAGGTGGTGTACAGCAGGTATTTAAGCGTTATGGAACTTTTATTAACAATAATATTGATTGTCAGGGATATGTGTACTATTTTATGTATCTTGGTGGAAAGGCCATTGGAAATACCATTAATCTTGCTGGCGGATGTGCTGCTGTTGCAGTAGAAGTAGAAGAATTTAGCCAAAATAAGGTAACTAGTAATGGTAAAGTAGACAATTTTGCAGTATATGCAAATCTTAATACAGACTCGCTTATTAGTGAGAATGTATTCTCTTATGATTATGATGATAGCGGGGAGGAAGCAAGTATTCCTTGGGAAGGATATTTTGTGTATGCTGGTTTCCATGCCAAACTAAATGGACATGCAGTGACTGTTTCGGACAATGTGATTTCTTGTAGTGATAAAGTTTCGTCCCAAAATAAAGGTTTGTTATGCTATGGTATTGGTGATAAAGATGATGCGGAACAGATTTTTATATTCAAAAATAATCAGGTAGGAAAGTATAAATGGGTTCGAAGTTTATATGGACAGAGTTTAGGTTTGGTATCTTTGGAAAATAATATGGATGAAAATAATGTAGAAGTGACTATGCAGACACGCCTTACCTATTGTATGGAAAATGTAGAATAATAAGGATGAAAAGTCTTGCGAAACAAGGCGGGAGCGAATATACTAGAAATGGTTGTTCGTTTCCGCCTTTTTGCGTGGAAAAATATGAATATGAGAGGAAATATAGTTGTATGTGGAAAAGAAAGAGTAGATTGTGGAAATTAGCAATATTGTTTTGCGTCATAGGTATGTTCGTTATGTCTTCTAAGGTGCAGGCAGCAGCAGATCGAGAGAATACAGAGACACAGAAGGTAGATGTGCCAGATACGCTCACCATTGCAGACACAAGCAAATACAAAGATATGGATTATTCTTTTTTGCAGGAATTTGATTATGGAAAAGATAATGCTGAAGAAACAACATTGACTGTAGATACGGTGAAGGAACTGGTGGCTTCTACAGATAAGAAGGTGAAGGAAGGAGCGATTATTCGTACAAAGGGATATTATACAGTTGGTGATGGTGGAGCAGCAGCTTATGAGATTTCTGCAAAACAGGAAACTGGTGGAGTGGAACTTTCTAATGGCCTTTATGCCAATATGCTGCCTGACACATATACAGATGCCAATGGAGTGAAATGGGCTATTGTGAATGTGAAGCAGTTTGGAGCTGTTGGTGATGGTGTGAATGAGGATAATGGAGCCATTAATTATGCAGTGATTAATGCAGGAAAAAAGGTAGCAGAGGACAGTAGTATTGCTAGAGGAATTGTGTACATACCAGAGGGAGAATATAAGTGTACGAATCAGATATGTGTAGATACTAAGAATTTGAATATTATAGGACAGGGAGAAAAATCTGTACTTTTCACAGATAATGATTATCGGGATGAAGAAGGGTATACAGAGCACTTTTTTCAGGTTACCAATTCGGAGCATATGTTTTTTGGGATGTTTCGCATAGAAGCAAGAGAAGTAGACCTTTATCATTATATGAGACAGTTTACTTTGATTTATTGTAGTGATGTGTATGTATATCAAGTAGATCTTATTATACCTCAGGAAAGCTATTCAGCATATTATTATGAGGACAAGCAGTATTCAAATTTTTGTTGTTATTGTGGGAATTACAGGGTTACCGTAGACGATTGTTTGATGAAACAAATGTCTGGAACTTATCGAGGTGCCAATATTGGAGTGTTGGATATTTGGTGCAAAGGTGAAGAAGATATTACTTTTATGAACTGCGAATTATATGGAAATGCTAGAGATGAGCAGATTGGCTTTTTTAGTCAGGATAATGAGGATGCGCATGTAAAAAGAGTAAGTTTTATTAATAATACTGTGCATTCAGAGGAATTAAAGTATAAAAACATTATTGGAAATCGAACCATGTGTTTTAGTATTGGATATGCAGATTCTAATGAAGTAGAAGATATATGGGTTGCAGGCAACCATTTTATTATGGAAGTTGATTCAAAATTTATGACGTTTGGAACGGTAAAGAATTGTGTGGTGGAGAATAATATAATTGAGATTATATCCACATGGGGGCAAATGGGATCTATTTTTGATTCAAGTAATACAGATTCAAATGAGGTTGTTGTGCAAAAGAATCAGATTTATATGACGGGAAAAGAAGAAAATTTAGGAAAGCAGAATGTTGTCTTTGGAAAGATGACATTTCGTGAAAATCAGTTTTTTTCGGATGCACAGTTGGCATATCATTTAGCAACATTAGACTGTGTGGTGGAAGATAACAATTTTATTTGTTTGAAAAGTATTGGAAATACAGCTTCAGATTGTTATGAATTTAACAAGAATACCTTGAAATTATACAATGGAATGCGGTATCTTGCATATTATGACATAGCAGATGAGGCGCGGGGAGTGAATTATAATCAGAATACTATTTATAATTACAAGCGATATGCAGGGCTAATGAGTAAAAGTAAAAATGGTGTGTGGTCTGCGTTGTGTGCAGTGGCAGGTGCCAATGTAAGTTCTTACAATTTTAAAAAGAATACTTATTATGCACCAAATTGGTATTATACAGGGGTGGTTTCAGAAGGAGATAAACCAGTAAATGAGAGAGTGTTTTATATTAACACAGATAGCAAAGGAAGTATAAAAAGTACATTTAATATATCAGATAATATATTGCAAGGTGCGGGAGATTATGTGAGTTATGGAGATATTTCAAAACTTACTTTTATACAAAATAATAATACGGTACTTCCGTATACTGCCAATAGGGAAGAAAAAGTATGTTCTAGTATAGAACTTACGAAAGATGGACAGAAAGTTACGGAATTTGCCACTACAGAAGATACTGTTAATTTAAACACGATTGTGAAAGTGGCAGAGACTACGGATGAAGAAGGAAATGTATTGACTGAGAAAGTGGTGAGTGATAAAGAAATTCAGTGGTATACATCCGTGGAGGGCATTGCGACAGTTTCCCCAAAGGGAGTAGTAACCAAGAAAATGAATGGAGATGTGAAAGTATATGCAGTGCCTACAGATGGAAGTGGAGTATTTGGCGTATGTACGATTCATTTCCAGAAAAAGCAGGCAACAAAGATAGTAACGGAGAAAGACATTATAGAGTTAGAGCCAGAGCTTAAATATTATACAGATTACAAAGTATTACCAGAAGGTGCTTCCCAAGATTTAGAATGGGTTTCTTCCAATGAAAAAGTAGCTACCGTATCGGCAGATGGTACTATTACTGGTATTGGGGCAGGAGAAGCAATTGTAACAGCTACTACTTTAGATGGAGGAAACGTTTCTGCAACAATCAAGGTTAAGGTAAATGCCCTTAGTGTAAAGAAAATTAGTTTGAAACCCTATCATTTAGAGTATGAATATACAGACATTGGAGCAACAGAACAGTTAGAGGTTTCTGAATATTATCCAGAGGGAGCCACAAACTGTAGCATTGGTAAATGGGTAAGCTCTGATGAAGAGGTAGCTACTGTAGATCAAAAGGGAAAAATGACTGTAGTTGGTCAAGGAAAGGCTTGGATTTACGCATATTCTACTGATGGGAAATGTCGAGGGGAGTGTGCGGTAAGTGTACAATTACCAAAGATAGAAAAGTTATCAGTAGAGAAAGTGACGGATACAACTTTGGAATTGACATGGACAACCCATCCAAAAGCTATGGGGTATTTCGTATACCAATGGAACAATAGTACCTCTACATGGGACCAAGTTGCAGAGTTAGACCCAGATCAATCCAATGACACTATGACATATAGAGTATCTGGATTAACTGCAAATACCAGTTATAAATATAAAGTCAATGGTTTTGTATATTGGTGGAGTTCGAAAGCAAAAGAATATATCAACTCTCCAGATGTGGTTGTGTCAACAAAAACTTTGTCGTATATGCCTGTTACAAGTATGAATAGTGACCAGTCTATACTGAGCGTACAAAAAGGTGCAACTACCACAGGCATTATTTATTTTAAGCCAACTACAGCGAACAATGGAAAAGTAGATATTTCTATTAAGAGTAAGGATGAAAAAGTAGCATCTGTTACCTCTGTTACTTCAGATAGTGGAAAAAAGGTATTTACAGTAAAAGGTGTGCAATACGGAATTACAGATATTGAAGTGGTAGTAAAAGATGATTGGGGATTATCACTTACTATTCCAGTGGGAGTTGTAACAGATAAGGCATTGCCATATGGATCAGCGCAAGCAGTGGAACAGGATGGAAACGTAAAAATTACATTCCAGGCGTTAGAAAATGAAAAGGAACTGTTAGCAGAGGGTTCTATGACTGGATATATGATTCGAAGAACAAATGGTACCGCTATTTATAAAGATCTTAAATATATTCCGGCAGATGGCTCAAGTAGTTATAGTTATACAGATGAGACTCCATTAAGTGATACCAGCTATAATTATACAATTTGTCCATGTTATACAGATGGAACATACTATTTTAATGGTTATGGAAATGGTAATATGACAGTAAATATGCCAATAGGGGTATTTGCAGAGAGTGTAGTGCCAGAAAAGAGTTTATATACTGTAGAAGTGGGGAGTGAACAGAGTATATCTGCAAAAATAGGACCAGAAGATGTATCACGTATTGCATTGGCGTGGAGTTCTATGAGTGAAAATATTGCTACAGTAACAAGAAATAAGGATGTAAAGAAAGCAGGGAATAAGGATTATGCCATTGTAAAAGGTGTGTGTGTAGGTGCCACTACGATTCTTATGGAAACTACAGATGGAAGTAATTTAAAATCCAGTGCCACAGTAGTAGTAACTCCGGGAAAAATAAACAATTTGCAGACAGCATCAAATTCGGAGCATGTTCAGCTTTTATGGGATTGTTCAGAAGGTGTTAGTGGCTACTGTGTATATCGCTGGAGTGAATCAGAAAACCAATGGAAGTTACGAGATACAATCCAAACCAATTCCTATACAGATACAGAGGTGGAAATTGGGGTAATTTATCAATATAAAGTAGCCGCATATTATAATTTTAATGGAGTAAAATATGAGGGTGAACAAAGTGATAAGATTTTAGCAGTGGCCAATGGTTCTAACATTACCACTGGAAATGTAAGCGTAACTGCAGAGGTTAGAGTAAGAGGTTATAATGGTGTGTATGATGGGGCAGAACATGAAGCTGTCACTATGGTAGGAGTATTAGATACGGATGTGATAACATATAGTGAGGATGGGAAGAATTGGTCTACAAGTGTGCCAAAGTTGAAAAACGTATCAGATAGTAAGGTGGTTTATATTGCGTTGACACGAGGCGGTAAGACATATTACGCTAGTGTAATAGCAAGAATAGAGGCAAAGACACTGCAAGGGGGAGATGTAACACTACAAAAGACAAGTGGTGAATGGACGGGGAAAAAGCAGATACCGAATTTGGTAGTAAAATCGTCTATGTCAGAAGAAGATTATTTAACATACAATTTGGGTGGTTTTACAAATGTTGGGAAATACATCGTATCTGTTACAGGAAAAGGAAACTATCAAGGAACGTTAGAGTTAAAATATACTATTCTTTTGAAGAAAGGAAGTACATATACCGTTGCTGGTTTGAAATATAAAGTAACAGCTCAAGGAAAAGTTAGCGTGGTGGGAGTAACAAATAAAAAGAAAACAGCAATTACTATAAAAAATACAGTTTCTATTGGTGGAAAAAAATGCAAGATTACAGCAATTGGCGCAAAGGCATTTAAAAACTGTAAAAAACTAAAAACTGTAAAAATAGGTACTAATGTTACATCTATTGGAGCCTCTGCTTTTGTTGGAAATGAAAAACTGACTAAGGTTACGATCCAAAGTAAAAAGATAAAGACCATAGGTAAGAATGCTTGGAAGAATGCGAATAAAGAAGTCGTATTTTATATTCCAAAATCTTGTGAAAAAACATATAAAAAGTTATTATCATCAAAAACGGGATTTAAAAATACAATGCAAGTTGAGGCAAATTAAGTATATAAGGGAGGGTTTCAAATCGAAACCTTCCTTTTTTTGGATAGATGTAAAATGTAAACAATTGGGGAATCTTGTGGAAGAAGGAAAAGAATGGTATAATTAAAGTAAGACTAAATACGTCAACAGACGGGATTGGAGCGTAAGTATGAAAGAAAGTAAAAAGCATAGTAAAATATCAGCAGCCATGTTGACGATAGGAGCAACGGCAATCGTGTTGTTTGTCAGTTGCCTTTTTATTCCTTTTATGTATCAGGTTTGTGATGATAAGTATTTGATGCAGTTTGCATCGGGGCAGTATTTGGGAGAACCTTCTGATTATATGATACATATTCGTTTTCCGATTTCTTATCTGTATTCGTTCTTTTATAAGATTTGTAGTGGTGTGGATTGGTATGGAACAATTATGATTGGCATGCAATTAGTTTGTTTGACTTTACTTATGTATAAGCTATTAACAAAGGTGGAAGATAAGAAAGCTAGAGTGCTTTTGACTGTCATAGTGTATGGGTTGTTTATTACCATGTGGATTACCGAAATTGTAAGTATTACATATACTACTTCGGCAGCCTTTTTGGGATTAACAGCCATTGTATGGTATGCCATTTCCGATCATAAGCCAAAAGATTATATTTTTTGTATTTTGCTGATGGTTATTTGCTATAACATTCGATATGAGACTTTTTATATGGTAGTTCCTTTTGCTGGAGTGATTTGGCTGTATGATTTTCTTATGGCGAAAAAGAAATTGGGACCAATATGTTTTGCATTAGGAATAGGTGCTGGTTTATTAGCTGTGATTGGATTTGACCATTACATGTATGGATCAGAGGATTGGCAGCGTTTATTTGATTATAATAGTAGCCGTATTTTATTGTATGACTATTATCAGGACGATTTGTTAGATTATGATAGATACCAAGAAGTATATGAGTCGCTTGGTATGAATGAGACAGATCGGGATATTATTGCGTCTTATGATGTAACTTTGGTTCCAGAATTGCAGGAGCAGATACAAGAGTTAGTAAAAGCACATACCGAGACTCGTTCTGTTACTGAAAGATTAAAGGGAAGTGTGCATAAGATTATATTTGATGTGCTTCTTGGCAATAAATTAATTACTTTAGTGACTGCTTTGGTTTGGATTGCGGTATTAATCTTATTGTGGAGCTATAAGGATTGGATTAGAATGCGATTAGCTATAGGATTTATTGGGTTACAAATAATTCTTTGGCTGTATCTTGGTTTCCGTGGAAGAATTATGACTAGAGTATCCCGTAGTATGATGTTTC
This sequence comes from Lachnospiraceae bacterium, assembly GCA_963643465.1. Lineage (GTDB taxonomy): Bacteria > Bacillota > Clostridia > Lachnospirales > Lachnospiraceae > CAG-411. The sequence continues at coordinate 165,563 of CAVIJT010000001.1, read as the reverse complement.
TATTCAGTATAATGGCACTTCTTTGTGTGTATTATTTTTGGCAGGAGAAGAAAAATGAGATAAAGTGGAATGCTATTCCCAAAGCGGTGATTATAGGTTGTTGTGTAATTTTAGCAGGAACTTCTTGTGTATCATTTGCAAAGCAAAGAAACATTAATGTGGATTCTTATGAAAGAACTGCTTATTATGATATAGAAACGTATTGTAATTCTAATAGTGAAAACTTTTATTTTGTGGATTTGTATTCCATGTCTGATTATGAAGGTGGATATCACTATCAGTTTTTTAATGATAATACTTATGTTAATTTTGCTATGTTAGGTGACTGGATGGGTTACAGTCCATTGTTTTGGGAAAAGTTGCAAGATAAAGGGATTACCAATGTTCAAGATGCTATATTTGAAAATGATCATGTGTATGTGATTGCTAGTATGGATAAAGATATAAGCTTTATCACGAAATTGAGAGATCAAGTAACTATGGAAGTGGTAGATGAAATTGAAAGTAGTCAGGGAATTGTCTATAAAGTGTATCAATTTAGCGTAGAATAGTAAATGGGAAAAGAAAGGAAATATAAAAGCATGTTAGAAGCGTTTAAAAACAGAGAAAATGCTAAAATAAGGTTTGCCTTGTTGTTTAGTGCAGTTGCTATTATACTGATTAGCATTTTAGGAGTAGCAACAGGAAAAGTATCTATGAAAGTGGTGCTTACAATCATAGGTATATGGTGTTTGGTTGCAATGATTGCTTATTGGATGGACGAGACAATTGACAGTAAAAAGCGATTACTAAGTTTTGCTTTGGTTTGTCTGACACTGTTGGCATCTCTTCCTGCTATGGCAGATTTTGTGTTATATGGGCATGATATAGAATTTCATTTGACTCGTTTGTGTGCAGTTGCGGAGGAACTTAAGAATCATCAGTTTCCTGTACGAATGCAAAGCACAACTATGAATAACTATGGATATGCAACATCTTTGTTTTATGCAGATTTATTTATATATATTCCAGCGGCATTGATTGCTTTGGGAACACCAGTGTACATGGGATATAATTTGTATGTCATATCTGTTACTTTTTTTACTGTTTTGACTTCTTTTCTTTGTTTTAAGAAAATTTTTGCAAATGAGAAAATTGCTTTTGTAGGATGCTTTTTATACACGATTTCTATTTATCGATTAATCAATGTGTTTGTAAGAGCTGCGGTGGGAGAGTATACAGCTATGATATTTCTTCCATTAGTTCTATTAGGTATTTGGAATTTTATGAATACCAAAGAAAAGATTGGGATTAGAGAGTATTTTCCGTTGGTAATTGGACTTACCGGATTGGTGGAAAGTCATATTTTAAGTTGTGAGATGGTAGCAGAGTTTGGTCTGATATTTTTAGTATTTAATATTAGAAGATTTTTACATAAGGAGCATTTGATAGCGGCAGGAAAGGTTATTTTATGGTTTTTAGGGTTAAATGCGTTTTTTTTAGTACCGTTTTTAATGTCTTATGGTATGGATATTGATGTAAAAACTCGTGAATTAACTGCCGTAGGTACTTTTTCGTTATATCCATTGCAAATATTTAATATATTTGTAGAATATTCTACAAAGCCTGGAAAGACTGGGCCTATAGATGAAATGCCAATGGCAGTTGGCGGCGTATGTTTGTTAGGTCTTTTAGGTTTCATCATATTCTTTATGAATCGAAAAAAATGGAAATTAAAAGAAATGAAAGCCTATCAATACGGAAAGAAAATATTTTTTTATGCCATATTGGCATTAGTTATGTCCAGTACAATATTTCCTTGGGGGAGTTTGCATAGATTGGGGGATAGCGTACAGAAGCTGTTGTGTCAAATACAGTATCCTTGGAGATATTTTGGGATTGCCACCATGTTGTTAGTCGTGCTGATCCTTTGTGTATTAAAAATTTTGTTAGACAAGGGATGGAACAAAGGTGCAAGACTTTTTGGGGGAGCAGTTGTGTTAATAGCAACTTTGACAGCCAGCTATTTCTTTAAGGGAACTTATGATGCAGGTGAAGCAATGTATGTATATAATTATCAAGATGTAGGAAGTGATAACTGTGGTTTTGCCGAATATGTTTGGGCGGGGACAGATACCCAAGTAATAAAAACAACAACAGAACCATATGCAAGTGAAGCAACAACACAGCTTACAAATTATACCTTGGATAAAGGGCTAAGAAGTGTATATTGTGAGACAATAAAGGAATGTAATATAACACTTCCTGTCTTTTATTATGATAATTATGCGGCTTATGATAAAGATACAGGAGAAGAATTCCATATTTCTTGTGGAGAAAATAATTGCGTTACTGTTAGTGTACCAGAAAAGTATAATGGAACAATCATAGTAGAATATCAGGAGCCAGTTATTTGGAAAATAGCTGTGTTAGTGACGATTTTAAGTGTTGTGTTTGCTAGTATTTGTTTTAGAATAACAAGAAAAAAAGAAAACGTATAGGTATAGGAGGAATAGTGGATGATTCGAGTATTACACTCTGTGAGTAACATGGACCGTGCAGGGCTTGAGACTATGCTAATGAACTATTATCGCCATATAGATCGTGAACAGATTCAGTTTGATTTTTTGGCAAATAAGCCAAAACCAGGTGCGTATGAGGATGAAGTAAGAGAGATGGGAGGTAGGATTTTTGTATCTCCGGGATTTCATCCGGCAAAACTTTTTAAATATCGTGCATTTATGAAACAGTTATTTGACGAGCATCCTGAGATAAAAATTGTCCATGCGCACAATGGAGCTTTAGCTTACTATGCACTTCGTGAAGCACAAAGAAATGAGATTCCTTATCGAATTGCCCATAGCCATAATTCAAAGATTAATTTAGATTTGAAATGGCCCATTAAACAATATTGTCGTGCGCATTTGAAGGATGCAGCCACAGATTTTTGGGGCTGTGGAGAATTGGCTGTAGAATTCTATTTTGGAAAGGATATTGCAAAGAATAAGAAATACACTTTGATTCGAAATGCTATTGAAGAAGAACGATTTATATTCCAACCTGAGATACGCCAAAGATTGCGTAAGCAATATCAAGTGGGAGATAAGTTTGTAGTGGGACATGTGGGTCGCTTTATGTATCAGAAGAATCATACATATTTAATCGATATTTTTGAGCAGGTATATAAGAAAAATCCGAATTCAGTGTTGTTACTTATTGGAGAAGGAGAACTTGAGGAAAAAATTCGTGAGAAGATTTCACAAAAGGGCCTTACCCAAGCAGTTATATTTACCGGTTCCATTCCAAATGTAAATGAAATGTATCAGATGATGGATGTATTCTTACTGCCATCTTTGTATGAAGGACTTCCGGTTGTAGGCGTGGAAGCGCAGGCTTCTGGTGTACCGTGTATTTTTTCGGATACGGTAACAGAAGAAGTGCGAATTACAGATGTAACAGAATTTATTTCTCTTACTACAACTCCGGAAAAGTGGGCGGATGAGATTTTAAAACATGTAAAGAACTTTGAGAGAAAAGACATGACTAGCGAGATTGTAAATGCAGGATATAGCATTCATACGGAGGCACAGAAGTTGCAGCAGTTATATTTAGATATGGTGAAGAGATAGGTGGAATAGAATGGGACAAGTGAAAACGAAAAGAGAAAATCATTGCTTAAATGCAGTAAAAGGAGTTGCTAGTATTTTAGTTGTATTCGGACATGCAATATTTCCGGGAACTTTTGGTCAAATGGTGTTTACATTGGCGAGTGCAGGAGTACCAATCTTCTTTTTGATTTCAGGATACTATTCCTATTATGAAGATAGTCAGATGGTTGCTAAGAAAACACCTACGAAACTATTCAATATTGCGAAACTGACGTTTGGTACTTGTATATTATATTTTGTGTGGAAATTTGTGTATACGTTGCTGAAAGGGGATACTCTCATATCTGCCATACAGGAATTTAGTGTTAAAAAAATTGCAACATTGTTAGTTCTTAATGATACAGATGTGATTGCTGGTTCTCATTTATGGTTTTTGTTTTGTTTGATTTATGCTTATATTTTATTATGGTTTTTGGCAAAGCATAATATTATTAAATGGATTTATCCTGTTGTAATATTAGCATTTATCGCACGTCTTTTTGCTTGTCGTCAAGAGAATTGGCATTATATGCAGAATTTCTGGGTGGATGGCTTGCCATATTTCTTTACTGGTTTTTATCTTAATCAGCAGAAAGAAAAGATTAGCAAAGTGAGTAGCAAAATTGCTATTTTGGTCGCAGTATTGGGAATGCTTTGGCGTGAATTGATTTATGTTATAGAATTACCAGCCAGTATTCCTTTTAATGTGTTTGAGATTGGTAGTATTATTGCCGCTATTATGGTATTTGTTGTTGCACATAACAATGGCCATAAGGGAAGAAATTCTGTGTTAGAGAAGATAGGTAAAAAATATTCCTTATATTTGTATATTGATCATGTCATTATATTTTACTTCATTTCTATTTATGATAAGCAACTATTTGGAGGAGAACTTCCTCTTTGGTATGAATGGGTAAAACCATTTGTAGTGCTTGCCATTTCTTTAATGGTTGCTGTTGTGTATAGCAAGATAGTAAACAAGAGGAAGGGTAAAGCATAGTTTGTGGTTCGGATAGGAGCATAGATATGAAAGAGAAAAAAAATGTAGTTATATTACTTTTGGTAATTATAGGTGTGTTTATTTGTGGTGGAGCATCTGCAATATGTGTGAAGCAAGAAAATGATAAGAGTTTGGATTCTATATATTTTTCTTTTATGGATACATCTGCAACAGAGCAGGAAAAAGTTTTTTTATATAACACAGACGGGAGATATTATGCGTTTTTGCCATCATACTTTGATTTGAAAAAGGTATATGTAACTAGCAGTAAAGGCTATTCCATACAAATTGATGGTGAGGAATATACAGAAAAACATTTTTGTGAAAATTTGGTGTTAAATCAAGAGTATTCCATTGAACTTTCTAATACATTTGGTCAAAAAATAAAAAAAGAAACTGTGGTAATTATGAAATCTGAAAAATTGCCAACCCTTTCCATTACATTAGAAGATACAACCTTAAAAAAAGTAAATGCAAATAAAGAGAATGAAGGTTCTGGAACCCTTCGAATAATAAGTGACGATGCTTCTATGCTGTATGAAGGAAATCTTGCTAGTATTCATGGAAGAGGAAATTCCACTTGGTTAGCCGATAAAAAATCCTATGGAATTAAATTAGAAGAAGAAGCTGCATTATTAGACATGGGAGAAGCAAAAAAATGGATATTGCTTTCTAATTGTATGGATAGTTCAAGTTTACGAAATAAAATAGTGTATGATGCAGCACAACAAACCAATATGGCATATACACCAGAGGCTAAATATGTAGAGTTATATGTAAATGGAGAATATTTAGGTTTATATCTATTATGTGAAAAGATAGAAGTAGCGAAAAATAGACTTGCTCTTACAGAACTTGAAAAGAATACAGAAACTGTTAATACAAAAGAATTGAAAGACTTTTCCAGTTTTTCAGAGAAAAAGGATGGATTGTTACGGAAAGGTTTTTCTATTGAAAATGATCCTGAGGATATCACTGGAGGATATTTAGCGGAAGTTGTATTACCGGGACGTGTGGACGAAAAGAGTAGTTGTTTTCAGTTGAATCAAGAAGAATATTTTGCGATAGACTATCCAGAAGAATGTTCAAAAGCGCAAATAGAATATATTGCGGATGTTTTTGCAAATATTGATAGTAATTTAAACAATGAGGAAATCACAAAGTACATCGATCTTCCGTCTTGGGTGGAGTATTATTTGATGCAAGAAGTGTTTGGAAATACGGAACAGGCAAGTTTTTATTATTACAAAGATAGTGATAAGGTGGATAGTAAAGTCTATGCAGGTCCTATATGGGATTTTGATTTGGCTTTGGGGTCTGAATTAGGATGGGAAGAAGAAGAGGTAAAAGCGGATGTATTGTATGTTGCTACATGTAGTTTTTACAAAAATTTATATGAGAATGAAACTTTTTTACAAGCGGTGAAAAAGGAATATACATCCAATTTTAGAAAAATTGTATCACAAGTTTTGGAAACTAAAATAGATGAGTATTTTGAGGAAATAGAAACAGCATATCTATTAAATGGAGTGCGATGGGGGAACATAACTTTTGAAAATTTGAAAAATGCGGATTACATAACATTAGAAGAAAGTATGGAGGAGATTAGAAATTATTTAGAGGCGAGACTTTCCTTTTGTGACAGCATTTGGGGTGAGGAAGAGGCATCGTGTAGTATATGTATTCATATGAGCTACCCACAGTATGCCAAATATTATGTTTCAGTGGAAAAAGGAAGTGTATTTTCAGATTTTCTTGAAATAGGAGAATATCCGGGATATGTATTTAAGGGATGGTATGATGAGGATACAGGTGAACCATGTGATTTAAGTGGAGAAGTTATTAACACAAATAGAAAATTTATGGGATACTGGGTGGAAGATGAGAATTTTCAGTTACCATTGAAATACAGAATTAGAAAATTTGTGATGGCAAATAGTATCGTTATCATATGTGTAAGTGTTATGTTTTGTATTATGATAGGTAGCCTTTTTTACTTAAAACATAAAAAATAGTTATAGAAAAAGGAGAAAATACAAATGTTAAAAAAGATTGGACTAATACTATCAGCATTTATTTTAGTTTTTATGGGAGCAGCAGATGGTAAGATTGCTGTAGCAATAGGTGGACTTCTGCTTCTATTCTTTGTGGGAATTATTGTAACATCAAAGAATACAGAATCTATTTTTAAATTGTTACGAAATCCAAGTACATTTATGTGTACAGCGTGTATGAGCCTTATAAACGGTGTGATTTTCTATATTCGTTGGCATGATAGTGAACTGTGTCATCAAATCTTTGCATCAATTGGCTTCCATGCAAAAATAGGAATGATGCTTCTTACAGTGCTCGGAATGGCATGTGTGCTACCATTTTTAGCTTGGTTTTGTCAGTGGATGAAGCAGACTGGGGATAGATGGTTAATTTCTAAAGTATGGTGTGAAAGAATTTGCTATATTTGTACAGCAATAGGAATTATCCTACAACTTATATTTTGTTTTGGTAAGGGGATTTGGGTAGATGAATCCTTTACGTTAGCTATGTTGAGACATAATTATACAGAGATGATTCATTTGACTGCAATAGATGTGCATCCGCCATTATATTATATTTTATTAAAAATATGGATTGATTTTTGGAAAATATTTTTTAGTGGTAGTGTGATTACTGTATTGTCGAAATTGTTTTCTGTAATACCATGTATCATTTTAGTTGTGGTTGCATTGACAAAATTGAGAAAACAATGGGGTACATTTGTTTCGGCAGTATGGGTTCTTTCTACAGTATCTGTTTCTTATTTGATTTCCAATGGTGTGGAAATTCGAATGTATAGTTGGGCATTGTTGTTTGTTACCCTTTCCTTAGTATTTATGAGTGATATTATTGTTCAAAATAAAATTGTGAATTGGTGCTTATTTGTGATTGTCAGTCTTGCGGCTGCATATACCCATTATTATGCGTGTCTGGGAGTGGCAGTTGTATATGGTATGTTATTCCTTTGGCTTCTTTGGAAAAGAAGAGAATTGTTGTTACGTTGGTTTATTGCAGCAATAACAACAATTGTTGGATATTTACCATGGTTATTTGTATTTTTTAAGCAGGCCCAAACGGTAAGTGATAATTATTGGATTAACAAGATTGGAACCCGCACAATTATATCTTATTTTTCTTATTTATTTGACCATAACGTATTGTTGTTGGTAATTCTTATTCTTGTTTGGAGTATGTTTGCAGAGAAAAAAATAAACAAATTTTCTGTATATTATGCTTTAACAGGTATTTGTGTGCCAGTTGGAGTAATTGGGGCAGGTGTTCTTGCTTCTATTTTAATACGCCCTGTTTTTGTGATTCGGTATGTGATTCCATCTATTGGCTGCTTGTGGTTTGGTGTGATGATTGCAACCAAAGAATTGAAACGTGAAAATGCAAAGAAATTGTTGATTTTTGTTTTGGTTACTATGTTTGTGCTTAATAGTGGACTATTTATAAAAGAAGAGGTGTATGAATATACAGAAACAGAGAAAATTTACAAGTTATTAGAAGAATCAAAAGAGGTAGTATTTGTCTCTGACAATTATCATGTGCAGGATAACATACAGGTTCTTTCAGGAGCCAAAAGTTTGTTATGGAATCGACAGAAAGAGGAGTTAGATGATAGAAATGATAACTTATTAAAAAAAGTATATGGAGAATTGGATAATATAGCTTCTGTAGAAGAGGTGCATGCACTATTAAACGAGTATGGAGATGTGTACTTTGTTGCAAAAGAAGACGGAACAGATATAGAGGCATTTGCCGACGCAAATGGAGTAACATATACAGATATGGGAGAATTTTATATGGAATACAAGGTGAGAATTTATAAACTTCAGGCAGAATAAGAGGTAATAACATGAACAAAAAAAATGATTGTTTGAATTTTTTAAAGGGAATTGGATGTATTGGTGTTGTTTTTATGCACTGGACATTTCCAGGGACTCTGGGTGAGGAAACAAAATATTTGTTTAGTTGGGTAGTGCCTATGTTTTTTATGATTGCTGGATTTTATTTATATCAAGGCAATTTAGAAGTGGAAGTAGCTAAAACACCGAAGAAAATCTGGCGAACGGCTAAGATAACAGGAATTGCATTAGTGTTATACTACTTATTTCTGATAATTCGTACTGCTTTTGTTGGAGATAGTGTGAGAGAAGTTATTCGAGACTTAAATATAAAAAATGTGGCAAAATTAATTATCTTAAATGATACAGATTTTACTGGAGCTGGTCATTTATGGTTTATGGTTGCTTTGTTATATGCCTATATTACTTTTTGGATTTTTGGGAAAATTGGGAAAGTAAGACTTTTATATCCATGTATGATAGTTAGTTTTTTAGGAAGGGGAATTGTAGCTACACAGACAAATGATCATCATTTGTTATTAAGCTATTGGTTTAGCGGTTTTTTGTTTTTCTTTTTTGGATATTGGATACGACAGCATATTAGATGGATTGCTTCAGTGAAAAGTGTATGGTTTATTGTGGCTGCATTTAGTGGAATTGTACTGCATGTATTGGCGGATGTGATGGGAATTACAACTCCCTATGTTAATATATTTGAATATCTGCTTTTGTTCTCTGCAATGGCTTTGTTTTTATTGGCGCAAAAGTACCCTGATTTTGGAAAAGGAAATATATGTTACAAAATTGGAGAAAAATATTCTATGAATGTGTATTTATATCATATTTTTATTCGGGATGGTATGACTGCCATTGAACGCAGATACTTATCTGGAGTGAACTATCCGCAATGGTATTGGTGGGGGAAACCGATTCTTATAGTAATAATTACGTTGTTACTTTGTTTAATTATAGAGAAAATATCAAACGCTATTGTACATATGTATACCAGCAATAGAAAGTTATAGTTACAGTTCATATACCTGCGAACTGTAACAAGTTATAAGAAGGTATATCTTGGAAATATTTTGTAAGTTAAATTGTTTGTAGGAAGTTGAGAAAAAGTATGTTATAATAGAAGTAGGTTTGAAACGACAGTTACTAGGAGGTTTTTAGGATGAGCCATATTTTATACATGGTATTGCCATGTTACAATGAAGAAGAGGTGCTTCCAGAGACTGCAAGACAGTTAAAACAGAAGTATCAAACGTTGATTTCAGAGGGAAAGATTAGCAGCAAGAGTCGTATTGTATTTGTAAATGATGGATCAAGAGATCGAACATGGAGTATTATTCAGGAACTTCATGAGAAGGACAAGATGTACTCTGGTATCAATTTGAGCCGTAATCGTGGACATCAAAATGCACTGCTTGCTGGATTAATGGAAGCAAAGAATTATGCGGATATGGTTATTTCTATGGATGCAGATTTGCAGGACGATATCGGTGTAATTGATGCTATGCTGGAAGAATATTATAAAGGAAATGATGTAGTTTATGGTGCCAGAAGTGCCAGAGATAAAGACACTTGGTTTAAGCGCACCACTGCAGAGAGTTTTTATAAATTAACAAATGCACTTGGCGGCGAAGTAGTATTTAATCATGCAGATTGCAGATTAATGAGCAAAAGAGCATTAGCAGGATTAGCGCAGTATAAAGAAGTGAATTTGTTCCTGCGTGGAATTGTTCCTATGATTGGTTATCCTTCTACAGTGGTTACATATGAGAGGAATGAACGTTTTGCAGGCGAGAGTAAATATCCTTTAAAGAAAATGTTATCATTTGCTATGGAAGGTATTACATCTCTTAGTACAAAGCCAATTCGTTTTGTTACTACTGGAGGTGTATTGTTTTTCATTATTGCGTTGATTATGATGGTTTATACGGTAGTTCGCTATTTTATGGGAGCCACCGTTCCGGGATGGTCTAGCATTTTGATTTCTGTTTGGTTTGTAGGCGGAGTACAAATGATTGCTCTTGGAATTATTGGGGAATACGTTGGAAAGATTTATATGGAAGCAAAACAGAGACCAAGATTTATTGTAGAACGTTTTATAAATGATACAGAGTATGATGCAAAATAGAAAGCAACCAAATAGGAAAGATGCAGTTTCCCTTTCCCTTTTTTCTTATGAATTTGTTGTAACATATTTACCCTTCTTAACGCATAAGATAGGGTAGAGAGGGGCGATTTCATGAGAATTTGCGAATTGCGCCAAAAGGAAGTCATTAACTTGTGTGACGGAAGACGCTTGGGTTTTGTGACCGATATTGAATTTTGTCTGGAACAAGGATGTATTTTGGCATTGATTGTTCCCGGACCTTGTAAGTTATGGGGAATTCTTGGTAGAGATCAGGAATATGTCATTCCGTATGGATGTATTAGGAACATTGGACCAGATGTTATTTTAGTAGAAATACGAGTAGAAGATTGTCTGAAAAAAGGTAAATTCTGCTAAGACAAAGAAATATACAATTATTGATAGAAAGTTAGAGGGTTTGAGATGAAGTGTCCATTTTGTGGAAAAGAGAATACAAAGGTAATCGATTCAAGACCGTCAGATGATGATAGTTCCATTCGCAGACGTCGTCAATGTGAGGCTTGTTCCAAACGATTTACCACCTATGAGAATGTGGAAATTTTACCAGTTGTGGTAATAAAAAAGGATCAGACAAGAGAGCCGTATGATCGACTAAAATTAAAGGAAGGTGTGTTCCGCTCTTGTATCAAACGTCCGGTATCTATGGAGGAGCAGGACAATTTGCTAGATGGGATTGAAGCAGCTATTTTTCAGAGAGAGGAAAAAGAGATATCAACCAAAGAAATTGGTGAGATGGTATTAGAGAGGCTGGAAAAGTTAGATGCAGTGGCATATATTCGATTTGCTTCTGTATATCGTGATTTTGTGGATATGGACAGTTTCCGTAAAGAGATTGAGAAATTACAGAATGGAAAATAGCAATGTTTCTTATGAGTGGGATTGCATGATAGGTTCTATTTCGTAAGATGTGAATAGGAATAATGAGAAAAGCGCTTGAATGAGGCGCTTTTCTTTGTTATAATCGAAAAAGGTAATATACTTTCATCTTTGCGATGAAAGGAGTCTTTATGTTTTTTCAAACATATTGTGCAGCGATTCAGGGAATTGATGCACATGTCATTTCAGTGGAAGTTGATGTATGCGATGGACTTCCTATGTTTTCTTTAGTAGGCTTACTCAGTTCAGAGACGAGAGAGGCCAAAGACCGCGTCCGTATTTCTATACGGAATTCTGGTTATCGAATCCCAACCAAACATATAACAGTCAATTTATCTCCCGCAGATATACGAAAAGAGGGGACGGCGTTTGATTTAGCTATTTCTGTAGCATTATTATCAGCATTTGGCTATGTTCCAAAGGATTGCTTAGAAGACACCCTGTTTGTTGGTGAATTAAGTCTGGACGGAAGTATTAAAGGTGTGTCTGGGGTATTGCCTATGGCTTGTGTTGCTAAGAAACACCATATTAAGCGCTGTATTGTTCCAAAAGAAAATGAGACAGAGGCAGCTATGGTGAAGGGGTTGTGTGTTATTGGAGTAACAAATTTGCAAGAATTGGTGGATTATTTTGTAGGTACACACTCGCTTCCTACTGCGCAATCTCCAGACTTTTTTTATGAAGAGGAAGGCATTGGTGAAGATTTTTCAGAGGTTATTGGGCAGGACATGGTGAAAAGGGCGTTAGAAATTGCTGTGGCAGGAGCCCATAATGTATTGATGATTGGACCGCCGGGAGCAGGAAAAACGATGCTTGCAAAGCGAATTCCGTCCATTATGCCTGAATTGACTTTTGAGGAAAGTTTGGAGATTTCAAAAGTATACAGTATCTCAGGACTTTTAGATGAGGAACATACCTTTGTAAAAAAACGACCTTTTCGTAGTCCCCATCATTCCATTACATCTGTTTCGTTGATTGGCGGTGGATATGGGGCAAAGCCTGGAGAGATTTCTCTTAGTGATGGAGGTGTATTGTTTTTGGATGAACTTCCAGAGTTTAATGGAAACACATTAGAAATGCTTAGACAGCCTTTGGAAGAGAAAAAGATTACCATTTCTCGGATTCAGGGAAGTTACACTTATCCGGCAAAATTTATGCTGGTTGCGGCCATGAATCCATGCAAATGTGGGTATTATCCGGATCGAACCAGATGCAAATGTTCCGAATATCAGATTCGGCGCTACCTAAATAAAATTAGCAGACCTCTTTTGGATCGCATTGACCTTTGTGTGGAGGCTTTAGAAATAAAGTATAAAGATTTATCTTGCAGAAGCAAAGGAGAAAGTTCTGCGCAGATTAGGGAACGGGTAAAAAGAGCAAGGCATATCCAATTAGAACGGTATGCTATGGAGTCTATTCGGTATAATGGAGAACTTACAGCAGGTCAGGTGGAACAATATTGTTCTCTTGGGGAAAAAGAGCAGGAGTTAATGGGACAAGTTTTTGAACATATGAAATTAAGTGCCAGATCCTATCATCGAATTTTGAAGGTAGCAAGGACAATTGCTGATTTAGAGGAGTCAGAACGAATTTTTAGTCATCATTTAAGTGAGGCGATTTGTTATAGAGGATTGGATTCAAAATATTGGGGAGAGGGATTATGGAATTAACGCAGAAAGAATTAGAATACTGGATGTCAACCATTCCTAAAATAGGAGTGGTGAAAATTGGGAAATTATTAGAGTTTTTTGGAAGTGAGAGAGAAGTATTTCAAAGTGGAAAAACAGCTTTAGAATCGTCTGGATGTATTACACAATCAGAGGCGGAAGCAGTAGTGTTTTCGCGAGATAGTGAGCGTGTAAAGCGAGAATATGAAAAAATGCAAAAGAAAAATATTGGGCTTATATCTATTCATGATAAAGCATATCCCCAAAAACTTCGTGTAATTGAAAAATCTCCATATTCCTTGTTTTTTCGGGGAAAATTGCCGGAGGAAAATAGAGTATCGGTTGCTATAGTAGGAGCAAGAAATTGTACTTCTTATGGGAAAGAATTGGCACAGTGGTTTGGAAGAGTATTATCTCATGTGGGAATACAGGTTATCAGTGGCATGGCATATGGAATCGATTGTTATGCTCACTGGGGAGCATTAAGAGGGAAAGTAGCTACCTATGCCGTTCTTGGTTCTGGTATCGATGTGTGTTATCCAAGGGAAAACTATGAATTGTATATGCATTTACAACAAAAAGGTGGCATATTATCTGAATATGCACCGGGAGTAAAGGGGAAGGGCTTTCAATTTCCTATGCGAAATCGGATTATCAGTGGATTGAGTGATGCTATACTTGTAATAGAAGCCAGAGAAAAAAGTGGTTCTTTGATTACTGCAGATTGGGCATTGGAGCAGGGAAAGGACGTATTCGCAGTGCCGGGACGTGTAGGTGATTCCTTGAGTGAGGGGTGTCTTAATTTATTAAAGCAGGGAGCTGAACTGGTTACTTGTCCAGAGGATATCATTAGCAATTTTCATCTTCAAGAAATAGCAGAAAACTGTAAAAGGGTACAGCAACCGGAGTCTCTTGACGCAACGGAAAAAATAGTCTATTCTACCTTATCTTTAGAACCAAAGCATATAGACCAAATTTTTCGAGAGACTAATATGGTAATGACGCAGTTACTTTCTATTTTAGTAAGGTTGGAGTTAGCTGGTTATGTTCGACAACCTATAAAAAATCATTACACACGTTCTATCTTGTAATATAAGGGAAAAACGTCCTTAAGTTTACATGAAAATTTGTATTATTGACTGAAAATTCTGCAAAATTGTCGTTAAAAAGTAATTTTTTTCTTGATTCGTAAAAAAAAATAGTGTATGCTAAAAAAAGTTTTCGTGCGTATAAGAAGCATTTTTTGTTTTTGAATGATTGCGCAATAAGAATCATAATAAGTTAGTAGGGAGTGTTACGATGCCAAAGTATTTAGTGATAGTGGAATCTCCAGCAAAGGCAACAACAATTAAGAAGTTTTTAGGTAAAAATTATGAAGTAGTTGCTTCGAACGGTCATGTGAGAGATTTCCCAAAGAGTCAAATGGGGATTGATTTCGAAAATGATTTTGAACCAAAATATATTACCATTCGTGGAAAGGGAGAATTGCTTGCCAAACTTCGGAAGGAAGTAAAGAAGGCAGACAAAGTGTATCTTGCAACTGACCCGGACCGAGAGGGAGAAGCTATTTCCTGGCATTTATCAAAGTCATTGAAATTAGAGGAAAAGCAGTACAGTCGTATTACCTTTAATGAAATTACAAAGAATGCAATAAAAGCATCTTTAAAGCAGGCAAGGGAAATTGACATGAATATGGTCGATTCACAACAGGCAAGACGTATGATTGACCGTATGGTAGGTTACAGTATCAGTCCATTGTTGTGGGTAAAAGTAAAAAGAGGATTAAGTGCAGGACGTGTGCAGTCTGTTGCGCTTCGTTTGATTTGTGATAGAGAAGATGAAATAAATGCTTTTATACCAGAAGAATATTGGACTCTTGATGCGAGTCTGCATGTAAGTAAAGAGAGAAAGCCATTAATTGCTAAATTTTATGGTGACAAAAACGGAAAAATTGCTATAAAAAGTGAAGAACAAATAAAGGAGATTCAAAAGAGTCTGGAAAAAGCAAAATTTGAAATTGCAGATATCAAAAAAGGTGAAAGAATAAAAAAAGCACCGTTGCCATTTACTACCAGTACCTTGCAGCAGGAGGCATCCAAGGCACTGAATTTTGCTACTCAAAAAACCATGCGTGTTGCACAGCAGCTTTATGAAGGAATTGCTATAAAAGGTCATGGAACAGTAGGTTTGATTTCTTATCTTCGTACCGATTCTACTCGTGTTTCGGAGGAGGCAGATCAATCTGCAAGAGAATTTATCAAAGAAACCTATGGAGAACAGTATGTGGCTTCCAAAGTGAATGAGAAATCTACAAAAAAGAAGATACAGGATGCGCATGAGGCGATTCGTCCTACTTATGTAGAATTGACACCTACGGTGGTAAAAGAGGATTTGTCCAGAGAGCAGTTTCGGTTGTATCAGTTAATCTGGAAGCGTTTTGTGGCAAGCCGTATGGAAAATGTAAAGTATGAGACAACTTCTATAAAAATTGATGCTGGAGAGTATCGTTTTACTTCATCTGCATCCAAAGTAGTATTTGATGGATTTATGAGCGTGTATACTGCAGAGGATGATAAGGAGGAGAAGAGTACCATGCACAAATCCATTTCTATGGATTCTGAACTGACACTGGAAGAATTAAATCCAGCACAACATTTTACGCAGCCACCAGCGCATTTTACAGAGGCATCTTTAGTAAAAATGTTGGAAGAGTTGGGGATTGGTCGTCCAAGTACCTATGCACCAACTATTAGTACCATTATTGCTAGAAGATACATTGCAAAAGAAAATAAAAATCTTTATGTTACAGAAATTGGAGAAATTGTAAATAATATTATGAAGGAATCCTTTACCAGCATAGTAGATTTTCATTTTACTGCTAATTTAGAAACCTTGCTTGATGGCGTAGAAGATGGAACCATTCAGTGGAAGACAGTAGTACGCAATTTCTATCCGGATTTAGAAGAGGCAGTAACAAAAGCACAGGAAGAATTAGAAAAAGTAGAGATTCACGATGAAGTTACAGATGTAATTTGTGAGCAGTGCGGGAAAAATATGGTAATCAAATATGGACCTCATGGCAAATTTCTTGCCTGCCCAGGATTTCCGGAATGTAGAAATACGAAACCGTATTTAGAAAAAATTGGTATTGCTTGTCCAAAATGTGACAAAGAAGTAGTTATTCGAAAGACGAAAAAGGGAAGAAGATACTATGGATGTGAGGATAATCCAGAGTGTGACTTTATGACTTGGCAGAAACCTTCAGCAGAAAAATGTCCGGATTGTGGTGGCGTTCTTGTGGAGAAGGGTGCAAAATTAGTTTGTCTGGATACAAATTGCGGTTTTGTTAAAAATGCAAAAAAAGAACAATAAGTACAACTGATGATAATCACATAGGAGGATTGGTATGAGCGTACAGTTGTTGGATAAAACAAGAAAAATTAATAAATTATTACACAATAATAGTTCACATAAAGTGGTATTTAATGATATTTGTAAAGTATTAAGTGAAATTTTAGATTCTAATACATTAGTCATTAGTAAAAAGGGAAAAGTTCTGGGAGTTAAAAAGCTTTCTAAAATCACAGAAATTACCCAGTTATTACAAGGGAAAGTGGGAGTTTACATTGATAAGATGCTCAATGAGAGATTATTAAGTATTCTTTCTACAAAAGAAAATGTAAACATGGAGACACTAGGTTTTGAATTTGAAGGTTCCAATCAGTATCAGGGAATTGTTACACCTATTGATATTGCAGGAGAACGACTTGGTACTTTGTTTGTATATCGGGAACAAGAAAGTTATAGTATTGATGATATCATTCTTAGTGAATATGGTTCAACAGTTGTAGGGCTTGAGATGCTTCGTGCTGTTAATGAGGAAAGTGCTGCTAAAACAAGAAAAGTACAGGTTGTTCGTTCGGCTATCAGTACATTATCTTTCTCTGAGTTAGAGGCGATTACACATATTTTTGGTGAATTAGATGGCAATGAGGGGATTTTGATTGCTAGTAAAATTGCGGACCGTGTGGGAATTACAAGATCTGTGATTGTAAATGCGCTTCGCAAATTTGAGAGTGCAGGAATTATTGAATCTCGCTCTTCAGGGATGAAAGGTACATATATTCGTGTGTTAAATGATGCGGTTTTTGAAGAATTAGAATGTATAAAAGAGGAATAGAGTTCACAAAAAGAGAAATGGTAAAAAGGATTATATTTTTTGTAACATTTCTTGCTTTTTTGTGATTTATTGTTATAATATAATATGATGAATGGACGAGAAGGGGTGATAGCGTGATTGATTCAGGCGCATATAATTATATCAATGTATTACAACAGGCAACAGATGCTAGTTGGTTAAGAAATACAATATTGTCTAACAATATTGCGAATGTAGATACGCCAAATTATAAGCGACAAGATGTACAATTTGAAACTTATTTGATTGAACAGATGGCGGGTGGCGACAGTATGGATAGTTATGTAGATGGCATGGATTTATCTACACTTGAAGCAACCATTTATACAGATAATGCTAATTTGAGCTATCGCTCAGATGGGAATAATGTGGACATTGATACAGAAAACTCAGAGTTGGCAAAGAACCAGATTAAGTACAATGTTATGACAGATGCGATTTCCCAGGAGTTTAGTCGTTTGGCAACTGCAATTGGAAAATAATAATTGAGGAGGGGTAGTATGTCAGCGTTTGGAGCAATGGATATTAGTGCAAGTGGAATGACTGCACAACGCTTGCGTACAGATGTTATTGCAGAGAATATTGCAAATGTAAACACAACTAGAAATGAAAATGGTGTTGCATATAGAAGAAAAACAGTTGTTTTTGAAGAAAAACCATCAGATAGTTTTAATGATTATTTGAGTGTGGCATCCAGTTCTATTGGCAATGGTGTAAAGGTTTCAGCTATTGTGGAAGATACAGAGACAGCTATGACGCTGGTATATGATCCGTCTCATCCGGATGCTAATGAAGAGGGATATGTGGAATATCCCAATGTAAATACCGTTACAGAGATGACAAACTTGATTGATGCCAGTCGTGCATATGAAGCAAATGTAACTGCTTTTAATGCCACAAAAGCAATGACAACACAGGCGTTACAGATTGGTAAGTAAGAGATATAATGGGGAAACGGGAAAGAACGAATAGGTTAAGGTAGATTAGATGCTGCAACGATAAATGGGGAGCAGTGCTAGGAAAAGGAGACAGTGACATGAGTTTGAGTATCAGCAGCTTGTTAGGGACAAATGATATTAGCAGTACATACAGTGATTATTCTGCGAATAGTATCAGTGGTATAACGAATAATTACAACAGTCTAATTTCATCGGTTTCTGATGAAGAAAATGATGGTTCTTTTGAAACCGTTTTTCAGTCTGCGTTAGATTTGATTAACGAGACAAATGAGTATACGAATGCAGCAGAAGAGGAAGAGTTGAACTACGCTATGGGATTATCAGAAGATACTCATACACTGATGATTGCGCAGCAGAAGGCAAATCTTTCATTACAGTATACTGTGGCTGTTCGTGATGCAGTAGTTGATGCATATAATCAGATTATGAATATGCAGTTCTAATATGGATGACAATTCGTTCTGATTGTTGCCTGATAAGGTTACAATTAGAACGATGAACAGACTAGGCAGGGAACCGCGGTTGCTTGCCTTTGTGTGTTAATATATAGAGAAAACGTATTCGCTGGGGTTGGGAACCGATGATGCGAGAGAAAAGAACGGTAGGAGATTGGTAAGATGCTAGATAAGTTAAAGGAGATGCCAGAGAAGCTCTTGGAGTTTTGGAATAAGTACACAGCCAAGCAGAAAGCAATTATAATATCTGTGATTGTAACTGTGTTACTTGCGATTGCTATATTGGTATTTGTATTGACCAGAACGCAGTACACACATTTGGTTACTCTGGAAGATGAAACAAGTGTAACAGAGTTGAGAGAGTTACTGGATGCTGAGGGTATTGCGTATGAGTATGACAATACATCTGCAGGTTATGAAATTTCAGTCGATCAAAGTAAGACTACAGATGCGATGTTGCTGATGGGGAGCAATGAAATTGTAGGAAGCACTTCAACAAGTGATATGAATTGGGAAGATGCTTTAGACAATGGCATAGACACTACAGAAGGCGAGAAGAATCGGAAATATACATTGGCATTTCAAAGTGAAATTCGGAATTATTTAAAATCTATAAATGGAGTAGAAGATGCTTTTGTTTCTATTAATTCACCGGAAGATGATGGAACTATCTTTGCTGAGAATCAGGAGAGTTCTGTGGCAGTTATGTTAGAGTTGTCCGATGAGTTAGATGAAACTGCATTACAGGGAATGGCTAATTATCTGGCTACTGCAGTTGGAAATAAGGATACAGATTTAATTACTATTGTAGATACCGATAGTAATTTGTTGTTTGATGGTTCCAGTGCGGAAGGAATCAGCGGAAGTGCTTCGTCGGCAGCACAATATCAGGAAAAATTAAGAGCTGTGATTAAGAATGACTTAAAGCAGGTACTTTTGAAAGCAGACTATAACGAAGTGGAGATTGGCGCATCTAATATTCGTTTTGATATGGATCAAGTATCCTCTTTGTATACGGAGTATTCCACACCGGAAGGAAGAGAACAGGGACCATACTCGTCAAGTTATGAATATAATTCTACTGGTAATAGTGGCTCAGGTGGAATACCTGGAACCGATTCCAATGCGGATGATACCGATTATATGTTTCAGAGCAGTGGAACTTCTAATTCGGAAGTGGTATTAAATAAATACGAATATGAGGTAAATAAGAAAGAAACTACTACAGTAGAAGCAGTAGGAGCTATGGATGCAGATAATTCTTCTGTTGCAATTGTATTAAAGAAATATACTATTTATGATGAGAAGAAAATGGAAGACGCAGGAGAGTTGGATGGAACTACTTTTGAGCAGTTCCAAAATGAGAACAGTCAACCAACACAGATTGCAGTAAGTGATGATGTAATTGATTTGATTGAAAAAGCAACTGGAATTTCAACAGCGGACATCTCAGTAATTGCTTATGAACAACCAGTATTTGTGGAAGCAGAGACTACTCCGGTAGCAACAAGCAATATTTTGATGATTATATTAGCTGTTTTGATTGTAGCATTGTTAATATTTGTCGTATTCAAGGGAACTGCACCAATGGATGTTACCGAATTGGAACCAGAATTATCTGTGGAACAGTTACTTGCTACTACAAAAGAAAATCAGTCCTTGGAGGATATTGAATTTGGCGAAGTTTCTGAGACTCGAAAGATGATTGAGAAATTCGTAGATGAGAATCCGGAAGCAGTGGCGCAATTGTTGCGTAACTGGATTAATGAGGATTGGGGCTAATGAGAGATATGAAAGCTAGATAGACATAGTATTCTGCGTAAGATGGAATGGACTATCAACATGCTTTGGACTACGCACCCAAGGGGAGCATAGGTTTTGTTATGCTTTGCTTGGGTGTGTTTGGATAAGGAGGTACTTGGGATGAAGGAAGAAATGAGTGGACTAGAAAAAGCAGCTGTTTTGCTGATTAGTTTGGGACCGGAGAAATCCGTTAATGTTTTTAAGCATTTGAAAGAAGATGAAATAGAACAATTAACGTTGGAGATTGCCAATACTAGAAGTGTATCAGCAGCAAAGAAAGAATCAGTTTTGGATGAATTTTACGAAGTGTGTCTTGCACAGCAATATATTGCAGAGGGAGGTATCTCTTATGCGAAAGAATTGCTTGAGATGGCTCTTGGTTCTGATAAGGCAAGAGATGTTATTGGTAAGTTGACCGCATCTTTACAGGTTCGACCATTCGAGTTTGTTAAGAAAACAGACCCAACACAGTTATTGAACTTTATTCAAGATGAGCATCCACAGACCATTGCTTTGATTTTGTCCTATTTATCAACAGCGCAGGCATCTGTTATTATCGGAGCTTTATCTCCAGAAAAGCAGGCTGATGTAGCAAAGCGTATTGCACAGATGGACCGTACATCTCCAGATGTAATTAAAGAGGTAGAAAAAGTATTGGAGCGTAAGTTGGCATCTTTGGTAAACCAGGATTACACAATTGTTGGTGGTGTAGATGCAATCGTAGAGATTTTAAATACCGTAGATCGAGGAACAGAAAAGCATATTATCGAGACATTGGAAATCGAAGAACCAGAATTGGCAGACGAGATCAGAAGAAAGATGTTTGTATTCGAGGATATTCTTTCTTTGGACGACAAGTCTATTCAGAGAGTGTTGCGTGAAGTGGATAACAATGAACTTGCAATGGCATTGAAGGGTTCAACAGAGGAAGTACAGACTGTAATCTTCAACAACCTATCAAAGCGTTTGGCTGTTATGATTCGAGAAGATATGGAATTTATGGGTCCGGTTCGTTTGAAGGATGTTGAGGAAGCACAACAGAAGATTGTAAATGTAATCCGTAAACTAGAAGACTCCGCTGAAATTATTATTTCAAGAGGAGGAGGTGACGAGATCGTTGTCTAATCTGATAAAATACTATACGTTTCATGTAACCGAAGATGAGAAACGTCTGGTGGAGAGCGACGAAAAAGTAAAAGGATTTGTCCCAGGCATTCTCACTCATGGGGAAGTGGAAGTGAGAGATTTAGAACGAGAGGAATTCGATCAGGAATTTCCAGAAGAAATGTTTGAGGAAGAATCAAAACAAGAGAATGTGGCATCAGAAGAAGCGTTGGAGCAGGCGCATGAACAAGCTGGTATTATTTTAGAGGAAGCGCAAAAAGAAGCAGAAAAATTGTTGGAACAGGCAAAAGTAACTGCACAATTTGAAAAAGAAAAGA
This sequence comes from Lachnospiraceae bacterium, assembly GCA_963643465.1. Lineage (GTDB taxonomy): Bacteria > Bacillota > Clostridia > Lachnospirales > Lachnospiraceae > CAG-411. Next base: position 143,498 of record CAVIJT010000001.1, on the reverse strand, counting down.
TTGTAGAAGAAAGCAAAAAGGCTGGTTACAAAGATGGATTAGTGAAAGCCAATGAAGAGCTTGCTTCGCAGAAAAAAGAATTAGAAAAAAGAAGAGAACAGCTGGAGATGGAATATCAACAGTTGGTAGACGAGTTGGAACCTAATTTTGTTCGTATTGTTATGGGATTAGTTAAGAAATTAACAGGAGTGTTAGTAGAGGACAAAAAAGATATTATTATGTATCTGATGGAACAATCTTTGAAAAATTTAGGTAAGACAAGCTCTTTAGTAATACGTGTTTCTGAGGCGGACATAGATATGGTACAAGGAGCAAAGGAGCAAATTATAGAGTTGATTTCTGATAATTGTGAATTGGATATTGTACAGGATTCTGCTTTAGAACAGAATCAATGTATTATTGAAGCAGACAAACAAATTATAGATTGTAGTCTGGATGTGCAGATGAAAGGTCTTATGGAAGACTTAAAGATGATGATGTAGTAGGGATTGGGAGAAAGGTTACTGTTCACACCCTGTCAGATGTAAACAGTAATGAAAAAACAGAATTGGATGGCGGGGATAAATATGGCGATTGATTTATACAAGTACGAGAGTTTATTTGAAAAGCAGTATGAAAAGAGACTTGGTAAAGTGGTAAAGGTAGTTGGATTGACAATCGAATCCATTGGACCGGATGCAAAACTGAATGATATGTGCTACATTATTCCAAAGAATGGTGGGGAGCGACTAAAAGCGGAAGTTGTAGGTTTCCGAGATGATAGAGTGTTATTGATGCCTTATGATAATGTAGAAGGAGTGGGACTGGGAAGTCGAGTAGAAAACTCAGGTGCGCCACTTAAAGTATATGCTAGTGATGCTTTACTTGGAAAAACTTTGGATGGACTTGGAGTGCCTATAGATGGTTCTGAGTTGGACAAAGGAGGAGAAGGATATTCAGTAGAAGCCATGCCTCCTGATCCATTAAAAAGAAAGATTATTGATGAGGTTCTTCCGTTAGGAGTAAAAGCAGTAGATGGACTAAATACCATTGGAAAGGGACAGCGTATTGGTGTGTTTGCTGGATCGGGTGTAGGAAAAAGTACATTGCTTGGAATGTTTGCCAGAAATACAAAAGCGGATATCAATGTAATCGCGTTGATAGGTGAACGAGGACGTGAGGTTAGAGAATTTATCGAGCGAGATTTAGGACCAGAAGGAATGGCTCGTTCTGTAGTAGTGGTTGCCACTTCTGATAAACCGGCATTAATTCGTAAAAAAGCAGCCCAGACTGCAACGGCTATTGCAGAATATTTTCGAGATCAGGGGAAGGATGTATTGATTATGATGGATTCCCTTACTCGTTTTTCTATGGCGCAACGAGAGATTGGACTTGCTTCCGGAGAGCCTCCGGTTTCCAGAGGATATCCGCCAAGTGTATATGCAGAGATGCCTAAGTTACTGGAACGAGCAGGTAATGCGGAGAAAGGTTCCATTACGGGATTGTATACGGTATTGGTAGATGGTGATGACTTTAATGAGCCAATCACAGATACAGCCAGAGGTATTTTGGATGGTCATATTGTTTTATCACGTAAGTTGGGGCAAAAGAATCATTATCCAGCCATAGATGTGTTAGCAAGTATTTCCAGATGTATGAGTTCTATTGTGACAGATGAACATAAAAAAGCGGCTGGAAATCTAAGAAATGTATTGGCTACTTATAGTGAGGCTGAAGATTTGATTAACATAGGAGCTTATAAAAAGGGTTCTAATAAAGATATTGATTATTCTATTGCAAAAATAGGAGAGGTTAATGGATTTTTGAGGCAAGGTGTATATGAAAAATATTCTTTTCAGGAAGAAGAAGAGTGTCTGGCTTCTATATTTGAACAGATGGAAGTACCAGAATCCGAGACCTAATAGGAGGCAATAGATGGCTAAGTTTATTTTCAAGATGGAAAATATTTTGGAAGTGAAGCGTAAACTGGAAGATCAGGCAAAAAGTGTATATGCTAATGCGTTGGCTGTGCTAGACGAAGAACAACAAGTGCTTTTTCGGCTGGAACAACAAAAAGAGGGATATAAAGAAAGGCTTACTTCTATGATGGTTGCATCGCTAAATATCGATCAGATACGAACGCTGGAAGATGCCATTGAGGTAATGAAATACAAAATTCGTGAACAGATGGTTAGAGTGCAGGATGCAGAGATAAAAGCAGAAAGAGCGAGACAGGCATTACAAGCTGCTGTAGTTGAGCGAAAAACTTATGAAAAATTAAAAGAAAAAGCATTTGAAGAGTTTAAACTTGAAATAAATGCACAAGAGAAGAAGGAAGTTGATGAGCTGGTGAGTTATACATTTAGTAAATCAACAGAAGAAGTTGGATAATTTATGCAAGCGATGAAAAAGTTTTTGCTGGAGAGGTGGAGAAAATGGCAAAAAAAGACGATGAATTAAATGTAGAAAGAGAAGAGAAAAAATCAAGAAGAGACAACAGAGAAGAGAAAAACGGCAGCGAAGAAGGAGCCGCAAGTAAAGTGGTATCTGCGTTGATTGTAATAGTGATTGTTTTGATTTGGCTTGGTGTATTTATTGTTTTAGTAAAAGCGGATGTGGGAGGATTTGGTAGCAATGTACTTGCACCAGTTTTACAGGATGTTCCGGTGATTAATAAAATATTACCAGAAGGTAGTGCTTCAAATACATCCAATGATTATGATTACACTTTAGAGGAGGCCATCGACAGAATTAAAGAATTAGAGATGGAGCTTGACTCTCAGAGCAGTACCAGCGGTGTAGATTCTAGCTATATTGCGCAGTTAGAGGCTGAGATTGAGCGTTTGCAAGAATTTGAAAATCAACAGGATGAATTTGCAAAACAGAAAAGAGAATTTGACGAAGAAGTTGTTTATACAGATAATGCTCCAGATATTGAAGAATATCAAAAGTATTATGAACAGATAGATCCAGATAATGCGGCTGAGATATATCGTCAGGTTGTAGAAGAAGAACAGTACAACGAAAAGATAGAAGCCATTGCTAAGCGTTATGCAGAGATGGAACCGTCGTCAGCGGCTGCAATTTTAGATCAAATGACTTCTGCAGATTTAGAGTTAGTTTGTGCTATTTTAGAAAGTATGGATTCTGAGCAGAGTGGTCTTATTTTAGAGGCAATGGATTCAAACGTAGCTGCCAAAGTTACAAAGCGTATGTCTTCTAAAGAGTAAAGAAAACAATAGATGTAAGATATGTTAAGTAACAAGTCTGAAATTTAAGTATGAGTTAGCAGCGATTAGAAGCTGTTACAAAATGGGGGATAGTAGATATGATGGTTCTGGATATGGAACCGACATATTTCACTATAAATAATAAATATAGGGAAAGGAGGGTGATGGGATGGAGATGCAGAACGTTTTACAGCAGGTGACGGATATGCTCTCTACCAATGGCTCGAAAGAATTGTTTTCGAATGCAACGTCAACAAGTATTAAAGGAAGTCCATTTTATTCTGTTATGTCTAGTGAGTTATCTAAGACAAGTGCTTCAACTGCGAATATGCAGTCCGCAAAGAAAGACACTGCCAATACGGTTGGGGTACAGACTGTGAATGAGAAACGTCAGCAGGAACTTGGATCTTCTGTAAATCAGACTAAGGAAAGTCGAAAAGAAGATGTCAGTAGTAAGGATGGACTTTCTACAAAAGAAGAAAAGCAGGTGCAGGAGGATGCAGTTGATTCTGAGGAGATGGAAACAATTACTCAGTGGGTAAGTTCTGTACAACAGCAAATTTGTCAGGAACTTTCTATTACACCAGAAGAATTGGAAGCCGTTTTGGAAACATTAGGATTACAGCTTTCAGATTTGCAGAACATTGCAAATGTACAACAGTTAGTGCTTTCTGTAGCTGGAGAAGATAGTGTGACTGCGCTATTAACCAATGAAGAACTTACTGGACAGGTACAGGATATTATGCAGGTTGTAGTTGAAAATACTCAGGAAATGGCACAGAATTTAGACATTTCTGAGGATGAATTCTCACAGTTACTTGCTAAAGTTGAAACTGCAATAAATATGCAGGATGGAGAGCCTGAACAGGTGGAAAATGTGTTGACAGAGCAACAGTCAACTGTGGAGACAGAGACAATAGGTGGAGAACAAGAAATGCCTAAATCTGTTGAAGAAAATGGTGAATCTACACAAGATCAGGTTGAGTTTGCACAAAGTAATAATGGAACAACAGAGATGAATGGAGTTTCAAGTGAGGAGCAAGCGAAAACGGAAGATGTTGTTATGGAAACCACAGAGCAGAAGCAAGAAGATTCTGATACAGTTATGGTAAAACAGGCAGATTCCTCTCAAACAGAAAACGGATCATTTAGTGAAGAAACAGAAGATGCGTTGGATGTGGATACAAAACAAGTAAAGGCAACAAAAGCAGACGTTTCTTTGGAGGAAGAATCAAGTGGAGAGATGGAAAACTCTTCCGATGAAAATTATTTCTTAAAGAAAGATGGACAGCAATCGACACAAACACCAGTTATGGAACAGGTAATGAATCAAGTGTCAGTTGCAAAAGCACAGTTTGTAGAAAACGTACAGGACAAAGTGCAGATAACACAACAGATGCAGGAAATTTTTGAGCAGGTTGTGGAACAGGTAAGAGTAACTGTTACGGCAGATACTTCTGAGATGGTAATGCAGCTTAATCCTGAGCATCTTGGTAAAGTGAATCTTTCTGTAGTAGCAAAAGAAGGCCATATTACAGCACAATTTGTGACAGAAAATGAAGTGGCAAGACAAGCATTGGAAAGTCAAATACAGCAATTACGTGAGACACTTGGCGAACAGGGGTTGAAAGTAGATAAAGTAGAGGTTAGCGTATCTGATTTCAATTTCCAAGAGGGAAATCAGGCCAATGCAGAAGAACAAAAACAGCAACAGAGAGACGAACATGCAAGACAGCTTCATCGTAATTTGAATTTGGCTAATTTAGATGATTTGTCGGACATGACAGAGGCAGAAGAACTTGCAGTAAAAATTATGCAGAGTAATGGAAATCAAATTGATTACACTGCGTAGAAGGAGGTTAAGACATGAGTAATACGGCTGCGGTTACAAATGGAAAGATTGAAAATACTTCAATCACATCAACCAAAGTAGATACAAAGGGTAGCACAAGTTTAGGAAAGGATGCCTTTCTTCAGTTATTAGTTGCACAGATGCAGTATCAAGATCCTTTGGAACCTACATCAGACACAGAATGGATTTCGCAGTTAGCACAATTTTCTTCCTTGGAGGAAATGCAGAATATGAGTGCGGCTATAACCAACTCACAGGCCTTTTCTTTGGTTGGTAAGACAGTGAATATTAGCACTGATAGTGGAATTCAAGAAGGTGTTGTAGATTATGTAACAATGTCTGGAAGTAAGACCTATGTTAGTGTGAATGGAAATAAGTATTCTACTGAAGATATTGTGGCAGTATTGGGAGAAAACTATCTGGCTAAGGTATATGGACCACAAGTTACAGCGACTACTGCTACTTTTGATTATGATAATCCAAAGGCACTTTCATTCGATGTTTCATTGGGTGAAGATTCGTATGCAGCAACAGGTATGTATGTAGCAATTAATAATAATTTAGTAGATAGTTCTTATCTGACTTATGACGAAAAAAATGGTAAATTAACCATAGCTGCTGAGGCATTTAATGGATTAGAATCAGGAAAAACATATGATATTTCCTTTATTTTTGATAATCCGGCAGAGACAGTAGTTACAGGAACTGTAAGCGTGAAGGTAACAGGAACTAAGCCTGTTACAGATACTTCGGGCGATACATCTACAGATACTACCACAGACAATAGTACAACTGACAGTACAGAGAATGGCACAACAACAGATACTGATAATACTACCACAGATAAGCAGTAGAAGTTGAGGAACAAAGAGAGAATAGATTAGACAAATATTTAAAAAGAAGTTATCATTTGTCAGAATTAGAAAGGTGGGAGTTCCTATGAATATTCTAAATAATAATTTTGCTTCCATCGAAAGTATGCGGGAACAACTTTCCTCGAATGCTGTAAAGAAAACGGAGACCGCGAAACAAAATCAACAGCAGGTTAGTTTTGCAGAGTTATTGGAACAAAATGTTTCACATTCAGAGGAACTTAGATTTTCTAAGCATGCAAATGAACGTCTTGCTAGTAGAAATATTGATCTTTCAGAAGAACAGGTAAAACGTTTGGAGAATGGAACAAATAAAGCAAGAGAGAAAGGCATCAAAGAATCGCTTGTTATGGTAGACAATTTGGCATTTATAGTAAATGTGAAAAATAGCACTGTAATCACTGCGGTAAACGATATGGAAGATGCTGTATTTACTAACATTGATGGGGCAGTAATTAGTTAAATGTAACATTGAGGAATAGCCGGACCTAATATGGAGGCTAATCACCTTTGATTGACAGATAAGGTGAATATAAATTGGGGAGCGCATAGCGCGAAATTAGGAGGAATTGTCTTATGATGAGATCATTATATTCTGGTGTTGCAGGATTAAAAACACACCAGACAAAGATGGATGTAATTGGTAATAATATTGCAAACGTAAATACTGTAGGTTTTAAATCAAGTTCAGTAACATTTTCTGATTTATTATATCAGACTACCCAGAGTGCATCTGGAGCAAATACAGATACAGGTACAACAGGTGTCAATGCAAAGCAGATTGGTCTTGGTTCAAAAGTAAATTCAATTGCTACATCCCAAACTACGGGTGGTACCCAGACAACAGATAGTGCATTAGACTGTATGATTAATGGAGATGCCTATTTTATTGTAAAATCTGGTGGACAAAATTACTTTACAAAGGCGGGATCATTCTTTGTAGATGGAACAGGAACTCTTTGTACTGCATCTGGAGCGGCTGTTCAAGGATGGCAGGTAAATGAAACTGGTACAGATATTGAGCGTGATACCGTTTCTAACTTAAATGTTATGAGTGCAGAGAATATGACTACATCACCAGAGGCTACAACAAATACTTATATAACAGGTAATATTGATACTACCGATAGTCAGTTAGATCCTGATGATGGAAAAGGAGCATCTGCAGCCGTTAATTTTTATGATGCATTGGGAAATAGTTATACGTTAAAGTTGGCAGTTACTTCTGACTATACAGAAAATGCTGGAGAAAAAACTGTTACAGATGGAGCGTATAGAGTAGCTGTTTCAGATGTGTGGGATGCAGATGGTAATTCAATTTTTTATTCTAAAAAAGATGATGGGACTTATGAATTAAATGCTAATATGTCAATAACAATTGATGGAATTACTTATAAAGCACAATATGGAAAGGATTCTACAGGAGCAGAAGATAAAAAACAGGTTGAAATTGTTCCAGATGATGCAACAAAATATATTCCATTGAGCTTTAGCACTGCTACAGGAGCATTCCAAAGTGTAAATAATTCTACAGATGCGGATAACGATCATAAGAGTGTTTCCTTTATTATCAATGATGCTTCAAAAGGTCTTGATGCAAATGGGAATAATACATCGCCATTCCGTGAGGTAGAGGTTGATTTCTCTTCTCTTACACAGTATGCAAGCAATGGAAAGAGTGCGTTAGAATCTCAGAGAGGTAAAACAGACGGAACTGGTGAAGGTGCTGGTCGTCCAATGGGTAACATGACAGGCCTTAGTATCGATCAAGAAGGAAAAATTTATGGTTCTTATGATAATGGTGTTACAAAATTATTAGGACAGATTGCAGTAACTACATTTGCAAATGCAACAGGTCTTGAGGCTGTTGGTAACAGTATGTTTGCTGCAACACAAAACTCTGGAGAATTTGATGGTGTTGGTAAGAGTATCACAGAATCAGGTGGTTCTTTGACAACTGGTGCGTTAGAGATGTCTAACGTAGATTTATCAGCCGAGTTTACAAATATGATTACTACTCAGAGAGGCTTCCAAGCAAATTCAAGAATTATTACAACATCAGATACTATGCTTGAAGAATTAATTAATCTTAAGAGATAATATGTAATGTAATAGTTGCCGTACAAGCACGATGGTATAGTTGTAGTTACTAGGGAATCGTTCTTGTTGTATGAATGGAACGTGAAATTACATGTTTGCATGTGCAGTAGGATTGGGAGATGTTTCCCAGTCCTATATGCACATAAATATATAATTTATTAATGTCAGTGGAGAGGGAACTTCGGTGCTTGGATGAAGATTTAACCAGTGCTGTGATAATCTGAGATATTGGCGAAGTGTGTTTTTCATGTTTGTTAGTTTTGGGGTCTAACTTGAGTGTCGTGGATAGGGCATAGTTAAGCATAGATGGAAAATAAAGATTGTTATAAGTGAGTACATAAAAGAAAGTAAAAAATGTTTTATTTTCTTTTGTGTACTCACAAAAAAGGAAATAAATAATACGAAAAGGTGTTTTTGGAGCAAAGTAATGCTGAAAAGTTAAGATTTTGCTTGAGATAATATCGAAAAACAAAAAATAATTAGGGAATTTGCAATATATGAAGTGATGTTGTATAATAAAGAAAAAAGATGCTGTAGACAAAATTACAGGGGAACGAGAGGGAGATATGATAAAATTAACAAGGTTGAATGAAGAACAGTTTGTGCTAAACGCCGAACTGATTAAGACGGTGGAGGAGAGTCCGAATACCGTAATTACTTTAACTACCAATAATAAGTACATAGTTAAGGAAAGTGCAGATGAAGTGGTAGAGGCAGTAGTGGAGTACAAGAAAAGTATTTTTAGAAATTTTATGGAATGATGGGTGGTGTGAGTTGTGGATTTAGCGTCAATTGTAGGTTTAATTATGTGTATCAGTTTTATGATCATAGGTATTGTTACGGGAGATCAGGGAGTAGCAGCGTTGGCTAACTTTTGGGATCCTACGTCTGTATTGGTAACATTTGGTGGATCGTTTATGTGTTGTTTGATTATGACAGATAGTATTCCTCAATATTTATCAAGTTTAAAGAGTTTTAGCTTGATTTTGAAGAAAAAGACAACCAATGAAGTAGAAGTGATTAAACAGATTATTGAACTATCAAATGTTTCTCGTAAGGAAGGTTTGCTTGCTTTGGAAGAAGCTGCTACCAATATTGATGATGAGTTTTTGAAGAAAGGATTATTACTTATTGTAGATGGTACAGACCCGGAATTAGTTCGAAGCATTATGGAAACTGAGCAGATTGCTGTGGAGGACCGTCACAAGACAGTAATTGGATTTTGGGAGAACTTGGCTTCCATGGGACCTGCATGGGGTATGATTGGTACTTTGATCGGTTTGATTAACATGTTGAAAAAGTTAAGTGATATCAGTACAGTAGGTCCTAACATGGCGGTAGCTTTGGTTACTACATTCTATGGTTCTGTGCTTGCAAACTGGGTTGCTACTCCTTGTGCAACAAAGTTAAAGTCAAACAATGACAAGGAAATTACAGTTCGTAACATTATGGTAGAAGGACTTTTATCAATTCAGGCGGGAGAAAACCCTCGTGTAATTGAAGAAAAGTTAAAATCATTCCTTGCACCTAAAGATCGTAAGTTAATGAGTGGTGAAGAAGGCGGTGAGGAATAATGGCAAAGAACAGACGACAGGAGGAAGCACCGAAAGGTTCGCCTGCTTGGATGGCCACGTTTAGTGACTTGATGAATCTGTTGCTGTGTTTCTTCGTCTTGTTATTCTCCATGTCATCCGTTGATGAAGCAAAATATGAAGAATTAGTTGTTTCGTTAAGTAATAGTTTTAGTATATTTGATGGCGGAGGGTCAGCCATTGGAGAAGGTGTACTGATTTCCAGTGGTGTTAGCCAGTTGAATGAATTGGATGATTATATTAATGATATGGGAAGTGCCAGTGAATCAGAGGCCACAGATGATGGTGATCCGATGAAAGAATATCAAGAGGAATTAGAGCAAGAGAATAAAGAAAAAGTAGAGGAGATGTATGATGAACTATCAGAGATGATGGATCAGAAAAATATTTCCGACAGCGTAGATCTTGCTGTTGATGATAATTATCAATATGTGAAAATTTCATTGAGTGGAGCTATTCTATTTGAGTCTGGACAGGCCGATTTCTTAGCGGATGCAAGACCGATTTTGAGTAAGATAGGGGATATTTTGAAATTGTATGATGACTCATTAATTAAAATTGAAGGGCATTCAGACAACGTTCCTACATCTGCTGGTTCAAGGTATGCAGATAATATGGAATTATCCGCAGCACGAGCTATTAGTGTTTGGACCTATTTAGTAGAACAAAAAGGAATTAATCCAAAGACTTTAGAAGCATCGGGACGAAGTCAGTATGATCCGGTTGCCAGCAATAAGACAGCAAAAGGACGTGCAAAGAACCGACGTGTAGAGATTAAGATTTATAGGGAAAGCGTGGAATAGCTATTAGAGAGTAAGAAGCGGTAGTTATTTCAAAAGTGAGGAGGCACAATATGAAGAAGAATATATTAACAATAATTATTATGGCATTGTCAGTGATTAACGTAATTTTGACTGCTGTAATCGTATTTACTATGGTACCTGCAATGAACAGAACCAATAATCTGGTACAAGACATTTCACAGATGGTTGATTTGGAATTAGAACAGTCAGAAAAAGATAAAAATGCGACAATTAGTGTAAAAGATACAGAGGTGCATAGTTTTTCGAGTTCAAAAGAGTTAACTTTGACAATTAACCTAAAAGAAGGTCAGGATGAAAAGGCACATTACGCATTGTTAGATACTATATATGTAACAATAAACAAAGGTGCTGATGATTATGAAGATTTAGCAGAGATTATTGACAGCAGAGGAAGTGATGTTATTCAGAAAGTGACAGATGTAATTGGAAGTTATGATTATGAGACAATTTCTGCAGATCGCGATTCTATGAGACAGGAAATTATTAAAAAGTTACAGGAATTCTTTGAGACGGAAACTATTGTAGATGTTTCTTTTGATAATCTACGTTTCCAGTAATGTTTTAGTAAGTTAATATATGATTATAGAATAATTTGTGAGATAAAAATAGAAATGCCATCGGTGTATGTCGATGGCATTTTTTTCGCTAGTAGTGAGGGCAATTAACTGTTTGTATGAAGATTTGACAAATACCGCTATAATCAGAGAAACTTATAAAGTGTGTTTTGTATGATATAAACAGCCTATTAAAAATATTAGTTTGTATGGCGGTGGAAAAGACTGGGAAAAATTTTTCCTTTTTTTATGAAGTTTTTGCAAAAAACATAAAAAACTGAAAAAAATGAAATAAATTGTGAATTTATACTTTGATTTAGTCGAAAAGTGTGATATGATATAGATATATTTTATTAAGTGGATATTTTTATGATGAAATGCTTAATAACAAAATATGAAATAAGACAAGCTTGAGATGCAAGATGAGGTGAGATGAATGGGCGAGGTCTTATCGCAAGACGAGATTGACAATTTACTTGCGGCGATGAATAGTGGGGATTTTGATGCAGATGAAATCAAAGATGATTCAGACAAAAGTGTCAAGGTATATGACTTTGCCAGACCATCGAAGTTTTCAAAGGAGCATTTGAGAACACTAGAGATTATTTTTGAGCATTATGGAAGATTGCTTTCAACAAATTTGCCAGCATATTTCCGTAAATCAGTTCAAATCGAAGTAATGAATTCTGAGGCAATTACATATTCAGAATTTTCCAATGCGTTATCTAATCCAGTAATTTTGAGTGTAGTAAGTGTTGCGCCGCTGGAAGGTAACATCATCTTGGAATTGGCTGATAACCTAGGTTATACGATTATTGATCGTATGTTAGGAGGAAGCGGAAAGCCGTTAGACAAAACAAGAGATTTTACTGAGGTAGAATTGATTATTATTGAAAGAGTAATGAATGTCTGCACGAATCTATTGATTGAACCATGGGAGAGTGTAGTAAGTATTGAACCTCGACTGGAAAGAATCGAGACGAATTCACAGTTTGCACAGATTATTTCACCTAGTGAAATGATTGCAATTGTTACTATGAATGTTAGTATTGGTGCAGTAGAAGGTTTGATGAATGTATGTATTCCGTATGCTACGGTGGAAAATGTAATTGATAGATTGAACACCAAGTATTGGTATGCGAGTATGCAGTTGAAAGATGAAGAGATTTATCAGGAGATGATAGAACATACCATTTCCAGAGCTAAGATTCCTATCAAAGCAGTTTTAGGAAAGAGTACAATATCAGTAAATGATTTTGTAAATATTCAGGTGGGTGATATCATTCGCCTAAACACAAAGACGGACGAAGAGTTAAATGTCTATGTGGGGAATATTAGAAAGTTTACTGCACTTCCGGGAGCCTCCTCGGATCAATATGCAGTTAGAGTGACATCAGTTATAAGGGAGGAAATGTAAGAATGGATGGAATGTTATCCCAAGAAGAGATTGAGGCTCTGTTAAACGGAGGCGGTGAGGAACAGACAGAGAGTGCTGCTTCAGGAGCATTAGGAGATGTTGAAAAAGATGCAGTTGGTGAAATTGCCAATATTTGTATGGGGACTGCGGCAACTACTTTATCAACACTTGTAAATGCAAAAGTAATGATTACAACACCTACTGTTTCAATGGTAACATTGAATGAGTTGTCTTCAAAGTTTGCCAGACCTTGCGTTTTCGTGCAGATTGCTTATATCGAAGGTTTAGATGGAAGTAATGTGCTGATTTTAAATGAATCGGATGTAAAGGTAATCACCGACCTGATGATGGGTGGAGATGGAAGCAATGTTGCGGATGAATTGTCGGATTTACATTTAAGTGCAATCAGTGAGGCAATGAATCAGATGATGGGGGCAGCATCTACTTCACTTTCATCTATGCTTGAGAAGAAGATTGATATTAGTCCACCAAAGGCTAGTTTGATTGACTTAAGTGATACGATTCAGGATGAGATTACTTCATTTTTAGATGGAGAATTCGTCATGGTTGCCTTTAAAATGGAGATTGGTGATGTTGTAGATAGTCAGATTATGCAGTTATATCCAGTGGATTTTGCAAAGGAACTATATGAAAGATTTATTAATGGTGGCATGGATAGTAGCACGACGGCATCTGAACCGGCACCAGCGCCTACACCAGAGCCAGTAGCAGCACCTGCACCAGTACAACAGGAACAGCCAGTAATGCAGCAGGCAATGCCACAACAGCCAATGATGCAGCAAGGTATGCCACAGCAACCTATGATGCAACAACCTATGTATGGTATGCCTATGCCGGATGTAAATGTTCAACCTGTACAGTTCCAGCAATTTAATCAGGCCATTGTACCTTTAAATCAGCAGGAGAACATCGAACTCATTATGGATGTGCCATTGGAGGTTACAGTTGAACTTGGACGAACAAATAAGTCCATAAAAGAGATTTTAGAGTTTTCGCCAGGAACAATTATTGAGTTGAACAAACTGGCAGGAGAACCAATTGACGTATTAGTAAATGGCAAATTTGTTGCCAAAGGGGAAGTAGTTGTAATCGAGGAAAACTTTGGTATAAGAGTGACCGAGATTATCAAATAAATATAAGGGATAAGGAGAGAATTAGTATGGCTAAGAATATTTTAATATGTGATGATGCAGCATTTATGAGAATGATGATTAAGGACATTCTTACAAAAAATGGATATAATGTTGCAGGAGAAGCAGAAAATGGATTAAAGGCAGTCGAAAAGTATAATGAGACAAAGCCGGACTTAGTAATGATGGATATCACGATGCCAGAGATGGATGGTATTCAGGCATTAAAGAAAATTAAAGAGACAGATCCAGGCGCAACAGTAATTATGTGTTCTGCCATGGGACAACAGGCAATGGTTATTGAAGCAATTCAGTCTGGTGCTAAAGACTTTATTGTTAAACCATTTCAGGCAGATCGTGTGTTAGAAGCTATTAAAAAAGTGGTGGGATAATCTATGTTTATACTTTCGATAACAAATACAGGGGATAATTTCTTGCAATTTATATCTGTGTTGTTTGTGTTTGTAGTGATTTTAATTGTGGCGTACTTTGTCGCAAGATGGATTGGGGCACAGGGACAAGCACAGTTTGGAAATAGGAATATTCGAGTTGTTGAAGGGTATAGGATGGGACCGAACAAGACGATTCAAATTGTAAAAGTAGGTAACAAATTTTTCGTTCTAGGTGTTGGTAAAGACGAAATTTCATATTTAGGAGAGGTGGAAGAGGAAGATTTAGCAATTACTGAGGACACAATAAAGCCTTTGCCAGATTTTAAAGAATTTCTGGCAAAGGCAAAAGGTAAAGTGCCTACAAAGAAAAATAAAGAGTAAAGGTTGGTTTTGCATGTTTGAAATGATAAGAAGACTTGGTGGAGTTATGGCTAAGGGAATTGGTTTGTTGTTTTGCGTGTGTTTACTGACCTTTTTTTTCGTGCCACAGTGTTCTGGAGTAACAGTTGTTCATGCTACAGAAGTAGATGAGATCGACGGAAGTGGAGCTGTGGATACAGAGGGAAATGACGATTTCAATTTAAGTATTTCTACCAATGAGGGAAGTACATCCCTCAGTAGTACATTAAAAATAGTGCTTGTGCTTACTGTTATTTCATTGGCACCGGCAATATTGGTATTGGTGACGTCTTTTACAAGAATTTTAGTGGTACTTCATTTTACAAGGTCTGCACTGGGAACGCAGACAACACCGCCTAATCAAATTTTGATTGGGTTGTCATTATTTTTAACGTTGTTTATTATGGCACCGGTATTTAACCAAGTCAACACAGAGGCATTGCAGCCTTATGATAAAGGGCAGATTACTCAGGAACAAGCATTGGAGAAAGGAATGGCTCCTATACGAACTTTTATGTTGGAACAGACAGATCGTAAAGATTTGAAAATGTTTTTGGAAATTTCGGGTGTATCTACTGAGGAGTTAGGTAATTCGGTGGACAATATACCAACGACAACTATAATTCCTGCATTTATTGTCAGCGAGTTAAGAAAAGCGTTTATTATTGGATTTTTAATTTATTTGCCATTTATCATTATTGATATGGTTGTGGCGTCGGCTTTGATGTCCATGGGTATGATGATGCTTCCTCCGACAACAATTTCAATGCCTTTTAAGATTTTATTATTTATTATGGCAGATGGTTGGAGTTTGATTATTGGACAATTGGTGAAAACCTTTTACTGACAATAAAGTGTTAGTGTATAGTAGAGTGGGATAAGATTGTTTGAGAGGAGAGAGCATATGACAGACGAAACTGTTGTAAATATTACGATGGCAACTGTGTGGTTGATTTTAAAAGTGTCAGCACCTATTTTGTTAGTCTCGCTGGTTGTTGGTTTATTAATCAGTATTTTTCAGACAGTAACATCCATTCAGGAACAGACACTTACGTTTGTACCTAAATTTTTAGCAATATTATTAACCATTGTGCTTTGTGGTGCGTGGATTATGAATAATATTGTATCTTATATGACTCAGTTATGTGAGAATTTTAATTTGTATATTAAGTAATTTGTTTGCAGACAAAGTAAGAGGGTAGCTAAATATGTCTTTTACAATTGAAAATTTAGAGTTTTTTCTTTTGATATTGGTTCGAATATCAGGTTTTATATTTTCGGCACCTTTCTTTAGTCTGCCGAATGTTCCAAAGCGAGTACAGATTGGTCTTAGTTTCTTTATTGCGATTGTAATGTATGGAAATTTGGATAAATATACGTTGGAATATTCTGGTGTAATTGGATATGCCGGATTAGTCATTGTAGAGTTTGCGGTTGGATTGATTATTGGATTTTTAATGAGTTGCTGTATTCTGATTTTAGGTTTTTCAGGGCAAATTATAGACATGGAGATAGGATTTTCCATGGCAAATGTTATGAGTCCTACCACAAATATGAATACTACAGTAACGGGAAATCTATACACCTATTTTGTTATGTTAATTTTATTAGCAACTGATTTATATCGTTATATATTGCGAGCTATTATAGATGCGTTTAACTATATACCAGTTGGAAAAGCTGTGTTTGATATAAGATTACACACTGTTATGGTTACACTTATAAAGGACTACTTTATTATAGGATTTCGAATTGTGTTGCCTGTTTTTGCTGCAATGTTGGTAGTCAATGTAGTATTGGGTGTACTTGCAAAAGTGGCACCTCAGATGAACATGTTTGTAATAGGAATACAGTTAAAAATATTTGTTGGTTTGGTAGTGCTTGCGCTTGCAGCAAAGTATATTCCAACCGTTGCTGATATGATTTATGAAGAGATGAAAATATTGGTAAATGATGCAGTGAAATATTTGGCGCCATAGTGATACGAGGGATTTGTTTGAATGAAGATAAGACGATAAGTATACTAGGAACTGTTCATTCTTCTGAGCAGTTACCGTGGAAATATAATTTGCAGATGTTTGCAAAAGAAGGACCTGGCGGTGAAAAGACAGAGCCGGCAACGCCTAAAAAGCTGAAAGAGGCTAGAGAAGAAGGTCAAGTTGCAAAAAGTATGGAAGTAATAACTGCTTGCATGCTACTTGGATTGTTTCTTGGTTTAAAATTATTTGCAGGTTATATAGGAACTGGATTTTTGGAACGTTTTGTTCAGATTTATGGAAGTATTAGTTCTATTGTAGCTGGAAAAGTTACAAATAATACAATGATGGCAGTTATGCAGGAATGTGTTATTGCTATTATACAAATTTCTGCTCCTATCGTGATAATTGCTTTTGTAGTGGCAGTTGTTACTAATGTGGCGCAGGTAAAATGGGCGCCTACTTTAAAGCCCTTAAAACCAAAACCAAGCAAACTTAGTCCTCTAAAAGGGATGAAGCGTTTGTTTTCTAAAGATAAATTGATAGAATTATTGAAGTCAATTGCAAAAGTAGCAGTATTATCTTATATTGTGTATGATACTTTAAAAGATGAATATGGATTATTATTTCAGTTTTATCGTTATGAAATTGGTACTGCAATAGTAGCTATCGGTAATCTGATTATTGATATAGGTTTAAAAATTGCTGCATGTTTTTTTGTCATTGCTGCAGCGGATTATTTTTATCAGAAACGTAAGTTTTCAGAAGATATGAAAATGACAAAGCAAGAAATTAAAGATGAGTATAAAAATTCTGAAGGAGATCCTCAGGTAAAAGGAAAAATTAAAGCTAGAATGCGAGAGGCATCTCAGAGAAGAATGATGCAGTCTGTTCCAGACGCAGATGTGGTTATTACAAACCCTACGCATTTGGCGGTTGCATTGAAATATGATAGAGATACATCTGCTGCACCAATTGTAGTGGCAAAGGGTGCAGATTATGTGGCAGAAAAGATTAAGGAAACTGCCAGAGAAAATAAAGTAGAAATTGTGGAGAATAAGCCAGTTGCTCGTATGTTATATTATAACGTTGAGGTAGATCAAGAAATTCCACCAGAACTGTATCAGGCAGTGGCGGAAATTTTGGCTTATGTATATGGGCTAAAACAGTCCTAAAATATTGATTGGGTATAGAAAAAGAGGAGGAAAACAATATGAAGAAAGCAGATTTGGTATTGGGTATATACTTACTGGCTGCCATTGTCTTTTTTATTGTGCCAATACCATCGGTGTTATTGGATGTATTGCTTGCGTTAAATATTGCTACAGCATTGTGTATCCTTTTTAATTCCCTTTTTTCAAGGGAAGCGCTTAGTATGTCCAGCTTTCCGACCTTGCTGTTGTTTACTACAATTTTTAGAATTTCATTGAATGTTTCTTCTACAAAGTTGATTTTGCAAACAGGTGATGCAGGTAACGTCGTAACCACATTCGGTAACTTTGTTGGTGGAGGAAATCTGGTAATTGGTGTTATTGTTTTTGCAATTTTAATTTTAATTCAGTTCATGGTAATCAATAAAGGTTCTGAGCGTGTAGCTGAAGTATCTGCTCGATTTACTTTGGATGCTATGCCTGGTAAACAGATGGCTATTGATGCTGACTTGAATACAGGGGCAATTACAGATGAACAGGCAAAAGAGAAACGTCAAAAAATACAGGATGAAGCAAGTTTCTTTGGAGCTATGGATGGTGCGACAAAATACGTAAAAGGAGATGCTGTTGCAGGTCTTATTATTACCTGTATTAATCTGGTTGGAGGATTAGTGACAGGTGTCATGATGCAGGGCTTAGATGTTAATTCTGCTTTGCAGAAATATACAATTTTAACAATTGGTGATGGATTAGTATCTCAGATCCCATCTTTATTGATTTCTTTGTCTACTGGTATTTTGGTAACAAAAGTATCAAAGGAAGCAAATATTACAGATATTGTAATTGAGCAGTTATTCTCGATTCCTAAGGTACTTTACATTGTAGGTGGAAGTATGTGCTTTTTAGGACTTGTGACACCTCTTAATACCTTTATTTTCCTTGCATATGGTGCAGCATTTATTGCAGCAGGTTATTCTATCCAGTCTAAGATTGGAACAAAAGAAATCGAGGATGAAGTGCAAGCGGATGAGGAACAGGCTCAGGAGATACGAAGACCAGAAAATGTAGTTTCTTTACTCCAAGTCGATCCAATCGAATTGGAGTTTGGATATGGTATTATTCCATTAGCTGATGTAAATCAAGGTGGAGATTTATTGGATCGTGTAGTTATGATTCGTCGTCAGGTAGCATTGGAACTTGGATGTGTAGTGCCTATGATTCGATTGCGCGATAACATTCAGTTGAATCCAAATCAATATGTAATTAAAATTAAGGGAGTTCCAGTTAGTGATGGTGAGATTTTGTTTGATCATTACATGGCTATGAATCCTGGATATGTAGAAGAGGAAATTACTGGTATTCCTACTTTTGAACCGTCGTTCCATCTTCCTGCTATCTGGATTACAGAAAGTCAGAGAGAACGTGCAGAGTCTATGGGATATACAGTAGTAGATCCTCCATCAATTATAGCTACACATTTGACAGAGGTAATTCGTAGTCATTTGGATGAGTTGCTTACTAGACAGGATGTACAGAATCTTATTAATAATGTACAGGAAGCAAATAGTACATTGATTGCAGAATTGGTGCCAAAGTTACTTGGAGTGGGTGAGATTCAGAAAGTGCTACAAAATTTACTTCGTGAAGGGATTTCCATTCGCGATTTAATTACGATTTTTGAAACATTAGCAGATTATGCACCGACAACTCGTGATACAGATGTATTAACCGAGTATGTAAGACAGAATTTAAAACGTGCAATCTCTAATAAATATTTCCCAATGAATGAGATGACAAGTGTTGTTACTTTAGATCCTAAAATTGAACAGGATATTATGGGAGCCGTAAAACAGACAGAACAAGGAGCATATCTTACTCTGGACCCAGATAAAAAGCAGGCAATTATCAATGCGGTACAGAAAGAGACTACAAAACTTGAGGATTTAGGAAAAAATCCAATTGTAATTACATCTCCAATTGTGAGAATGTATTTTAAAAAGTTGACAGAGGAATATTTTAAGGATTTGATTGTTGTTTCTTATAATGAAATAGAATCAAATGTTGAATTACAATCAGTTGGGATGGTGACAGTATAATGGTAATTAGAAAATATCAGGCAGAGACAGAAGAGGCAGCGATTCTTCAAGCAAAAGAGGAACTTGGAAAAGATGCTATAGTAATGAACATAAAAGTGTTGAAACCAAGAGGCTTTCAGAGGTTTTTTAAAAAGCCAAGTGTAGAAGTGACTGCGGCAATCGATGAGGATACCAATCAGACTACTGGTGAAGATATGCTTTTAAAAATGCAGGAAATTCAAAAAAATATAGAAGAGGCACAGAAGAAGGAAGAGGCCCAAGTAGAAAAGAAAAAAGAAGAGATTGCAATACAAGAAGAAAATAGTAATACAATGGCTATTGAAAATCGTTTAGACAATTTGCAGCAGATGCTTGAAAAGCGGATTCTTTCTGAGGAAAAAGAACAAAAACAGGAAGAAAAAGTAAAGGAAGAACCAGAGGATGAGAGCAAAGCAGATGCTTGTATCCGATTGGTGCGAGAGCAATTACTAAACAATGAAGTAGAAGAAAAATATGCTGATATTATTTTAGATGAGATTCGAAAAACTACGAAAAAAGACACTGCAATTGATCAGATTTTAGCAAGTATATATCAAAAAATTGTATTGAAACTTGGACAAACAAAGTTAATCGAAGGGGAACGACCAGAAGAAAAATATATATTCTTTATTGGACCAACAGGAGTTGGAAAAACAACAACTATTGCAAAAATAGCATCGGATTTAAAGATTCAGAAAAAGAAAAAGGTAGCGTTGATTACATCTGATACTTATCGTATTGCTGCTGTAGAACAACTTCGCACCTATGCCAATATTTTGGGGTTGCCATTAAAGGTCATTTATTCTGATGAGGAGATGAAAAAGGCACAGGAAGAATACGAGGATTATGATGTTGTTTTGATTGATACGGCTGGACGCTCTCATAAAAATGTGGAGCAGACAGAAGATATTGAGAAATTAATAAATGCGGTTCCAGAGGAATGTAGAGAAGTATATTTAGTGCTTAGTGCAACTACAAAGTATAAGGATTTAGTTAAAATTACAGAGACTTATGCTAAAATCACTAAATTTCATTTGATTTTTACAAAACTTGATGAGACATGTTGTATTGGTAATATATTGAATATCAAGATGCTTACAGATGCAGCATTGTCCTATTCTACATCTGGCCAGACCGTTCCAGATGATATTGAGAAGATTAATGGACAAAAGATTGCAAAGCAGTTATTGGGAGGACAGTAATCTATGGATCAGGCAGAACAATTGAGAAATATTATCAAAATGCAAGTCCAGCCACGAGACGTATCCAGAGTAATTACTGTAACCAGCGGAAAAGGAGGAGTTGGAAAGACTACTCTTTCTGTAAATTTGGCATTACAATTACAACGTCAGGGGAAACGAGTAGTTATCCTAGATGCAGATTTTGGACTCGCCAATATAGAAGTGATGATGGGGATTCGACCGACATCAAATTTGGCAGATTTAATGTTTCGGGGAAAGTCATTAAAAGATATTATAATGACAGGACCCGAAGGAATTGGATTTATTTCTGGTGGTTCTGGCATTAAAGAGATGGCTAGTATGACGAGAGATCAAATTTTTTATGTTATGCAGTCTTTAGCAGAGTTAGATGATATAGCAGATGTAATTATTATAGATACTGGAGCTGGAATTGCAGATTCTGTTTTGGAATTTGCGGCATCCAGTCAGGAAGTGCTTTTGGTAGCAACACCAGAACCTACTTCTATTACAGATGCCTATGCGTTGCTAAAAACACTAAATAGAAAGCAAGAATTTCAAGCGTCTCGAACTGTCATAAAACTTGTTGCAAATAGTGTGACAAAGCCAGAAGAAGGCTTAGAAATATATCATAAAGTAAGTGCTGTGGCTGAGAAGTTTTTGAACATTCAGCTTGTTTATCTTGGGGCTGTTTTAAAAGATAACAATGTACCAAAATCGATTATGCAGCAAAAGCCATTGTTATTGGCATATCCAAATTCGGTTGCAGCTAAGTCTATGGTACAGCTTGCTTATGAGTTAGATACAAATTCAGCTATTGTGAAAGAACCAAATAAGGGCATCAAAAAATTATTTACTAATTTGATTCATGCTAAAATGAAAAAGTAAGATATGTGTAACCAAAGGGTGGATGGCATTTTTTACGAAAGATGGATGTAAATGGCATTAAGGGAGGTAGAGGTATGAAAGAACAAGTAATTAGTATTGGGGATAAAGTTGAGATGTATCGCATTAGTGCCCAAATTGATGAAAATGAAGTGAGAAGACAATATATAAGTCAGCTGTTAGATTATATGGAAGAGGATCAGGTGAAACTTGCGATGCCAATGGAAGGTGGAAGAATGGTTCCGTTGACAGTGGGGGATTTGTATGAAGTATGTTTTTACACTTCAAAAGGATTGTTTCAGGCGCAATTAGAGATTGTGGACCGATACAAGGAAAATAATATCTTTTTGCTTGTTGGAGAGTTTCGGACAGACATGGAAAAATGCCAAAGACGTCAGTATTATCGTTTGGAAAAAATTATTGATATTAATTATCGTAATTATACAAGGGAAGAAGAAATTTTAGAACGACGCCTTCGAGTCAACGATTTTGCAAATGAAGAGGCGCGACAGAGTTGTAAAAAGATTTTAGAAGAGGTAAAGAATAAATGGATGCTTGCTACCATTACAGATATTAGTGGTGGTGGAGTTCGCTTTAACTCTTTTAATGCCCACAAAAAGAATGAACTTTTGTATTTGCGCATTCCCATTGAGCAAAAAGGGGAAACGCGTATGTTTGAGTTAAAAGGAGAAGTGGTAAATAGCGATATTCTTCCAAAGCGAACAGATTATTATGAAACCCGTGTGAAGTTTATTGATTTAGATCGGGATGAACGAGAACAAATTGTTCGGTTTGTTTTTGAACAAGAGAGAAAAATGTTACGGCGTGGTGTGATGGTATAAAACATATTGAGTGGTATATGAAGAAAAGAGGGGCTTCTTATGGCTAAAAATATTTTAATTGTAGATGATTCTGCACTTATGAGAAGGGTACTTTCTGATATAATAGAAAAAGATAATAGATTTCACGTAGAGGCGATTGCTAGGAATGGGGAAAGCGCACTTGCTGAAATACGTGCGAATCCAAACAGATTTGATGTGATTTTGTTAGACTTTTTTATGCCGGACATGAATGCAGATCAGCTATTGGTAAAGCTAGCGGATGTAAAAATGTCAGCAAAGGTGATAATTATAAGTGGTGTAATTAAAGAAGACGCCATGGAGATTATACACGCATTAGAACACGGAGCATTTGATTTTGTTACAAAGCCAGAGAACTTTGTAATGGCTAAGGGAAAAGAGTTTGAGGGAAAATTATTAAAACGTATCGAATTGGCGGCATCTGTGGATGATATGGCAGCTTCTTCTGTGAAGATACAAAGTACAAGCCATCTTAGGAAACAGACAAAACCAATTTCAATAAATTCAAATCAACATAATAGACAGAAAGGGAGTGTGCGAGGGGGAAAATTAATTGCACTTGCTTGTTCCACAGGAGGACCTAAGGCATTACATCAGGTAATACCAAAACTTCCACAGAATTTAGATGCACCAATGCTTATTGTACAGCATATGCCAAAAGGATTTACTAAATCATTGGCAGATCGCTTAAATGAAATGAGCAAAGTACATGTAAAGGAAGCAGAAAGTGGAGATATATTAAAAAAGGGAACGGTGTATATTGCTAAGGGCGGTGCCCAAATGCGAGTGGAAAAAAGCAAAGGGGATTATGTGATACGAGAAACGGAAGAGCCTGCAAGAAACGGATTAAAACCGTGTGCAGATATTATGTATGAATCACTTGTAGGATGTGAGTATGAGGAAATAGTGTGTGTAGTCCTTACCGGAATGGGAGGAGATGGCACAGAAGGTATTAAGAAACTGAATGCAAAAAACAATATTTATTCCATAACGCAGACTGCGGAGACTTGTACAGTGTATGGAATGCCAAAGGTTTTTTACGAAAGCGGTTTGGCAGATGAAGTAGTTCCGCTGGACGAAGTTGCAGATGCGATTAGGAAGCATGTGGGGGTGCAGTAAGATGGATGTAAGTCAGTATTTAGAGATTTTTATCGATGAAACAAAAGAACATTTACAGAACTTGAATGAGCAGTTATTAATTTTAGAGCGTGAACCGGATAATACAGACACAATTAACGAAATTTTCCGTGCAGCTCATTCTCTAAAAGGTATGGCGGGTACTATGGGATATAAGCGTATGCAGCGTTTAACCCATGATATGGAAAATGTATTTTCTGAAATTCGTAATGGAAAAATTACGGTTCAGGCGGCTATGGTAGATGTACTATTTCGTGGATTAGATGCCCTAGAGAATTACTTGGATGTAATTACTAATTCTGGGGACGAAGGAACGGAAGATAATGAGGACATTATCAAAGATTTGAATGCGTTCTTGGATGCTGCTGGTGATGCGCCAAAGGCAGAAGAGAAAAAAGAAGAAAAGAAAGAGGAAACTGTAGTCGCTTCAAAGGAAGCTGACGAGGACGAATCTGTATTTCGTAATATGAAAGTGGCTGATTTTGAACAGCATGCCATTGAAAAGGCAAAGGCAGAAGGGCAGAATATTTATGGAATTCGTGTTATTGTGGATGAGAATTGTGTTTTGAAAGCTGCCAGAGCATTTTTAGTATTTAAGGCATTAGAAGGCATTGGTGATGTAATTAAATCTATTCCTGATGTGCAGGATATCGAAGATGAGAAGTTTGATCAGGAATTTACAGTATTGATTATTACAAAAGAAGATGTAGATGTTGTAAAGAATGCTATATTAGAGATTTCTGAAATTTCAAAGGCAATTGTAGAGCCATTTAATTTGGAATTAACAGTAGAGCAGAATATTGAAAAATCAGATGGAAGCAATGTAACAAAGGCAACAGCAGATCCATCTAATGCAGCTTCTTCCAATGCAACAGCTACAGCAACGGCTCAGGCTCCTGCTTCAAAAGCAAAAGGACCAGAGAAAAAAGCTGGAAAGCCAGTAGTAAATCGTTCTGTACGTGTAGATATTGAGAAACTGGATGTACTCATGAACTTAGTAAGTGAGTTGATTATTGCAAAGAATGGTCTTGTATCATTGAATGCTGGTGGTAATGAAGAAAATAAGAACAATAGTAATTTCAATGAACAGATTGAGTATTTGGAAAGAGTAACTACTAACTTGCATGAATCTGTTATGAAAGTTCGAATGATGCCAATTGAATCAGTTGTTAATAAATTCCCACGTATGATTCGTGACTTATGTAAGAAATTGGATAAGAAAATGGAATTATATATGACTGGTGAAGAAACCGAACTTGACCGTACTGTAATTGATGAAATTGGAGATCCTTTGATGCACTTACTTCGTAACTCAGCAGACCATGGTCTTGAAAGTAATGAGGATCGTGTGAAGGCAGGAAAGCCAGAGGTTGGTTCTATTTTCTTAGATGCTTATCAGGATGGTAATAATGTAGTTATTGAAGTACGTGATGATGGTGCTGGTATTGATCTTGAGAGAGTAAAGAGAAAAGCCATTGAGAAAGGTACAATTACAGAAGAGCAAGGGGAAACCATGACTGACAATGATTTGATTGCATTATTGTTCCGTCCAAGTTTCTCAACAGCTGAAAAGGTAACTGATGTTTCTGGTCGAGGTGTAGGTCTTGATGTTGTTAAGAGTAAGATTGAAGGGCTTGGCGGTGACATTGAGTGTAAAACCGTTAAGGGAGAGGGAAGTACCTTTACAATTAGACTTCCATTGACACTTGCGATTATTACCGCATTGATGGTTGAGTTAGGTGATGAGAAATATGCAATTCCATTAGGAAGTATTCAGACCATTGAGGATATCCCTTGTGCAGATGTAAAATATGTACAAACACGAGAAGTTATCAATCTTCGTGGAAACGTGATTCCATTGATCCGTTTAGACAGTATTTTGGATGTAGAGCCAAGAGAGGAAAAGCCAGAAAGTCTTACTGTTGTTATTGTTGCAAAGGGTGAGAAATTGGCAGGTCTTGTTGTAGATAACTTAATCGGACAACAGGAGATTGTTATTAAATCAATTGGAAAATATATCAATAATAATAAGATTATTAGTGGAGCAACCATTCTTGGAGATGGTGAAGTTGCACTTATTATTGATGCAAATACTTTAGTCTAAGGGGGTTATGGCATGGATACAGCAAATAGAAATGATTTAAATAAAAAAGTTGTTTCAGAGGGAAAACAATTTATTGTTGTAAAGTTAGGAACAGAGCAATATGGTATTGATATTCAGTATGTAGACAATATTGTTCGTATGCAGAATATCACAAGAGTGCCTAAGGCACAGCACTATTTTAAAGGAGTCATCAATCTTCGAGGCGAAATTATTCCAGTTATGAGCCTTCGTTTGAAATTTGGTTTAGAGGAAGATGAGTTTACGAATACAACTCGAATTATTATCATCAAATTAGAGGCACAGGCTACTATCGGTATTATTGTAGATGAGGTAAAAGAAGTAGTTACTCTGAATGAGGAGGAAATCGACAAACCAAGTTATAACGAGACAGACGAGAAGGCTGGATACTTGCTTGGTGTAGGAAAGCACGGCGGAAGTTTGATTTCTTTAATGAATATTGCAGGTGTAATAGTAGAAAAAGAAAAAGAGAAAACCAATGCGTAAGATGAGGTGAGAAAATGTCAGATCAGAAATCTTTTGAAGAGCTAAATGATTTGAACAATATGCGTTACGACATTTTACGTGAAGTGGGAAATATAGGTGCGGGCAATGCCACAACGGCATTGTCCCAACTTATAAATTCTAAAATTGATATGACAGTTCCAAAAGTGGAATTGTTAGATTTTTCAGCTTTGGCGGATGTAGTTGGGTCTGCGGAAAAACTTGTGGTAGGCATATTGTTGAATTTAACTGGTGATATAAACGGTATGATGATGTTTATGGTGGATAATGAAGCTGCTCATCATATGGTAAATCGTTTGGTAGGAAAAGAAGTCAATGATAATATGGGGTCCTTTGATGATATGGAATTATCAGCATTAAAAGAGATAGGAAATATCATTGCAGGAGCATATTTATCGGCATTGTCTTCGCTGACAAATTTAAAGATAGTTGAATCGGTACCATATATGGCAATTGATATGGCGGGAGCTATTTTAAGTGTGCCAGCAATTGCATTCGGAGCATTGGGGGATAAGGCGTTATTGATAGAATCTGAGTTCAATCAGACGGAGTATTCTGTGAACGGATTCTTTATTTTGATTCCTACGGAGGAATCTTATGGACGTATTTTATCTTCGTTAGGAATGTAGGTGAGCAGACGTGGGAACAATGATTAGAGTTGGTATGGCAGATATGAATATTTGTGCCGCCCCCGATGCGATTACTACTCTTGGACTCGGATCGTGTGTTGGGATTGTCTTGTATGATTCTGTAACAAAGATAGCAGGGCTTGCACATATTATGCTGCCAGATAGTACACAAATAAGATCAAATGAAAATGTTGCAAAGTTTGCGGACACGGGAATAGATGAATTGATTGTCATGCTTGAAAAAAAGGGAGTTTCAAAGAATAGATTGACAGCCAAAATAGCAGGAGGAGCGCAGATGTTTGCACTTTCCAGCGAAAATTCCATGTTATGTGTTGGTAAGAGAAATGTAGAGGCAACAAAGAATAAATTAAAAAGTTTAGGAATTAGGATTTTAGCGGAAGATACTGGAGATTCGTATGGTAGAACCATAGAATTCTATCCAGAGACTGGTGAACTTTTGATAAAGACAGTTGGAAAAGAACCGAAAATATTATAAAATAAGGATAGGAGAATTATTTTCTTATTACAAAGTAGAGGAGAGAAGTGCAGCATGAAAGTACGTTATATTCCAGCTGGAGTTACGTTGCTGGCTGGTGCAATTACGTGTTTGATTTGTCTGATGCGAGATTACGATACAACATATAGTTTAGAAGTGCTATTGATTGTATTGATTATTTTTGCCGCGATTGGTATAAAAGCACAGAAAGTTATTATGAATGTAATGCACCAACAGAGAATGCAGGAAGAAGAAAGGGTTCGTTTGGCTGAATTTAACGAGGCAGAACGAATTCGTAAATTGAAAGAGGAAGCTGAGGCGGAGGAAGCTGAAGAAGTAGAGGAAGATCAGCAAAAACAAGATGTTGAAAAAGAAGTAGAATAAGACAACATGGAGAGAGAGTAGGTATCACAGACCTGTTTTTGGAGGATGTACATGAACGAAGAGAGCAGAAATAAATTGTGGGAAGAGTATACAAAGGAACGAACACCACAAATTCGGGAGCAAATTATTATCGAATATGCCAATCTGGTAAAGATTGTTGCAGGAAGATTGAGCATGTATTTAGGATATACAGTAGAATATGATGATTTGGTAGGATATGGAACTTTTGGATTAATAGATGCAATTGATAAATTTGATTTGCTTAAGGGAGTTAAATTTGAAACCTATGCCAGTCTTCGTATTCGAGGTGCCATTTTGGACCAAATCCGAAAAATGGATTGGATACCAAGAACTTTGCGCCAAAAACAAAAAAAGATTGATCAAGCATATCAAAAGTTAGAATTGGAGCATGGAAGACCTGGAACAGACGAGGAAGTAGCAGAGGAGATTGGTATTTCCATAGATGAATTGTCTACATGGCAGAATCAGACAAAAGTGACAAATTTAATTTCATTGGATGAGTTTTTAGAGCAGGGAGCCGAGGTTCGAGTGGATGCAGATTCTAGTTCACATTTTGAACAACCGGAACGTGTAATGGAAAAAGAAGAGATGAAGCAGATTTTGTTACAAACGTTAGAACAATTGACAGAGAATGAAAGAAAAGTGATTACGTTATATTATTATGAAGATTTGACTCTAAAAGAGATTAGCCATATTTTGGAAGTATCAGAATCACGTGTTTCCCAGCTTCACACTAAGGCATTGCAAAAGATGCGTCAAAAGCTAGGAAGCAATATGGAAATTTTCTGGTAGCGTTATGACAGGGGGGGAATGTATGCGTTATAAAAATGGATTTTTTCAGTTATTGCATAAACAGGATGGAACATACTTGAAGTTTTTTCCGCCGGTTTTGGGTGGTCATGATATTGATATAAATGATGTAATGTATTATTTGCATCATATAAAGCTAGAGGAATTTGATACAAAAGAATTAAAGAAGGCTATTGATAATATACAAGATAAACCTACAGAGTATAAAATATCTAAAGAAAAAGTTTATCAGGAAAATGAATATATGAAGCTGGATATTAATCGAGGCAAGACACAAGTGGTTGCAAGATTTTATCCGCCATCTAATAATGGAAAATTAATTACTCGTCAAGAGATTATGAGTGATTTAGAACACAATGGCGTTCGACACGGAATTATAGAGAGAAATATTGATATTTATTTAAAAGCAAGACAATTTTGTACCGATTTTGTAATTGCGAAGGCTACAAAACCGATTCAAGGAAAAAATGCAGAAATTATTTACCATTTTGATGTAGACAAGATATCAAAGCCTACAATTAAAGAGGATGGAAGCGTTGACTTTCATATGGTAGATAATATCAATCATATTGAAGCGGGAGCTTTGCTTGCTACTTTACAGCCTGCTCAAATGGGAAAGCCAGGTATTGACATTAGTGGAGAACCCATTAAGCAGGCAAAAGTCAATGTAAAGACATTAAAACATGGACATAATATTCATTTGTCGGAAGATGGTCTTAAAATGTATAGCGATGTGGCTGGTCATGTGCAATTGACAGGAGATAAGGTATTTGTGTCAAATACTTATGAAGTTCCTGCAGATGTAAGCACATCTACAGGAGATATCAGTTATGATGGAAATGTTCATGTAAAAGGAAATGTAATTACAGGCTTTAAAATTGAAGCAAAAGGTGATATTATTGTAGATGGTGTTGTAGAGGGGGCCACATTAATTGCCGGAGGTCAGATTATTTTGAGACGTGGAATTCAGGGAATGAATCGTGGTGTACTGCAAGCCGATCATGATATTGTAACTAAGTTTATTGAAAATTCTGAAGTTTATGCAGGCGGTTCAGTAACAACAGACGCAATTATGCACAGTACGGTAGAGGCAAAAGGTGAGGTAGTTTCTACCGGTAAGCGAGGTTTAATTATAGGCGGTAGTATTCGAGCTGAACAGAATATTTCTATGAAAGAAGCTGGCTCTACCATGGGAACAAAGACTTTGCTTGAGATTGGTATGGACCCTAGTCTGTTAGAAGAATATCAGTCTCTTGATAAGCAGATTGTATCTATGACAGAGGAAATTGAGAAATATAACAAAACCATCGGTGTGTATGCTAATAAAGTAAAAAAAGGCGAAAAATTGCCGGATGATAAGCGAAAACAATACGAAATCGCCAAGAAAAGTGTAGAATTGTTGCGACAAAATATTGAGAATGCGGAGTTACGTTCAGAAGAATTAAGAGAAGAGATGGAAGAACATAACCGTGGAAGAATTAAAGTTTCAGGTGCAGTCTATCCAGGTGTTAAAGTAACGATTAACAATGCTAATTATTTTGTTCGTAATGAGACAAGACGAATACAGTTTGTGAAGGATCGGTCTGTGATTAAGACTGTTACAATGTAGAAAGAGGGGATTACAATGCCAATCAGACCAATTGATATGATAAGCATTGCTCCGAGATCGCAGGAGGCTTCGCAGCAACATGTGGGTGATCAAAATAGATTGGCACATGCTCAGGAGAATGCAGCACAGCAGTTTAGTAAACATGTAAAACAAAATGCAGAAGTGGTAGTACAAGCATCTAAAGGGGAAGAAAAAGAATATCGGTACGATGCCAAAGAAAAAGGAAATGGGCAGTATAAAGGTTCTGGGAAAAAGGGGAAAAAGCAGTCTAAGGAAGAACAAAAGCAGTCAAAGCCTATCGAGCAGGGTGGCTTTGATATAAAGATTTAAAGGAGTGTACCATGGAAATCAAGATTTTAATACTTATAGTTGGACTAATCATTATTTTTCTTAGCTTTATCATTTCAGACAAAGTTTCAAAGGACTCTGAAAATGGTGAAACCCCTGTTGTAGATGATCAGTTTGTCAGACGCATTTTGAAAGAGAATGAGGAGAAAATCAAAGAAAGCTCAAAATCAATTATTGACGAAAAGATTGAGGAAGAAGTGAGTAAGGCAGATGAACAGTTGGGGCATATTTCCAATGAAAAGATTATGGCTGTCAGTGAATTTTCCGATCAGATTCTAGAAAAAATTGAACAAAATCATAAAGAAGTTGTCTTTTTATATGATATGCTTAATGCAAAAGAGAATGAGATGAAAGACTTTGTTCAAGAGATTGACAAATCCAAGATAGTGTTAGAAGAACTTGCCAATAAGGAACTGGAAAAGCAGAAAATGCTTCAACACAAAAAGATTCAGAAAGAGTTGGAAAAACAGTTAAAGAAGCAGGAAGAACTGGAAAGAGAAAAAGAAGACTTGATGTTATCAGGCGTGTTGCCGCAAGAAAGTGAAACTGTCATAATGGAAGAGGAAGAAGCAAAGGAAGAGGCTTCTCAAAAAGTCAATATGCAGATGGCTGCTCTGGAACATATGGGAAATACTATGGAAGAGGTTTCTGTAACTGAAGAAAAAGAGCCTGTTCAAGAAAAAGAACCAGAAAGTGCTTTGAATGATGCAAATCAAAATCAGGTGATTTTAGATTTATATAATGAAGGAAAATCTATTATGGAAATTGCAAAATTGCTTGGTAAAGGACAAGGCGAAGTGAAGTTAGTGATTGATTTGTTTCAAGGAGCGAGAAGATAAATGAAAAAAAAGGATTTTATGTTAGGTTTGGGAATTGGAATGGTATTTGCCACAGCAATTATGATGGTTCCGGATTCTTCCCAAGATAAGATGACAGATGCAGAAGTAAAAGAGCGTGCATTGGAGCTAGGAATGATTGAGAGAGAAGATGCGTTGGATCAAGTGTTAGCTGCACAGGAAACGCCTACTGGTGAGTCTGATGCTTCAGAGGGACCAGAAATAACAGAAGTAGTAGAAGACAGTGCAATGCCTTCTGTTGAACCTACAGAACAGAGTTCTTCTTCTGGAAAAAAGAAACCAGTTAGCGCACAGACATCAGCTACTGAGGAAGTGACTTTAACAGAGAAACCTGAAGTAACATCAACACCGGAGGCAACAAAGAAACCTTCTAAGAAGGAACAGGTTTCCTATGTGACAGTGGAAATAAAGGCGGGAATGTGGTCAGAGGAAATTGCATCTACTTTGTATTCTTTAGCTCTTGTAGATGATGCAGAAAAGTTTGACAAGTTCCTTTGTGATAATGGATATGGGTCCATGATTAAAGTGGGAACCTATAAAATTCCAATGGGATCAACTTATACGCAAATTGCAGAAATTATAACTAATTAGGTACGAAGAATAAACATTGCTAAAGTTTGACAGAGGACAGGCTATAGCAGTGTTTATTTTTTTGAAAAAATGCTTGCAAAGAAAAAAGGTCTGTGTTAGAATGTGAAAGTATGAGACAATACACGTAGAGTGATTTTGGCGTTTGGTGCCTTAAGGTTACGCGAAAAGAAGATCTTTACGGAAGAAAACAACCAATGGAGGTATATTATGAGCGTTATTTCAATGAAACAGTTATTAGAAGCAGGTGTTCATTTTGGACATCAGACAAGAAGATGGAACCCTAAGATGGCTCCTTACATCTACACAGAGAGAAATGGTATTTATATCATTGACTTACAGAAGTCAGTAGGTAAAGTAGATGAAGCATACAATGCAATCAAGGATATCGTTGCTGATGGTGGTACAGTTCTTTTTGTTGGAACAAAGAAGCAGGCTCAGGATTCTGTTAAGACAGAGGCAGAGCGTTGCGGAATGTACTATGTAAACGAGAGATGGTTAGGTGGTATGCTTACTAACTTTGAGACTATCAAGGGAAGAATTGATAAGTTAAAGAAGATTGAAGCTATGGCTGAGGATGGAACATTTGATGTTCTTCCAAAGAAAGAAGTTATCAAATTGAAGAAGGAATGGGAAAAGCTTGAGAAGAACTTGGGCGGTATCAAGAACATGAAGAACATTCCAGATGCAATTTTTGTTGTAGATCCTAAGAAGGAAAAGATTTGTGTACAGGAAGCACACACATTAGGAATTCCTTTGATCGGTATTGCAGATACAAACTGTGATCCAGAAGAATTAGATTACGTAATCCCAGGTAATGACGATGCAATCAGAGCAGTTAAGTTGATTGTTGCTAAGATGGCAGATGCTGTTATCGAGGCTAATCAGGGTGAGCAGGTTGAAGCAGCAGAGGAAACAGACGCTGAATAAGATATAAAAGGATGGGATGTCCCTAGGGCATTCCATCATTTGCGAATATACAGAGAATAACTAACGGAGGTATGTAAAATGGCTATTACAGCAGCAATGGTAAAAGAGTTAAGAGAAGTGTCAGGCGCAGGTATGATGGATTGTAAGAAAGCACTTACTGCAACAGACGGAGATATGGATAAGGCAGTTGAATTTTTAAGAGAGAACGGTTTAGCTAAGGCTGAAAAGAAAGCTGGTCGTGTTGCCGCAGAAGGTATGGTTGCTACCAACATTAGTGCAGATGGAAAACTTGCAGCTATCGTTGAAGTAAACAGTGAGACTGACTTCGTTGCTAAGAATGAAAAATTCCAGAACTATGTAGCACAGGTTGCAGCACAGGTTGCTACCACTTCAGCACAGGATGTAGATTCATTCCTTGCTGAGCCATGGATTGAAGATTCTTCAAAAACTGTAAAAGAAAATTTAGCAAGCATGATTGCTGTAATTGGTGAGAATATGACTATTCGTAGATTTGCTAAGGTTGAAGCAACTGACGGTATTATCGAAAGTTATATCCATGCAGGTGGAAAGATTGGAGTTCTTGTTCAGGCTAAGACAGATTCAAATTCAGATGCAGTAAAAGAGTGCTTGAAAAATGTTGCAATGCAGATTGCAGCTTTAAATCCAAAGTACACAAGCAGAGATGAAGTAGATCAGGATTATATTGAGCATGAGAAAGAAATCTTAAAGGCTCAAGCAGTAAAAGAAAAGCCAGATGCAGCAGAGAAGATTATCGATGGAATGGTAATGGGACGTATCAACAAAGAGTTGAAAGAAATCTGCTTATTAGATCAGGTATATGTTAAGGCTGAGGACGGAAAGCAGTCTGTAGCTAAATATGTAGAGAGCGTAGCTAAGGCAGAAGGTGTTGCTTTAGAAATTAAGAGCTTTGTTCGTTATGAGACTGGTGAAGGTATTGAAAAAGTTGAGAGTGATTTTGCAGCAGAAGTTGCAGCTCAGTTAAAATAGTTTGGACGATTATTTAGAAGCCAGCTTTTATAAATGAGAGAAAGAACCCTTAGAATTTCTATTTTAGAATTTCTGAGGGTTTTTGCGTCTCAGTAGGTATTTGTAATTAAATATATAAATTTGTATGAGAATGACAGAACAGTATGTTTTTCACAGTTGATTTTTGTGTGTATTTATATTATAATCATCATAGTATGCAACTTTGAATAATAGAAAGTAAAAATGCGTTCGATTAAGTAATAGAAATATGTGAGGCATATTTAGATATAAAATTTGAAATACGGAAGTATGATAAGATGATAGGATAGAAACGAAGGGATGATTTCATGAGCGGTGATAAGAACACAGCAAAACAAGCAGCGTTAGAAGCACGCCGCAAAAGAGTGAATCGCTTGAAAAAGATGATTGTAATTACCATAATTGTTTTTTTGTTATTACCTTCGCTTTTGTGTATTACTCTTTGGGTTAAAGTATGTATGTTGGAAAAAAAGTTGAATCAGTATATGTCCCAATATTCAGTAGAGTATGCAGAAGATGATAATACAGAGGATTCTATGACAATTGCAGAAGAAGCAGAAGCGGCAGCAATAGAACCAACAAAAATTCCTAAGGGAGAAGATCAAACAAAGATCAAAGGAAAGAAAGTGTATTTAACATTCGATGATGGTCCAAGTTCGAATACAGAAGATATATTGGACATTCTTGCGAAGAATAATATAAAGGCAACTTTTTTTGTGATTGGGCAAACAGATGACCATTCAAGAAAAATGTACGAGAGAATATATCAAGAGGGACATACTCTTGCTATGCATTCTTATACGCATCAATATCAAAAGATTTATAAATCGGTGAATGCTTATAAGAGTGATATGACGAAGTTAAGTGATTTATTATTCAATATAACCGGACAGCGTCCTAAATTTATTCGTTTTCCGGGTGGAAGCAGTAATACAGTTAGTGGAGTTGGTATGGATGAGATTATCCGTTATACCAAGAAAGCTGGATATGTATATATTGATTGGAATGTAATTAATGGAGATGCAACAGGGGAGAAATTAACTAATCAGCAAATGATTGATAATGTAATTTCGGGAGTGGAATTATACGAAAATTCTGTTGTGTTAATGCATGATTGTGCTGGAAAACAGCAGACTGTAGAAACACTTCCTAAGATTATAAATAAGTTAAAGAAAATGGATGTTACCATGTTGCCAATTAATGATACGACAACATTAGTACAGCATATTAAAGCAGAAGATGTGAAGTAAGCATAAATATGCAATACGGGGAAAGTGTTGCTGGCAGAGGTGAGTTTGGCATAATTGGATTTTGATAAAAATTGTGTTGTGTCTAGTGAAAAAATAGTAAAAATGCAATTTTGAAAATAGTAGATACCAAGTAATGCCGTAAAATTACAAAAGAAAGAATGAGGAGGTACTTGGATGGGATTTTTTAAGGATTTAAGAGATGATATATCACAGGCAGTAAATGAACTTCTTCCTGATGATGATTTTTTTGGAATTGAGGATGAAGATACAGCAGAAAATGATTTTTTACATTTAGAAGAAGAGAAAGAGCAGGCTGTATCGGAGGAAGTTTCTTCTATAGAAGAAACAGATACTTTGTTGGCTGATACAGCAGAAAATGAAGACGAGTTAGAAAAGAATGCAAATGAGGAAGTGCAAGAGGATATATTGGCAGCCCTTGCTCAACTTGGTGAAGACATGATGACAGAGTCTGGTTTAGAAAATACAGACAATGTGGAAGAGGATGTGTTAGAGGAACAGGAAGAGAGCAGCATACTAGATGAAATTCCAGAAGAAGAACCAATGATAGACGCCTTGCCAGAGGAACAGCTTCCAATAGAAGATGAGATAAAAAATGTTGTAGAAGAAAGTGACAATCTGGCAGAAACCAATTTCATGCAGGAAGAACCAAATGAATTTGGACAAGAAGATAGTATGGAAGCTCAGGGAATGGAATTTGAATTGCCTGAGGATATAAATGTGGAACAGCCAGATGAAATATCTTCTGAGGTAGAAGAAAACGAGGAAGATTTTAGTGAATTATTAGATGAGATAAATGTGCAGGATTCAGAGAATAGTTTAGAAGAGCCAACTTTCCAGGAAGAAATGTTAGAAGAAGTTACTTCAGAACTTCCAGAAGTAGATTTTACAGATGAAGAAAAGAATATAGAATATATGGTATCTGCAGAAACAGAAACTATGGAGGAAACATCTGAGACAGACATCTTAGGAGAAGATATGGTAGAGGAAGTGGCAGATGTGTATGGTGAAGAAGAAATTTCTTTGACAGATATTCCAAGTTTTGAAACAATGGATGAGGAAGTCTGTGAAGAAGTAGAAGAAGAGAAGTTGGAAGATGTTTCAATGTCAGAAGATATGGAAACACTTGCAATGCAGCAAGAGGATGAAGAAAGTATGTCTATCAGTGATAAGATGGAAGTCTTAGAGCCAATGATACAAGAAAATATTATAGAAAAGGAAGCGAACATTATGGAAAACAATTTGGAGAATGTACAAGCAACAGATCAGGTAACAGTAATTACAAAGGGAACTGTGATTAATGGTTCTATTAGTTCTGATGGCGGCTTAGAGGTAAATGGAACAATTACTGGTAATGTAGAATGTTTAGGTAAGTTGACCGTAAATGGAAATGTAAGCGGACACCTAAAAGCTGCTGAGGTTGTTGTAAGTACACCAAGATTAGATGGTGGAATTGATAGTCAGGGCGATGTAAAAATCGGTGTTGGAACGATTGTAGTTGGTGATGTAATAGCAAAATCTGCTACAATCTCTGGTGCAGTAAAGGGTGAGATTGATGTGCAGGGACCTGTTGTAGTGGATTCTACTGCGATTGTAAAAGGTAATATTACAGCAAAATCAGTACAGATTAACAATGGTGCTGTTGTGGATGGTTACTGTAAACTTTCTTATGCTGAAGTAGATATTGATAATTTCTTTGATGGAGAATAGAACGATGGAGAAAGAATATAAAAGAGTTTTTTTGAAATTAAGTGGAGAAGCATTAGCTGGTGATAAGAAAACTGGCTTTGATGAGGCCACTTGTGTGAAGGTTGCAAAGCAGGTAAAACAGCTTGTAGATGATGGAGTTCAGGTTGGTGTTGTAATCGGTGGAGGTAATTTCTGGAGAGGACGAACCAGCGAAAACATCGACCGAACCAAAGCAGATCAAATAGGAATGCTTGCTACCATTATGAACTGCATTTATGTTTCTGAGATATTCCGTTCTGTGGGAATGAAAACACAGGTATTAACACCATTTACTTGTGGTACTATGACAAAGCCATTTTCAAAGGATCGTGCTAATAAGTATTTTGAAAAGGGAATGGTTGTTTTCTTTGCAGGAGGAACAGGTCATCCATATTTTTCAACCGATACTGGCGTTGTACTTCGTGCAGTTGAGATGGAGGCTGATGTTATTTTATTGGCGAAGGCTATCGACGGTGTATATGATAGTGATCCAAAGGTGAATCCATCTGCAAAGAAATATGATGTGGTTTCTATGCAGGAAGTGCTGGATCAGAGATTGCAGGTGATTGATCTTACCGCTACTATTATGTGCCTTGAAAATAAAATGCCATTGTTGGTATTTGGACTTAATGAGGAAGATAGTATAGTAAATACTATGAATGGAAACTTTCATGGAACAAAGGTAACAGTAGATTAATTTACTGAAACATAGAACATATAAGAATTCATAAATAAGAATAACTACAAAAATTAAGTAGTATCCCGTGGAAAGAAATGGAGGAACATTTAAGATGGAGCAGTTTGAAGATAAGATGAAAAAATCAATTCATGCGTTATCAGAAGAGTATGGGACAATTCGTGCAGGAAGAGCAAATCCGCATGTATTAGATAAAATTATGGTAGATTACTATGGTACTCCTTCTCCTTTGCAGACAGTAGCTAACATATCTGTACCAGAGGCAAGAGTGATTCAGATTCAGCCTTGGGAAGCAAGTCTTGTAAAAGAGATTGAGAAAGCAATCATGGTTTCTGATTTAGGTTTGACACCAAACAATGATGGTAAGATTATCCGATTAGTTTTCCCTGAACTTACAGAGGAACGTCGTAAAGAATTAGTAAAAGATGTGAAGAAGAAAGGTGAAAATGCAAAGGTAGCCATTCGAAACATTCGTAGAGATGCCAATGATGCCATTAAGAAGCAGAATAAGGCAAATGAGCTTTCAGACGATGAGGCAAAGCAGGAAGAAGATAAGGTTCAAAAACTGACTGATAAATACGTCGCTGAAGTAGATAAGATGATTGAGAACAAGTCATCCGAAATTATGACAATTTAGGCTTATCAATAATTAGGCGTATTTTGCCAAAATGGGGCAATACCATCTGGCAGGGTACGCCTTTTCCTCATATCAGTAGATACTTGTGAATAAATATGTAGAGAGGATAGATGTTACATGGAAGAGAAAAAGGTACCGCAACACGTAGCACTTATTTTGGATGGAAATGGTCGATGGGCAAAAAAGCGTTTCATGCCTAGAAATGTTGGACATGCGCAGGGGGCCAAAGCGGTGGAGCAGATTTGTGAAGATGCCTGGAATTTGGGAATTAAGTATTTAACCGTATATGCCTTTTCTACAGAAAATTGGAAAAGACCGGAAGATGAAGTGCGTGCCTTAATGAAATTATTGAAAAAGTATTTAAGTAACTGTTTGGAGCGAAGTGAAAAGAATAATATGCGTGTGCGCGTGATTGGAGATATTAATCGATTGTCTCCAGAACTTCAAAATCAAATTATAGAGTTGGAAGAAAAGTCTGCCAGCTGTACAGGACTTAATTTTACCGTTGCGTTAAATTATGGTGGAAGAGATGAGATGGTTCGTGCTATGAAGCGAATGGTTGCGGATATGGAAGCTGGAATGTTTACCAAAGAGGATATTACTGAAGAGAGATTTTCGGCATATTTAGATACAAAGGGAATTCCAGACCCGGATTTAATGATTCGAACCAGTGGAGAACAGCGTATCTCAAATTATATGCTTTGGCAGATGGCGTATGCAGAATTCTATTTTACAGATGTGTTGTGGCCTGATTTTGATAAAAAAGAATTAGAAAAAGCAATTGATTATTATGCTGGTCGAGATAGAAGATTTGGCGGAGTAAAATAGATTTATGCAAAGGAAAACAAGGTAACAAGTTCTTAGCCAAAGGCAATTTTAAATGAACTTGTTGTTACAGTCAAAAATCTTGTAGATTGTAACTGATAAGGAGGTATCATGTTTGTTGAAAGATTGATTAGTGGAATTATTTTGGTGGCACTTGCCATTGCATCAATTTGGGTAGGACATCCCGTATTGTTGTTTGTGATGGGATTGTTGTCATTGATTGGTCAATTCGAACTATATCGTGTACTTAAGTTAGAAAAAACGCCACTGGGATTTATTGGATATATTGCTACCATTGGATATGAAGTAATTCTCTTTTTTGGAAGAGAAGATTTCATACAAGTGTTCATATTGGGAGTCATGTTACTGTTTATGGCGGCATATGTGATTATGTATCCGAAATTTGTATTTAAAGATATAGCAATGGCTTTTGCCGGAATCATTTATGTTACTATGATGTTGTCATGTATGTATCAGGTAAGAATGTTAGATGGTGGTTTTTATCTGGTATGGATTGTATTTATTGCAGCATGGGGGTCGGATACCTGTGCCTATTGCGTAGGTATGTTGATCGGAAAACATAAACTTCCAACAGAGCTAAGTCCGAAGAAAACGGTGGAAGGATGCACTGGTGGAATTTTAGGGGCGGCATTGCTTGCTTTTATTTATGCTACCATTTTCAAAGAACCTTTAGCAATTCACGGGTGTTCTGTTGCTTTGTTTACATTAGTAGCAGCACTTGGAGCTATTTGTTCACAGATTGGAGATTTGGCTGCATCTGCTATTAAGAGAAATTATGATATAAAAGATTATGGGCATTTGATACCGGGACATGGTGGTATTTTGGATCGATTTGACAGTATATTATTTACTGCCCCTCTTGCCTATATATTCTTTACTTTCTTGTAATTTTTTGATGTATAGTGTATGTATGAATACAAGTGGGAAATACTTATATTTGTTATAAAAAGGATGAGAGGTGTCCTATGAAAAAAATAGCAATTTTAGGTTCAACTGGTTCCATTGGAACACAGACATTGGACGTAGTTCGAAATAATAAAGATTTAGAAGTGGTAGCACTGGTTGCTGGAAGTAATATAGATCTTATGGAAAAGCAAATTGCAGAGTTTCATCCCCGTATAGTTTCTATTTGGGATGAAAAAAAAGCATTGGAGCTTAAAGACAGATTAAAAGATACCACAGTGGAAGTATTGCATGGCATGGAGGGAATGATTGCCTGTGCGACAGTTTCAGATGTAGAAATTGTAGTTGCAGCAGTTGTGGGAATGATCGGAATTACGCCAACCATTGCAGCCATAAAAGCAGGAAAAGATATTGCGTTGGCAAATAAAGAAACTTTAGTTACGGCAGGTCACATTATTATGCCATTAGTAAAAGAATATGGTGTGCAGTTACTTCCGGTGGATAGTGAGCATTCTGCAATTTTTCAATCTTTGCAGGAGAAACGAAAAAATGCGATTAGTAAAATTTTACTTACCGCTTCAGGTGGTCCTTTTCGAGGAAAAAAGAAAGAAGAACTTAGAAATATTCAGGTAGAAGATGCATTGAAACATCCCAATTGGGCAATGGGAAGAAAAATTACCATTGATTCCTCTACCATGGTAAACAAAGGTTTGGAAGTGATGGAGGCAAAATGGCTTTTTGATGTAGATATTGATAAAATCCAAGTGGTAGTGCAGCCACAGAGTGTGATACATTCTATGGTTGAATATGAAGATGGTGCAGTAATGGCACAGCTTGGTACTCCGGATATGCGTTTGCCAATTCAATATGCGTTGTATTATCCAGAGAGAAGACCACTTCCCGGTGATCGTTTAGATTTTGCAAAGTTAGGGCAGTTAGACTTTATGGAGCCGGATATGGAAACTTTTCAAGGACTTAAAATGGCATATGAAGTTGGACGAAAAGGTGGAAGTATGCCAACTGTTTATAATGCAGCCAATGAGAAAGCCGTTGCAAAGTTTTTAAATCGTGAAATTGGATATTTGGATATTGTTGAAGTGATTGATTATGCTTTATCGAAGCATCAGTGGGTGGAACATCCATCTATTGAGGAAATTTTAGAAATAGAACAGCAGGTTTATCGAGAAATTGATGAGCGTTGGTCATAAAAATGAATGGAGGAAGAAATGAATATTATTATTGCATTACTTGTATTTACAGTAATTGTAGTGTTGCATGAGTTGGGACACTTTTTACTTGCTAAGAAAAATGGAGTAGGTGTTACAGAATTTTCTGTGGGAATGGGACCAAGACTGGTTACCCTTGTAAAAACAGATGAGAAAATGACGGTGAAGTTTTTTCCATCTCAAAGTTATTGCGAAAATAGAGAAGATTGGAAAGAGCATACATGGTACTCTTGGAAATTGTTTCCAATCGGTGGTTCCTGCATGATGGTAGGAGAAGATGAAGTGAACGATGCACCGGATTCTTTTCAAAAAGCAGGAATTTGGGCAAAAATTTCCATTATTGCAGCAGGTCCTATTTTTAACTTTATATCTGCATTTATATTTGCCATTATCTTAGTGGCAGTAGTGGGATATAATCCAGCAGTAGTTACCTATGTTTCTCCTGACAGTGCGGCTGCGGAGGCTGGTATCCAAGCAGGGGATACGATTACTGCTATTGAGGGAAAGAAAATTAAAATTGGTTCGGATTACAGTATCTATTTTAGTTTAAATGATGTAGGAGACGAACCATTACGTGTAGAATATACAACTGCAGATGGAGAGAAAAAAGAGGCTGATATTGATCCAAATTATAGTTATTATCGTTTGGGATACAGTTATACAAGTTCTGGAGAAGGTGAAGAAGCCTATGTTTCTGCTGTAGAAGAGGATAGTCCTATGGATAAGGCTGGTGTAAAGGCTGGTGATGTGATTACCTCTATGAACGGAACAACCATTGAGACAATGGAGGATATGTCCACTTATTTGGAGGCAAATCCATTGACGAAAGAGGATGTTGTCATTACCTATGAGAGAAATGGAAAAG
The DNA here is from genome assembly GCA_963643465.1 of Lachnospiraceae bacterium. Taxonomy (GTDB): domain Bacteria; phylum Bacillota; class Clostridia; order Lachnospirales; family Lachnospiraceae; genus CAG-411. The sequence goes on along the minus strand of CAVIJT010000001.1, from coordinate 101,320 downwards.
AGAAGGAAGTTACAGTGACTCCATATTATGCCACTGTGAAATCGTTACAGATTTCCATGGGTTCCAGAGTGCATGGAAATATTTTAGATGATATTCGTTATGGTGCATCAGAAATTCGTTTTTGGATTGAAAGCACCGTAAAAAGTTTAGGAAGACTTGTGACGGGACGAGTAAGCACCAATGATTTATCGGGTGTGGTAGGAATCGTAGACTACATTGGAGATACTGTAGATGCTAGTCAGACTGCTGTGGATGCGTTGCTTAATTTATTAAATATAGCTATCTTCCTAAGTGCTAACTTGGGAGTTATGAATTTATTGCCATTCCCAGCATTAGATGGTGGAAGATTAGTATTTTTATTTGTAGAATTGTTCCGTGGAAAGCCGGCGGATCAAAAAATAGAAGGAATGGTACATTTAGTAGGAATTATTCTATTGATGGTACTTATGATTGCAGTAACTTATAATGATATTGCTCGTATTATCACGGGATAGTTACCGCTAAAGTTATAAAAGTAGACAGAAAACAATTGCGAAACTTATAGAATGAAAAAAGTTTCGCAATTGATGATTAATGGCAAAATAGTATAACAAAAATAGAAACAAGCAAAGGAATTAGCAATAACTCTAGCGGTAAAATGACCGCATAATATGAAAAAAGAAAGGATGAGGCACATGGGTACATTACGAGAAAAAACAAAAGAAATTCACATTGGAAATCGAGTGCTTGGAGGAAAGAATCCTGTGTTGATACAGTCTATGACAAACACAAAAACAGAGGATGTACAAGCTACGGTGGAACAAATAAAACGATTGGAAGCTGCCGGATGTGAATTGGTTCGGTGCGCAGTGCCAACAATGGAGGCAGCAAAAGCCTTTGCACAAATTAAAAAGCAGATTTCTATTCCGTTGATTGCCGATATTCATTTTGATTATCGTTTGGCTATTGCGGCTATGGAATATGGAGCAGATAAAATTCGTATTAATCCTGGAAATATTGGTGATAACGAGAGGGTAAAAGCGGTAGTGGATGTAGCTAAAGAGCGTAATATTCCTATTCGTGTGGGGGTTAATAGCGGTTCCCTTGAGGCGCACATATTGGAAAAGTATAAAGGGGTCACAGCGGAAGGTATTGTAGAGAGTGCCTTAGATAAAGTAAAGCTCATAGAGGATATGGGATATGACAATCTGGTAGTTAGTATCAAGTCGTCGGATGTATTGATGTGTATTAAGTCCCATGAACTAATAGCAGATAAGATTCCGTATCCATTACACGTAGGAATTACGGAATCTGGTACTGTATATTCTGGAAACATCAAATCTTCTGTAGGATTAGGGGCTATTTTATATCAAGGAATTGGAAATACCATTCGTGTTTCTTTATCTGGAGATCCGGTAGAAGAAATTAAAACTGCAAAATTGGTACTAAAAACATTGGGACTTCGTACTGGTGGCATAGAGGTTGTATCTTGTCCAACTTGTGGAAGAACACAAATTGATTTGATTGGTCTTGCAAATCAGGTGGAAGATTTGGTAAAAGATATTCCTTTGGATATTAAAGTTGCGGTGATGGGGTGTGTTGTAAACGGTCCAGGAGAAGCAAAAGAGGCAGATATAGGAATTGCAGGAGGAAAAGGCGTTGGGCTTTTAATTAAAAAAGGTCAAATCGTAAAAAAAGTGCCAGAGGAACAGTTGTTATCTGTTCTTCGAGAAGAGTTGTTACATTGGAATGATGCACAGGAATAAAAGATGCAATACACATGTTGCAGCAAAGATGTGACTGTATTGGAATGAGAAAGAAGGGAAGAAAATGCTTTTTTTTGAAGCCTTTGACAGCTTAAATGTTAGTCAGGATGTACATGGACTGTTTGAGCATGTGGACGTACAAAAGCTGGTGGCATCAAAGACAAAACGTCAGTTAGTGATTTATATAGAAAGTGACCGTTTGATTACATTTACCAATATTAAGAAAATGGAATATCAGTTAAAAAAGCAAGTATTTACTGGAGTGATGGATGATATTGTATTTGTGGAACATTACAAATTATCTGGTCAATATACGCCAGAAAAATTGATGGATGTGTATTATGACAGTTTGCTTTTAGAACTGAAAGAAAAGAGTGTCATTGATTATGAAGTGCTGCATGGAGCAAGTTATCGGTTTGAAGGAGACAATCTGATTTTTGACTGTGAGCGAAATTTTCTTTCAGAAAAAAGAGGTCCGGAACTAAAGCTACAGTTAGAAGAAATCTTTCGGGAGCGTTTTGGTTTCCAAGTGCATATTTCCTATGAGTATCATGAGCCTTTAAAGAAAAAGGAAGAGAAAGAATTTTTTGTTCCCCGTCCAAAGAGCATGATAAAGGCAGCAGAAGAGAAGGTCAAACGGGCAGCAGAAAAAACAGCCGAGAAAAATACGGAAAAGCAACAGGAAAAGCCAGAAAAGAAAGAGTGGAAAACCTTTGACCGTAGCAAAAGTGCATATCGAAGATTGCCGGATGATCCGGATATTATTTACGGGCGGCCTTTTGAGGGGGACAGCATCCCTATTAGTGAGATTGTAGATGAAATTGGAGAAGTAGTAATTGTAGGAAAAGTATTGGCTCGGGAAGACCGAGAGATACGAAATGAAAAAACAATTGTTATGTTTCATGTAACCGATTTTACAGATACCATTACAGTAAAAATATTTGTAAAAAATGAGCAGCTTCCAAGTTTAGGCGAAAAATTAAAAAAAGGCGCATTTGTCCGAATCAAAGGAATGGCAGTATTTGACCGTTTTGATAAAGAAATTACCATTGGGTCTGTTATGGGAATTAAAAGTGTTGGTGATTTTACAACCAAGAGAGAAGATCATAGTCCTGTAAAACGAGTGGAATTACATGCGCATACACTTATGAGTGATATGGATGCGGTAGTAGATGTAAAGACTATGATTAAACGTGCAAAATCTTGGGGACATAAAGCAATTGCCATTACGGATCATGGTGTGGTGCAGTCTTTTACGGATGCGGCACATAGCCTTGATAAAGATGATGATTTCAAAGTGATTTATGGCGTAGAAGGATATCTGGTAGATGATGTAAAGAATATAGTGGAGAATGAAAAAGGACAGGATATTGATGCCCCTTGTGTGGTGTTTGATATTGAGACTACAGGCTTTAGTGCAACTAGAGATCGCATTATAGAAATCGGTGCCGTAAAAGTAATCGAAGGAAAAATTGTGGAAAAATATAGTACATTTGTAAATCCACAAATTCCTATTCCTTTTGAAATTGAAAATTTGACACATATTACAGATGATATGGTTATGGATGCACCGCTTATTGAGACGGTGTTACCTGAATTTTTAGAATTTTGTAAAGGTTGTGTGTTAGTGGCCCATAATGCTTCTTTTGACGTGGGATTTATTCGTGCCAAAGCAAAAGAGCAAGGAATGGATACCGATTTTACTGTTATTGATACAGTAGGGCTTGCCAGAGTATTGTTACCTAATTTGAGTAATTACAAGTTACATATTGTGGCAAAGGCATTAAACGTATCCTTGGAAAGTCATCATCGTGCTGTGGATGATGCAGGGGCTACAGCAGAAATATTTGTAAAATTCATAGAGATGCTGCGGGAAAAAAATATTTTACAGCTAAAATCCATTAACGAGTCAGGAAAACTTTCACCAGAAGTAATTAGGAAACTTCCTACTTATCATGTTATTATTCTTGCTAAAAATGAGCTTGGAAGAATTAATTTGTATCGTTTGGTTTCTAAGTCACATATTGATTACTATGCCAGAAGACCAAGAATTCCAAAGAGTTTATTGGAAGAAAATAGAGAAGGTTTGATTATTGGTTCTGCCTGCGAAGCAGGAGAACTGTATCGGGCATTAGTAAGAAAAGAATCTCCAGATGAAATTACCCGAATTGTAAATTTTTATGATTATTTGGAAATTCAACCTCTTGGAAACAATGAATTTATGAAGCGTTCTGATAAATATCCGGATTTTCAGACAGATGAAGATTTGATGGAAGTGAATAAGAAAATTGTAGAGCTTGCAGATCAGTTTGGAAAATTGTGTGTGGCAACTTGCGATGTACATTTTTTGGATCCGGAAGATGAGATTTATCGACGCATTATTATGGCTGGAAAGGGTTTTGCGGATGCAGATATGCAGCCTCCGTTGTATCTTCGGACCACAGAGGAGATGTTAGAAGAATTTAAGTATTTAGGGCGAGAGAAAGCGGAGGAAATTGTAATTACCAATACAAATAAGATTGCAGATATGGTAGAAAGAATTTCACCGGTTCGTCCGGATAAGTGTCCTCCGGTAATTGAAAATTCAGACAAGGATTTGCGAAAAATTTGTTATGATAAAGCACATTCCATGTATGGAGAAGATTTACCCGCACAGGTGGAAGAACGTCTGGAAAGAGAACTGAATTCCATTATTGGAAATGGCTTTGCCGTAATGTATATTATTGCGCAAAAATTGGTATGGAAATCCAATGAAGATGGATATTTGGTAGGTTCCAGAGGTTCGGTAGGTTCTTCTTTTGTGGCAACTATGTCAGGTATTACGGAGGTAAACCCGCTGCCAGCGCATTATTATTGTCAAAAGTGCCATTTTGTAGATTTTGATTCAGAGGAAGTAAAGGCATTTGCAGGAAAGTCCGGATGTGATATGCCGGATCGAGATTGTCCGGTTTGTGGAGAGCCTTTAGTAAAAGATGGACATGAGATTCCATTCGAAACATTTCTTGGCTTTTATGGAGATAAAGAGCCGGATATTGACCTTAACTTTTCAGGGGAATATCAGAACCATGCGCATGATTATACGGAAGTTATTTTTGGAGCTGGGCAGACGTTTCGAGCAGGAACCATTGGTACTCTTGCAGAAAAGACGGCATTTGGATATGTATATAAATATTTTGAGGAAAAAGAGATCCATAAAAGAAGACCAGAAATGGAAAGAATTGCTCAAGGTTGCGTAGGAGTGCGAAGGACTACTGGACAGCATCCGGGAGGAATCGTAGTATTGCCAATTGGTGAGGAGATTTATTCGTTTACACCAGTGCAGCGACCGGCTAATGATATGACAACCCAGACGATTACGACACACTTTGATTACCATTCCATTGACCATAACTTGCTTAAACTTGATATTCTTGGACACGATGATCCTACCATGATACGATTTTTGGAGGATTTGACCGGAGTAGATGCGCAGACGATCCGGTTTGATGATGAGAAAGTATTATCTTTATTTGAAGATTTAAGCGCATTGAAAATAAAAGCAGAAGATTTGGATGGAATCGATCTTGGTTCCCTTGGCGTACCAGAGTTTGGAACAGATTTTGTAATGCAGATGTTGCGAGATACAAAGCCAAAGACATTTTCGGATTTGGTTCGTATTTCCGGTTTGTCCCATGGTACGGATGTATGGTTAAATAATGCTCAATATTTTATAGCACAGGGAAATTGCGAACTTTCTACCGCTATTTGTACTCGTGATGATATTATGACCTATCTCATTCATCAAGGTGTAGAGAAAGGTTTGGCATTTAAAATTATGGAGAGTGTGCGTAAAGGAAAAGGGTTACAGGATCATATGGTAGAAGCTATGAAAGAAGCTGGTGTTCCGGAATGGTATATGGAATCTTGTCGAAGAATCAAATACATGTTCCCAAAAGCTCATGCGGCAGCCTATGTTATGATGGCATTTCGAATTGCTTATTTTAAAGTATATTACCCATTGGCATATTATGCAGCGTATTTTAGTATTCGAGCATCTTCTTTTAACTACGAATTGATGTGTCTTGGAAAAGAGCGGTTGGAACATCACATTGCCGATTATAAAAAGAGAAGCAATGAACTGACCGCAAAAGAACAGGATACATTAAAAGATATGAAGTTAGTTCTTGAGATGTATGCCAGAGGATATGAATTTGAGCCAATTGATATTTATACGGCGAAAGCAAGATATTTCCAGATTGTAAATGGAAAGTTGATGCCTTCCCTTTGTTCTATTGATGGTCTTGGGGATAAGGCTGCAGATGGAGTAGTAGAGGCTGCAAAGCAGGGAAAATTTTTATCAAGAGAAGATTTTAAGAATCGTTGTAAAGTCAGTGGAACGGTAACAGACCTTATGGCTGATTTAGGATTATTAGGAGATTTGCCAATGACCAATCAAATGTCGTTGTTGGATTTCTTTGGACAGTAAAAGCTCCCAATATCATTTCATGCAAGTGATAACTGTGCTTGAGGGACATTTGCTACGAAAAAAGGCTACCACAGTTTGTGTGGTGGCCTTTTTTCATAGAGTAATAGGAATGTACAAATGCTCATGATTGGTGATTTAGGTTATTTGCTAATAATACCGCCTGCTCTTTAGTAAGATATGTGGTGGTATGTTTCTTTACAGAAGCTGGAAGAATATCTGCCTCTACCAAATATGCAAGTTCAATCAATTGTTGCTCATTTAATGTATCAATATCATCAAAATCCATACAAGTATCTTTTGCGTTTTCCAGTTCTTTCTTAGAAATTTCGTTGCTAGAACTTGTGATAGAACTACCGCTGGCAGTTATGGTATCTTGAGAATGGATTTCTTCATAATAAATTGTAGCAAAATCCATGACAGACAATTTGTTGTTTGGATTTTTAGCCTGCATTTGATGGTTAGAAATTTGGTTAATTAATGAAAGCAATACTTTTTGAGATGCCTGCTTAGTTGGATAAAACCGAGTGGAAACTGGAATATCACCCTTGTTGTAATAGGTGCGTATGATAGCCTCACTATTTCGATAACGCACATCCCAAAAGCCTTTCTTCCATGGAATATTTTCTGATTTTCCTTGTTTAAAGGTAAAATTTAACAATTTCCGAATATCAGAATACATTTTTTTGTGATCCTGATTTCCAAAAAAAGCACAAATCACTTCATGGCCTTTTTTATCTACAGCACTTGTAATTAATACAGAACCAGCAGCCTTTGTAGTTCCGGTTTTTCCACCAATCACTTGATATAAACTTTTGTTGTATGAAAATCCAGTTAAAAACTGATTGGTATTTTTTATTGTGAAAGCTGGAGTATATTTTGCTTTTGGCACGGTATAACTTGACTTAGACACAATCTTTCGAATGGTACTGTTTGTCATGGCATAGCGGGCAAGTTTGGAAAAATCCGATGCTGTGGTGTAGGTTTTATAGTAGTGATTTCCAATATCCAGACCAATAGGATTGTCAAAACTGGTATGAGACAAAGATAGTTTTTTGGCTTTTTGATTCATAGCAGCCACAAATGCTTGATTGGAACCGTAACTTCCGTATGCCAGTGCGACGGCAGCATCGCCAGCCGAAGGCAAAAGTAACATATGTAATAATGCAGATACCGAATAGGAATTTCCTGCTTTTAGTCCTGCTACGGACGAATCAGCAGGAACTTGTTTTAGCATCCTTTTTGTAATTTTGATTGTCTTATTGGGATTGCAACGGTCTAGTACAACTAATGCGGACATGAGTTTTACGGTGCTTGCCGGGTAAATTCGTTTGTTTGGATTTTTAGAATATAAGGTTTTTCCAGTGTTTGCATCCATAATCACATAAGCATGGGCGCTTACGCTAGGAGCAGAAGCCGCATGAATGTCTGTATTTGGTACCGTAATTTGGAACGTACATACAAAAATTAGTAAAAAGCAATAGAAACGTTTGAACTGTTTCATAACATAGTTTCCTCCTTCAAGTCTTGTTTGATTATTAGTATAGCAGAAAATACATTTTTTTGGAAATTTGTTCACCATATTATCACAAAATAAATATGTGATTTTGGGACTTGCAACTTAGGTTGCAGGCTTTTCTTTTTTTAGGCAGTATGGTAGAATGAAACTAATAGTTTGGCGTATATCCTTAGTATATGCCAGTGGGGACGGTATAAAAATGAACGTGTAAAATTTTGAAAGATAGTTTAGAAAATGAAAATGTGGAAATGATTTACATAGGAGAAATATGAAAGAGAAAAATGGATTGAGTGAGGAAGAGGTAGAACTTCGAATACAAAAAGGACAAGTAAATAAAAGTTGCGATGTAGCATCAAAAACTTATGGAGAGATTATTCGGGAAAATGTGTTTACGTTTTTTAACGGACTGAATTTATGCCTGGCACTTTGTGTAGCATGTGTGCATTCGTATCGAAATATGCTTTTTTTAGGAGTTGTATTTTGGAATACCCTGATTGGAATTGTGCAGGAAATTCGTGCAAAAAAAGTATTGGATCATATGGCATTGCTATTGGAAAGTAAAGTGTTTGTATGGAGAGGCGAGGAGAGAAAGCAGATATTCAGTCATGAAGTCGTGCTGGATGACTGTATAGAAGTACATATGGGAGAGCAGGCGTGTGCCGATGTTAAGATACTGGAAGGAAGCTGTGAAGTGGACGAAAGTATGTTGACTGGAGAGAGCGATGCGGTGAAAAAGAAACCTGGAGATAAAATTTTTTCTGGAAGTGTTGTCCTTAGCGGACAGGCTGTGGCAGTAGTGACAGCGGTAGGTGAGCATAGCTATGCTAATCAATTGGTGCTTGAGGCAAAGAAAAGTAAGAAAGTAAAATCAGAAATTCGAGATTCTTTAGATAAAATAGTAAAAATACTGTCCATAGTCGTAATCCCATTGGGTATTGCCATGTTTGCAAAGCAGCGTTTTGTTTTGGAACTCAGTGTAAGAGATGCGGTAGTAAAATCGGTGGCATCTATTATTAACATGATACCAGATGGATTGGTTCTCTTAGCGAGTATGGTTATGGCACTTGGAGTTCTTCGATTGTCAAAGCAAAAAGCTATTGTACAGGGATTGTATAGTATAGAAAATTTAGCCCGTGTAGATGTACTTTGTTTGGATAAAACGGGAACTATCACAGAGGGAAAAATGGAATGGGAGGATACCATTCTTTTAGCAGGGCAGGATATAGAAGAGGAAATCGGTGCGTATTTAACTGCTATGCAGGAGGATAATGCTACAACGGCAGCAATTCGCAGTGTATATGGAAAACAAGTGCTGTGGGAAGTAAAAGAAGTAGAACCATTTTCTTCGGAACGAAAATGGGGAGCAGTTACTTTTTTGGAACAAGGAAGTTATGTACTTGGCGCACCAGAAGTTTTACTTGGAGAGTGGCAAGTACAGTATCAGGAACAATTGGATGTTTATTTAGAGCAGGGAAAACGGGTAGTAGTGTTTGGAATACTGGAGCAAGGTGATTTAGAAACAAAAATCATTGAAAAAGTAAAACCACTTGCATTTTTTGTTGTAAGAGACAAAATAAGAGAACATGCGGAAGAGACCTTTGGTTATTTTCAGGAGGAGGGTGTTCGGCTGCTTGTCATTTCTGGCGACCATCCAAAAACTGTGATGCAAATTGCAAAACGTGCAGGATTAGCAAATGCAGAGCAATATATAGATGCAAGAACTATTAAAACGCCAGAAGATATGGCGATAGCAGTAAAAAATAATACAGTATTTGGAAGAGTAACACCAAAACAGAAAAAAGAGATTGTTATGGCATTACAAAAACAGGGACATACTGTGGCAATGACAGGAGATGGTGTCAATGATGTACTTGCATTAAAACAGTCAGATTGCGGAATTGTAATGGATAGTGGATGTGATGTGGCTAGAAAAACGGCAAAAGTAGTGTTAGAAGGTTCTGATTTTTCCGTTATGCCAAAGATTTTGGCAGAGGGAAGAAGGGCTATTAATAATTTGGAACGATCTTCTTGTTTATTTCTTACAAAAACTACGTTTTCAGCCTTGTTATTGCTGTTGTTCTTGGTAGTGAATGTAAATTATCCATTGCAGCCTATTCAGATGACTTTGATAGGTTCATTAAGCATTGGAATACCTGCATTTTTGCTGGCGTTAGAACCAAATTACCAGGTGGTGACTGGTTCCTTTTTGAAAAAAGTATTTTCAAAAGCATTGCCCACTGGAGTGATGGCGCTATTTAATATAGCAATTGTCATCTGGGGAGCCAGTATGTTTGGATTTTCAGAAGAGGTAACATCCACTATGACAGTAGTAGGAGTGGCAAGCGCAAATTTTGTATTATTGTTTCATTTGTGTGAAAAATGGACACCGTGGAAAGTTGCCATGATGATAATGCTACTAGCGTTATTCATAGTTGCTATCTACTTTGCGGGAAATATATTCTATTTAGTGAGGATTCCATGGAAAAGCATATTGTTATTGGCTGCGATTGTAGTTCTGGATGTATTTCTTTATATGTGCAGTTGTGTATGTATGTTATGGTGTAAATATAAGTCACACAAGTAAGTTTGAATAGATTTTAGTTGACTATAAATAGTATGGTAGAAAGGTTGAGGAATAGATTTTTATGAGTAAAGTAAAATATGCACTTGGAAGAAGTCAGTTTCGTTCCCTACAGGAAGGGCTAGAGAAAGAGTGGCTTTTAACAAACGGAATCGGAGGAGTTTCCAACAGTACCATTGTGGGGGCATCCAATCGAATGCACAATGGTTACTTAACGGTATCTCTCCATCCACCTGCAGACCGCTTTACAGTGCTTTCTAATGTGTGGGAACGGGTGAAAGTGGCTGGAAAAGAATACGACTTAGGATCCCAGCAATATATGGGACAGGAAAAAGAAGGATATCGCTATTTGAATCGCTTCGAATTAGATATACTTCCTTGTTACATTTATCAAGTGCAGGATATTATTATCAGAAAAACCATAGCTATGAAATATGGGAAAAATGAAGTGGTTGTCTGCTACGAAGTGGAAAATGGTATGGAACCATGTACCATTGCCATGACACCACAGTTTAATTGGAAACCGTATGGAGTAACTATAGAGGCATCCAAGTTGCAGTTTCGCAAGAAATTAGAGGGAAATGTACTTACCCTTTCGCCAGAAGCTGGCGATAACCACATTTTATTTTTGACATCTGAGGGACAGTATGTAGATAGAAAGACCTTTCCAACATCTATGGCAACACCTAATTATTTAGTGGAAGAAAATCAAGTGTATTGCATAGACCAACGAAACGGATTTTTGGGGGTGGATAACCATTATACACCTTATGATGTGGTAGTAACTTTGAAGCCATATGAGAAAAAGAAATATTATCTGAAATGTGCTGTAGATGAAATGGAGTCCCAAGATGGATTTACCATTGCAAAAGAATATAAAGATAGAATAGAGAATATTATGGAACAAACCGGAAAAGATTCCTTTCTGCAAAGGCTTGCATGGGCAGCAGATGCTTTTATTGTGGAGAGAAAAATCAGTTTGCCAGAGGAGAAAAAGGATAAACTGCTGCATTGTAGTGCAGACCGAGTAGAGGGAAATACGGCGTATTTAAAAACCATTCTTGCAGGATATCCATGGTTTATGGATTGGGGAAGGGATACGATGATTGCGCTTCAAGGATTGCTACTTCCTACCAAACGTTTTCATGAGGTAAGACAGATTTTAGAATCCTTTTCTTGGTTTGTAAAAGATGGAATGCTTCCCAATGTATTTCCGGCAGAAAGTAAAGACGAACCGAATTATAACACGATTGATGCTGCTTTATGGTATTTTTATTCTGTATACAAATACTTGGAATATACTGGGAAACCGGAAGATTATGATTTTATCAAGAGGAAGATATATCCAGCCTTAGAGGAGATTATAATCTTTTATCAAAAGGGAACTCATTATGGAATTCACATGGACAAAGATGGGTTGATTGAAGGCGGAAGTGGAAAAGATCAAATTACTTGGATGGATGTTTTGGTGGGAGATTGGGTAGTTACCCCACGACATGGAAAAGCAGTGGAAATTAATGCGTTATGGTATAATGCGTTATGTGTTATGGAACATTTGTCAGAAAAGTTTGGAAAAGATTCGGTTGGATATGGAAAATTAGCAGAACAAACCAAGGCTTCCTTTGAAAAAAAATTCTGGAACGAAAAATTGCAGTGTTTGTATGATTGTATTGAAAGAGATGAAGAAGGAAACGAAAAGCCGGATGATCGGATTCGTCCAAATCAAATTTGGGCAGTTTCTTTGCCATACACTATGTTACCATTAGAAAAAGAAAAAAGCATTGTTCAGACTGTGTACAAACATTTGTATACCCCTTATGGAATTCGTTCTTTGTCACCAGAAGATCCAGAATACAAAAAGGCATATATCGGAAAATTGATTGACAGGGATGGAGCTTATCATATGGGAACTTCTTGGGGATATGTGTCAGGTGGATTTATTTCCGCATATTGTAAGGTATATGACCATAGTCCGGAGGCTGTAAAGAAAGCTAAAGAAATGTGTGATTATTTTCAGGACCATATGCAGGATGGATGTTTGAACGGCATTGCTGAAATCTTTGATGGTGATTTTGCTTGTACGGGAAGAGGATGCTATACGCAGGCTTGGAGCGTGGGAGAAATTCTTCGTGCCTATAGCGAAGATGTGTTGCCATATTTGGATGATGCAAGATGATGCAAATGGTTTCTTTTTGGAGAGGATGACGTAGAATGGAAAATCGAACGTGGGGACTTGTATTATCTGGTGGGGGCGGAAAAGGTGCTTATCAGATTGGTGTATTAAAGGCAATGGAAGAACTGGGAATGCTTGATGAAGTAGGGGCAATTGCCGGAAGTTCCATTGGTGCCTTGAATGCGGTTTTACTTGCACAGCAGGATCAAAAGAAAATGGAAGAGGTATGGAATAAAATTACACCGGATCAAATTTTTAGTGCGGAAATTTCTTCAGCAGATATCTTGTCTGAGATTGCGGATATTTTTCAAGACGTAAAAGAATTTTTGGAAAGCGCAACCTTAGATCAGTTTATTAAATCAGCAAGAACAGATGGTCTTTGTTCCAGAACAGGTTTGATAAAAATTATGGATGAGTATATTGATTTTGACAAAATCCGTAATTACCAGAAAGAAATTTATGTGACCATTGCAAAAGTTGTAAATGGGACACCTGTAGCAGAATACCACACCCTTCGGGATAAAACCGATGAGCAAATTCGAAAATTACTGCTCGCAAGTTCCGCTCTTCCAGTTATTTATGATGCGGTAGATATAGATGGTATCATGTATCGGGATGGTGGAATTGCAGATAATGTTCCAATCAAACCATTGAGGGACAGAGGTTTGAAAAAATTTTATGTACTGCGCCATTCAGAGGGAAAAGTAACCTTTACGGAAAATCCAGAAAATGGAGAGCGAGAGCTATTGATTCGCCCAAGTCATGAAATTGGAGATTTTCTTTCTGGAACGGTAGATTTTAGTCATAAAAGTATCTTATATCGTATGGCATTGGGATATTACGATGGATTGGCAATTTTTGAAGAACAGAAGAAAAGAGAACAGGGAAAAATGGTAGATTCTATGCAATTGCAAATACGTTTGGCAGATAGTCATTGGATGGCATTGGCACAAAATAAAAGAAGTGAATTATCTGAAATGGTGGAACAGCATTTATCTGACTTTTCCAAATACGAACATTATTATGATTAGAAAATATAGTAACTATTAGAACCCTCTATAATGGAACAATCAGCTACTTATATGCCAGTATAACGTATCTAATTGCTCCATTATAGAGGGTTCTAAATCGTTATAAAATATTAAATCTTTGTACTCCAATTGCTACAATCAATCACTTTGGTAGCCCAGTCTTCATAAAATTCCGGTTCGTGACAAATAAGAATAATACTTCCTTTGTATGCTTGCAATGCACGTTTCAGTTCCTCTTTTGCATCTACATCCAAATGGTTGGTAGGCTCGTCTAAAAGTAAAAGATTGGTTTCCTGGTTAATTAGTTTACAGAGACGCACTTTTGCCTGTTCGCCACCACTTAACACACGTACCTGACTTTCGATATGTTTCGTAGTAAGACCACATTTTGCAAGTGCAGATCGTACTTCATACTGGGACATAGATGGAAACTCTGTCCAAAGTTCTTCGATACAAGTATTGTTTTTCGCTCCAGTCATTTCCTGTTCAAAATACCCTTTGTATAAGTAATCTCCAAGGGAAACATTACCCTGCAATGGAGGAATAATACCGAGAATACTTTTTAAAAGTGTAGTCTTACCAATACCGTTTGCACCAGTAAATACAAGACGCTCTCCTCGTTCCATGGAAAGATTAATTGGAGCAGATAATGGCTCCTCGTAACCGATTACAAGACTTTCTGCATGGAAAATCATCTTTCCGGAAGCTCTTGCTTCCTTAAAATGAAATTCTGGCTTTGGTTTTTCCTTAGCAAGCTCAATAACATCCATTTTATCCAATTTTTTCTGACGTGACATTGCCATGTTTCTGGTAGATACTCTGGCTTTGTTTCTTGCAACAAAATCTTTCAAATCTTTGATTTCTTGTTGCTGACGCTCATAGGCTGCTTCTAATTGTGCTTTTTTTACGGCATAAACTTCTTGGAATTTGTCATAATCGCCTACATAGCGTGTAAGAGCTTGGTTTTCCATGTGGTAAATTAAGTTAATTACACTATTTAAAAATGGAATATCATGTGAAATCAAAATAAAAGCATTTTCATATTCCTGCAAATAACGCTTTAACCATTCAATGTGTACCGTATCTAAATAGTTAGTAGGCTCATCTAAAAGTAAAATATCCGGCTTTTCAAGCAAAAGTTTAGCAAGTAAAATTTTAGTACGCTGTCCACCACTAAGTTCTGTTACATCACGATCTAAACCAATATCCATAAGACCAAGTGCTCGTGCCACTTCTTCTACTTTAGAATCAATATTATAGAAATCATGGTAATCAAGTAAATCCTGAATAACAGCAAATTCGTTCATAATTGTTTCTAGTTCACTATCTTCAGCATCTGCCATTTTGGCACAAAGTTCATTCATTGTTGCTTCTTGTTCATAAAGAAAAGAAAAAGCAGAATTTAATACGTCACGTATGGTCATTCCTTTTTCCAAAACAGCATGCTGGTCAAGGTATCCTACCCTTACATTTTTTGCCCACTCTACCGTACCTTCATCTGGCATTAGCTTTCCGGTGATAATATTAAAAAAAGTAGATTTTCCTTCTCCGTTGGCACCAATTAGTCCAATATGTTCCCCTTTTAACAGGCGAAAGGAAACATCATCAAAAATTGCCCGGTCTCCAAAACCATGGCTTAAATGTTGTACATTCAATATCATTTTTTAAACCTTTCTTTCCGTAAAAAAATAGTTATAACGTTTCAAAAATAATGCACTTCATTTTAACAAACTTTTCCATAGGTTTCAAGTTTGACAAAATAATACTTGATTTTTCTAATTAAGTATATTAAAATAGCAACAGAACAAAGACGTTCTTAGGCGAGGGTGAAGCCCTCTGTCTAAGTGCGTCTTTTTTTGTTTTTGTGCGAAATACTAGAGTATTTCGTTTTATTTTCAAAAGAGATAGCCAATAAATGGTAACTGGAAAAATCCATTAATATCTATAATTGGAAAAAAGTGAGTAGAAAGGAATGTGTTGCAATGGAAGAATGTAAGAGAAAAACACAAGGTTTGTATGATCCAAGATGGGAGCATGATAACTGTGGTATTGGTGCAGTTGTTAATCAGAAAGGTATCAAATCACATGCAACCGTAGAAAATGCGTTAAAGATAGTTGAAAATTTGGAGCATCGTGCCGGTAAGGACGCCTCTGGTAAAACTGGAGATGGTGTTGGTATCTTATTACAGATTTCACATAAATTCTTTAGTATGGCTGCAAAGAAAGCAGGAATTTCTATTGGGAAAGAAAGAGAATATGGTATCGGTATGTTTTTTATGCCTCAAGATGAGCTTAGTAGAAAACGTGCAATGAAAATGTTTGAGATTATTGTAGAAAAGGAAGGATTAGAGTTTCTTGGATGGAGAGAGGTTCCTGTAAATAAGGAAGTTCTTGGAGAAACAGCACTTTCTTGTATGCCATATATTGTGCAGGCATTTGTGAAAAAGCCAGCAGGAGTAAAGAAGGGACTTGACTTTGACCGTAAATTATATATTGCCAGAAGAATATTTGAAAATTCTTCAAATGAAGATACGTATGTAGTTTCTTTATCCAGCAGAACCATTGTTTATAAAGGTATGTTTTTGGTTGGACAATTACGCTCCTTTTTCCAAGATTTACAGGATGAAAACTACGAATCTGCGATTGCATTAGTACATTCTCGTTTTAGTACCAATACACAGCCAAGTTGGAGAAGGGCACATCCAAACCGTTTTATTGTTCATAATGGAGAGATTAATACAATTTCTGGAAATGCAGATAAAATGCACGCCAGAGAGGAGTCAATGGAATCAGAATACTTAAAGGGTGACCTTCATAAAATTCTTCCGGTTGTTGACAGAAGTGGTTCCGACTCTGCACGTTTAGATAATACATTAGAATTCCTTGTTATGAGTGGAATGGAACTTCCTTTGGCAGTTATGATTACTATTCCGGAACCATGGGCAAATGACCGTAGTATGAGCCGAAAGAAGAAAGAATTTTATCAGTATTATGCAACTATGATGGAACCATGGGATGGTCCAGCTTCTATTTTGTTCTCTGATGGAGATGTGATGGGTGCCGTTCTTGACCGTAATGGTTTAAGACCATCCCGTTATTATATTACAGACGATGGAAATATTATCTTATCTTCTGAAGTTGGAGTATTGGATATTCCAGAAGAGAAGATTGTAAAGAAGGATCGTCTTCGCCCTGGTAAGATGTTATTAGTGGATACCGTAAAAGGGGAATTAATTGATGATGACACCATCAAAGAAAAATATGCAGGCAGACAGCCTTATGGCGAGTGGCTTGATAATAATCTTACTTTCTTGAAGGATATTAAAATTCCAAATAAGAAAGTGGAGGAATATGCGCCAGAGCAGGTAGAGAGACTTAGAAGAGCATTTGGATATACTTATGAAGAATGCAAAACAAGCATTTTATCTATGGCAATGAATGGATCAGAGCCAATTGGTGCAATGGGTGTGGATACCCCAATTCCCCCTTTGTCAGAGAGACCTCAGCCATTATTCAAATACTTTAAACAGTTGTTTGCGCAGGTTACCAATCCTCCAATTGATGCCTTACGTGAAAAGGTAGTAACAGCTACTTCTGTATACATTGGAACAAGTGGAAATATTTTACAGGAGAGAGAAGAAAACTGTAATGTACTTCGCATTGATAATCCAATTCTTACTAACACCGATATGTTGAAAATTAAAATGATGAAGGTAAGAGGATTTAGAGTAGAAGTAATTCCAATCACATATTATACTTCTACCTCTTTAGAGAAAGCCATTGAGCATGTTTGTAACGAAGCAGATCGTGCATACAAAGATGGTGCAAATGTACTTGTTCTTTCAGACAGAGGTGTGGATGAAAACCATGTGGCAATTCCATCTTTACTGGCTATTTCTGCATTGCAGCAGCATTTAGTAAAAACAAAGAAAAGAACAAGACTTTCTGTTATTCTTGAGACAGCAGAGCCAAGAGAAGTACATCATTTTGCAACCTTGATTGGATTTGGTGCAAGTGCAATTAACCCTTATCTTGCAATTGATACAATTGGCGACATGGTGAATAGCGGATTGCTTGATAAAGATTACTATGCAGCAGTGGATGATTACTGTAATTCTGTAAAGAAAAGTATTATCAAGATTGGTTCCAAAATGGGTATTTCCACAATTCAATCTTACATGGGTTCTCGAATTTTCGAGGCAATTGGTATCAGTGAAGAAGTAATTAACAAATATTTCTCAGGAGTTGTCAGTCGTGTAGGTGGTATCACTATGACAGATATTGAGAAACAAATTGAAATGTTACATTCACAGGCATTCGATCCGCTAGAGCTTGGTATGAACTTAGAACTTGAGAGCAACGGTACACATAAATCAAGAAGTGGAAAAGAGAAACATCTTTATAACCCACAGACTATTTATTTATTACAGAAAGCAACCAGAGAAGGAAATTATGAGATTTTCAAACAGTATTCTGAGCTTATGGATAAAGAAGAGAGCGAGAGCAATCTTCGTGGTTTGATGGACTTTAACTTCCCGGCAAAGGGAATTTCTATTGATGAAGTTGAAAGTGTAGATGAAATTGTAAAACGTTTTAAGACTGGTGCTATGTCCTATGGTTCTATCTCCAAAGAAGCACATGAGTGTATGGCAATTGCTATGAACCGCTTGGGAGGTAAATCCAATAGTGGTGAAGGTGGAGAAAGTGATGACCGTTTGGCAACAAAAGGTAGTGCGGAAAATAGATGTTCTGCCATTAAGCAGGTCGCTTCTGGTCGTTTTGGTGTTACTTCACGCTATTTAGTAAGTGCAGATGAAATCCAGATTAAAATGGCACAGGGTGCAAAACCGGGTGAAGGTGGACACCTTCCTGGTAAGAAAGTATATCCTTGGGTTGCAAAATGTCGTAATTCAACAACTGGTGTAGGACTTATTTCACCACCACCACATCATGACATTTATTCGATTGAGGATTTGGCACAGTTAATTTACGATTTGAAAAATGCAAATAAAGATGCAAGAATTTCTGTGAAGTTAGTTTCGGAGGCAGGAGTTGGAACAATTGCAGCAGGTGTTGCAAAAGCAGGAGCCGGAGTAATTTTGATTTCCGGATATGACGGAGGAACAGGAGCAGCACCAGAAAGTTCTGTACACAATGCAGGACTTCCATGGGAATTAGGTCTTGCAGAGACACATCAGTCTTTGATGATGAATGGACTTCGTTCAAAAGTTGTCATTGAGACAGATGGTAAGTTGATGGATGGTCGTGACGTTGCCATTGCTGCTATGCTTGGTGCAGAAGAATTTGGATTTGCAACTGCTCCATTGGTAACAATGGGTTGTGTTATGATGCGTGTATGTAACTTGGATACTTGTCCAGTTGGTATTGCAACACAGAATCCAGAACTTCGTAAACGTTTCCAAGGTAAGCCAGAATATGTAGAAAACTTCATGCGTTTTGTAGCGCAGGAACTTCGTGAATACATGGCAAAATTGGGTGTTCGTACAGTCAACGAGTTAGTTGGTAGAGTTGATTTATTAAAGAAAAAAGATGTATTAAGTGATAAAGGTCAGGCAGTCAAGTTAGATCAAATCTTAGATACCACATATGTAAATCAGCCAAATAGTTGCTTTAACCCTGCAGATATCTATGATTTTGAACTTGGAAAGACAGTGGATGAGACTGTATTATTAAAAGAATTTGGACCTAAAATTGATAAAAAGCAGGGTGCAAAGACAAAGATTAAAGTCAATAATTTAAATCGTACGACAGGAACTATTCTTGGTGCAGAAATTACAAAGCGTTTGGGTAGTGAAGTTCCAGAAGACACTTATGTAGTAGAATGCCAGGGAAGCGGTGGACAGAGTTTTGGTGCATTTATTCCAAGTGGATTAACTATGAAATTAACTGGAGATTGCAATGACTACTGTGGAAAAGGTTTATCAGGTGGTAAGATTGTAGTTGCACAGCCTAAAAAAGCAAACTATGTGGCATCCGAAAATATTATTATTGGTAACGTGGCATTTTATGGTGGTACTACTGGTAAGGCATTTATTAATGGTGTTGCCGGTGAACGTTTCTGTGTAAGAAACTCAGGTATTACAGCCGTAGTTGAGGGAGTTGGTGATCATGGATGTGAATACATGACAGGTGGTCGTGTTGTAGTTTTAGGTGGTACTGGAAAGAACTTTGCAGCAGGTATGAGTGGCGGAGTTGCTTATGTACTGGATGAGAAAAATGACTTCTACTTGAAAATAAACAAAGAATTAGTAGCAATAGAAGATGTAGAAGAATTACCAGATGTTCAGGAATTAAAGTCTATGATTGAGGAACATGTAAAAGAGACGGAATCTGAAAAGGGAAAAGCAATTTTGAAGAATTTCGACGAGTATTTGCCTAAGTTCAAAAAGATTATTCCTCACGATTACAGACGAGTATTGCATACCATCCATGCAATGGAGGAAAAAGGATACTCAAAAGATCAGGCTGAAATTGAAGCATTTTATGTAAACGTTGGAAAGTAAGGAGGAAATAAAATGGGTAAAGTCGGCGGATTTATGGAATATGATAGAGCAGAAAATCTGGCAGAAAAGCCATTGGATAGAATAAAACATTTTAATGAATTTCACCAGCCAATGCAAGAGGCAGACAGAAAGGCTCAGGCTGCTAGATGTATGGAGTGTGGCGTGCCATTTTGTCAGGCAGGTATGATGATTGGCGGTATGTCAGCAGGATGCCCACTAAACAACTTGATTCCGGAATGGAACGATTTAGTATATCGTGGGAATTATGACAGAGCGCTTGCAAGACTTCTTAAGACAAATAATTTTCCAGAATTTACATCAAGAGTATGTCCTGCACTTTGTGAAAAGGCATGTGTATGTGGCTTAAATGGAGATGCTGTATCTGTAAAAGAAAATGAGAATAGTATTGTAGAATATGGGTACGAGAATGATTTAATTAAGGCGGAACCTCCAAAGGTTCGCACCGGGAAAAAAGTTGCGGTAATTGGTTCTGGTCCTGCAGGACTTGCGGTTGCAGATCAGTTAAATAAACGTGGACATCTTGTAACTGTATTTGAACGTGAGGATCGTCCCGGTGGTTTGTTAATGTATGGAATTCCTAACATGAAATTGGAGAAGAATGTAATTGAGCGTCGTGTGAAGATTATGGAAGAAGAAGGCGTAGAATTTAAGTGTAACAGCAATGTTGGAGATGATGTAGAGGCTGCTAAGATTATAAAAGAGTATGATAGTGTGGTACTTGCATGTGGTGCATCAAATCCAAGAAATATTGAAGTTCCAGGAAGAGATGCCAATGGTATTTACTATGCAGTGGATTTCCTTAAATCTACTACAAAGAGCTTACTTGCGACACCTTCATTGAAAGAGGGAAGTTATATCAGTGCAAAAGGAAAAAATGTACTTATTATCGGCGGTGGAGATACTGGTAATGATTGTGTAGGTACATCTATCCGACATGGAGCAAAGGCAGTTACTCAGTTAGAGATGATGCCAAAAGCTCCAGATGAAAGAGCTGAGAATAATCCATGGCCAGAGTGGCCTCGTGTCAGCAAGACAGACTATGGTCAGGAAGAGAATATTGCCTTATTTGGGGAAGACCCTCGTATATACTGTACAACGGTAAAAGAGTTTGTAAAGGACGAAAAAGGAAACGTAACAAAGGCAATCTGTGTGAAATTAGAGAGCGTGTTTGATAAGAAAGCTGGACGTAATATTATGAAAGAAGTTGCAGGAAGTGAATTTGAAATAAATGCAGATTTAGTGCTTATTGCAGCAGGTTTCCTTGGAACACAAAAATATGTGGCAGATGCGTTTGGCGTAAAATTAAATCAAAGAACCAATGTAGAGACTGCAGCAGATTGTCATGCAACAAACGTAAAGAATGTATTTGTGGCAGGAGATATGCGCCGTGGACAGTCTTTGGTTGTTTGGGCAATTCGAGAAGGTAGAGATGCAGCTAGAGAAGTGGATGAATATTTGATGGGATATACAAATTTGGAGTAATTTCTTAAATGGTGTGAGAATCCACAGGCAGATGTTTTCTTGACAAAAAAATAAAATACAGTTAGTATGGAAAGGACTATTTTTCTGTCGAAAGATAGTTCTTTCTTTGTAGGAACAGATATATATAAATATAATAGGGATGGGTAACAAATGTAAAGAAAAAAGGAAGAGGAGACATAAGAAGACATGGGAAAACAAGGAAAAATCATAGGAAAATTACAGTTGTTTCTTTGCTGTCTGACCATAGGAATGGTATGTCTGTGTGCGGGCTGTGGAGGAGAAAATAAAAGCACACCAGAAACTACGAAAAAAGTGGCGGTAACGGATTTTGCAACACCTAAGGCATCAGAGGACAGTGATGCTGGAACGGTTATTACAGATTCCGAAGAGATTGATGCTATGGCAGCAGCCGTTGTAGAAAATATGACGTTAGAAGAAAAAATTGGACAAATGTTTATTGTAAATTTGGAACAGTTAGATAACAGTCAGGGGAATTGTTATGAATTTCGTGAATTCACAGAGGATATGAAAGCGAGTATGAATGCGTACAAAATAGGTGGTGTCATTCTATTTGCTAGAAATATAGAGTCTGTGGAACAAACAAAAGGGTTGATTCGTGATTTACAGGATAATGCACAGATTCCATTGTTCGTTTCTGTAGATGAAGAGGGAGGTGACGTGGCACGTGTTGGAAATAACAGCAACATGCGCACCACTACATTTCCTCCAATGGAAGAAGTTGGAAAAATGAACGATGAAGAATATGCTTATAATATGGGAGTAACCATTGCCGGTGACATTAAAAATTTAGGGTTCAATTTAGATTTTGCACCAGTTGCTGATGTAAAAACCAATGAATATAATACAGAGATTGGAAATCGGGCATTTGGTAGTGATGCGGATTTAGTGTCTTCCATGGTAGAGCAGGTGGTAACTGGAATTCAAAGTCAGGGAATTAGTGCAACATTAAAGCATTTTCCAGGGCATGGAAGTGTTAGCGGAGATACTCATGATACAGCAGTTAATGCAGATACGGATTTAATTACACTTCGTTCTACAGAATTTAAGCCTTTTCAAGCTGGAATTCAGGCAGGAGCTGATTTTGTCATGGTATCACATATTTCTATTAGTAAAGTTACTGAGGACACAATTCCTGCTTGTATGTCAAAACTTGTGATACAAACCATGCTTCGAGATGAACTTGGGTTTGATGGGGTTGTAGTTACGGATGCTTTGGATATGGGAGCAATTACAGAAAAATATGAGCCAGAGGAGGCAGCAATCAACTGTGTGAAGGCAGGAGTTGATATGTTACTTATGAGTACGGATGTAGAGTCGTCTTATCAGGCTTTGTTAGAAGCTGTGAAAGACGGTTCTATTAAAGAAAGTCAAATTGATGATTCTGTACGAAGAATTATGACCGTAAAAATTAAGCGAGGAATTATACGAAGCAATACAGATTTGTTAAAGCGATAAAGTGCATAGGGGAGATAAATCCTTAACTATTTGCGAAAAAACTGAAAAAAAGTATTGCGAATCTTGGTATGACTGATATAATTAAAATAGAATAGGTGGGCAGGAAAGGAAGACTTTGTTGTCCACTTTTGAATGTATTAGAGAAAGGAATGCAGTTCTTTGGTTCTTCCAAAACCGGACATGCGCAGGTATAAGTGATGAGTGAATTTATGGACGACAAAGTAGATTTTGGTTTACACGAGGAATGTGGTGTGTTTGGCGTTTATGATTTTGATGGACATGACGTGGCAGCTTCTGTATACTATGGATTGTTTTCATTACAGCACAGAGGACAGGAAAGTGCTGGTATTGCAGTAAGCGAGACACAGGGCCCTAAAGGGAAAGTTTCCTCTTGTAAAGGTATGGGATTGGTCAATGAAGTGTTTGATGCAGAAAAGTTGGAACAGCTTAAAGGTGACATTGGTATTGGCCATGTAAGATATTCCACAGCAGGTGCTAGTACAAATAGTAATACCCAGCCTTTAGTATTGAATTATATTAAAGGTACATTATGTCTGGCACATAATGGAAATTTGGTGAATGCGCCAGAATTAAGAGAAAAGTTGGAATTGACCGGAGCAATTTTTCAGACAACCATTGATTCAGAAGTAATTGCTTATCTTATAGCAAGAGAGCGTTTGACGGAGCCGACAGTAGAGCAGGCAGTGAAGAATGCCATGCAGCAGATTAAAGGAGCTTATTCTTTAATTGTAATGAGTCCAAGAAAGATGATTGGAGCAAGAGATCCATTTGGTTTTAGACCTTTGGTAATCGGCAAGAGAGATAATGCGTATTTTCTAGCATCTGAGACTTGTGCATTGGATGCTGTTGGGGCAGAGTTTGTGCGTGATGTAGAGCCGGGAGAGATTGTTACAATCAGTCCAGAGTATGGCTTACAGTCGGACAAGTCCATGTGTCAGAAGAACCATGCCCGTTGTATTTTTGAGTATATTTATTTTTCAAGAGCAGATAGTAAAATTGATGGAGTCAGTGTATACAATTCCAGAATTATGGCTGGAAAGATTTTAGCAGAAGAACATCCAGTTGAGGCAGATATTGTGTTTGGTGTACCAGAATCAGGAAATGTGGCAGCACTTGGATATTCTTTGCAGTCTGGCATACCATATGGAATGGGATTTATTAAAAATAACTATATTGGACGAACCTTTATTAAACCAAAGCAGTCGGTGAGAGAATCTGCAGTAAAGATTAAGCTCAATGCACTGCGTGATGTGGTAGAGGGAAAAAGAGTTGTTATGGTAGACGATTCTATTGTACGAGGAACTACTTGTGATCGTATTATAGGAATGCTAAAAGCAGCAGGAGCAACCGAAGTGCATGTAAGAATTAGTTCACCACCATTTTTATATCCATGTTACTTTGGTACAGATGTACCATCTAGTGACCAGTTGATTGCTTATAAGCATAGTGTGGATGAAATTTGCAAAATGATCGGTGCAGATAGTTTGGGATATTTATCTCTGGATCGTTTGGATGAGTTGGTAGATGGTTCTCATGGGTATTGTGACGCATGTTTTAGTGGAAAGTATCCGGTGGAGCCACCAAAAAATGACATTCGAGGAGATTATGACAGATAAGATGATGTAAAAAGCAAGGCAACGCAGGAGGGAACTTTTGGGTTGTCCTTGTTGTTATAAAAGAAAGGAGTACCATAAGATGAGTACAGATTGCTATAAGAGCCCGTTATCAGAGAGATACGCAAGTAAGGAGATGCAGTATATTTTTTCTCCAGATATGAAATTTAAAACATGGAGAAAGTTATGGATTGCATTAGCAGAGGCTGAGCGTGAATTAGGATTGGATATTACACAGGAACAGATTGACGAACTTAAGGCACATCAGGATGATATTAATTATGATGTGGCAAAAGAACGTGAAAAATTAGTTCGTCATGATGTAATGTCACATGTATATGCGTATGGTCAGCAGTGTCCAAAGGCAAAAGGTATTATCCACCTTGGTGCAACCTCTTGCTATGTTGGAGATAATACAGATGTTATCATTATGACTGAGGCATTAAAACTTGTGAAGAAGAAACTTGTAAATGTGATTAATGAACTTTCTAAGTTTGCTATGGAGTACAAGGGACTTCCTACTTTGGCATTTACTCATTTTCAGCCAGCACAGCCAACAACCGTTGGAAAGAGAGCTACTCTTTGGATGATGGAACTTGTTATGGATTTGGAAGATATCAACTATACATTGGATAATATGAAATTACTGGGTTGTAAAGGTACTACAGGAACACAGGCTAGTTTTAAAGAATTATTCGAGGGTGATACAGAGAAGATTCAGAAAGTAGACAAACTTATTGCAGAGAAGATGGGATTTGAGCAGACATTCCCAGTATCTGGTCAGACATATTCTAGAAAGTTAGATACAAAGGTAGTCAATGTATTGGCAGGAATTGCAGCAAGTGCTCACAAATTTTCTAACGACATTCGTTTGTTACAGCACTTAAAAGAGGTGGAGGAGCCTTTTGAAAAGAATCAGATTGGTTCTTCTGCTATGGCATATAAGAGAAATCCAATGAGAAGTGAGAGAATTGCTTCTCTTGCAAGATTTGTTATGGTAGATGCTATGAATCCGGCTATTACATCTGCAACACAATGGTTTGAGAGAACCTTAGATGATTCCGCAAACAAGCGTTTAAGTGTTCCAGAGGCATTCCTTGCAATTGATGGTATTTTAGATTTGTATTTGAATGTGGTAGATGGACTTGTAGTATATCCAAAAGTAATTGAAAAACGTTTAATGTCAGAATTGCCATTTATGGCAACAGAGAATATTATGATGGATGCAGTGAAGGCAGGAGGAGATCGTCAGGAATTGCATGAGAAGATTCGTGAACTTTCCATGATTGCAGGAAAGAATGTAAAACAAGAGGGTCTTGATAATAACCTGTTAGAGTTAATTGCTGCAGATCCAGCATTTAACCTTACATTGGAAGAATTACAAAAGACAATGGAGCCAAGCAAGTATACTGGTCGTTCGGAAGAACAGGTAGAGGAATTTGTAGAAGATGTAATTTCTCCTATTTTAGAAGAAAACAAAGATTTGCTTGGAATGACTGCTGAAATTAATGTATAATAAAATAAAAGGGGGAGGTTTACAAATTGGGTGCTTGCATCCAATTTGTGATTTTGGGGCCTAAACAAACATACTGTAAGTTACCCATTCTACCTTGAATAGAAAGGGGGGACGCAAATGCAGTCTATTCGACAGATACGAATTAATCAGGTAAAAGAAAATATGGTTGTTGCAGAAGACATTTATACAGAAAACAATGAGTTTGTTCTTCCCTGTAATACTGTGTTAAATTCGGCTATTGTGGAACGATTGAAACAATATGATATTTATCGAATTAACGTATATGAAACCGATGAGGAAGAAGATGTAGAGGAAGTACCGCAGGAGAAAGTTCAATTATCACACAGAGATGAAATTAGAAGTAGTGTTGATTTTCAACAGTTTAAACAAAAGTTTGATTGTACAGTCAAAGTATTGAAAAAAACTTTTGGGAAAATGCTGGAAAGTGAAGACAATGATGGAATTACTCAACTGACTAATCAGATTGATGAGATTCGAAAAAATGGTCATGGAACTCTGCATGTGATGGAAATGTTAAATTGTATGCGGGAATATGATGATGTCACGTTTGCACATTCCATTAGTGTTTCTTTGTTATGTAGACTGATTGGCGAGTGGATGCAGTTACCTGAGAAGGAATTGCAAATATTATCTACGTGCGGTTTGTTGCATGATATTGGGAAATTACAAATACCAAATGAGATTATTTCAAAACCGGGTAAATTAACAGATGAAGAGTTCAAAAAGGTGCAAGAGCATCCAGCACTAGGATATCATCTGTTAAAAGAAAGAGATTTGGATCAGCGTATTAAAATGGCGGCATTGATGCACCACGAGCGATGCGATGGAAAAGGATATCCTATGCACGTGGAATCAAATAAAATTACAGATTATAGCAAGATTGTTATGATTGCGGATGTGTATGATGCAATGACGGCGGATCGCTCCTATCGGGCAGGAATGTGTCCTTTTAAAGCCTTGGAAATTATGGAGGAGGAAGGATTACAAAAATATGATCCTTACGTTCTTATGATGTTTATGGAAAAGACAGCACAGGCATATATAAATAGTAGCGTATTATTGTCTGATCAAACGGTAGGGGAAATTATTTCAATAAACAAAAATTGTATTAGTCGTCCATTAGTCAGAGTGGAAGATACGTTTATAGATTTAAGTAAGAGAAAAGATTTAGAAATTATCAGTATTTTGTAAGGCGAGAAAGTAATTTGGTTACAGAGGAATATGCTGTAATATGAACGGTTACACTTTACTTATTTCAATTTATGTAGTACAATGTTTTTTGGTTTGTTAGAAACTTGTAAATTAGCTTGTGAAATAAAGCAGGCATTTTATTCAGGAGGAAAATACATATGGTAACAGCAATTGTAGGCGCTAACTGGGGCGATGAAGGAAAAGGTAAAATTACAGATATGCTCGGAGAAGAGTCTGATATTATTGTCAGATTTCAGGGTGGAAGTAATGCAGGACATACCATTGTAAATAATTACGGTAAATTTGCACTTCATTTATTACCATCAGGTGTGTTTTACAATCACACAACCAGTATTATAGGCAATGGTGTTGCACTTAACATTCCAGATTTAGTAAGGGAAGTTGGTGACCTTGTTGCACAGGGTGTTCCTATGCCAAAGATTCTTGTGTCAGATAGAGCGCAGATTGTCATGCCATATCATGTGTTATTTGATCAATATGAAGAGGAGAGACTTGCTGGCAAGTCTTTCGGGTCTACAAAGTCAGGAATCGCGCCTTTCTATTCTGATAAGTATGCAAAGATTGGTTTTCAGGTATCTGAATTATTTGATACAGAAGAGGCAATCAAAGAGAAGATTGAGCATGTTCTTGCACAGAAGAATGTTATTTTAGAGCATTTATATCACAAACCTGCTATAGATAAAGATGAATTGTACCGCACATTGATGGAGTACAAAGAGATGGTTGCACCATATGTGTGTGATACAGGAAAATATTTGCATGATGCGTTAGCAGAAGGAAAGAATATCTTATTAGAGGGTCAGCTTGGTTCTTTGAAAGATCCAGATTTTGGTATTTATCCAATGGTTACATCTTCTTCTACATTGGCTGGTTACGGAGCGATTGGTTCTGGAGTACCACCATATGAGATTAAGAATATTGTAGTAGTAGTAAAAGCATACTCAAGTGCAGTAGGAGCAGGTGAGTTTGTAAGTGAGATTTTCGGAGAAGAAGCAGATGAACTTCGTAGACGTGGTGGAGATGGCGGCGAATATGGTGCTACCACAGGTCGTCCAAGAAGAATGGGATGGTTTGACTGTGTAGCTTCTCGCTATGGATGTCGTGTTCAGGGTGCTACAGAAGTTGCATTTACTGTATTAGATGTATTGGGATATTTAGATGAGATTCCAGTATGTGTAGGATACGAGATTGATGGTAAAGTAACAAAAGATTTCCCTGCTACAAAAGATTTGAAGAAGGCAAAACCAGTATACGAAGTATTGCCAGGATGGAATGCAGATATTCGTGGAATTAAGAACTACGAGGAATTGCCAGAAAACTGTAGAAAGTATATTGAATTTATTGAAGAACAATTACAGGTACCAGTTACTATGGTTTCTAATGGTCCGGGAAGAAATGATATTATTTATCGTAAAAACAGATTGAAATAAAAGTAAGCATATAGAAAAGAAGCTATGTCGTTTGACATAGCTTCTTTTTAGTTGCAAAAGCCTGACAAGTAGGAGTCAGCCTATTCGCTTGTAAAGAAAACAAAATCTCAATTTTGCTCTAATAAGCTGTTTTCAAAAACGGTGATATAACGTTTCCAGATTTCATAATTGGCATGTTTTGGATATTTTTGGGTGTATCTTTCAAAGATGCCTATGTATTTTTCTAAAAGATTTGGTCTGGTAGTTGCAATATCTATGAAATCACCATTCAAAGTTTCGCATTTGGTGAAATCAATATCGTTAATGTTCAGCGATTCATTTGTAAATATTTTCATAAAAGAACCCCCTATACTTTGTATTTGTGAAATTTTACCCACTGTTTTGCATTTTAACATATATATTTCTGCTTTGCAATACTAAAATGAAAAAAATCACGTTTGATAATTCGACCTTTTTTTTGTTGAATCATAATAGGGGTTGGTGTTATAATGAAAGTGCGAAAAAGTAAAATTTGCAGGTGGATAAATTGAAAGAAAAAATTACGCAACTATCAAGAGAACGTTTTGAATATGAGTTACCAAAGATTGTGTGTTCCCAAGAAAAACTTGAGATTGAGGTGGAGACGGGACGCATTGCTAAGGGAACTTTTACAATAAAAAATACAGAGAATCGATATATGAAGGGGTTATTGTATTCCTCTTCTCATTTGTTGCACCTTGGAGAGGCTTCTTTTGTGGGAACGGAGGCTGTCATTCCTTATGAATTTCATGCGGAAGATATTCGGGCAAAAGATACACTTAGAGGGCATATTAGTATTGTAAGTTCTTGCGGGGAGAAGGAACTTCCTTTTGAAATTACAGTTTTAGAAAAATATGTGGAAGCAGGATACGGTGAGATTAGAGATTTATTTCATTTTACTAATTTAGCGAAGATGAATTGGCCGCAAGCAGTCAGTATATTCAAGTCACCGGATTTCAAAGAGATTTTCTTAAAAAAGGATATAGAGAATAGAAATTTGTATGAAGGACTCATCCAGAGCGGAAAATATAATCAGGCGATGGAAGAGTTTTTAGTGTGCATTCAAAAGAAGGAGCAGATGTATCTTAGTGTTGAGCAGACACAATTTAACTATCAGGTAAAAAAGGAAGATGCGTCAGGACAGGTGGTGCTTACTAAGAATACTTGGGGATTTTTGGACGTAAAAGTAAGTGCTAATCAGGAATTTATTCAAGTGTCTAAACCAACTATTGGGGCAGAGGATTTTATTGGAAATAGTTGTGAACTGCAATTTGAAATTAAAAATGAACGGTTATGTGCTGGAAAGAATTTTGCAAAGTTGACACTTCAAAGTATTTATCAAGTAATTGAAATTGATATAGAAGTAGAAAAAGTTGTAAAACATATGGAGCGAGATTATGATGAGAAGAAGATAAAAGAGTGCGAGGTTATTCTTGTCAATAGTTATATTAACTTTAGAAGCAATCGAATTTCTGTTAGCGACTATGTAAAAGAGATGCGTATCGCATTGACAAAACTAGAGGGAATGTTAGCGGTAAAGCGCAATTTAGGAGAGTTAGGATATAGCAGAAGAATTGATTTATATCAAATGCACCTATATATGGTGGAAGGGGAAGAGCGTAAGGCTCAGGAAATTATGGATAGTATGGAGCAAGAAGCCCATATTATGAAAAAGAATACAATAGAGGACTATTGTGGCTTTTTATATTTGAAGGCATTGTTTAGCAGAAGAGAGCCTGATTTACAGTATGCACTGCGAGAAATTGGGGATTGCTACAAGCAAAAGAAGGATTCTTGGTCGATTTTGTGGTTCTTACTATTTTTAGATGAAA
The DNA here is from genome assembly GCA_963643465.1 of Lachnospiraceae bacterium. Taxonomy (GTDB): domain Bacteria; phylum Bacillota; class Clostridia; order Lachnospirales; family Lachnospiraceae; genus CAG-411. The sequence goes on along the minus strand of CAVIJT010000001.1, from coordinate 70,643 downwards.
AATACGAACAAGATCCAAGGGAAAAATTGTATGTAATTGAGGAACAGTATCAGCGTGGATGTACAAGTCCGATTATATACTATGAAGTTTGTAATATGATAAACCAAGACCCTACTTTAATGAAAGAATTGACTCCATGTATGCGTCAGGCAGTAAATATGGGAGTAAAATTGTGGATTTTAAAAGAAGAGGTTGCAGTGCAGTATGCCTATCTTGCGGAGCATGAGAAGAAAATTTCGAGGCTGGTATTGTCAAATTTAATTGCATTTTATGAAAAATTTAAAAATACAGATATTTTAGTAGCAATTTGTAGTTTGTTGATTAAATCGGATGTTTCCGATCACAATTATTTTGTATGGTATGAGGCAGGCGTGAAAGAGCAGCTTCGATTGACTCAGTTGTATGAGTATTATATGTATACCATTGATGAGGAATATGATGGGTTATTGCCACAGGAGATTTATTTGTATTTCTCTTATAATACCAATTTGTTGGAAGAGAAAAAGGCATTTTTATTTGCCAATGTGGTAAAACATAAAGAGGAATTGCCAGAGATATATCCTATGTATGTGGACCAAATGAAATCCTATGTACATGCCCAATTGCAAAAACATAAGATTGATAGAAATTTGGCGGTATTGTATCGTGTGTTTTTAGAGGAACGGGAAGTATCGCCTGCTATGGCACAGGATTTACCGTATATATTATTTAAGCGCAGAGTACAGTGTACACATCCGGGGATTGTGGCAGTAGTAGTCAGACATAAAGAATCAGAAGAAGAAAGCTATGTACCTTTTGATAAACATGGCAATGCGTATATAGATGTTTTTACGGATAGAGCAAAAGTGTTCATGGTGGATGGTACAGGCAGACGTTATGCCAATTCCATTGAATGGACCATTGAAAAATTGATGAAACGTACTTATCTTGCGGAGCAGTGTTTCCGTTACAATCCGGAGAATCGGATGGTGTGTATGTTTATTTATGAGAAAATGGAGTATTATCACCATCGAAATGTAAAAGTATCAGAACTTCAGAAATATATGGATACCGAATGGTTGAAACCGGAATACCGTAAGAAGTGGATTATGAAATTAATTCAAAACTATTACGACAATTATGAAGGGGAAGCCTTGGAAGAATTGTTGTTAGAAGTAGATTTGCATGGTATGAGAAGCTCTGACCGAAATCTCATTATTGAGTATTGTATCATAAGAGGTTTGTATGATCTGGCTTATGAGCAGATTCGAGAATATAGCTTTGAGGGCGTTTCTGTGAAAAGACTGCGTGCCTTGTGTTCTAAGATGATTAAAAAGGAAGGTATGGAAACGGAAGATTCCGTGCTTGCAAAATTAGCATTTTTCGTCTTTAAAGCTGGAAAGTACGATGAGAATATATTAGAATATTTGATTCGTTTTTATCTTGGAACAACAAAAGATATGTTCCTTGTTTGGAAAGAGGCAAAGGAATATGAGCTTGAGAGCGTAGATTTAGAGGAACGTTTATTAGGACAAATTTTATTTGCAGAAAGTTATGTTCAGGATGCAATGGCGGTATTTTTGTCCTTTTACGAGTCTGGTCGTAACCGCACATTAATAAAAGCATTTGTAAGCTATTACTCTTATAAATATTTAGTGCGAGATCGAGTAGTAGATGATGCCTTTTTTGAAATTGTAAAAAAAGAACTTTTAATAGAAGAAAATAAATCAGCACTTTACGCACTGCTCAAATATTATAGCACTTTAGATAATTGGAATAAGGAGCAGACTGAATTTATAGAAGTATCTGTAGAGCGATTGATGAAGGAAGGCATTTTATTTCCGTTTTTCAAGAAATTTACATCTAAGATGAAATTTCCGGGAGGATTGGAGCATATGTCCTTTGTAGAATATAAAACAAATCCGGCACATAAGGCAGTGCTTCACTATTTTGTAGAAGACGAGGAAATGGGAGAAGGCTTTAAAGAACAAAACATGAAGGATATGTATCATGGTATTTTTGTAAGTACCTTTATGTTGTTCCATAATGAGACGCTACAGTATTATGTGGAGGAAATTGCAGAGGAAGAACCACCATTGATAACAGAGAGCATTACCATAAAGGGTGACAGTAATCAGCTATTGGAAGAGGAAGAAGATGCCTTTGGACAAATCAATATGATGCTGGTAGCAAGAGAATTGAAGGATGAGAAAACATTGCTTGCGTTGATACGAAACTATGAGAAGAACCAGTATGCGTTGGAACATGCGTTTAAGATGCTGGAGTAAACTTGGAAGGAGGAATGATTCATGGCAGAAGAGAGAACTTTGCTGGTAGGTGTGGATTTGTGCGAAGATATGTCACAGATTACCTGCTTTAACATGGTGAGCTTTGAGCCCGAATCGATTTGTCTCAATGGAGATGCAGAAAAATACTTAATTCCAACTGCCTTGTTTTATCGAAGAGATACCGCCGAATGGACCTTTGGCGAAGAAGCATTATTATGGAACCGTGAAAAAGATGGAGTATTGGTAAAAGGGCTTGTTTCAAAAGCCTCTAAAGAAGAGGATGTTGTTGTAGATGGAAGAAATGTAAAGCCAGAGTTTTTGTTGGAACGGTTTTTCAAACGTCTGCTTGGCTTGCTTAAAGCTGAATATCCTAATAACACCATTCGGAGTTTGGTAATTACGGTAAAAGAGAAAAATATGCTTCTCATTCAGAATATATACAGTGCCCTTCAAAAATTAGGCATTAGCAAATTACGGGCAAACGTGCAGAGTCATGAGCAATGTTTTGTTGATTATGCAATGAATCAGCCAAAAGAGCTGCGTGTCAATGATATTGTACTTTTTGATTTTGATGAAGAAGGGTTATGTTTTTACCAGATTTCCATTAATCGAAGAACAGAGCCTAATACGGTTGTATTGAAAAAGCGGGAATTTAAAGATATACTTCCTTATTCTTTAATTGAGGAAGAGGGAGATAAAGAAAATGTGGCTTATGTTTTTGAGAGTATTGCCATGAATGTTTTGCATAAACAAATTGTTTCTACGGTGTATGTGACTGGAAAAGGGTTTGAAAGTAACTGGTGCAGAGCAACTTTGAAGAAACTTTGTGTAGGAAGACGAGTGTTTGCTGGTCAGAACTTGTATGCAAAAGGAGCAGGCTATGCGGCAAGAGAAGCCGTTGGAGAAGGTAAGTTAAAAGATTATCTTTATCTTGGAGATGAGATGCTTACGGTAAATATTTCTATGCCGGTATTTCACGATTCTAATTTGGTACAATATCCATTGGTTACAGCAGGTGTAGCATGGTATAATGCCACAAAGACAATCAGCTTTATTCCAGATGATGCGCTTGAGGTAGAACTTGTGATAGAGCATGTAATCGGACAGCAGGTGGAACATCATTTTATTACTATGGATGGTCTTTGGAATTTGCGACGCAGAACCAGAATTGAGATGACAGTGGAATTTCTGGATGTACATACTTGTGTGGTACGGTTAAATGATCGAGGATTTGGAGATCTTTATGAGTCCTCTAATCGAGTATGGGAAAAAATCCTAAAGATTGAGAGTAAAGAAGACAAAAAGGAAGCAGAGTAAAGGGGAATCCGTATGGGTAAATTTATTTTATGCGCAGGACCTTTGGCGAAAGAGCCGTATCATTTTGCGCTGACGAATACAGATGTATATTCTCTGGAAGAGTTGGGATATTATTTGTATCATAACATTTATACAATATCGTTAAAGACGTTTGACGAACCCTTTTTTCGGTGGATTGAATTGGAACTAAAGCGTCCGGATTTGGCACAAAAGTGGAGAGAAATCTGCAATGTGAGTAAAGATATTAAAGATATTGTAGTAAGTATTTTATGTGCCACAGATTATTTTACAAAACTTGAAGTAGAAAGTTTTGTAAAGACGGTAGATTTGATTAATGATATGCTTCCGATTCAAAGACGTAAAATGGAGGCAGATAACTATTTAAAATATCAAGATTTGGACAAAGCACTGCAAGTGTACAAAGAGATTGTAGGTTCAGACGAAGCCAAAGATTTGACACCAAAGGAATTTGGGAATATTTTGCATAATATTGCAGTGGTACATGTGCAGATGCACGCATTTGAGCGTGCAGAGAGAGAATTTCGTCAGGCGTATTCCTTAAATCAAAATGAGGAAAGTCTGCGAGAATATATGTACCTGCTGAAATTACAGCATAAGGAAAAGCAATTGATGCAGGAAATATTGGAATACAATTTGTCTGAAGAGACGGTGCAGACGTATTTGAATGATTTGGAACAGATCGTATTGGAATCAGAAGGAACAAAAAATTATAGAAAAATCATAGAACTTCCAGGATTAAAAGAATCTGGAAAAGTGGGTGACTATTACTATACCATTGACACTATGATTTTTAAATGGAAACAGCAGTATAAACATGGAATGGAGCAGGGATGAGTATTTTTGGATTTCTAAAGAGAAAGAGGAAAGACAAAGAAGAGAATATAGAGCAAATTTCTTCGCCAGTTATAGATGAGGGTGTAGAGCAGGCAATTCGTAAGAAGAAAGAGGAACAGAGAGTAGAGCCAAAAGAGATTGTGTTGGAGGACTATACGCCTACTATTCCACTAGAAGAGATTTCAGCAGAGCAGGAAGAGGTTTTAATAAATACTACTCGTTCTGCGGAAGAATGTGTAGAATTTTTAAATGAGAAGTGTGAAGAGATTGTGGAAACACAACACTTTACTGAGAATGCTAAGATTGAATATCAAGCAGTGACAGAATATTTGATGGATGTACAAAAAATTGAGCTTATGGAAAGCGGAGAGCGAAAAATGCTCAATGATGCAGCCGATCGAATTCTTAAATTGACAAAAGAGCGTGAGGAATACCAAAAGCGAGAGATTTCTCCAGAGAATCCATGTTTTCGTATGATTCGCAAATACGAAGACAGCTTAATGGAAGAACTGAAGAACATGCGGGAACAAGAGAACTATAAAAAGATAGTACAGAACGATTTGAGGCAGCTTGAGGCAGAGAAAGCAGCACTTCATTATGATTATGACCGTATTCCTTTCAGACAGCAAGAACTAAAAAAGATTGTACTTGTGGTAGCGGCTCTTGTAGTAAGTTTATTTGCCTTATTTTTTGCATTGGATATGGCATTGGAACAAAGTATGACCGTTCCTTTTATTATGACAGTAGTAATGGCAGCAGGAGTGCTTGTATATATTTTTTATGAAGCCTATCGCAATCGGTATGAGTATGCTGTTTTAGAAAAGAAGTTGAATCGTACCATTCAATTATCCAATAAAGTGAAGATTAAGTATATTAATAATACCAGTAGTCTGGATTATAGTTATAGCAAATACAATGTGAAAAACTCTATGGAATTTGAATATTTGATTAAAGAGTATACCAAGGCAAAAGAAGCAGAGAGAAGCTATGCAGGAACTACTGATCGATTACAGCATTATAGACAAAAAGTAATAGATATTTTAGAAACCCATGAAGTGAAAGATGCAGAAATTTGGTTACATCAGCTACCAATTTTACTTCATAATACTGAGTTTGAACAGATGAAACAAGGGTTGGAGAATCGAAAAAAAGGATTGGTAGAGAAAATGGATGACAATGCAAAATTACGTGACCAATGCTTTGAGCATATGCACGTAGTATTGGCTGAAAGGCCAGAACTTCGTGAAACACTTCTTCAGCTTATGAAACAGTATGACATTTCTTTCTAGTGTATGATAGCTTCCTTTGTCTGGAAATTAGGATGTTAGTACACGGATTAGTGGGAAAGGAAGAAAATATGGAAGCATATAATATGGTAATAGGAATTGCTATATTGGCAATAGTAGGACTGGGAGCAGTCCTTCTTTTGTATAAAAAGAGAAAAGTTGTTTCTGGTTATAAAGAGCAGGAAAAGGAGAAAGAAAAAGCAGTCTCTAAGCAGCCTTTTCAAAAGAAAGTGCGAATTCGTGTCGTGAGAAATGAACGCTGCCAGATTAATATTTATTGTTATAATTTGGAACAGGAAAAGTTGGGAGAATTATTGGCAGAATATACATGGAATAGCGGACTTGTACCAGAAAAGAAAGCAAATACGGTACATTTGGAACAAATATTTGTGCAGCGCAGACAACGAAAAAAAGGAATTGGAAAGCTCATGTTTTCCTATTTAATACAGGAGATGCTTGTGCTAGAAAAACAGTCTGGGAAAGAATTTTTGCAAATCTATGGAGAAGTGGGGAAAGATGGTAGCGATGAACCAAGAAGTTCCATTCCCTTTTATAAAAGAATGGGGACACTTCCCTATGGGGATAACCGCAAATTTTCTCTACAATTAAAAAAAGGTGGTGCAATAGATGGACTAGATGTATTTACTTATCATATTGTACCAAAATAGACCTACTATATAGCGTGTTATAGTAGGTGTATTCTGCTTATAATAGATGCTAATTCAGTGGCAGGAGTTTTGGTATCTTCCATAATCCATTGCATATAAATATTAAAAAAGGCACCTGCATAAAAATAGTAAGAATAGGCACGAACTGGTTTTTTAGAAGAAAATCCGGACAACTTTTTAACATAGTTGTTCAGTGCATCTAAAAGCATACGTTCCATACCTGCATGTTGCAGACAGAGAGCAAAAGTTTTATACTTTTGAAAAAATAAAAGGCTGGAAAGCGCATGTTCATAGCTGTGGAAAGAGTTGGTATCAGATTGTTCCACCTGTTTTTCGTATTCTGCTATAATATGATCTATGTAGGATGAAAGGATTTCTTCTTTGGAAGAAAAATATCGGTAGTAGGTCATACGGGAAACACCCGCTTTTTTTACCAGCTCTTTCACTGAAATGTCTTGTAGTGGTTTGGATTGCATGAGGGAAAGTAATGCCTCTGCAATATATAGTTTTCCGTTTTGCATGGAGTCCTCCTAGAAATGTGACAAAAATGCCTGTTTTGTAAATTGTAACATAAATAGTTTTAAAATACAATATATCTAGTATTGAAAACTACATTAAATGATTTGAAAAACGAAAATTTAAAAATACATATAAAATTTGTATGCTGTTAGAATAAAAAAAAGATAGTATTTGGAGGGAAATCATGAGAGAATTAAGAATTGGAAATAAAGTGGCAAAATACCCTATTATCCAAGGTGGAATGGGGGTAGGAGTCAGCTTGGGACGTCTTGCTGGAAGTGTGGCAAAAGAGGGTGGAGTTGGTATTATTTCCTCTGCACAAATAGGTTTTGAAAAAGAAGATTTTGATAAAAATCAACACAAATGTAATTTGGAAGCCATTCACGAACAGATTGCAAAAGCAAAGGAAATTGCAGAGGGAAATGGATTAGTTGGAGTTAATGTCATGGTTGCATTAAAGCATTATAGAGAGCATGTAAGAGAGGCTGCAAAAGCAGGTGCAGATGTAATCATTTCAGGTGCGGGATTACCATTAGATCTTCCAGAATTAGTGGAAGGTTATGATAGTAAAATTGCTCCTATTGTATCGTCTGCCCGTTGTGCAAAACTTATTTTACAAAAATGGCAGAGAAAGTACGATTACACAGCAGATTTTGTAGTAATCGAAGGTCCAAAAGCTGGTGGACATTTAGGATTTAGCAAGGAAGAATTAGCAGAGGGAATTGACTTTGATAAAGAGATTAAAGAAATTCTTGCTGTAGTAAAAGAGCATGGGGAAAAGTATGAAAAGAATATTCCTGTGATTGTAGCTGGTGGAGTATTTGACCACAGTGATATAGAGCATGTATTTGAACTTGGAGCAGATGGTGTGCAGATTGCCAGTCGTTTTGTGGCAACTCATGAATGTGATGCTTCAGACGCTTATAAACAAGCATACATACAGGCAAAGAAAGAGGATATTTCTATTGTACAAAGTCCGGTTGGTATGCCTGGAAGAGCCATTCATAATAGTTTCTTACAGCGCGCAGCAGAAGGAAAATGTGGGGTAGAAAAATGTTATCAGTGTTTGGCAAAATGTAATCCTGCAACAATCCCATATTGTATTACAAAAGCATTGGTGGATGCAGTAAAGGGAGATGTGGATAACGGATTGGTATTTTGCGGTGACAATGTAGATAGAATTAATGAGATTGTCAGTGTTCATGAATTAATGTGTGAATTGACTGGTAATTGCTAATTCGTAATGCTTAAAAATTTTAGGCTTAGCATGACTATGCACGATTAGATTTATAAACGTGCAACCACGTTGCTAAGCCTAAATTTAGTATATTTCGTGTTTAGAATTTTTGTAATCTTCAAATAGTTCCAAACATTCTTTGCGATTGAGTTCTTCTTCTTTTAAAAGTTCTTTTTTTCCGTTTAAGAAATCATAAAACCGGTCATCTCGAAAACCGATAGCATCGGTATCTTTTACAGTACATCCATAGTATATTTGTGTCATATTGGACCATAGAGTGGCACCGAGACACATAGGGCATGGTTCTGCTGTGGTGTATAGTGTACATCCGGTTAAATCATGTGTGCCAAGAGTTTGGCAGGCATCTCGAATGGCTTCCATTTCTCCATGGCAGGTAGGATCTTTTTTCAAAAGTACCCGATTATGCCCTCTTCCTACAATTTTTCCATCCTTTACAATTACAGAGCCAAAAGGACCTCCTTCCTGATTACGGATTCCTTTGTAAGCCTCTTTTCTTGCTTCTTCCATATAATAATCCATAAATAAACCCTCCTTTTATAAGTTATACGATGTGAACAATAATTATATCGTCAAGGTTGCGTGTTGTTGTTACTTGTTAGTTAGTGATAACTACCTTTTCATTTTAAAAAATATTTGCTAAAATAGATACAGAAATAGGAAATCATACAAAGGAAGAGAGGCTGCATATGGAAGTTTACATTATAAGGCATGGAGAAACTGTTTGGAACGCAGAAGGAAAATTGCAAGGTTCTATGGATATTGAGTTAAATGAAACTGGGCGGGAATTAGCTGGCAAATTAGGCGAGAAGTTAGAGGATGTGCATTTTGACCGGATATATGCTTCTCCTTTGATTCGGGCGTATGAGACTGCTTGTTTGATACGTGGACATAGAAATATTCCGATTATCCGTGATAGAAGGCTACAAGAAATATCGTTTGGCTGTATGGAAGGTGTTCAATATTCCAAATGGAATAATGAGAGCAGTCCATATCGTTATTTTTTCACGGAACCGGGAAAATATACTCCACCTAAAGAGGGAGAAAGTCTGGAGCAGGTATGTGCCAGAACCAAATCCTTTTTAGAAGAAATTGTGGAGCCTGCATGGGAAAGCACAAAGCGTATTATGATTGTGGCTCATGGAGCCTTAAATAAAGGATTGATGTGTCATATAGAAGGGCATGGAACCAAGGATTTTTGGGGAGAAGGATTGCAGCAAAATTGTGAGGCAACGATATTTACTTATAACGGAACAGAGTGGAAAAAGTAAAATTTGCAAAAAAGGCTTTTTTGACATGCTTGCAGTCAAAAAGGCCTTTTGTAGAATGGATTTCATTAGTTAATATACATTCCGGATGTTTCTCGGACAATAAGATGACAGGGAAGTTCCAGACGAATACATTCTTTGTGATGTCCGTCCAGACGATCCTTTAGTGTAAGAATTGCCATGTGTACCATATCAGATTTTGGAATTTGAATGGTAGTAAGCATAGGGTGGTTTGCAGATGCTTCTTCGATGTCATCAATAGATATAATGGCTGGTTGATAAATATTTTTCTTCTTTCTGCCATTGGTTTCTTTCATTGCTTTGATAAAACCCAGTGCCGTAATATCATTGGCACAAAAAATAGCAGTAGGTGGTACTCTGAGAGAAGAAAAGGTATGAAATGCCTGATACCCTTCGTCTCTTGTTTGATTGGTAGATAAAATGTATTCATATGAAATGGCTAGTTTGTGATTGAGCATAGTCTCATGATAACCATAGTAGCGGGCTTCCATGGTACAATCTCCAATATAGCCAATTTTTGAGTGTCCAAGTTCAATCAAATATTCCACTGCCATTTGTGCTGCTTTTGCACCGCTACAAGTCACTTCATCCATCTTATAATCCATAGGATTACGGTCAATAGCTACTACTGCCTTGTATGCACGTTTTACAGTGTCTACTGCCATTTCTGGACATTTTCCTAAAATGACAAGTCCATCCCGAAGTTTGTTTTTGGGAGAAAGGGTAAGTTCTGATACATCTCGCATGGTAAGCATATTTCCCACAGAATAGCCCTGCATATATAATTCTGCTTCTACGTAGCGATAAATTTCTGCAAAAAACGAGTCCTTTTCCATATGATCAAAACGAGCCAGTAAAATGTCGATACAATATTGGTTATTAGGAACGGATGTCTGGCTTTGTTTTAATGCCCTGGCACTGTCGTTTGGTGTGTAGTTTAGCTGTTTAGCTGTTTCACGTATTTTTTTTGTTAAGACCTCATTGTGGCAATGATATTCCGGGTTGTTTAAGACTCTTGATACGGTAGCAATGGAAGTGCCAGTTAGTTCTGCAATTTTCTTTAAAGACATGACTTCCCTCACCTTTCTTACAAGTAGTTAATTGTTTTTCAATAATCCGCGTTTTCTCAAAATACGGTTTTCTATGTTAGAGAAAATTCCCTTATCCATTATAATGCCAAGTAGTAAAATAATAAGCATGATAGTCATAACCTGATTGATGTCTGCCAGATTTCTTCCAAGCATCAAGGTATATCCAAGTCCCACAGAGGCGGACATAACTTCTCCTGACATTAGTGCGCGCCATGCAAAGGACCATGCTTGTTTTAATCCTGCAACAAAGGCAGGAAGAGCAGCAGGAAAAATTACTTTTGTGTAAAGCATGGTAGTAGGGGTTCCCATTGTTTTTGCAGCCTTTATATAGAGTGGTGGAATATTTTTAATAGCACTCTCAATGGTAAGGGCAATGCTGAATGCAGAACCCATAACAACTACAAAAATAATAGCCTGCTCGGTAAGTCCAAACCACAGGATGGCAAAAGGTACCCAGCAAATACTAGGTAAGGTTTGTATGCCAAGGATAAGTGGTTTTAGATTAGTGGATAAATAATGGAATTTGGTAATTAATACTCCTAATATTATACCAATTATAAGGGAAATAGCAAAGCCAATCAATACACGGTAAAAACTTTTGGCAATTGCCAGAAGTAAAGTACCATTAGTCAGCATGGAAAGAAAACTTTCATAAACGCCCTTCGGATGTGGAAATGCGTATGGCTTCATCCATCCAAACCATTGGGTGCTGGCAACATATAGTAGTTGCCAGAATAAAATAAGACCGACAATAAACAATATACTGCCAAATAGTTTCTTTGCTTTTAACATGCCTGTTCCTCCTGATCGTATTCTTTTGTTACATGTTTTCTGTGGCTTTCTCCCACTAGGGATAAAATATGTTTTCTAAGTTTTATAAAATCATAATCATCAATGTTTCTAGGTTTTGGTATAGAAATCGGAATATCTGCTTTGATGCGTCCTCCTGTTTCAGACATAACAATAACGCGATCGGCAAAATATACAGCCTCTTCTACACTGTGTGTAATATAAAGAATGGTTTTTCCGGTTTCTTTCCAAATTTGTACTAATTCAGCACGAAGCATATTGATGGTTTGTTTATCCAAAGCGGAGAATGGTTCATCCATTAACAACACCTTACTGTCTAAAGCCAACGCTCTTGCAAGGGCAGTACGTTGTCTCATTCCACCGGAAATTTGATGGATAGGATAATCACGGTAGTCCCATAAATGAACCATCTTTAAGTATTTCTCAGCAATCTTTTTTTGTTCCGCTTTTTTGTAACCAGCAGCGGCAAGACCAAACATTACATTTTGGATTACGTTGAGCCATGGATATAGAGCAGCATCCTGGAACATAACTACTCGGTCTGCACCTGGGCCGGTAACTGGCTCCCCATTTAGCAGAATCTTTCCCTTAGTTGGGGTATCTAATCCTGCAACAAGGTTTAGTAAAGTAGATTTTCCACAGCCGGATGGGCCAACTACACAAATAAATTCGCCTTCTTTTATGTTAAGAGAAAGGTTTTCAATAGTCGAATGCTCTGCATTACTAAAGTTTTTTTGAATGGACTGAAGTTGTAAATACATAATGATTCCTCCGCTTTCTTTTTTTACTAATTAGCAAATAGTTCATCTGCCGCTGGAACATCCGTAATAAATCCTTCGTTTTTACTAATATCTGCAAAAGATAAAACGGCATCCTTATTTAAGGTATTTGTTATTGTCATTCTTGAAAATGCACTTGCAATTACGTCTTCTTCCAAAGACTTTCCAGTTGCTTCTTTGATTTCAGTATTTACAATATTTTGAGCCTCTGCTTGGTTGTCATTGATATACAAAGTAGCTTCTTCGTGCATCTGTAAAAACTCTTCTACTAAATCAGGGTGTGCATCCATAAAGTCTTTTGTAGCAACTACAAGAGCAGATGGATAATCACCATTTAGAAAAACTTCATTGTAATCTAAAAGCACTTCTGCATTTCCAGTATTTTCAATTGTGGTACCCCATGGTTCTGGAACAATGGCAGCATCAATGCTTCCGTTATCAAATAAGTTTACGATATCGGCATTTGCGCTGGCACTTATAGTAATGTCTCCGCCTTCATCTACGGTTTTTAAATTGTTTTCTTCTAAGATATGAAGCAAGCATAAATGCTGAGTGTTTCCAAGCTGTGGAACTGCAATGGTTTTTCCTGCTAAATCTGCCACTGTTTCAATTCCGGCATCTTTGCGGCTAAGTAATACAGCACCAGCGTTTGTTGCGTTTGAAATGATTTGGACTTCACCGTTTGATTTGGTGTTAGCACTGACTGCAGGAACAGGACCGATATATCCAAGGTCAATTTCTCCAGCAAATAGTGCTTCGATTTCTTCTGGTCCAGCATTAAAAGCGGTCCAAGAAACTTCGCAAGTATCTTTCCACGCTTCTTCTAAAGTGCCTTGATTTTTTAAAACAAGAGCCTGTGTATGTGTGATATTTGGAAAATATGCAATACGAACTTGTGTTTTTTCTGATGCAGAGTCTCCGTTACCAGAGTTTGTGTTTGATGAACTAGCACCGCAACCTGCTAAAACAACTGTCAAAGCTAATGCTGCAACACAAGCAGCTATTTTTCGAATGGATTTTAAATTTCGTAAAGTTTTTCGGTTTTTTGTTATAATTTGTCTCATAATGATGACCTCCCTTTTGTTTTCAAAGTTATCCTACCATCTTTTCAAAATGGTTGCATTTCCGTTTTCGAAAACGTTTTCCGATGGCATAATAAGAGAATTTTTGAGAATATGAAAAAGAAACAAAAGAATGAAAAAGTGCAAAAAGTGAAAACGTTTTCAAAGGGAAATGTGGGTATTGTCACTTTTTTTCACGTATTTTACTTGAGGGGAATTATTTATTTTGATATAATATAGGAAGAATTTGGAAGGGGTTCCAAAGGGCAAAGGGAATAAGGAGGATGCTTTATGTCTAAAAAAAGAAATACAATTTTAATTGCAGATGACTTTTTGGTAAACCGTCAATTGCTGAAAATTATTTTTCAAGAACAATATGAAATTTTAGAAGCAGAAAATGGAAAAGAGGCAATCACTTTATTGACTAGATATCAGGATGAGATTGCACTGATTTTTTTAGACTTGCTAATGCCAGTAAAATCTGGTATTGAGGTGTTACAGTTTATGGAGGAGGAACAACTGGATAAGTTTATTCCGGTTATTGTGATTACAGGAGAGGCCACCGATGAGAGTGATGAACGTGTATATGAGTTGGGGGCATCCGATATCATTTATAAGCCATTTGCGCCAAAGGTAGTTATGCGTCGTGCCAAGAATATTATGGAATTGTATGAACATAGAAGTAGTCTTGAGAAGAAATTAGAAAAAAGAACAGAAGAATTGCGCTCCAATAAAAAGAAATTGGAACGATTTAATGATTTTTTGGTAAATTCTCTCAGTACATTGGCAGAATTTCGGACGTTCGATTCAGATGAGCATATTAACCGTGTCAAGTATTTTACCCGTGTGATTTTAAACTATATGCGAAAACATTATTTAAAATACGAATTGACGAAAGAACAGGTAGATTTGATTGTGCAGGCAAGTGCGCTTCATGATATAGGAAAGATAGCAATTCCGGACCGTATTTTGTTAAAACCGGACAAGTTGACAGAGGAAGAATTTGAGATTATGAAGACCCACACCACACAAGGTGCAAAATTTATTGAGGGATTTATTCAAAATACAAAGGAGACAGATGTGTTTTTCCGATATTGCTATGATATATGTAAATATCATCATGAACGTTATGATGGAGGTGGATATCCGGAGGGGCTTTCTGGAGATGAGATTCCAATTTGGGCACAGGTAGTATCCATTGCTCATACATACGATAATTTGATTAGCAAACGTGTATATAAGATACCATATGTAGTAGATGAAGCAGCCCGCATGATTAATGCAGGAGAATGTGGAGTATTTTCACCAGAGGTATTGGACTGCTTTAATCTTGCAAAGGAGGAGTTATTCCGAGTGACGGAAGATGAAAATTTTTCCTTTGTTGACATGTGATAACTATAGAGTTGAATATACATAGGGAAAAGGGGTATTTTTACAAGTAGTACAGTAGAAATGCCCTTTTTCTATTAATAATTTTAGAAAGGAAAATGAAAATGGATATACAATATGAAATACGCACACTAAATATAGAAGAAGTAAGGGAGATTTATGAAAAGTATTTGCAGTTCCATTTTGTGGAAGAGGAGCGAAAACCGTTAAAAGCAATTGAACGTATGTGGGAAGAAAATCAGTATTTTGCATTGGGAATGTTTGGGAAGAAAGAAAAGGAGCTTATGGGATATGCCTTTTTTTCTAGCTGTAGTCAGGGGGATATGGTGTTATTAGACTATTTTGCCATAGTACAAGAGCAAAGAGGTAAGGGACTTGGTAGCCTTTTTTTGCAGCATATGCAGGATACGTTACAGGAAAGTTTTCGTGGAATTTTAATTGAGACGGAGGATATTTCTTTTGCAAAAAATAAAGAAGAAATAGAAGAGAGAAGTCGTAGAAATCAATTTTATTTACAAAATGGAGCGAAAAAGACAGGAATAACCAGTAAAATTTATGATGCCAGATATGAATTGTATGTGCTTCCGTTTAAAGAACTGGATATGCTTGATTTAGAGTTGCTTAGTAAGCTAAGTTATGAGAATATTTATAACATATATCAATATATGATACCGGGTAAAAAGAATCAAAAATATGTGTCATTTTGGAAAGAATAGACATAAAATCTTTACTACATAGGATAAAATGAATCGGCAAAGGAAAAGGAGACAGCAACATGAAGTTTGTAAAAATGGAACAGAAATTAAAAGGAAAGTTTATTACCCGATATGACATCACCTATGAAACTGAAGATAAAAAGAAGAAATGTTATGAGATGATAAGTCGAGAGGGAAAAATGGAATCTTTTGAGGACCTTCACAATCGACAAGCAGATGCGGTTGTGTTGATTATGCACAATAAGGAGAGGGATAAAATTCTTTTAAACCGAGAGTTTCGTTTGGCTGTGGGAGAGTGGGTTTACAATTTTCCGGCAGGCTTGATTGATCCGGGAGAGACTATTTCTGAAGCGGCAAAGCGGGAGTTGTGGGAAGAAACTGGGTTGCTTCTTGAAAAAGTGGAGGATATGTTACAGGAGAGTTATAGCGCAGTAGGATTTTCAAATGAGAAAAACGTATGTTTAGTAGGAACCGCTTCTGGCACATTTCAAAAGAGTACATCTACAGTAGAGGAAATCGTTCCGGGTTGGTATAGCAAAGAAGAGGTAAGGGGACTATTACAGACCGAGCCTTTTGCAGCAAGAACGCAAGCCTATTGTTATATGTGGAGTAAAATGGTATAGAAAGGGATTTTTTGGTCCATACTAAAATTGCAAAATTAGTATGGAGGGAGTGAATTCTATGGCTGAAAAAGAGGAAAAGACAAAAGAGGATGAAACATATAAAAAAAAGCAGACAGAAGAATTGACAGATAAAAAGATTTCAGAGTATGGTCAGGTTACTTTGGAAAATAAAAAAACAAAGACGAAAATTCAATTAGTTTCTATTATTGGAGAAGTGGAAGGGCATGAAAATCTGGGAGTGCAAAATAAGACTACCAAATATGAGCATGTGCTTCCACAGCTTGCGGCTATTGAAGATAGTGAGGAAGTGGATGGTGTACTTTTTTTGTTGAATACAGTAGGAGGAGATGTGGAGGCTGGTCTTGCTATAGCGGAAATGATAGCATCACTTAGTAAACCTACGGTATCTTTGGTGCTTGGAGGCAGCCATTCTATTGGTGTTCCATTGGCAGTGTCTACCGATTACAGTTTTATTGTGCCTACTGGAACTATGATTGTGCATCCAGTTCGAATGAGTGGAATGGTAATTGGTGTAACTCAGACATTTACCTATTTGGAGCAGATACAAGACAGAATTTTGCATTTTGTAGAAAAGCATTCTTCTATTTCTTATGAGGAGCTTCGTGGACTGATGCTTGATACAAAGCAACTGGTAAAGGATGTGGGTTCTATTTTAGTGGGGGAGGAAGCCGTAAAAAAGGGGATTATCAATGAAGTGGGTGGTATGAAAGAAGCGTTAGCGTGTCTGAAAAAACGGATTAAGGAGCAGCATGAGAGAGCAGGCCATTAGTACGGAAAAATGGTATCAGATGACTCACGGGAGGACGATCAAAGAGGGAGAGGAATTGGAAAGAGAAGAATATAGAGCAAATTGGGAGTCAAGCCCTAAGTTTTCAGACATGCGTTGTCAGAAGGTGGAAAGATATGGTATACTGGAGACAACAAATGAACCGGAAGAAAAAAACGTGTAAAAATACACGAATGTACACCGGAATGGAAGTGAAGGAAAATCATGTGGTGGAAGAGAAAATACGAAAAAGCAAAACAAAAGAATAGGTATGTAGTGGATACAGGCGAAGACAAGAAAGCGGATAAAATGTTGTTGGCATCAAAAGAACTCCATTACAACAATGCAAAGGTTTGGCAGTTAGCTTTATTCTCACTGAATAATGCAGCTACCAATCTTTATCTGGCGTTAATGGGTTATGTAACCTATTATGCGAACGGCATTGTTGGACTGGGGGTTTTTTTGCTGTCTATGGTTCTTACAGGAATGCGTATATTTGATGGAATTACGGATCCGATTATTGGATATTTACTAGATAAGACAGAAGGTAGATTTGGAAAATTTCGTCCATTTCTTGCCATTGGGAATTTACTGTTGGCATCCAGTTGTGTTGTGTTGTATTTTTCTACACATTTAGTACCGAATTGGTTGCGTTTGCCATATTTTATTTTGGTATATGGTATTTATATTATTGGATATACGTTTCAGACAGTAGTAGCAAAGTCAGGACAGACGATTATTACCAACAATCCAAAGCAACGTCCTATGGCAACTTATTTTGATTCTATGTTTATCATGGCAGCTTATGGAGGAACAGCAATTTATGTTTCTAATTATTTGATTCCAAAATATGGAACATTTCTAAATCCAGATTTGTACCATGAGTTTGTATGGATGGTTGTGTTGGTGAGTATGCTTTGCACCATTTTAGCTATTATTGGAATTTGGGAGAAGGATCAGAAGAAGTTTTTTGGTGTAAAAAATTCCGAAACAGAAAAAATAAGAAAAAGAGATTATTTGGACATTATTCTTCATAACAAACCTATTTGTATGCTTACACTGGCATCTGCGGCCAACCAATTTGTATCTATGGTGTATAGTCATACGACTGTAGGTGTTATGCTTTTTGGAATTATGATGAAGAATTATTCTATTTCAGGGCTTATAGGAATTGTGGCAGCATTGCCAACTTTGCTTGTAGTAAGTGCTGGAATAAAAGTGGCACAGCGTTGTGGTCAGAAGAAAGCATTGATACTTGCTACATGGTGCGCAGTAGGATTTCAGATTGCTATGATTTTTGTGCTTTTGTTTGGAGAGATTACAACCATATCGTTTAAATGGTCAAAAATTAATGGAATTACGATTTTATTTGTAGTGGTGTTTAGTCTATTGAATGGATGTAAGTCCATTATCAATAATATGGTAGTGCCTATGATTGCAGATTGTTGCGATTACGAGGTCATGCGAAGTGGCAAATATGTACCTGGACTTATGGGAGCATTGTTCTCTTTTATAGAGAAAGCAGTGTCGGCTTTTGGAACTGCATTTGTAGGATTGGTGTTGACTATTATTGGTTTTGGAGGTGTACTTCCACAGGTGTCTGATCCGGTTACAGATGTAGTAAAATGGACTACACTATTTCTATATTGTGGAGTACCCATTATTGGATGGTGCTTTACCTTGTTAGCTATGCATTTTTATAGTCTGGATAAAAAAACTATGAATGAGGTACATCGAAAGAACGCTGGATTGGATTAGAGTGCTTGCATTCCCCAATTTTAATGAGTATAATGATGGTAATTGTGTGTGGGTTTCAGACGGGAGTATGACAAGTAGCATGTAGAAATCTGCACATAAATGAGATGATAGTATAGGGAGCGAAGTAGTATTATGGCAAAGAAAAAGGAAGAACAGAAGCCAGAAGAGAAAGCCAAAGAAGAGTTGTCTGCATTCCAAAAAGAGATATATGTTCTTTTTATTGTGGTGATTGCAGCGCTGTTTTTGCTTAGTTATTTTAATAAAGCAGGATTACTTGGACAAGCAATCAGTTATTTGTTGTTTGGTCTTATTGGGGGAATTGCCTATGCACTTCCTTTTTACATGATTGGTGTGACTTTGTTCTATTTGGCAAATCGAGACAATTCATTGATGGTAAAGAAGTGTTGGTGCAGTGGTGTGATGGCGTTTATTTTCATGTCGCTGCTTCATTTAATTACCTATCAGGATAACAATACTTTGAATGTGGTGGACTTGTTTCAGGATTCTGCCAAATATCATAGAGGTGGCGGTTTAATTGGAGGAATTTTTTCTAATTTGCTGGCTACTATTTGTGGAGAAGTAGGAGCATATGTGATTTTGCTGGCTTTATTTGCAATGGCATTTATGTTTATGTCGGAGAAGCTACTATTCCATAATTTGAAAAATAAGAGCAATGCAGCATATCAAAAAATGAAGAAACGTGCGGAAGTTGTAGCACAAGAGCGAGCGCAGGAGAGAGAACGGGAAGAAGAACTGGAAGAGTTGGAAGATTGGGAAGAAGAAAAGCCATCTTTAGGATTTCGTTTTTTTAACTTTAAAAAAGAGTTTGCTGAGGAAGAAGAGAATATGGAATCTTCAGAGGAAGAGGAAATGGTTTCTGGAGACATGCGAGAGATTACCGTAGATTTTGCGTCTGAGGCTGAGGAAGAAGATGCAGAAGAAGTGGATGAGTGGGCAGATTTGGTCATACATAGAGCCGAGGAAGAAGAGACGGAGGAAGAGGAACCGCTTCCTATTCATCAGCAGGAGATTTTGCAGAAATTTGCAGCAGAAGAAGCAAAAAAGGAGTCGGAGGAACCTGTGCAGGAAGAACTTACCGACGAATTTTTAACAAGTTTAGAAAATAATCTTCATGAGTACGCAGATACTGCATTTGATGACAAAGCATTGGAGATTCAAAAAGGAGAATCTGGAGAAGGCATTGTAATGGATGCAGTGGAAGAAGATCAGACACAGTCTCCGCAGGCAGTTATGCACCAATTGCAGCAGCCAATAGGAGAGAGAGCCGCAGAAAGAAGAGAGAATGGGGCAGGCGGTTTAGAACGAGTTTCTGCCAGTGAAGCAGACAAAGAAGAAGTGACAAAGGCTGTGGCTGTACAGAAGAAGAAAAAGAAAAAATACATTTTCCCATCTGTAGATTTACTTACAAAACCAGAAAAAGGAGATTCTGGTGTTTCGGATGAGGAGTTAAAGCAGCGTGCAAAGAAATTGCAGGATACATTGGAAAGTTTTGGAGTAGGAGCAAAGGTTACGAATGTTAGTTGTGGGCCTACTGTGACTCGATTTGAGTTACAGCCGGAACAAGGAGTTAAGGTAAGTAAGATTACAGCTTTGGCTGATGATATTAAATTGAACATGGCAGCAGAGGAAATTCGTATTGAAGCACCTATTCCTGGAAAGGCAGCAGTAGGTATTGAGGTGCCAAATGAAACGACTTCTACGGTACATTTCCGCGATGTGGTAGAGAATGGACAATTTAAAAAGCATAAATCCAAATTGAGCTTTGCAGTAGGAAAAGACATCGGTGGACAGGTAGTAGTAACGGATATTGCGAAGATGCCTCATTTGCTTATCGCCGGAGCAACAGGTTCTGGTAAGTCTGTATGTATCAATACATTGATTATGAGTATTTTATATAAGGCAAGTCCGGATGATGTAAAGTTGATCATGATTGACCCGAAAGTAGTAGAATTAAGTTGCTACAAGGGCATTCCACATTTATTGATTCCAGTAGTTACAGATGCTAAAAAGGCTTCTGCTGCATTGCAGTGGGCAGTGCAGGAAATGACCGAACGATATAAGAAATTTGCGGATTTAGGTGTTCGTGAAATCGTTGGATACAATGAGAAGGTAAAGGCAGTGGAATATGCAGAAGATGAGCGTTTCCAGAAAATGCCTCAGATTGTGATTATTGTGGATGAGTTGGCAGATTTAATGATGGTAGCATCTAAGGAAGTGGAAGAGGCAATTTGTCGTTTGGCACAGCTTGCTCGTGCAGCAGGTATTCACTTGGTAATTGCAACACAGAGACCTTCTGTGAATGTAATTACAGGTCTTATTAAAGCTAACGTGCCATCACGTATTGCTTTTTCAGTTTCATCGGTGGTGGATTCTCGGACCATTTTAGATGGTGGTGGAGCAGAAAAATTGCTTGGAAAAGGAGATATGCTATTTTATCCATCTGGATTTCCAAAACCGGTTCGTGTACAAGGTGCATTTGTATCGGATGAGGAAGTGAATCGGGTAGTTTCTTTCATTATTGAGAAAAATGAAGTGGAAGAAGATAATGCTAGTTTAGACATTGAGGCGAAGATGCAGCATATGACAGTTGGAGAGAGTGGAACTTCTGGCAACCATAATGGCAATGATGATTATTTTGAGGAAGCGGGAAGGTTCATCATTGAGAAGAACAAAGCATCCATTGGTATGTTGCAGCGTGTGTATAAAATAGGCTTCAATCGTGCCGCACGAATCATGGATCAGTTATGTGCCGCAGGAGTCGTTGGACCGGAGGAAGGCACAAAGCCTAGAAAGGTTCTTATGACTATGGAAGAATTTGATAGTTATATAGGATGAGAAGGCATTTCTGATGAAGGAGGAACATAGGATGAAAGCATGGCTTGTGGTAAATGCTTTTTTACAGCAACACAAATTTCAAGAGATTCATCAGTGGCTATATCAAGCAGGAGTAGAGCGAGGAATAGATATACAGATTAAGACCAATGCAGAGCTGCTTTCTGGTTGCATGAGTAATCGGCTAGCAATAGAAGCCCAGAAAGAGATTATTGATTTTGTGTTGTTTTGGGATAAAGATGTTACTTTGGCAAAGACACTGGAACAGTTAGGATTTGTTGTATTTAATTCTGCATTTTCTATAGAAGTGTGCGATAACAAAGCATTGACTCATATGTATTTGGCAAAGGAGGAGATACCTATGCCAAATACTATATTTGCTCCTATGACCTATGCAAACATTGGGTATACCAATATGGACTTTTTAGATTCGGTTATTGAACAGTTAGGACTTCCTATAGTTTTAAAAGAATGCTACGGTTCGTTTGGACAGCAGGTGTATCTGTGTGAAAATAGAGAGTGTTTGGAGAAAAAAGTGCTGGAATTACAGGGAAAAGAACTTATATTTCAGCACTTTTTAAAAAGTGCGAAAGGAAGAGATGTTCGTCTACAAGTAGTGGGAAATCAAGTAATTGCCGCTATGGAGAGAACAGCAAAAGAAGGCGATTTTAGAGCAAACGTTTCTAATGGTGGAAGTATGGCTCCATACAAGCCCTCAGAGGAAGAGAAAGAATTGGCAGTAAAGTGCTGTAACATTTTAAAAACAGATTTTGCAGGAGTAGATCTGATAAAAGGGGAACATGGAGAAACCTTAGTGTGTGAGGTAAATTCCAATGCACATTTTAAAAATATCTTCGATTGTACCGGAGTAAACGCTGCTGATTTTATTATGGATTATATTCAGCAGAAAATGGAAAAGACACATGCAAAAGTCAGCGTGTGTACCAAAAAGAAAAGGGGCTGGTTGGTCTATGACCGGGCAGGAGCAGAATATAATAAAGCATATATTCAGATGCACTTTGAAGAGGCAGAAAAACTTCACATACAGATAGAACTGGTATATGCAGAAGAAATTACGTTTGGTGTAAAAGACCAAAAGCCAGTAGTTTTCTATAAGGGAAATGAAGTGGAAAAACCAGATTTTGTGATTTGTCGTACCATATATCCATTTTTGTCTAATATGTTGGAGCAGGCTGGATTTTTGGTGTTTAATAATGCAAAGGTGGCAGAAATTGCAAATGACAAAGCAAAGACATACTCCTATTTGGCAAATCATGGAATTCCTATGGTAGATAGTATATTTATTCGAAGAAAAGATGCCAAAGAATGTGTCCCCAAATTGCCGAACCATTGGGTAGTGAAGGCTGTGGATGGACATGGGGGAAAACAGGTATTTTTAAAAGAGGAAAAAAATGTAGAGGAGATACTGGAAAAAACAGGACAATCCGATTTGGTTGCACAGCCTTTTTTGGAGGGACCTTGTGAGGATGTGCGTGTGTATGTGCTTGGAAAAGAGATTCTCGCCTGTGTGCGTAGACATGCAAAAAATGGGTTTAAATCTAATTTTTCCCTTGGGGGAGAAGTGGAATTATATACACTGACAAAAGAAGAGAAACAGCTAGTTCAAAAAATAATAGATATGTTTTCGTTTGGATTAGTAGGCATAGACTTTTTGATTGATGCACAGGGCGCATTGGTATTTAACGAAATTGAAGATGTGGTAGGAGCAAGAATGCTATACCAGTTGACAGATATAAATTTAGTAGAACGATATTTAACGTTCATTTTGAAAGAAATCGGAGAGGAGGAAATACGGTGAGTGGAACTTCCAATTGTGAGATGTGCATGAATTATGTGTATGATGAGGAATTTGAATACTATGTGTGTGATATGGATTTAGATCAGGATGAAATGGGGCGTTTTTTAACGGATACCTTTTATGAATGTCCGTATTTTCGTATGGGTGATGAGTATAAAATCGTGAGAAAGCAAATGTAAAATATGGCACCGGGAGGAGAACAGAATGAACGCAAATAAAGAAAAAAATACGCATGTTTTAAATATTTTCATTTTTCTATGCGTGATTTTCCTGGTCTTTTTAGCTTTCACAGGAGAGAAAAGTATTTCGGATATTCGGATGGAAATGGCAAAGGTACAGGAGGAGCAAGAAGAAAAGGCTTTAGAGGCGGCAAGAAGAGAGGCAGCGGGACTTGCCAATCATGAGTTAAAGAAGGTACCTGCATATTTTCAGTGGGACAGCAAATGGGCAGACAAAAGTTATGCCAATGGAAATATGGCAAATTCTGGATGTGGGCCTACCTGTATGTCCATGGTGGTAATGTATTTTACTGGAGATGAGGATATGACACCGGCATGGATGGCAGATTTTAGCACAGAAAATGGCTATATCATGGGAGGAAAGACTGCTTGGACTATGATGAATGAAGGGGCAGAAAAACTTGGATTGCAAGTAAAAGAAATGTCTCCTAACGAAGAGAAGATGAAAAAGCAGTTAGACAAAGAACGTGTGATGATTTGCAGCATGAGGCCGGGAGATTTTACGAAAGGCGGACATTTTATTGTGATTACCGGTTATGATGAAGATGGTTTCACTGTAAGAGATCCTAACAGCGAAGAGAATAATGAGAAAAGTTGGGCGTATGACCGTATTAGCTGGCAGATAAAAAATATATGGGTATATTGGATGTAAAGGAGAATAGAGAATGCAGGAATTATATAAGATGATAGAAGAAAAAATAAAGGCAGCAGGATATACAAGACCCTTATCAGGAGCAGACGTATATCATGATATTTGTGATCAGATTGATGGAAAAGAGGAAGGAGAATACCTTCTTTTGTCAAAGTTTGAAGAGGATGTAGTGTTTGAGTATCATATCACGATTATGGAGGAACAGTTTAATTTGGGAATTCTTACCATTAAGGCTCCGGAAGGAGAGTATGTGATTGACTTTGACGCATAGTATTTCACAAAGAAAGTGTATTGAACCGTATGAAACGAGAGAAAAAAGAAAAATTAGTAACAATAAAACAATGGATAAAAAACGAAATTGTATTGTGTATTGCGGCAATTCTTGCAATAATTTCCATGTGTTTGGTGCCACCAGATGACTCTTATGTGGAATATTTTGATTATCGTACCCTTGTACTTTTGTTTTGCCTGATGGCAGTGGTAGCAGGGCTAAAGCGAGCCAATATATTTGAATGGCTGGCAGGGAAATTACTTGGGAAAATAACAAATACCACACAATTGGCACAGGTGTTAGTGTTTTTGTGCTTTTTTACTTCTATGTTTATCACCAACGATGTAGCATTACTAACCTTTGTTCCTTTTACATTGCTAGTCATACAAAAAGCAGATTGTAAGCAATGGACTATTTATATCATTGTATTGCAGACCATTGGAGCAAATTTAGGAAGTATACTGCTTCCTGTTGGGAATCCCCAGAATTTGTATTTGTATGGAATCTCTGGATATTCTCTTTTGCAGTTTGTGTGGCATATGTTTCCACTATGGTTATTTTCCCTTGTGGGATTATGGATTGCTACGCTGGTGATAAAGAAGAAGGAAATCGTTGTAGAGACAAAATCTGTTACCATAAATGGTGGTTGGTTTTATCTGATACTTTTTCTTTTGTGTTTGGGAACAGTGGTAGGATGGTTGTCTTATAAGATTTTATTGCTTGTGCTGGTATTTGCCATTGTGTGGAAAGAAAAAGAAATTTTACTAGAGGTGGATTATTGTTTACTTGCTACTTTTATTTGCTTTTTTATTTTTATTGGAAATGTAAAAGCCATGCCTCAAGTGGCAAATGTACTCCACGAATTAATTGGAGGAAGAGAGCTTTTCGTTGGAATTGCAGCAAGCCAGGTTATCAGTAACGTTCCTGCTGCCATATTGTTGTCTGGTTTTAGTAATAATATAGCTTCGCTTTTGTGGGCCACCAATATTGGAGGACTTGGTACATTGATTGCCTCTCTTGCCAGTGTGATTTCCTATAAGATTTATATGCAGGAAAAAAATAAAAATGGGAAAGGATATCTGAAAGTGTTTACTGGCATGAATTTGCTTTTTTTGGCATCACTTTGTGGAGTGGCAGTTTTCTTGCAAAGCATATTTTGACACTTCACCTATTCTTTGCTATAATGTGTAATTAGTTGCAGAAAATTTGATAGATTATGATTCGGAGGTAATTAGTTTGAAGACTGATATTGAAATCGCACAGGAAGCCAAAATGCTTCCAATTCAGGAAGTAACAAAGAAACTGGATATTTCTATGGATGATTTAGAATTGTACGGAAAGTATAAGGCAAAGTTATCAGACGAGTTGTGGAACCGTGTAAAAGACAGAGAAGACGGAAAGTTAATCTTAGTAACAGCAATTAATCCAACTCCAGCAGGAGAGGGAAAGACAACTATTACCGTTGGTCTTGGACAGGCATTCGGAAAATTAAACAAGAAGTCAGTAATCGCACTTCGTGAGCCTTCTTTGGGACCTTGCTTTGGTATTAAAGGTGGAGCTGCAGGTGGCGGTAATTCACAGGTCGTTCCAATGGAAGATTTGAATTTGCATTTTACTGGAGATTTTCATGCAATTACTTCAGCAAACAATTTATTGGCAGCTATGCTTGATAATCATTTACAGCAGGGGAATGTATTAAATATTGATCCGAATCAGATTGTTTGGAAACGTTGCGTTGATATGAATGATCGTGTACTTCGTAACATTGTGGTTGGTCTTGGAAGACCTGTGGATGGTGTGGTTCGTGAAGATCATTTCATCATTACCGTTGCATCTGAGATTATGGCAATCCTTTGTCTTGCTAATGATATGAAAGATTTGAAGGCTCGTTTAGGTCGTATTATCGTTGCTTATACATATGATGGAGAACCAGTTACTGCTGCACAGCTTAATGCAGTTGGTTCTATGGCAGCCTTATTAAAAGATGCTATTAAGCCAAATGTAATCCAAACATTAGAGAATACACCTGCTTTGGTACATGGTGGTCCTTTTGCAAACATTGCACATGGATGTAATAGTGTACGAGCTACAAAGACAGCACTCAAACTTGCAGATTATGTTGTAACTGAGGCTGGTTTTGGTGCAGATCTTGGTGCAGAGAAATTCTTGGATATCAAATGTCGTATGGCTGATTTGAAACCATCTGCAGTTGTGTTGGTTGCCACTGTTCGTGCGTTAAAGTACAATGGAGGAGTTGCAAAAGAAGACTTGAACAACGAGAATTTGGATGCGTTGAAGAAGGGAATTGTCAACTTAGAGAAGCATATTGAGAACGTACAGAAATTCGGTGTACCTTGTGTCGTTACATTGAATCAGTTTATTACAGACTCAGAAGCAGAACTTAATTACGTGAAGGAATTCTGTGAAGCAAGAGGCTGTGAATTTGCACTTGCACAAGTGTGGGAAAAAGGTGGCGAAGGTGGAGTTGCCTTAGCTGAAAAGGTTATTGAGACAGTAGAGAAAAAAGAGAGCAATTATAAGCCTCTTTATGATACTGCACTTCCAATCAAGGAAAAGATTGAAACTATTGCCAAAGAAATCTATGGTGCATCTAGTGTAACTTATGATGCAGCAGCTACAAAGGCAATCCAAAGATTAGAAGATTTGGGCTATGGAAATCTTCCAATTTGTATGGCAAAGAATCAATATTCTTTATCTGACGATCCAAAGAAACTTGGACGTCCACAGGATTTTAGCATCAATATTCGTGAAGTATATGTAAATGCTGGTGCAGGATTTGTAGTAGCGATTACCGGAACTGTAATGACAATGCCGGGACTTCCTAAACATCCAGCAGCAGAGCGCATTGATGTAAATGATGAAGGTGTAATTACTGGATTATTCTAAACAATGATATTTTAAATAAATATGTAGGCATAAGCAAAGAGCTGTTCCGCTTTTGGTAAAACCAAAAGGTGGAACAGCTCTTTAGTGTTTACGTGGTTTTGAATGGTAGCAACTGGCACGCATAATAGATGTTGCTCCGAATTTGTTTCGAATGGTATCAATTGCCTGGTCCAGTTTTTCGTTTTGCTTGTTGTCCATATCAAAAAGACTCATTTGGGTAAATTCGGCAGAAGATAATTTGGTGGCATGTACCCCTAGCAATCGAATAGGCGTGCGCTGATCCCAAAGTGCATCAAATAATGTGCATATTTGTTCATAAAGAACGTTGGTCTGGTTGGTAGGTTCTAACAAAACGGTTTGTTTACTCTGTTTTTGAAAAAAACAGTTTTTAATTTGTACAGAAATTACACCAGCGTGTATATGATCCTTACGCATACGGTGGGCAACGGTTTCGCACAATGTTAATAGAATCTGTTTTGCTTCTGCGCTTTGAGTAATATCATGATCGGTGGTGACGCTGTTACTATATCCTTTTGCTTGATCTTTTTGGGACTGCACAGGAGAAGGATCCATACCATTTGCATAGTTGTGAAGTTGCAATCCATTCTTACCAAGGTGAGGTTGCAAATACACTGGGTTTGTGTGTGCCAAATCGCCGATGGTGTGAATACCAAGTGTTTTTAATTTTTCACAGGTAGAGCGACCTGCAAAAAGTAGGCGTTCTACAGGAAGAGGCCAGAATTTATCTGGAAGTTCCTTTGGAAAAAGAGTATGCACTTTATAAGGTTTTTCAAAATCGGATGCCATTTTGGCAAGCAATTTATTAGAAGAAATTCCCACATTGACGGTAAAACCAAGTTCATCTAAAATGGTTTTCTGAATGTGATAGGCAGTAGATATGGGAGTACCAAAGAGATGATAGGTTTTTGTCATATCAAGAAAGGCTTCGTCAATGGAAAAGGGTTCGCTCATATCGGTATATTGTTGTAATAAATGATGAAATCTTTTGGAATATTCCTGATAAACAGAATGTCTGGCAGGAAAAAGCTGAAGGTTTGGACACTTTTTCTGGGCATTCTGGATGGTTTCTGCGGTAGAAACATGGTATTGTTTGGCGATGGGAGACTTTGCCAGAATGATACCATGGCGTTTGCTGGGATCTCCACAGATAGCAGAAGGAATAGTTCGGATATCTGTGGAAGTGGGATCCTCCTTTAAACGTTCCAGTGCTTCCCAGCTTAAAAAAGCATTGTTTACATCAATATGATAAATTAAGCGTTCCATAAGGACCTCCTTTTTGGTATAAACTAAAAACGAACATACATTCTGTTTATATTGTACTATAAATACAGAAAAGTTGCAATGTATTTTGCTCGCGCCAGTAGCGAGAAAATGAAGGGTTGTTGCAGTTCACATACCTGTGAACGGTAATGAAGTGTTTGTAAGGATAGTGGTAATTTTAAAAGTGGTATGCTAAAATGTGAAATAGTATATTGGGAAGTGCATGGGCTTGAACAGGCAGGAAAACTAGAAAGAGAGGCAGTAATTATGTATCGGATTATGATTGTAGAAGATGATTTTACTATGGCTGAAGTAATGAAAAAGCAAATTGAGACTTGGGGACACAGCAGTCATGTGGTGGAGAATTTTCAAAATGTGATGGAAGAGTTTGCACAATTTGATCCCCATATGGTGCTATTGGATATTACACTTCCATTTTTCAATGGCTATCATTGGTGTAGTCAAATTCGAAAAATATCTAACGTTCCTATTGTTTTTCTCTCTTCTACGGCAGACAATATGAATATTGTTATGGCTATGAATATGGGTGGCGATGACTTTATTGCAAAACCGGTGGATTTACAGGTAATGATGGCAAAAATACAAGCAATGCTTCGCCGTACCTATGATATGGGTTCCGCATCCAATTTGTTGGAGCATAAGGGAATGATGTTAAATTTGTCTGATGCCTCAGCAAATTACAAAGGAGAGCGTGTGGAATTAACCAAAAACGAATTCCGTATTTTGCAGACACTTATGGAAAGTCGAGGAAAAGTAGTAAGCCGTGATACGTTGATGACAAAACTTTGGCAGATGGATTGTTATGTAGAGGATAACACGCTTACCGTGAATGTGAATCGATTGCGCAAAAAAATAGAACAGATGGGACTTACTGGATTTATAAAAACCAAAGTAGGACTTGGGTACATAGTAGAATAAGTATTCGTACGAAATCATAGGAGGCAGAATGAAAAAGAAAACATGGTGTCATATATTGGGAGAATTTTTGAAACAATATAGAAAAAGCATTTTATTTTACTTTGGCTGTGTGGCAATTCAGATTACCGTATTTCTTTTGTATGATGTAGAAATGGAAGCTATATGGTATAGTGTCAGTCTTTGTGCAATGTTTGGAATATTTTGTTTATTGGCGCAGTTTGGAACGTTTTATAGGCAGTCTAAGCAGAGGGAACAGATACAGCATAACCTTGCATTATGTTATGGACAAATGCCAAAGGCAAACAATGTTGTAGAGCAGGATTATCAAAATATGATATGGGAACTTGGTGAGCTTTACAAAAAGCAGCTAGCGGACTGGAAAAGCTGGAAACAAGAAAGTTTAGATTATTACACTACATGGGTACATCAGATTAAAACACCGATTGCTGTCATGCAGATGATTTTGCAGGGAGAAGATACGAAGGAACACAAAGAACTTTTGGCAGAATTGTTTCGAGTAGAGCAATATGTGGAAATGGTACTTTGTTATATTAGATTGGGGGAAGATGGAAGTGATTTTGTTTTTCAGGAGTATTCCATTGATGGCATTGTAAAACAGGCAATTCACAAATATGCGCCTCAGTTTATCCGGCGGAAGATACGATTGGTATATGAGCCAATTTTAGAAAATATAGTAACAGATGAAAAATGGTTTCAGTTTATGGTGGAGCAAATTTTGTCCAATGCGGTAAAGTATACAAAACAGGGAACCATTACCATTGGATGTAATGAAAAGAAAGAGTTATGTATTACAGATACCGGAATAGGAATTGCAAAAGAAGATTTGCCAAGAATTTTTGAAAAAGGATTTACTGGCTATAATGGAAGGGCAAATAAAAAATCTACTGGATTGGGGTTGTATCTTTGTAAAAAAATTGCAGAAAAACTTTCCTTGGGACTAGATGCGGAATCAGAACCGGGAGTTGGAACAACCATTTTTATAAAAATATCTCAAGAGCGAGTGGGATAATGGGGAGAAAAGTAGTATTTTGCCATGGTGTGAGAATTGACATTGTTTTCCACCAATGCTAGACTAAAAGATAAAAAGGAGGGGTATTATGGCACAAAAAATAATTGCAGTGGTAACGGGAGCAAGCAGTGGATTAGGAAAAGAATTTGTCAAGTTGATGACAGGGGAAAAAGTGCATGAAATCTGGGCAATTGCACGTAATAAACAAAGGCTTTCAGCATTAAAGGAAGAATTTGGAGAAAAAGTGCGCTGTTTTTCTTTGGATTTATCCGAAAAAAATGCCATTAAAAAATTTGAAACAATATTGGATAAAGAGCGTCCGGCAGTTCGTTATCTGGTAAATAATGCAGGATACGATAAATTTGGTTCCTATGAGGATGTAAGTATAGAGGAATCGATTAACATGATAGACTTAAATTGTTCTGGTGTGGTTGCTATGGGGCTTGCGTGTATTCCATATATGCGTAGCGGTTCTCATATTATTAATATTGCTTCACAGGCATCGTTTCAGCCCCTTCCTTACCAGAATATATACGCATCTACAAAGGCGTTTGTAAGAAATTATTCCAGAGCGTTGAACGTAGAATTAAAAGAGCGTGGTATTTGTGTTACGGCTGTTTGTCCGGGCTGGATTGATACAGAGTTATTTACAAGGGCAAATATTGGAGCAAAGAAAACCATTCAAAATTTTACTGGTATGGTTACAGCAGATTGTGTGGCGAAAAAGGCAATGCAGGATGCAAAAAAAGGAAAGGATATTTCTGTTTACAGTGCTTATGTGAAAATGGCGCATTTGATTGCAAAGATATTGCCACAACGGGCAATGATGCAAGTGTGGCTGTGGCAGCAGAAAATATAGAAATTAGGAGTCGATGTATTTCCTAATCTTACAAAAGTGTCACATAGAAGGGGCAAAATGTCACAACATTCAATGTTGGACATTTGCCCCTTTTGTTATACTGATAAAGAAAGTTAAAACATATTTTTTGGTAGATTATAAAAGTTTTACCATTACTTAAAAGCGTATCAAGGAGGCAATGAAATGAAGTTGTTAGAAGTGGATTGTTTAAGAAAAATGTATACTACAAGATTTGGAGGAAACCAGGTTCAGGCATTAGCCAATGTGTCTTTTTCTGTAGAGCAGGGAGAATATATTGCAATTATGGGTGAGTCAGGATCCGGAAAAACCACATTGCTTAATATTTTGGCTGCACTGGATCGTCCAACAGATGGGAAGGTACTTTTACAAGGAAAAGATATGGCAGATATAAAAGAAAAAGACATGGCGGTATTTCGTCGAGAAAATCTGGGATTTGTATTTCAGGACTTTAATCTGTTAGATACCTTTAATGTAAAGGATAATATTTATCTTCCTATGGTACTTAGTGGAAAAAGTATAAAAGAGATACAGGGAAAGATGGAAAGGATTGTGGAGAAATTGGGAATTGCCCATTTGTTAGAAAAATATCCTTATGAAATTTCCGGAGGGCAAAAACAAAGAGTGGCTGTGGCAAGAGCGTTGATTACCAATCCAAAACTCATTTTAGCAGATGAGCCAACAGGTGCTTTGGATTCAAAGGCGGCAGATGCTTTGCTTCATTTATTTGAACAGATTAATCAGGAAGGACAGACTATTTGCATGGTTACACATTCAATCAGAGCAGCTTCCCATGCAAATCGTGTGTTGTTTTTAAGAGATGGAGTGGTATTTCATCAGATTTATCGTGGGGAACAGACAAAGGAAGAGATGTATCAGAAAATCTCAGATGCCCTCACAGCATTGACAAACAAGGAGGAGAATCATGAGTAGATTACGTTTTTATATGAAATTTGCGTTTTCGAATTTGCGCAAAAATAAGCAACTATATTTGCCTCAGATGATTACCAGTATTGGTTTAGTAGCAGTATTTTATATTGTATATACCATTTCTATTGATGAAAAACTCCGTAGCGGCAGAGGAGGCGATGTTCTTCCAGGTATTATGGAGATAGGAGTAAACGTATTAGCTATTTTATCGGTCATATTATTGTTATATACCAATAGTTTTTTGATGAAACAACGAAAGAAAGAGCTGGGGCTGTTCCATGTGTTAGGATTGGAAAAAAGGCATGTAAATGGCATTATGCTTATGGAAACAATGATTACTTTTGTTGTATCCGCAGTAGGTGGAATTTTGGTAGGTGTTCTTTTATATAAACTGTGTATTCTTTGCATTTGTCATTTGTTAAAATTGGAACTTGTTTTAGGTTTTTATGCCAGTGGAACTTCCATTGTACGGAGTGTTTTATTATTTCTAGTGATTTATTTTGGCATTTGTGTTGTGAATAGTATTAGTGTGGCAAGAATGAAACCAATTGAAATGATGAAAAGTGATAAAGTGGGAGAGAAAGAGCCAAAAATAAAATGGATTACTTTAATAATCGGTGTACTTGCACTGGGAGGTGGGTATGGCATTTCTCTTTCTGTAGAAAGCCCGCTGAAAGCTATATTTTTATTCTTTCTTGCAGTGGTACTTGTTATTATCGGAACCTATTGCATATTTATAGCAGGCAGTATTGGTATTTTGAAAATGTTGAAGAAAAAGAAAAGTTTTTACTATCATCCTACACATATGACAGCGGTTTCTGGCCTTTTATATCGTATGAAACAAAATGCAGTAGGACTGGCATCCATTTGTATATTGTCTACAGCGGTAATCGTTATGATTTCTACAACCGTAAATATGTATGTGGGAATTGAGGATTCTACCAATAAAAGATGTCCGGCGGATATATCCGTTGCAAATGTGCATATGGATGGTTATACGGTAGAAGAAGTGGATGAAATGCTTGATCAGATTGTAAAAGAGCAGGCAGAAAAGTATCAGGTAGAAGTAGAAAAAAGTTATACACAGGATTATTTTATGGCAGCATACCATGATGACGATGGGAAAAATTTTTCCACAGATTTAAAAGAGGGATTTACCAGCAATGTGGTAATGTGTTGTTTTATGACAGCCAAGCAGTATGAGGCACTTACAGGAGAAAAGGTGGAACTTTCTGGAAATCAAGTAGCATGTTACGAAGAAAAAAACAATACCAAATCCTACAGTGGTACATTATCTATTGCAGGAGATACGGTAGAAATCAAAACAAAATTGAAGCAGTATCCGGTAGAAATGAGTGCGTATACTTTATATAATTGTTTGGAATTTGTAGTAGCGGATGACGCTATGCTTCAAAAAATTTACGACACACAGGAAAAAAGTTACGGAAATAACGCTTCTGCTATGGAGCATCAGTATATGTGTGATTTAAAGGGAAGTGTAGATAAGAAAAGAAAAGTGGAAGATGCGGTAGAAAAAGAAATTGTGAAGCGACTCAGTGATAAAGAAGTTGTGCATATAAATTATGAAGCAAAGGAACAGACAAAGGAAAACTATTATAATTTGAATGGAAGTTTACTTGTTTTGGGAATTATGCTTGGAGTTGTATTTTTATTTGTGACTATGCTAATTATATATTATAAGCAGATTTCAGAAGGGTATGAAGATAGAAACCGATTTCAGATTATGCAGAAAGTAGGAATGACAAAGAAAGAAGTACAAAAGTCTATTTATAGTCAGATTAAATTGGTCTTTTTCTCTCCATTGGTATTGGCGTTAGCGCATACAATCGTTGCCTTTCCTATACTATTGAAATTGCTTAGAACCTTATTTACAACAGAAACATCTCTATTCTTTTTCGGTATTCTTTTTACTTATATAGTGTTTGGGCTTGTTTATTTTGCAATTTATTGGCTTACAGCTAAAGTATACTATAAAATTGTGCGGCTATAATAGGAATTTCTCTTTTCTATTGCAAAAGATAGGGATAATCAGTAAAATGGTTGTAACTATAAACCCATAGCAAAGATTTATGAACATAAGTTTTGCAACTGCTTCATAGAAAAGAGGAATCAGAGATGAAATATCAAAAAATTTTGTTTGATTTGGATGGCACTGTTTCAGATCCTAAAATAGGAATTACAAAAAGTTTTCAATATGCACTGAATTTCTTTGGAATTTCTGTGGAAAATCTGGATGAGTTAGAGCCAGTAATTGGACCACCGTTGAAACAGTCCTTTATGGAATTTTATCATATGACAGAGGAAGATGCGGTGGTTGCCATCGAAAAATACAGAGAGAGATTTGGAAAGAAAGGGTTATATGAGAATACCTTATATCCGGGGATGAAGGAATTGTTGGAAATGTTGAAGACTGAGGGATGTGAGCTTGCTATTGCAAGTTCAAAACCGACTCTTTATGTGGAGCAAATTTTAGATTATTTTGGAATCCGCTCTTGTTTTTCACACGTAGTTGGAGCATATATGGATGGAAGACGAGGAGAAAAAGAGGAAGTTGTGGAGGATGCCATAAAACTTCTTGGAGGCGAAAAAGAGAAGAAACATATGGTTATGGTAGGTGACCGCAAATTTGACATTTTTGGAGCGCATGAGAATGGATTGCCAGCCATAGGGGTAACGTATGGATATGGAGGAAAGCAAGAATTATCACAAGCTGGAGCTGATGTGGTGGTAGATAGTGTGGACCAATTGAAAGAGGCATTGCTTTGAGGAGGACAGAAAAGTGCAATATGGAAACATATGTAAAGGTCGCTTTTTAAGAAGACCCAATCGTTTTATAGCCATAGTGGATCTAGACGGAGAAGAAGTTACCTGTCATGTAAAAAATACCGGAAGGTGCAGGGAACTTTTGGTAGAGGGAGCGATTGTTTTTTTAGAAGATTGCAAAGATAACCCAAATCGAAAGACCAGATATGATTTGATTGCTGTATATAAGGGGGATATGTTGGTAAATATGGATAGTCAGGCACCAAACAAGGTAGTAGGCGAATATTTATCAGTCCTGTTTCCTGATATTATAATGGCAAGGCCTGAGACAAAGTATAAAAACTCCCGATTTGATTTTTATGTAGAAACAGAAAAGAAAAAAATTTTTTTGGAAGTAAAAGGAGTCACTCTGGAAGAAAATGGAATTGCCCGTTTTCCGGATGCTCCCACAGAACGGGGCATAAAACATATGCAGGAACTGATAGCCTGTATGGAAGAAGGTTATGATGCGTATATCCTTTTTGTTATTCAGATGGAGGGCATGAAACAGTTTGAACCTAATATTGCCACGCATCCTGCTTTTGGTACTGTTTTAAAAGAGGCAGAAATTGCTGGTGTGAAAATACGTTGTCTTGGGTGTACCGTGGAGCCAGATGGTTTGTGGATTAGTTATGAGATACCGTATCAAATAGGGCAAAATGTATAAAAATAATCAAAAAGAAGTAAGAAAGCATGCAAAACAACCAAAAAATATTGTTTTGATTTCGGTAGTATGGTATACTGATAGAAAGGGCAAAGTAAGTGAAAACTTATGACGCAAAGCTATAGGGCCTGAAAATGGCAGCCAGTTACCGGAGTCTGTGTTGACATTGTTGGAATATATGTTTCCGGCAGTGTCTTTTTGTTTTTTGGGGGGAAATTCTTTGGAATTAAGAGTGATAAAGAGGGGATGATATATGCAGGAAAAGAAAAAAAATACGAAATTAAAAAGATTTTTGCAAGTTGTATGGATTGTGTATGTAGTTTTCAATATCGTTATATTGTTGCCTAAGGCGGATGATTTGCTTTGTAAAGACTATCCGGAGGTTTCACAACATATTTTATTGGATACACATTGGGATATAACGATTAATGATCAGGATTATATGGATGTAACGTTGAGTGAGCTTACTTTTCCGGCAATAAGGAAAGGCGATATCATTACAATGCAAAGGCAATTGCCAAAAGATTGGGATATGGTAGAGGCAGCTTTGCGGTTACACATAAGGCATTGTGCTGTAAAAATGTATATACAGGGGGAACAGGTATATGAATATGGATATGAACGTTTAGAGGCCAATAAAACAGTAGGTAGTGGTTTTCAATTTATTAATGTTCCAAATGAATATAAAGGAAAACAGTTAAAGATTACAATGCAGGTAGCGGAAGATTATGTATTTTCAAAGTTTGATTCGATTCGGATATATGAATGGAACCATGCTTATCGGGCGTTTCTTACTGAGAATCGTCTTCCTATGTTTTTAGGAAGTTTTTTTGTTATTTGTGGAGTATCTGTACTTATGATTACAGTTATTGCCTTACTGTTTTCAAGAAAATATGTGAGAATGTTATGTCTTGCGGCGTTTTCTATATGTATAGGATTATGGACTCTATGCTATTATAATGTAGTGCTTATTTATTCCATACCATTATATTCGGTGTCATTTGTGGAATATATGGCATTGTATTTGGCACCAATACCGATTATTGTTTATATGTATGACTATGTGAAAGTGTTGAATAGCAAAGCGTTCAAAATTACATATTGGATTTTATTTGCAATACAATTTATATTTGATGTGATAACCATATATTGGCATACGATAGATAAGGTGCATTGTGCAGCATCTCTAAAATATATGCAGATATTGATCGTGGTGAATTTAATTTATTTTGCAATTGTGATTATAAAAAATATTCGTTATGGTCATTTTAATAGCAAAGTATATCTGTTTGGATTACTTATTGTTGTTGGTTGTATTGGATATGATTTATTAAGTTATTGGAACAACCGATATTATGCTGGAACGATGGAAATAAAAGGCGTGTCCGGAGTTGGTATCATTTTGTTTTTGTACATTTTGATTTTTGAATTTTATCATAGCATATCAAAGAAATTGATGGAAGAGACAGAGCGGAACTTTTTGATTAAGAGTGCCTATACTGATGATTTGACACAGCTACCGAACCGACGTTATTGTTCGGAACATATGAAAATGCTTGATGAGAAAAAGATGTCGGACTATACGGTTATAAGCTTTGATTTAAATAATTTAAAACAGGCCAATGACAATTATGGGCATAGTCAGGGAGACATTCTGATCCAGGAGGCTGCAGATGTGATTTTTGAATCTTTTTCAGAGCATGGAGTAGTTGGTCGAATGGGTGGCGATGAATTTATTGCAATTTTAAAGACTGGAAAAAAAGCGGAGATAGAAGCATTATTAGAGAAGTTTTATATAAATATCCAGCACAAGAATCAGAAACAGCGCAATGTAGATTTAGCAATTTCATGTGGGTATGCTACAAGTGATGAATTGCAGGAGCGTAATAGCGAGAAGTTGTATCAGATGGCAGATGACCGTATGTATGAAGATAAGAAACAATACAAAGAAGAAAGGAATGGGTAATCCATTCCTTTCTTAATTTTGTGTGCGCCTTGCGGCGCACGTTTCTAATTCTGTTTGTTACGATTATTGTACTATGAAAGTGTTTTCAAAGCAAATACATGTTGTAAGTGGACTGCAATTTATTAGTTGACAAAACTCAAAAAAGCATTTATAGTTATGAGTATGTGTAAATGTAGCGAAGGAGAGGAGTACATAAGTAACCTTTTCAGAGAGGAGTCTCAGGTTTTGCCTGCTGCGAGAGATTCTATTGAAGTGCTTATGGAAGGTAGCTCTGGAACAGCATTTGTGAAAGTAAGTAGCAGATGACGGGTAGCTCCGTTAAAGGCTTTGAGAGGACAGAAATGTGTACTTGAATGAGACATTTTCTGTCAAATAAAGGTGGTAACGCGGCTCTTCGTCCTTTTTGGATGAGGAGCCTTTTTAAATTTGAAAAAAGGATGATGAATATGGCAAAAGAATTAGAAAAGACATATAATCCTCAGGATATCGAAGAGAGATTATACGATAAGTGGATGGAGAAGAAATATTTTCATGCAGAGGTGGATCGTAGTAAGAAACCTTTTACTATTGTAATGCCACCACCAAATATTACTGGAAAGCTGCATATGGGACATGCCCTTGATAACACAATGCAGGATATTTTGATTCGTTTTAAACGTATGCAGGGATATAATGCACTTTGGGTTCCGGGAACAGACCATGCAAGTATTGCAACTGAGGTTAAAGTAATTAATTCCTTAAAAGAAAAGGGAATCAACAAAGAAGATCTTGGAAGAGAAGAATTTTTGAAACATGCTTGGGAATGGAAAAAAGAATATGGTGGAACCATTACCAGTCAGTTAAAGAAAATCGGTTCTTCTTGTGATTGGGACAGAGAGCGTTTTACTATGGACGAGGGATGTTCTAAGGCAGTGGAGGAAGTGTTCTGTAAACTCCATGAAAAAGGACTTATTTATAAAGGTTCTCGTATTATCAACTGGTGTCCAGTATGTAAAACATCTATCTCAGATGCAGAAGTAGAGCATGTAGAGCAGGCAGGTCATTTCTGGCATATTAAATATCCAATCGTAGGAGAAGAAGGTCGTTTTGTAGAGATTGCTACTACACGTCCAGAAACAATGCTTGGAGATACAGCTGTAGCGGTACATCCAGATGATGAAAGATATCAGGATATCATTGGAAAGAACGTATTGCTTCCAATCGTAAATAAGAAAATTCCAGTTGTTGCGGATGCTTATGTAGACCGTGAATTTGGTACTGGTGTAGTTAAGATTACACCAGCCCATGACCCTAACGATTTTGAAGTTGGAAAGCGTCATAACTTAGAAGAAATCAATGTGATGAACGATGATGCTACCATCAACGAAAAAGGTGGAAAATATGCAGGATTGGATCGTTATGAGGCAAGAAAGCAGATTGTAGCGGAATTAGACAGTATGGGATTATTGGTAGAGGTAGAAGACCATACACATAATGTTGGTACTCACGATAGATGTAAAGCAACTGTTGAGCCAATGATTAAACAGCAGTGGTTTGTAAAAATGGAAGAACTTGCAAAACCTGCTGTAGAGGCTTTAAAGAAAAATGAACTTCGTTTTGTACCAGAACATTTTGACAAGACATATCTCCATTGGTTAGAAGGAATCAGAGATTGGTGTATTTCCCGACAGTTATGGTGGGGACATAGAATTCCAGCATACTACTGTGATGCTTGTGGAGAAATTGTAGTTGCAAGAAGTGATAATAAGCCAAGCACATGTCCAAAGTGTGGACATAACCATATGACACAGGATCCAGATACTTTAGATACTTGGTTTAGTTCTGCATTGTGGCCATTTTCTACTTTGGGATGGCCAGAAAACACAGAAGAATTAGATTACTTCTATCCAACCAATGTATTAGTAACTGGTTACGATATTATTTTCTTCTGGGTTATTCGTATGGTATTTTCAGGAATTGAACAGATGGGGAAAGTGCCATTTGACACAGTATTGATTCATGGTCTGGTTCGTGATTCTCAGGGACGTAAGATGAGTAAATCTCTTGGAAATGGAATTGATCCATTGGAGATTATTGCACAGTATGGTGCGGATGCTCTTCGTCTTACTTTGATTACTGGAAATGCACCTGGAAATGATATGCGTTTCTATATGGAACGTGTAGAGGCAAGTAGAAACTTTGCAAATAAAGTATGGAATGCCTCTCGTTTCATTATGATGAACTTGGAAAAGGCAGGAGATTTGTCTGGTGTGCAGTTGAGTGATCTTACACAGGCAGACAAATGGATTTTATCAAAGGTGAATACACTTGCAAAAGATGTAACAGAAAACATGGAAAGTTATGAGCTTGGTATTGCAGTACAGAAGATTTATGACTTTATTTGGGAAGAATTCTGTGACTGGTATATTGAGATGGTAAAACCAAGACTTTACAATGATGATGATACAACCAAGGCAGCAGCACTTTGGACATTAAAGACTGTCCTTATTCAGTCTTTGAAATTGTTACATCCATATATGCCATTTATTACAGAGGAAATTTTCTGTACCTTGCAGGAAGCTCTTGGTGAGTGTGAGCAGGCTTCTATTATGATTACTGCATGGCCGGAATTTAAGAAAGATTGGGATTTTGCCGCAGATGAAAATGCAGTAGAAACCATTAAGGCAGCAGTAAAGGGAATTCGTAATGTTCGTGCAGAGATGAACGTACCACCAAGCAAGAAAGCAATGGTTTATGTAGTTTCAGAGGATGCAAAGATTTGTCAAATCTTTGAGACAAGCAAAGTATTCTTTGCAACCCTTGGATATGCCAGTGAAGTTTCTATTCAGAGCGATAAAAATGGCATTGCAGACGATGCAGTTTCTACTGTGATTCATGGAGCTACCATTTACATGCCATTTGCAGAATTGGTAGATATTGAAAAAGAAATTGAGCGTTTGCAGAAAGAAGAGAAAAAGCTGGAGGGCGAGTTAAAGCGTGTAAACGGAATGCTTAACAATGAAAAGTTCATCAGCAAAGCTCCACAGGCAAAGATTGACGAGGAAAAGGCAAAACTGGAAAAATACACAGATATGATGAATCAAGTAAAAGAGCGTTTGGCTCAGCTTGCAAAATAAGTAATAAATGAAAACTCCTTTCGTATGAATACATGCGAAAG
Source organism: Lachnospiraceae bacterium (assembly GCA_963643465.1). Taxonomy (GTDB): domain Bacteria; phylum Bacillota; class Clostridia; order Lachnospirales; family Lachnospiraceae; genus CAG-411. Next base: position 29,765 of record CAVIJT010000001.1, on the reverse strand, counting down.
GAGTTTTTTTGTCCTATAAAGTAAAAAATCCCTCTAGTTACAATTGAATTTGTGTGAAATTGGTTAAAAATTCATCTGCTCTGGAATAAAATGGATACGAAAGAGTAAAAGTGTACAAAAAAAGAAGCTAAAAATCAAAAAAGTTGCGCATAATATAAAAAGATGCTATAATAAATATAATATTAGCACGGATTTGTTATTGTATTTGGGGAGACATATATGCGTTTCTAAAAGAAGTGCAATTTACGCAGTAGTCAGGAAAAGCCAGTGCTTACATGAAATTTGACAAGTATAGTAATAATCTGAGAAACTGGTAAAGTGTGTTTCTCATGATTGGAGAAACCGATACTAGGTAGAAAAGAACAGGCAAAACGAATAGGGGGGATTGCCATGACAGAGGAAAAGAATCAGGAAAAACATCCAATTAGAGTGCGAGTTGAAAAAAACGGAATGTCAGCGACAATCAATGTATCTCCAGTTGAAGAGGAACAGTACCAATATGAAGACTTGGTAAATGCGTTGGAGGCTGCCAATGTAGTGTATGGAATTGATGAAGAGGCACTGAAAGATATTGTGAAGACAAAACATTTTTATACGGACGTAGTTGTTGCAAGGGGAGATGAACCAGAGGATGGAACCGATGGTTATTATGAATATTTATTTGATACAGATGTGGATGTAAAGCCTAAAATTCTGGAAGATGGTTCCGTAGATTATAAGAGTATGGGACAAGTTCCAGTAGTGGAAGAAGGAACGGAATTGGTACATTATCATCCAGCTGTTGCGCCAACCAGTGGTATGAGTGTATTAGGCAATGAGATTATGGGAAAGCGTGGAAAAGATTTAATGGTCTTAAAAGGAAAAGGATTTAAACTTTCCGAAGATAAGACAGTATATACTGCAGCGCTTACTGGAAAGGCAACCATTCGGGGAAATGTGTTAGAAGTTAGTAATGTATTAGTCATTCAGAATGATGTTTCTATTTCTACTGGTGGAGTTAGTTTTGCTGGAGATGTTATTATTAAGGGCAATGTGTTAAGTGGTACAGAGATTTGTGCCAACGGAAATATAGAAGTAGATGGTTGTGTGGAGGCAGCTACTTTGATTGCAGGTAAGAATGTTGTGTTGAAGAACGGAATGCAAGGAAATGGAAAAGGAAGTATTCATGCAGGAAGAAACGTTTCTGGAAAGTTTTTTGAACAGGTAACTATCGAGGCAAAAGGAACTATATCTGCCAATGCAATTATGCACTGTAATGTGAAGTCGGAAGAAACTGTGAATGTGGCAGGTAAGTATGGAATTATTGTAGGTGGAAGAGTAGAAGCGTATCGAGAGATAGAGGCAACCATCATTGGAAACATGAACGAAGTAAAGACCGTGTTGGAAGTGGGAACCAGCAATGATTTGTATGCAAAAATGGAACGTGTAGAGAACAAATTAAAAGAGATACAGCAGGAATTGCAGAAACTAAAGACTGCTGGAGAAAAAGTTGCAAAAGTGCTTGCTACGGCACCAGATAATGCAGATATGAAGAATATGAAAATTAATATTATGCGTTCTAAAATTGCAAGAGAAGCGGCTATGACAGAACTTCAGCATGAGAAAGAAGACATAGCAGCCGTTATGGCAAAGGTTACTAATCCAAGAATTTTTGTACTTAAGTCCATTTATCCGGGAGTGGTGCTTACCATTAATGGAGTTACTGAGCAAATTAAGACAGAGAATTATAATATTTTCTATCAGAAGAATGGTGTGGATATTGAATTTATAGCAAATCTATAATTTTATAAAGGGGTATATATGAAAACAGTTATGGTAAGGTTGCTTGCCATAACTGTTTTTACATTTGGAGATAAAAATTATTAGAAAACTATTGACATTTCTGTAGCAAAAACATTATCATTGAGATAGTGTCTTTCGGACAAAAATCTGTATCGTTGGAGGGCGTTATGCTGAATTTTGAGGAAGAATTAAAAAGATTTAAACCAAGTCTTGAAGTGGAACAGGTAGAAGAAGCTGTGGAACAGGAGAATACCATAGATGTTACAGAGCTGATTAGTCAGTTGATGAATATGCAGAAGTAACCGATAGCAAATCACAGGGAGAAGTGTATCTAAATTTGCTATCGGTTCTTGTTGCAAAAGCCCGATAAGTACAATCATGCTTGCATGAATATTTGACAAGCATCGCAAGCATCTGAGAAACTTACAAAGTGTGTTTCTCGTGATTTATGAAAATAGTAGGGCTGTAGTGCCTTTTTGATAGATGGGAAGATAGAGTATGAAGTGTCCAAATTGTGGAAAAGAATTGTCCTTCAAGGACAAATATTGTGATGGGTGTAATGCCAATTTGGTAGCATATAGACGATTGGTTAGCCTTTCAAATCGCTATTATAACGACGCCTTGCAAAAAGCAAAAGTAAGAGATTTATCAGGAGCGATTGTATCACTAAAGAATAGTTTACAGTTAAATAAGAAAAACACCGATGCCCGCAATTTACTAGGATTGGTTTATTATGAAATGGGAGAGACTGTCCGTGCATTGGGAGAGTGGATTTTAAGTAAGAATTATCAGGAGAATGATAATATTGCAGACCATTATATGAATTTGATTCAAAACAATCCTTCTAAATTAAATAATGCCAATGCAGTTATTAAAAAATATAATTACGCACTAGAACAGGCAAAATCAGGAAATATAGATGTGGCATTGCTTCAGTTAAAGAAAGTAGTGTCTTCGCAACCCAAATATGTGGCGGCACAGCAGTTACTTGCCCTTTTGTATATGCAGCAGGGGGACAACGAAAAGGCAGCAAAGTGCCTTCGTAAAGTGCAAAAGATTGATATTACCAATACAACAACGTTACATTACTTGGCTGAGTTGGGCTTAAATCCAAGTGCTATAAAAGTGGATCGTGAGATTGCAAAACGTAATGCTATAAAAGCAAGAGAGTTGGAAAAATCAGAAGATCCACAGTTTTCTGCGCCAGCACCAAAGTTACGTGATGGTAAGATTGATAAATGGGCATTTCTCTATTTGCTCATTGGTGTGGTAATCGGTCTTTTGGCAGTAGTATTTTTGGTACTTCCTACAAGAGAGAGTGCCATTGCTAGTAAATATAACAAAGAAGCTGTAGAGATGGCTGAAGTGCAGGCGGATTTATCATCTGAGATTCAGACATTGAAAAATGATAAAGAAAAGCAAAAAGATGAGATTACTGCGTTAGAGGAAGAATTACAGACCATGAAGGAAGAAGCCCTTGACGAGGCAGCATATAACCGTTTCCTGAAGGCTGTTATTTCATATATCGATGGTGAGGAAGAAGAAGCTGCAGAAAAACTGGTTGAGATTGATGTGTCTAAGTTTGACAGCACAGTTGCAGAGAACTTATACAATACAGTTGCAGAAAATATATTCCCTGCCATGGCAGATAAAAAGTGTATTGAAGGATACAATTATTACCGAAGTCGTAATTATACGGAAGCAGAGAAGTCTTTGAAATTAGCATTAAAATACGACAAGGACAAAGATCAGGCCATGTATTACCTTGGACTGACTTATGAGGCAAGCGGTGATGAGAAAAAGGCTATAAAATATTATAAAAAGGTTGTAGATGGATATGTCACCAGTACATATTATGCAGATTCAACCAGAAGAATGCAGGCCCTTACAGAACAATAAATAGAAAAAGCAATATGTTAAGATACGAAAGAGAGCAAATATCCAGTGGATAGTTGCTCTCTTTTATAATCTGGGAAACTTGCAAAGTGTGTTTCTTATGATTGGTTACATAAAAAATATGGGAAATTAGAAGGGAGATTATATGGAACAGACAACCTATGAGGCAGCAGATCGAGATTTATTTGTATATTTGGGAATGGAGATAGATCACCATCAGGTGTCCTTTATCACCAAGGAAGTGGGATTTTATATCAGTAGCAAAATGACGAAAAATATAATATTTGATTTTCAGAACGTAAGGTTTATGGATAGTTCAGGAATTGGAATGGTGATGGATGCCTATAAAAGAGCAGTTATGCTTGGTGGTACGGTTATGGTGTGTAACATGTCAAAAAAAGTGGATAGGATTTTTCGCATGTCAGGTGTATACCGATTTATACGACCATTAGAAATATGATAAACACAGAATTTAAGAAATAGGAAATAAAAAGAAAAAGGAGACAAAAAATGAAAAATCAAATGTGTATAGAATTTGACAGTAAATCAGAAAATGAGGCATTTGCCAGAGTAGTAGCAGCAGCTTTTGCAACGCAGTTAAACCCTAATTTGGAGGAAATTGATGATATTAAGACGGTGGTGTCTGAAGCGGTGACCAATGCCATTGTGCATGGTTATGAGTCTAAAGAGGGGAATAGTGTTTTTATGGAGTGTATGATAGATGAAATGGAACTTCAAATAGTGATTATGGATCATGGAGTAGGAATTGAAGATGTGGAAAAGGCAAGACAGCCTATGTTTACTACAAAACCAGATGCCAATCGCTCAGGAATGGGATTTACATTTATGGAGACACTAATGGATAAAATGGAAGTCTTTTCAAAACAGGGAGAGGGAACAACTGTAAAAATGTGGAAGAAAATAGGCTGTTAGGAGGAAGTATGGAGGGACTAGACGATGTGAAAGCAATACAGAATGGGGATAAAAAAGCCAGAGAGGCATTTATTGAAAAAAACACAGGTTTAGTTTGGAGTATTGTAAAACGGTATGCCAATAGGGGATACGATTCAGAAGAATTGTTTCAGGTTGGATGTATTGGACTTATTAAAGCCGTAGACAGATTTGATGCTACTTATGAAGTTGCTTTTTCTACTTACGCAGTACCCATGATTACTGGGGAAATAAAGCGATTTTTTCGAGATAATGGCATTCTTAAAGTGAGTCGGACGTTAAAGGAAAATGGATGGCGCATTTATAAAATGAAAGAGGCTTTGCAAGAAAAACTGGGTAGAAGTCCAACTATAAAAGAGTTAATGGAAGAACTTTCTATGACCAGAGAGGAAATTGTATTTGCTATGGAAGCAAATCATCATGTGGAATCCATTGATCAGGAATATGAAAGTGCCGATGGAAAAACAGCAGCAATGGTAGAATTAGTTACAGGAAAACCAGGTTTTGTGGGAACTATGGATGCTGGAAATGGAAAGGATTGGGAAAAGGACGAGCTTCTTGATAAATTACTAATTAAAACATTATTGCAGAAATTGAGTGACAGGGAAGAACGGTTAATTATCATGCGCTTTTTTCAGGAGCATACCCAAAGTGAAGTGGCAAAAAAGCTGGGAATCAGTCAGGTACAAGTCAGTCGGCTGGAGAAAAAAATCTTAAAAAAAATGAGAGAGGATGCGTTACAAAGTTAGGGTAAAAGCATAAGAAAAAAAGCAAGAAATGAATAAAGCGATAAAAAACGGCACACACTACATAGCAAGAAAATTGGAAAGCAGGGAAGCAATATGATGAAGAGAAGAATTTGTATTGTAGTTTTGTTGACAATAGGTATTGTAACAAGTTTGGTTTTGCTTTTTGAACAGTATGATACAAATACAACGGATGTGTTTGATGGAGTATTGGTGTATCAAGAAACAAGTGAGATAGAATTGCTGTAACTGATGTAGAAGGGAGAAAAACATGCAGGACAGAAGAATTTACTTGAAGGTAGAGCAAAATGTGGAAGTGTGCAACAGTAAAGTATTTTTGCAAGACATAGGAAAAGTATATAGTACAGATAAAAAAATGGTGCATGAACTGAATAAAACGGAAGTTTTAGTGATTAAATCCAAAGAAAATACAAAATATATGATGTCCATACTTAAGATTATTGAAATCATACACAAAAAATATCCCGATGCAGAAATTGAAAATTTAGGAGAAAAAGATTTTGTACTATCTTATGTAGTTCCAGGAAAAAAGCGTGAGTGGTGGGAATACTGTAAAGCAGCAGTAGTATGTTTGATTATAGGAATAGGAGCAGCCTTTTCTATTATGACATTTAATACGGATGTTAGTGTTAGTGATGTGTTTGATAAAAGCTATCAGTTGGTTTTAGGAGATGGAGCAAGTTCTAATGGAGTTGTGGAATTGTTTTATAGCATCGGATTGCCAATTGGTATATGTGTATTCTTTAATCATTTCTCCAGAAAGGCGACTAAAAATGATCCAACTCCTCTTCAAGTAGAGATGAGAATCTATGAGGAAGACGTAAATAAAGCGTTGATAAAGAATTCGGCAAGGGAGGGAAAAACCATTGATGCTGGTTAAATATGTGCTTTTAAGCCTTATTGGACTTACCAGTGGTTTGTCCATTGCGGCAGGAGTATTTGCGTTTATTGTAATGATAGGAATTATGCCAAGACTTGCTGGACGAACTCACACTGCATGGGCCTGTTGGGGGTATGAAAATGCGGTACTGGTAGGTGGATTAATTGGAAATGTGTGTAGTGTGTTTTCTATATATATTCCAGTGGGATATGTAGGAGGAGCTATATTTGGCTTATTTTCAGGAATGTTTGTAGGGGGACTTGCTATGGCATTGGCAGAAGTATTAAATGTAATACCAATTTTTTCGCGAAGGTTGCATTTGCGACAAGGTATGTCCGCCATCATTTTATCATTAGCGCTTGGAAAGGCTTTGGGATCATGGTATCAATTATGTTATCCACTCTGGACAGGCAGATAGGAGAGTAGCGTATGGAAGAAAAACAAAAAGTCACAATGAAGGAAATTGTGGAGGAAAAAAATCAACAGATAAGAAACGAAAAATACAATCAATATGTAGAACAGGCAACGCCCAAGCACAATTGTCTTATAAATACAGCCAATGCTTTCTGGATGGGAGGGCTAATTTGTGTTGTGGGGCAGATATTTCAAAATGTATATGGAATGTTAGGTGCAAATAAAGAGAACGCAGGTCTTTATACTACCATTTCCCTTGTGCTTTGCAGTGTTATATTGACAGGGCTAAATTGGTATCCGAAAATGGCAAAATTGGGGGGAGCCGGAACCATTGTACCAATAACGGGATTTGCAAATTCCATTGCGGCATCTGCTATGGATTATAAAGTACAGGGGCAGGTTTTTGGAATTGGATGTTTTATTTTTTCCATTGCAGGACCAGTTATTTTGTATGGAATTTTCAGTAGTTGGATTCTTGGAGTGATTTACTGGGTAATTAGTATGTGGGCATAGAAGAAATGGTAATTATTCACAAATAGTATTGCTGTTTGCGCCAAGACAAGGTGCAAGCAGCACAGAAAAATACGGAAAAAGGGTGGAAACTATGTGAAAAATGTGAGATAATAAAGAAAAGTAAATGCGTACAAAAGAATATTTGAGTCAAAAAGGAGAAGAGATTATGAAAGAGAATAAAGTTGTTTCAGTTTGTCCCAAATGTTCCAATATGGATACTTATCAGTCTGTAAGTGCCAATAAAAGAATTTTGGATGGACAAAAAGTAGAACTACATACTTGTCCGATATGTGGGGAGAGGTATATTGCGCGTACATATGGATATTATAGTATCCTGCGATTTCATGGAGATAATTTTATGGAACAGATGGAATCCATTTTGGAGATTACACCTAAATATTGTGAAGCATTTATTCAGCAAATACGGGAGTGCAGTACAGAAGAACAGTTGTTAAAAGTAGTGAGGAATATGCATGGAGATGTGACGCCGCTGTCTAATGAAGAATATGAAAAGATGCTGGATGTTTCTATGATTATGACAGAGGATATTTATGAAAGATTGGAAGATTAGGAAGTGGAGATATGGTTACAGTTTGCAAGATGGACTGTAGCCATTTTTTAGTTCTTGCCTTTGCTAAAAAAAGATGCTATACTTGGTTAGTGCGAACTAACAACATATTGTTGACGGTAATAGTTAGCTTAGGCTAACTTGATAATATTTGGAGGTTGTTTCATGAAGAAAAAGGAAAATGAGGTACTATTTGAGAGAACCAAAATGCAAAAAGAGATTGTAGTAGAACGGCTAAAAGAAAAGGGATACCGTATTACCAAGCAACGTTTGATATTGTTAGACATTATTTTGTCAGAGGAATGTTCCTGTTGTAAGGAAATTTTTTACGAGGCATCTAAGAGGGATAAAGGAATTGGACAATCAACGGTGTATCGTATGGTTAGTTTATTGGAATCCATAGGAGCTATTAATCGAAAAAATATGTATAAAATATCTTGTAGTATGGACTGTGATAAAACGGAGGCATGCCAGATTGAGTTTGAAGATGATTCGGTGTGCAGCCTGTCCCCTAAAGAATGGAGAAATGTGATTCTTGCAGGATTAGAAAAATGTGGATATGGAAAAAATATTGGAATACGCTCGGTAAATGTTGTACCTTGCCAGTGCGGAAAATCATGAGAAGGCCGGATTATATCTGGCTTTTTTTATTCTATAGGAAAATGCGTCCTATAAGATAAAAGCCCTCTTGGCAGGATGCGCACGAATTTGTATGGAAGATGTACTGCGTACCAAATTCGGCGCGGCAAAGCGTGCAAGTACATTGGAAAAGTGTAACGTCGCGGAGCGTGCTTGCACGCTTTGTTCTGAAATGGTATACTTTTTCAATGAGTGCAGGAAAAGTGAAAGGGAGGCTGGAGCATGACAAAAGATCAGGTGTTGTTGCTACTGAAACAGGCAGAGGATTATATATCAGGGGAAACAATGAGCAAAGAAATCGGCGTAAGCAGAGCTGCTATTCATACAGCGGTCAATAAGCTTCGAAAAGAAGGGTATCAGATTGTGTCTGCCACAAATAAAGGGTATCGGTTGGAAAATACAGTAGACAAACTGACCAAGGGAGAAATTGCTTCATTTCTTACGAAGGAGAGAGGCGGAGAAATCATTTGCTATGAAAGTACAGATTCCACCAATAATCGGTTGAAAGAATTGGCACAAAATGGAGCAAATGCAGGTACAGTTGCTATTGCAAATGAGCAAACCGCAGGAAAAGGAAGATTGGGAAGAACGTTTCAGTCTGACAAAAATACTGGCATTTATCTTTCTATGCTTATGAAACCACAGGGGGAGTTAGAACATATTTCAGAAATAACAGCATGGGTGGCTGTGTGCGTGTCTAAAGCAATTGAGAAGATCGTTGGCATTGCGCCTGGAATAAAATGGGTAAACGATGTGGTGCTGAATGGAAAAAAAGTTTGTGGAATTCTTACAGAACTTTCGGTAGAGGGAGAAAGTGGAAGAATTCAACATCTTATTGTTGGAATTGGGTTAAATGTGCATAATAAGATAGAAGATTTTCCAGAAGAAATTAGAGAAAAAGCCTCTTCTATTGATGAACAATCTGGAAAGTATGTGAATCGGGCGCAACTGGCAGCAGCCGTAATAGAAGAATTGGATATGATGTTTGCCCAATGGCCAAAAGGTAAAGAAGTCTATTTGGATTATTACCGAACGCATTGTGTTACAACCAAAAAGCAGGTTCGCCTTTTACGTGGAAAAGAAGAACGGTTGGGATACGCAGAGGGAGTTACGGAGAATTTTCATTTGCAGGTTCGCTATGAGGATGGCACAAGGGAAGAGGTTTCCAGCGGCGAAGTTTCAGTTAGGGGAATGTATGGTTATATTGATGAATAACTACTAATTTTTTTCAAAAGAATAGTTTTTTAGCGGATTGTTCATACTATCCATAGGAAATGGAGTGTGAGGACGATGTCAAAAATGAAACATTTAGGACAGCAAAGTATCCGCTATGAAGAACCGCCTTATTTAATTGGATGGGGGAGCGTTGCTGGAACAAAAGAGAGTGACGGTCCCCTTGGTTCATATTTTGATGTAATCGAGGGGGACCCTATGTGTGGAAAAGAATCTTGGGAGGAAGCAGAGGGAGAACTGCAAAAAAAAGCAGTAGAGACAGCCATGACAAGAGCAGGAGTGACCCCAAAAGAAATACAGTATTTAGTGGCAGGAGATTTGCAGGCGCAGATTACTGGTACGACATTTGGAATTATGAATTTTGAAATTCCTTTGTTTGGAGTGTATGGAGCCTGTTCGACCATGGGAGAGAGTCTTGCGATTGCCTCCATGTTAGTGGAGGGAGGGTATGCAAAAAAGACCATTGCAGTAACTTCCAGTCACACGGAGGTAGCGGAACGACAGTTTCGTTTTCCGTTGCCTTATGGAAATCAAAAGCCGCTTTCTGCAACATGGACAGTGACAGGAAGTGGAGCCTTTGTATTGGGAAATCAAAAGAAAGGAAAAGCTCCTTATGTAAGAGTAACAGGGGTTACGACCGGAAAAGTAACTGATTTTGGAGTAAAAGATTCCATGAATATGGGAGCATGTATGGCACCAGCTGCTGCAAATGTTATTTTGGCACATTTCTCTGATTTTGGCAGTAAAGTGCAGGAATATGACAAAATTGTAACGGGGGATTTAGGACTTGTTGGAAAGCGGATTTTGTTAGATATGTTGGAGGAGCAAAATCTTTCCATTGAAGAAAAATATATGGATTGTGGAATAGAAATATACAAAAACGAAGAGCAGGATGTACATGCAGGAGGAAGTGGATGTGGCTGCGCAGCTATTACGTTGGCTGGATTTATTATGGAGCAGTTTCGGCAAAAAAGATGGAAAAAGATTTTGTTTGTACCAACAGGAGCCTTGTTATCAAAAGTAAGTTTCAATGAGGGAGAAACCATACCAGGCATTGCACATGGTATTTTGCTTGAGAGGGAGGATTGACATGGATTATGTGATAGCATTTGTGGTAGGTGGAATTATTTGTGCGTTGACGCAAATTCTAATGGATAACACAAAATTGATGCCTGGGCGGATTATGGTAATTATGGTTTGTACAGGAGCAGTTCTTGGAGCCATTGGAATTTATGAACCTTTTTCGGAGTGGGCAAAAGCTGGAGCGACTGTACCATTATTAGGATTTGGAAATGTATTATTTCAGGGAGTGAAAGATGCAGTAGACCAATTTGGATTTCTTGGTTTGTTTAAGGGTGGATTTACAGCCTCTGCAGTGGGAATTTCTGCAGCACTTATTTTTGGATATATTGCTTCCTTTTGCTTTTCGCCAAAAGAGAAGGCATAGATTTGTATGGGGTACAGAGAAGGCAGGAGTGTTTGGGGCATTTTGCATGTGGGGCATTGTCTCAAACGTTCCTGTTTATACGAGTGTGAACAGTAACTTCTGATATTATGTTTTGGAATGTGTATGTTATTTGGGCTAGAGTTATTCATAAAACTATGTTATAATAGATAGTTGAGGGAATATTGCGGAGCAAGAACCCTTTGTATAATACGAAATTGCGCAAAAGAGCAGAGGAGGGCAAATGGAATGTTAAGAATTTTTAAGACATTAGACGGAAAATTGTGTACATTAGATGCAATAGAAGAAGATGCTTGGATTTGTCTTACAGACCCCTCGCTCGAAGAAGTAATGGAAGTAGCCAGTGTATGCAAGATTGATGCAGATGACCTTCGGGCTTCGCTGGATGAAGAAGAGGCATCTCGAATTGAGATTACGGATGAATATACTTTGATTTTGGTGGATGTGCCTTCCAAAGAGATTCGTAACGGGAACAAAGCCTATACCACTATCCCGCTTGCAATTATTCTTATGGATAAGATGATTTTAACCGTTTGTTTGGAGGATACACTGGTACTAAAACCATTTATCAATGATAAAATACGGGATTTCCATACATTTAAGAAGACCCGATTTGTATATCAGATTTTGTATAGCAATACATCTGCATATTTGCATTATCTGCGACGTATTGATAAACAGCGTGAAGAGATGGAGAGTAAGCTAAGTCAGGGAACCACGAAAGATGACTTGATTATTTTGCATGAATTAGAGTCGGATTTGGTTTATTTTGCTACTTCTTTGCGTGTAAATGGTGTTGTTCTTGATAAGTTGAGCCGATATACAAGAATAAAGCAATATCCGGAAGATAAGGAATTGCTCAGCGATGTTATTATAGAGAATCAGCAGGCCATCGAGATGGCGAACATTTATCGGGACATTTTAAATGGTACGAGAGAGTTGTTTTCATCGGTAATTGATAATTCGCTGAACAATGTAATGAAGATGTTGACATCAGTTACCATTCTTCTTTCCATTCCTAATATTATATCAGGAATGTGGGGAATGAATGTGGAAAAGAGTTTACCTTTTTCGGATACTACATATGGATTTCCGGTTTTAGTAGGTTTTATTGTATGTATTTGTATTATTGTAGCAATTATCTTAAAGAAGAAGGATTTATTTAGTTAATGTTAATGAGGAAGGGAATTTTCGTATCTGTTGTTAATTAAGACAGACACGTTAAGATAAATGGGATGATGGAGGTAGTAGAATGACAGAAGAAATGTTAGTAAAACTAGAGGCAGCAGGGAATAGAACTGCAGAACTATTGAAGCGATTTGCAAATAATGAAGCCATTTGTGTGCGCTTAGTAAAGAAGTTTCCAGGGGATGAAAATTATGCACATTATCTGGATGAGATTAAAGTGCAGGATTTTGCAAAAGCAGAAGGTAGCGTACATACTTTAAAGGGAGTTGCCAGCAATCTTGGCTTGACAAAAGTATCTGATATTACACAAAAAATTGTAGACGAGATTCGTGGGGCAAAAGATATGGAAAAAATCAATGGTTGGACAGATGAGTTGAAAGTTGCTTATGAGGAAACGGTTGATATTATAAATGCGTATATGTAAAGGAAGGGGCATCCGGTGATTCATCGGATGCTATTATCTTTGTGGGGGTAAAATCTCCAGAATGATTTACCAGTACATAGACGATAGAATGGTGAAAGAAAAAAAGAAGAAAGGAAAATATGCAAACATATCTTTCACTTAGGTGTTTGCGCCGTAATGAAGAATAGAAATGTTTTTCTTGAGGCTTGGGGCAAATTATGTTTAGAGAGACATCAAAATTAGTAATTTATCGAAATTTAGAAGAAGATAGTATTCTTTTTCGTCTAGCAGATATCTGTGAAGATTTTGTCAATGAAAATTATGTGAAAGAGGACTTGATTACAAGAATTTATGTGGAAATCAATAAATTGTTGGATGTGGCAACTCAGTATGGATTTGATGAGAATTTATGGCATAACTATTTAGCCTATATTCTTGCTACAAATGAGAATCCATTTAGTATTACCTGTGAAAAAGTGGGTGCCACAGATGGTACGGTAAATCAGTTTGCAAAGGGAGACTTTCGTATTTTTAAAGCATTATTTGATTACGATTTTTCTAAGATGGAAGAGGCACTTGGAATCAATTGTTTCTCTATTATCCTTGATTATCATTCCGTAGAGAAAAAAGAACGAAGATATAATAAAAGCGTCAGTGACAAAGTAAAGCAGTTAAGTAAGCAGATGGAACAGGTAAAAGATGAAGAAGAAATATTTACCATAATTACAGATTTTTATCGCATTTACGGTGTGGGAAAATTTGGACTAAATAAGGCGTTTCGTCTTCGTCATGAGGATGCAGGGGTGGAACTTATTCCAATTACCAATACAGAAGAAGTGCGTTTGGATGATTTGATAGGATATGAGCTACAAAAAGAAAAATTAGTAGAAAATACAAAGAACTTTGTAGAAGGAAGAAAAGCAAATAACTGTTTGCTTTTTGGTGACAGTGGTACTGGTAAATCTACCAGTATTAAGGCTATCTTAAATGAATATTATAGCCAGGGACTTCGTATGATTGAGATATATAAACATCAGTTTAAAGATTTATCCACTGTAATTGCACAGATCATGAATCGAAATTATCGTTTTATTATTTACATGGATGATTTGTCTTTTGAAGAATTTGAAATTGAATATAAGTATTTAAAAGCCGTTATTGAGGGAGGTCTGGAGACGAAACCGGATAATGTGCTTATTTATGCCACATCCAATCGAAGACATTTGATTCGTGAGACCTGGAGTGACCGTTCTGATATGAGTCAGGATGAATTGCACCGTTCCGATACCATGCAGGAAAAATTATCCCTTGTAAATCGTTTTGGTGTATCTATAAATTATTCCAAACCATCCCAAAAAGAATATTTTGAGATTGTATGCAAATTGGCGAAACGATATGACAGTATTACCATGAGTGACGAAGAATTGTGTAGAGAGGCAAATAAGTGGGAACTTAGTCATGGTGGTATATCAGGAAGAACTGCACAGCAGTTTATTAACTATCTTGCTGGTAAGGAGATGCAAAAATGATAAAAGATAGTGTGTGTTTCATTGTAGCAGCAGGAGATTGCTATGAAGAAACCATAGAAGTCAGAGAACAGGATTTTTTGGTAGCGGTAGATGGTGGATATGATACGGTAAAAAGAATGGGACTGGAACCTGATTTAGTGCTTGGTGATTTTGATTCTGTACAGACGGAGCCTGTAGGAAAAGAATGTGTACGTTTACAGCGGGAAAAAGATGAGACAGATACATTGTATGCTGTGCAACTTATGGCTAAGCGAGGCTATCAATATATGGTTATATATGGAGGAACTGGAGGAGAGCGGATTTCTCATACCATTTCCAATCTTCAAACACTTATTACTTTTTCTAATCTTCATATATTTCTTATGGATAGAGAAGAGGCAATGTTTTTATTGGTAGATGGGGAAATTCACTTTTCTAAAAACTGTCAGGGAATGTTGTCTGTATTTTCTTTGTCAGAGGAAAGTGTTGGTGTGTCAGAGAAAAATTTGAAATATCAGCTTGAAGATGCAAAAATGCTTCATGGATATCCCATTGGAGTGAGCAATGAATTTATTGGAGAGGAAAGTATGGTAGCAGTAAAAAAAGGAATGTTACTGCTTTGTATGGAAAAAAATCAACTCTCCCAAATAGAAAGGTGGAAGTTTTACTAAAGAGAGTTTAATTTCTTTGAAGTTGGTGCAAATGAGACAAAAGTAGTGCTTGTTTCCTATTGTATTCACAAATCATGTACAAGGATATAAAATCGTAACTAAAATGTAAGAATTCTTAAAATAATAGCAATGGAAATCATAACCAGAACCCTTTATACTGTTTAGGTATAGGAGCAATAGAATGGAGGGGCAGTTATGCAGACACAGGAACATGAGATTATAGAACGATGTAACTTACCAATGAGAGAGTTATTTGCCAGAGATGGCGAACTAAGAGATCGTGTGGAGATGCTTTTAGAAGGAGAGGCACTGACTGTTTGGGAACTGAGTGTGTTATCAAGAACCTTTCGTCAAATGGTGCTTTTGGATAAGGCAAATGGTCTTTCGGCGCTATGTTGTAATGCAATTATGGAGCAGATGGAAGAGCGTGATAGAATAGAGCCTATTTATATGGATGAGGTATATCCATATCTTAAGAAAGAATATTGGGAACTTAGCATGAATGAAGTTAGTTATTTTAAAGTGCATGTACAAAATCATGTGGATTGGTCCTTTACATTAGAACGAATCGAGAAGGGATTTGACCCAAAAGAGAAGAAAGAATACTTAGATTTGTATCCTTTTGAGGAAGAAGATACGGTTCCATTGGATGAATGGGAGAAAGCGGATAAATGTTATCGTGTCTATTTTGAGAGAAATGGACAGTATCAGCAGTTTATGAAACAAATTTTATTAGATGGTTGCGCAGATTTAAGTAAAGTATCATAAGAAATATATAAAAAAGGAGGCTTGCAGTCAATGTCCTTTCGTTACAACGTACTGACATTGACTGGCAGGTCTCTTTTCTAATTTTCTAATACTTGGATAATTTGGTTAAATAAATCCAGTACCTTTTTGTTTTTATCCAGATCATATTTATAAATTTCTACTTGTTCAGCCAGATATTTTATATGATGAGATAAATCTTGATGAGGATCAAATTTTCGTATTACAATTTCGCTATCTGCATTTGTGAAAATTTCAACTGGGTCTCCATCTTGAAGTTGATTTGCTCTACGAAAATCCTTTGGAATGACTACACGACCTAAGTGGTCGATGCGTCGAATAACACCATTTGTTGTCATAGCAACTGCACTCCTTTCGCTATGTATTCTTGCATACAAATATATTTGCAAATCATGAGAAACACGTTTTGCTAGTTTCTCAGATTATGGCGGCGCTCGTTAAACCTTTATGTAGCACTCGATTTTCCTCACGACTTGCGTAAATAAAAAAAAGGAGAGTTGTGCCCTAGCACAATCTCTCCATCGAAATTGTATTTATTATAAAATATTTTGTAAAAAAAAGCAATAGTAAAATGAAAATCAGCAGCAGCACAATTATTATGTTGCCAAAAACTCAATTATTTTTAAATTTAAGGTCATTTTCTTGCGATAGATGAAAAAAAAAGGTATACTAATACTGTGTAAAAAGGGTGAAAAGAAAGTAAAAGAAGGGGAAATCTATGTACAAGATGAGAAAAATAATTGCGTTATTTTGTGCAATTTGTTTGTTAATGCCACAAATACAAATTGTTTCATATGCGCAGGAAAATCCAGAGCAAGTTACTATACAGGAAAATGTAGGGGAGAGTGAAGAAAAAGAAAGTATTACAGAAACCGCAAAACCAGAAGAAACGCCAACTAGCACTCCGCCACAGGAACCGTTTATGGAACAGAAAACGATTACTATGTGCAGAGGAACTACAGAGCAAATTCGTTGGTTGAATAAGGCAGAAGGAGCTGTAATTACCTATCTTCCAGAAGATCAGGAGCTAGTTACAGTAACTACATCAGGAGCTATTAAATCCAACGGAATAGAAGGAACTACAGTTATTCATGCAACTATTATGCAAAATGGAGCCACATATGAAGATCAAGTAACAGTACAAGTATCTGGAACCACATCTACAGCATTATCTATGAGTATGACCTCGCTTCAAATGGGAAAGGGTGATGTTTTTCAGGTGGAACCAACATTGATTCCAGCCAATGCAACAGATCGCGTTTTGTACACAGTTTCTGGTCCGGGAATTGTAAAAGTGGATGATGAAGGTGTGATACAGGCTTTGGAATATGGAAATACCACTGTGTTAATTTCGTTGGATAATGGGACGAGTCTTTCTATTGATGTGAAAGTAGGTATCGAAGTTTCAAAATTAAAAATAAATTATCTCAGTGATAATCAAATTACGTTGGCAAAAAAACAGTCTCGTACCATTGACGTAACAATAACTCCTAAAAATGCCAGCATAAAAGATCTTGTTTGGTCTTCAGCAGACAAAAGTATTGCTGTAGTCAATCAACAAGGAAAAATTACAGGAAAGAAAGTTGGAAGCACGACCATAACGGTAGAAACTACAGATGGTAGTAATCTGAAGGAAGAGATAAAAGTAACCGTTAAAAAACGAAAAACCGGCACCAATTATAAAGAGTCTGGACTAAATATCGTAAGTACAAATCATCAAAAATATACCTACAATGAAATGAAGGCAGATATTAAGGCATTAAGCAAAAAATATGGAGAAATGCTTTCGTACAAATCTTTAGGAAAAAGTTGGGATAATCGAAATATTTATCAACTTACTTTAGGAAATCCTGATGCAGAAAAAGTAGTCGTTGTGCAGGCATCTATACATGCCAGAGAATATATGACAACGCAGCTTGTTATGAAACAGGTGGAATTTTATTGTGCCAATTATTATACTGGTATGTATAAAGGAAAATATTATAGTGAATTGTTTGATCATGTATGTGTGCGTATTGTGCCAATGTCAAATCCGGATGGTGTGACAATCAGTCAATATGGAGCAAGAGCCATTCGTGATACGTCCCTTCGAAGCAAACTGAAAAATATATGCAAAGTATTTGGAAGAGGGAGACAATCCTATTACAGAACTTGGAAAGCAAATGCAAGAGGTGTGGATTTGAATCGAAACTTTGATGCTCGTTGGGATATACTTGCAACCAGTATTCATTCTGCAAGTGGCAGCGGATTTAAAGGAAATAGTCCGGTTTCGGAAAAAGAATCAAAGATTTTAGTGGATTTGGCAGATAAGGAAGATACCACTGCTGTAATTAGCTATCATGCCATGGGAAGAATTTTATATTGGAATTTTGGACAAACGGGTTCTGCAAGAAGTAAAGAATTGGCGCTGATGAATCGAGTTCGGAGTGAGACGGGATATAGACCGGTACTTTTTTATAGTAAGTATCAATCTGCTGGGTATGGAGATTGGATTGCGATTAAGAAGAAACTACCTACAGTTACCATTGAGATAGGAAGTGTGTCATGTCCACTTCCACAGTCTCAATTTTCCAGTGTGTGGAGTCAGAACAGACAAGTTCTTGCAGCTACTGCAGCATTATATTATTAAAAGACAAAAGATAGGAAGTGAAAAGATTGATACAGGACATTGCACCAAAAAAATTATATAATGAGTATCAAGAGAAAACCATCGGTGATAGAGATTTTGTGTTAGTCTTTTATAAAAATCAATTATGGATAAAGAAGCAGGAGAAAGAAATTTGTTTTCCACGCTATGAGGAGGTAAGGGAGAGTTTGCAACAAAACTCTCCTATTTACCTTTTTCGGGTAGATGAGACAAATTATTTTTTGGCAGAAGCAACAGAATGGAATCAAAAGGATGGGGAATTGGTATCCCTGCATCAAGTGAGAGGATGCAGGCCAAAAGAATATGTTTTAGCAGCAGCAACAGCATGGCATTTGTATGTATGGTATAAAGATAACCATTTCTGTGGTCGTTGTGGAAGTGAGACTGTTCGAGACACAAGAGAGAGAATGCTCTTTTGCCCCCATTGTGGCAATCGTATTTATCCAAAGATTGCTCCGGCTGTAATTGTGGCAGTCACACATAAGGAGCACATTCTTTTAACACAGTATGCAAATCGTACCTATAAAAAATATGCGCTAGTGGCAGGTTTTACGGAAATTGGCGAGACTATAGAAGAAACCGTAAAAAGAGAAGTTATGGAAGAAGTCGGATTGCAGGTGAAAAATATTCAATACTATAAGTCTCAGCCTTGGGGATTTGACAGCAATTTATTGCTTGGATTTTTTTGTGAAGTGGATGGCGATACGGATATTGTCATGGATAAGGAAGAACTTTCCTTGGCTAGATGGGTGCATAAATCTCAGGTGCCAATTTATGAGGAACATTTAAGCCTGACCCATGAGATGATGCAAGTGTTTCGAGATTCTTAATAACAGTGGGGAGGATTACTTTTACAAGGATAATGTAAAAGTGCATAGGAGGGGAGAAGGAAATGAGAACATTCAGAAATAGAATTTCAGTGATACTGATTGTCTTAATTTGTCTGTTGTATGGATGTAGTGCTGGGGAAATAACAGATTCTGGAAGTGTGGATAAGGGGTATGTTTCTTCGCAAAAACAGCAAACGAATGAAAATATTACCCTTGATGACATTGATTTATATAAGGGAAACTGTTACATAGAGTTATATGGAAATCAGCCTAATTTTTCAGAAGAAGAGTATACATTAGAGCCATTTGAATCCTATAGTCCGTTAGATGATTTGGGAAGATGTGGGGTTGCATATGCAAATATTTGTCAGGAATTAATGCCGAAAGAGGATAGAGGGCAAATTGGAATGATAAAACCATCAGGGTGGCATACTGTAAAATATAACAGCGTCGATGGGAAATATTTATATAATAGATGCCATTTGATTGGATATCAACTGGCAGGCGAAAATGCCAACGAAAAAAATTTGATTACCGGTACCAGATATATGAATGTAGAAGGAATGTTACCTTTTGAAAATCAAGTGGCAGATTATGTGCAGGAGACCAATCATCATGTGTTATATCGTATAACACCCGTTTTTTCTGGGGATAATCTAATAGCAGATGGAGTAGAAATGGAGGCATATTCTGTAGAAGACCAAGGAAAGGGCGTGTCCTTCCATGTATTTGTTTATAATGTACAGCCGGGAATAGGAATTGATTATGCAGCTGGAGAGAGCTGGGAAGATTCTTCTATTATAGTGTCCTCTGGAAAGCAGACAGAAAAAGAAACGCAGAAAACTACAGAGAAGAGTAGTGCAGAGACTGAATGTTACATTTTGAATACAAATACAAAGAAGTTTCATAAAAAAGATTGCAGTAGTGTAAAAGATATTTCAAAGGATAATAAATTAGAATACAGTGGTAGTAAACAGGAGGTTTTAGATATGGGCTACGAAAGCTGTAAACGTTGCAATCCTTAACTTGAAAAAAAATGGGGCAAATGTTATAATATGTAAACGTGCGTGTTATAAGAAGTTTAGGAGGAAAAAAGATGACAAGCAAACAGAGAGCATATTTAAAATCGCTTGCAATGAACATAGATCCGATTTATCAGGTTGGAAAGGCAAGTCTTACAACAGAAATTATCGAAGGAATTCGTCAGGCGTTAGATGCGAGAGAATTAATAAAGGTCAGCGTGTTAAAAAATTGTGCAGATGATCCAAAGGAAATCGCTCAGGTTGTTGCAGAACGTACACGCTCTCAGGTCGTACAGGTAATTGGAAAGAAAATTGTACTGTATAAACCTTCTACTGATCCGAAAAAAAAGAATAAGATTGAGTTACCAAAAATCAAAAAAACAAATTAAAAGGCGGATTTATGAATGGCAAAGAAAATTGGTATAATGGGAGGAACCTTTAATCCTATACATAAGGGACATTTAGCATTGGCAGAACATGCGTATAGAGAGCACAAGTTAGATGAAGTGGTATTTATACCTTCAGGAAAACCGTCCTATAAAGCAGGGATTTGGATTGCATCTGATAAAGACCGAACAGAGATGGTTCACTTGGCGATTAAGGAGAAACCTTATTTTTCCCTTAGTACCATGGAGATGGACAGGCCGGGAAATACCTATACCATAGATACCATGAAACAATTGCAACAGGAGCATAAGGAAAATGACTATTATTTTCTAATTGGTGCAGATTCGCTTTTAGATTTGAAGGAATGGTATCGAGTAGAAGAATTGTTAGAAATTACAAAATTTATTGTGGCAACGAGAAATCATGCAAACATGCAGGATTTGCGCAATGTGGCAGGAGAATTGACGGTGCAATATGGAACGGAGTTTTCTTTTTTGAATATGCCCAATATAGATATTTCTTCCAGCGATATACGAGCAAGGTTGAAAGCGGGGAAATCCGTAAGCACGATGCTTCCAAAATCTGTGGAAGATTATATACAAAGACAGGGATTGTACTTGTAGGTTTGGAGAGGATAAAGCATGGAAGAGTTTTTACACATAGAAAGAAAGTTACAGGATGTGTTAAAAAAGAAAAGATATACCCATACATTGGGAGTTCGCTATACTGCAGCCGCATTGGCAATGTGCCATGGGTGTTCCATAGAAAAAGCGCAGATGGCAGGTCTTTTGCATGATTGTGCAAAAGGATATTCAGAAGAAGAATTGCTTGCGTTGGCAACCAAGTATAATTTGGAGATTTCCAAAGCAGAAAGAAAGACACCACATTTATTACATGCAAAAGTGGGGGCTTATCTTGCGGAACACGAATATGGAGTCAGTGAAGAAGAAATATTAAATGCCATCCGGTTCCATACAACAGGAAAACCTGACATGACAGTATTGGAAAAGATTATATTTATTGCCGATTATATTGAGCCAAATCGAAGAATGTTAGATGGATTGCCACAGTGTCGTACACTGGCTTTTGAAAATTTAGATATGGCAATGTATCAGATTTTGAAAAATACACTGGAATATTTGCGCAGACAGGATGGAATGGAAAACATTGATGAAACTACACAAAGCGCGTATGAGTATTATAGAAAAAAAGTAATAAGTTAGCTTGTCCATCATTGGGCAGATAAATGTAAGGACTGTTTCGGTTTACGAACAGTTGGGATATAGGAGGAGAATGGATATGTCAAAAGAATTAGAAAAGGCAAAGCAAATGGCTACGATTGCATATAAAGCATTAACGGATAAGAAGGGCGAAGATGTAAGAGTAATTCAGATTACAGAAGTTGCAAGTTTTGCAGATTATTTTGTGATTGGAGATGGAAATAATCCTTCGCAGATTTCAGCATTAGTAGATAATGTAGAAGAGCAGATGTCCAAAGCTGGTTTCGAACCAAAAAGAATTGAAGGTGTACGTAACAGCAATTGGGTTTTAATGGATTACGGCGATATTATCGTACATGTTTTTTCAAAAGAAGATAGATTGTTTTATGATTTAGAACGTATTTGGAAAGATGGAAAAGAACTTACAGAGGCTGATTTGGAAAAATAAGTGTTTCTAATATAATAGCGGTGAGAGGACACACTTTAGGAGGACAACCGATGAAAAAATTAGGAAAATTACTTATTTCCATGTTGAAAGTGGGATGTATTGGCTTTGGCGGCGGAAATGCTTTAGTTCCAGTAATAGAAAAAGAAGTAGTAAAAGAGCAAAAACTGGTTTCTCAGAAAGAATATAATAAATTTATAGTTGCAGCCAATATTACACCGGGAGCGCTTCCAGTTGAAATAGCGGTTGCATTAGGAAAAACGGTGGCTGGCATTCCGGGAATGTTGCTGGCACCTATAGCGATTGCATTGCCGGGGGTACTTGCAACTTTGTTGATTATTGTTGCATTTTCCAAATTTAGTGCATCCGCTATTACGCAGGTACAGTTTATTTCTGTGGGAATATCGGCATTCATTTTATATTTGCTTTTTATATATAACAAGCGAGTTATTGATAGTTTTGTTTTAGTAGATATGAAATTAAAGCGGTTGGCGGTTATTTTAGTCGTATGTTTTTTTACTTGTGGAAAAGAAATATATCATATTTTAGGTATAGAGCGAACGCCTATTTTTGATATTAGTACCGTTAATGTATTGCTCTTATCCTTTTTTATTATATTTTCTACTGGAAAAAAAATGACGAAACCACGCTTTATGTTGGATTCGATTATTACATTGATATATGTCTTATGTGTAGGAAAAGCAAAAGTAATTGATAGCAAAATTGTGCTATGGGTAATCTATGCGTTGATGCTCTTCATTTCTATTCATGGAATTAGAGAGAGTTTTCGTGGGGAAAAAATACATACAAGAAAAAAATTGAGTAGTGTGATAAAAGAAGAACTTGGGCTATTTGGTTTTATGGTTATATGTTGCATTCCCGCTGTTTTTTGTAGTGTAGGAGCATTGACCTATTTGGCAAAAGGCTATGCTTCTTCCATTATGTCATTTGGTGGTGGAGAGGCATATCTTACAGTGGCAGCGTCACTGTTTGAAGAGAATGAGATTTATAGTTCTCAATTATATTCTCAATTGCTTCCTGTTGTAAATGCAATGCCAGGATCTATTCTTACGAAAATGCTGGCAGGTGTGGGTTATTATCAAGGATTAAATACAACTGGCAGTATATTGATTGGGATATTGGTAGCCGTTGCAGGTTTTGCAATAGCACTTTCCGCATCTGGAGCAGTAGTATGTGCCGTAATGTATGTGTATGAGATGTTTGAAAAGATGACAATTTTTGAATTACTTGGTAAATGTATCAAACCAATTGTTGGTGGCTTATTGATAAGTACCGGACTGGGGTTATTTTACCAGATTCAGCAAATTATGTTAGAGTGTAACGTACAATTGCTAGGGACATTGTTACTTACTGTTTTGTTAATTGTAGTGGTAGCTTTGTTGAAACGAATAAAGAAAATACCGGAAATTGTAATAATATTACTGTGTGGATTACTTAGTATGATTGTTTGTAATTTCCTCGTATAAAAGAACCCCTTGAGAAACTGTTCTCAAGGGGTTTTTGCACGTATAATTATATATAACGACGATATAGACCAATCACTTTACCAAGAACAGTAAGATCAGAAACAAGAATTGGGTCCATGGTATCATTTTCTGGTTGAAGACGGAAATATCCATCTTCTTTATAATATGTTTTCACAGTTGCAGAATCATCAATCAAAGCAACAATAATATCGCCGTTTTCTGCTGTTGGCTGGCGCTTTACAATAATTTGATCACCGTCAAAAATACCGGCATTTATCATACTTTCGCCCTTTACTTTCAACATAAAGGTTTCACCTCTTGGCATATCTTCTGATAATAGAGGAAAATATCCTTCAATGTTCTCTGCTGCAAAAATTGGTTGTCCTGCTGTCACTGTTCCAATTACAGGGACATTCACAATCTCTCTTCTGGAGAGATTAAAACTATCATCTACAATTTCGATTGCTCTTGGCTTGGTCGGATCTCGTCGGATGTATCCATTTTTTTCTAAAGATTCTAAGTGAGAATGTACAGAGGAGGTTGATTTTAAATGAACCGCCTCGCAAATTTCTCTTACGGCTGGTGGATAGCCTTTGTTCAATATTTGAGATTTAATGTAATCTAATATTTCCTGTTGTTTGGTAGTGATTTTTCCGTAACTCATAGGAATCCCTCCATTATATATCTATTTAAAAATAGTATAGCAAATAAACAAATGTTTGTCAAACGGATGTTCGCAAACGCTTGTTTGAAAATACTTGACAAAAAGAACGTTTGTTCTTATAATTAGAAACGAACAAATGTTTGCTTGGAAGGAGTTATGTTTGCATCAATCGTAAGAAAGAGCCAGTGCTTATATGAAGATTTGCTTCGCCCTGTGATAATTTGAGAAACTTGAAAGGCGTATTTCTTATGAGCTAGAGTTCAAAATGATGATAGGAGGAAGGCATATGAGATATCAGATAAAAGAGTATAGGTTATCAAAGAAGGATTTACTTGTTTTTATGTGCTTGTTTTTTGGAATAATGCTGTTTGGGGTAATCAAGATTTCGCCTATAGCTTCCGATAGAATAACTGCATCTTCTGTTGATATGCAGCAGAGAGAAAAGATTATTACACGTATTTTAGTACAACAGGATGACACTTTGTGGGATTATGCCTGTCAGTATTACTCTATAGAATATGAAGATGTGGAGGCACTAATTTCTGAAATTAAAAGAACGAATGGGCTTTCAGATGACTTGATAAAAGAAGGTTCTTATTTATTAATTCCCCATTATGTGACAATGGAAACGGAGAAAAGTTATCAGTAATAGTAAATGGCACAAATTACAATATACAATGCTTTTTGTGGTTTTTGTAAGAAATGTTGTTTTTTTGTGGCTTTGTTGACACGAATTCGTCATTTTTATATAATAAGATAGTATATGTGATATAATATAGATGGCAGAAATGAAATTTTTTTGAAAAAGCGAGTTTTACCATCTATATACTTATGATATACAGAGAGGTGAATGATATGAAAAGAGATACTTGTCAACGAAGATTGAGGACAATAGTGTTACTTTTGTTGGTAATCACTTTGGTTTTACCTAAGGTGACTGTCCAGGCTGCAACTTCATTAAAACTTGTATATGGAGGAAAAAGTATAACATATACAAAGTCACAAGTTGCGTTTACATTAGATGGAAAGAATATAAATTTAAATAATACACCTGGAATTATAATTAAAGATACTTCTATGGGATATTATAAAGATATTTTTAAAACGGG
Source organism: Lachnospiraceae bacterium (assembly GCA_963643465.1). Taxonomy (GTDB): domain Bacteria; phylum Bacillota; class Clostridia; order Lachnospirales; family Lachnospiraceae; genus CAG-411. The sequence goes on along the minus strand of CAVIJT010000001.1, from coordinate 4,290 downwards.
ATTAAATGCAACTTGTAAGTATGATAGTAGTACAAAGAAATTGACTATTACTAAATTTGATCAAACAATTGTGATGACCTTAAATAGTAAAAATGCTTATGTGAATGGCAAGAAGAAAAAAATGAGTGTTCCAATGCAAAAGGTTAAATTTGTAAAGGCTGGCGTTACAAGAATAATGGTTCCAGTTCGTTTTGTTGCAGAGAATTTAGGGTATACTTATATATGGAGTGGCACAAAGAAAGCGGGTGTCATGACACGAAATTGGATGGAACTGTATATGAATGGTTCTTGGTCGAAATATACAGGGACGCAGGCAAAGGCTTCTGTAGATGGAAAAAATGTAAACTTGGGAAAAATGCCTGGTATTGTTATAGACGGAACTGCGTATTTGAATGGAAAGAAAGTATTTGGCTCCGCTATTGACGGAAGCTGTGTCTATGACAGTACAGAAAAGACCATTACGGTTGAGAAAGATGAAAATACAATAGTATTTTATTTAGGAACAAATATTGCAGTTGTGAATGGAGTAGAAACTGAGATAACAACACAAGCTGTAAGAGTGAAAAATCGAGCAACTGGCAAATATTACTTAATGGTACCGGGACGTTTTACGGCTAATAGTTTGGGATACAATTATAATTGGAATAATAATACAAAGACAAGCCAAATTACAACAAAGGTACAGGAAAGTGAAATTCCTTCTGAGGGTAGCAACGTAGATACAGTATCGGGTGCGGCAATTTCTTTTACTTTGCCAAATGAGGTAACCAGTGCAGACATAAAACATGTTGATTACTATTATAAAAATCAATTTGCGGTTCTTATTTCTGGAGATTATGTTTCATATTTTGAAAATAATCCAATTGCAGTAAGTGGAAGTACAATTAGTAGTTATACTGTGACATTGACTTCTGCAGGAAAAACAAGATTGCTATTTAATACTACAAAATTGCAAGGTTATAAAGTACATATAGAAGAAGGGCTTGCGTGGATTGAGGTTGGAGATCCGAAAGACATATTTAAAAATATTGTAGTGCTTGACTGCGGACATGGTGGAACTGACCCTGGAGCAATGGGAGGCGGTTATCAGGAAAAGAATATTACATATTCGATCTTGTATACATATGCAAAAACATATTTTGATAGTGATACATCAAATGTGAAAGCATATTGGTCTAGGTATGATGATACGTTTGTTACATTAAGTGATAGAGCAGCATTTGCAAGTAAGGTAGGAGCTGATTTATTTATCAGTCTTCATATGAATTCTGCAACGAATACTGCGGCTACTGGAACAGAAGTATATTATTCAACGAATAATAATAAGACGCAGAGTAATGGATTGACAAGTAAAATTATGGCAGGTATGTTCCAGTCTAATTTAGTTGATGTGATGGGACTAACCAGCAGAGGAGTGAAATCTGCAAATTACACAGTAATTTATAAAAACACAGTGCCAGCAGTGTTAATAGAGTTAGGTTTTATCTCTAATAGTGGTGATAGGGCTAAATTAATAGATAGTTCTTATCAAAAAGCAGCAGCAGAAAGTATATATCAAACTACAGAGTCGATATTTTCTTCCTATCCAACGGGAAGATAAAAGTTTTACAAATAAGGTAGAGAAAAAGGGGAAAAAATGAAAACAACAAGTAAGTGGCAAAGTATAGTTTGCATAGGACTAATTTTAACTATGTTAATTGGAGTTTGGAAGGGGCCTGAGTATTTAAGCGCATTGACGAGTTCCGACACACAAGTATCAGAGAGTGTAGTTCAAGCTGCATCTGCTAGTGATACACAAGAGCTGCGTGCTATATGGATATCTTATTTAGATTTTGCATCCGCAGGTGTTTCTAAGATGGATGAAAAGAAATTTCAAAAATATATAAATAAAATGTTTGACAATTGCGTAAAAATGAAAATGAATACGGTAATTGTGCAGGTTAGACCTTTTGGAGATGCTATGTATGATTCGGAGTATTTTCCGTGGTCAGCAGTAGCATCTGGCAAGCAGGGACGTAATCCGGGATATGATCCGTTAGCATATATGGTGAAAGCCGCACATGCTAGAAACTTAGAGATACATGCTTGGATTAACCCATATCGTGTTACACTTAGTGATACAAAATGGAGTTCTTTATCTTCATCAAACCCTGCTGTAAAATGGAAAAAATCAAAAGATTCTTCAACCAAACGTAGGGTGCTTAGTTTTGGAGGTGCGATGTATTACAATCCAGCAAAGGCTAGTGTAAGAGAGTTGATTGTAAATGGCGTAGAAGAATTGGTAAGTAATTATGATGTGGATGGAATTCATATGGATGACTATTTTTATCCAACATTAGGAAGTAACTATAAGAATAATTTTGATGCTTTAGAATATAAGGCTTATAAGAAGAATTGTAGAAAAAATGGTAAGACTGCATTAGAAATTGTGCAGTGGAGAAGAAAGAATGTGGACTTGCTATTATCACAAGTATATGATGCAATTAAGAAAATTGATTCAAAAGTTGTATTTGGAGTAAGTCCTGCTGGAAATATCAATAATCTATACGGAAGCGACAGATATTATTGTGATGTGAAAAAATGGATGTCAAAGTCAGGATATATAGATTATATTTGTCCACAAATCTATTGGTCTTTTTCTAATAAAATTTGTCCATATACAGCTACTGTAAAAAGATGGTGTTCTATAAAAAAGAATGCTAATGTAGATTTGTATATAGGGTTGGCAGCTTATCGTGCCGGTATTTCAAAATCTGAGGCACAAGCAATCGGAGATATAGGATGGAGTAGTGGCAAAAATATTTTAAAGAGACAAGTAACTACGGCTAGAAAGCAGAAAAAAGTAAAAGGTTTTGTATTTTTTAGATATGATAATATGGTATCTTCAAAAACCAAAAAGGAAGTAAGTAATTTAAAAAAAGTGTTTTCATAGAAAAAAGCAGACACGCATTTGGGTGTCTGCTTTTTAAAATATTTGGTATTTAGAATCTTAGACAATTAATGTCTAGCATTTTTCTGGTTCTGGATAATCGATGCCAAAAGTATCTACAGTCATTGATTTGATTACTTGATCCTCAATTGGTTTATCAGAATAATCGGTTTGTGTTTCAGCAATTGTGTTTACACAATCCATTCCATCGATTACTTTACCAAAAGCAGCGTACTCACCATCTAAATGAGGTGAAGTTTTGTGCATAATAAAGAATTGAGAACCGGCAGAGTTTGGCATCATAGAACGTGCCATGGAAAGTACACCTTCGGTGTGTTTAAGGTCATTTTTAAAACCATTATTTGAAAATTCACCTTTAATAGAATATCCAGGACCACCCATACCGGTGCCTTCAGGGCAACCGCCTTGAATCATAAAAGTAGGAATTACACGATGGAAAATTAAACCATCATAGAATCCTTTTTTTACTAAAGAAATAAAATTATTAACAGTGTTTGGAGCAATTTCTGGATATAATTCCGCTTTAATTGTTCCTCCAGCTGCAAGTTCAATGGTTACAATTGGATTTTGTGCCATAAGATAACTTCCTTCCTTTGATATTAATTTAAAGTATGTGTTGTATTAGTAACTTATTTTGTTTTGCTACAACGTTTTTATTATACTAACAGACAATGGAAAAGTCAAAATAGGAAAGAAACTTGATGAGAAGAATGTAAAATGGTATTCTTTTAATAAGAAGTTTTACTATATTATAAAGAGGAGATGTTTGTGATGATAGAGAATAGTAAAATACTTTCATTAGAGTTTTATAATTATAAAGGAATTTTTACTGGTAGCTTAAAAGGAATGCGATATAGAATAGAAAAGATAAAAAAAGAAGAGGAGGCTATATTTTTAGTTCATGTATGGAAAGAACCATATAATTATGAAGCTACGCCTAAAGAGGAGATGGATAAAAAAGAGTTTACTTTTTCAGAAGAAGGAAAGCAAGAGATTGTAGATTGGTTGAATAAATTGTTTCAGGAAAAATACGAAGTAAAAGAAGTAGATGAAAAAGAATAGAAATAATATTTAATAAATAAAAAAGGAACCTTTTACAAGGTTCCTTTTCTTATGCGGATGGAGGGACTTGAACCCTCACGAGGTCACCCCCGTCAGATTTTGAGTCTGATGCGTCTGCCATTCCGCCACATCCGCGTGTGTCTCACAGACAAGTAATATTATATACAGACATAATTAAAATGTCAACAACAAAATGCAAAAAAAATAAAATAAATTTTTTTGTAAAAAAGTGTTGACATTCCAAAATCGGAATGATATACTAAACAAGTCGCTTGGGG